>JBIOZP010000072.1:0-2974 GCA_044871225.1 Solirubrobacterales bacterium
GTGGAGGAGCTCGCGAAGGTGGAGGCCGGCGAGCCGGCCCTCGTGATCATCGACCTGAGCCGTGTGAGCTTCCTCGACTCTGCCGGCATGGGCGTGATCGCGGCCGCGCAGGCCCGCGCCACCGAGGCCGGCCGCGACCTGGTGGTGGTGAGACCGCCCTACAGCGTGCGCCGCGCCTTCGAGGTCTCCGGCTTCGGCGAGGTGATCACCGTCGTCGACGACATCGAGGCAATCTGACGAGCCGCGTGGCTGCTCGCGTGAATTGAGAGCTCGGCCAACTCTGCAACCTCGACTCCGCTGGCGCGTTGCAATGCGGGTCTCGCAGACGTCGTCGGCAAGGCCCAACTGGTCGACGGCAAGAAGAAGGGCCAAGGGCCCGAAGACGTACGCAGACATCTCCTCACCTGAGCTCGGGGCGGGGGTGTAGGTTCTCCTTGCCGGCGACCGAATGGAGGATCCATGTACGCACGCGTGGTCAGGTTCACGGACGTCGACCCGGATCACCTGGCCGAACGACTGGCCGATGTTGAGGGCAGCGAGGAACCGCCCGTGGACATCCCGGCCAAGAGCCTTCAGATTCTCCACGACCCGGGCCAGCGCACCGCGGTCGTGATACAGGTCTTCGAGACGGCCGACGACATGGCGGCAGCCGAGGGGCCCCTCGACGAGATGGATCCGGCGGACACGCCCGGGACGCGTGCCTCGATCGACCGCTGCGAGGTCAAGGCCGAGCTGAGCATGGGCTGAGCGGTCAGCGCGGCAGCCCGTAGGCGGCGAGAAAGGCGCGCACCCCGGCGTCCGCCCACCGGTCGAGATCGGCGGATGCCGGGGGCTCGTCCTCACCGAGGAGCATCGCCCGGTTGAGCGGGATCGACATGACGAGCCAGTTGAAGTGCGCGGCGGCCAGCGGCGGATCGTCGAGCTGCAGGACGCCCCGCTCGGCGAGCCGCTCGAAGACGGTCACGAGGGCGGCGATCGTCCGGCCTGGGCCCTGTTCGTAGAAGGTCCGCCCGAGCTCGGGAAACCGACCCGCCTCGCCGATCACCAAGCGGCGCAGCTGCAGGATCCGCGGTTGCATCACCTGCCGGACCAGCTGTCGCGCGAAGCCGCGTAGATCCGCCTCGACGTCGCCGCTGTCCTCGAGCGCGACCACGGAGGCGTGTACCGGGTCGGCCGCCTCGTTGACCGCACCTATGACGATCTCCGAGAACAGGCTCTCCTTGTCCGCGAACGCCTTGTAGACGGTCTGCTTCGAGACCGCGGCGCGCGCCGCGATCTCGTCCATGCTGGTGCCCAGGTAGCCGTTCCGGAGGAACAGCGTCGTGGCCGCCTCCAGGATCGCGCTCCGCTTGCGTGCCGAGCGAGGTTGGTCTCCCACAGCCGCGGCGGTCGGGGTGTTCGGTGGCGGGGGGCTGCCCATCCGCTCCGAAGAGTACTAGACGGTTCCGTTTTGGGTACTATACGGTCTAGTTCTCTGATTCTGTCATGCACGGAGGTGCGACATGCCTTCCCAATCACCAGCGATCCGAGCGAAGCCTCTCCTTGCGGGGCTCGCGATCGGCGAATCTGCGCGCTGGCACGACGGACGGCTGTGGTGTGCGAACTGGGGCACGGAGGAGATCCTCGCCGTCGACCTCGATGGCAATGCCGAGGCCGTCGCGAAGGGGCCGCCGGGCCTCGGCTGGTCGATCGACTGGCTGCCGGACGGTCGCCTCCTGGTGACCGGCCAGGGGCTCATGCGCAGAGAGCCTGACGGGTCGATGGTGCCGCATGCCGACCTGAGCGGCCTGGGCGTCGAGGGATTCAACGAGCTCGTGGTCGACGGCCGCGGCAACGTATACGTCAACGGCGGCTGCGACTTCGACCCCGGCGAGGGAAACGCGCCCGGAATCATCGCCTTGGTCACGCCGGACGGATCGGCACGCCGGGTGGCGGACGGCATCGCGTTCCCCAACGGCATGGTGGTGACGCCCGACAACTCGACGCTGATCGTCGCCGAGTCCTTTGCCCGGAGGCTGACGGCCTTCGACATCGCCGGCGACGGCGCCCTCTCGAACCGGCGGGTCTGGGCAGACGGCGTTGGTCCCGACGGGATCTGCATGGACGCGGACGGTGCGATCTGGACCGGTGCGGGTGAGTTCGGGGACAACCTCGTCGGCCGCGTTCGCGAAGGCGGCGAAGTGCTCGAACGGGTGCAGCTCGACATGCCCTGCTTCGCCTGCACGCTCGGAGGCGAGGACGGGAGCACGCTCTTCATGCTGGCGGCGGCGTGGCGCATGTCGGACAGCCCCGCCGACAACATCGCCAGGCTGACCGAGGGACCACGGACCGGTCAGCTACTGACAGCCCCGGCACCCGCGCCGGGCGCGGGTTGGCCGTAGTAGCCGGCCTCCGCCAGGCACCCCCGAGCGGGCTCGCGGCGCAAGCTCGGCGACGGTCCGGCTGGAGGCGTTCGGCGCGACCGCCCGCGAGCGTGAGGTGGCCACCCTCCTCGCCCGGGGCCTGTCGCGAGCCTAGATGGCCGAGGCGCTCGTCCTATCACCGCACACCGTCGAGGACCTCGTGAAGAGCCTGTACGAGAAGCTCGGCGTCGCCTCGCGCCAGGAGCTCGTCGCCCGGGTCTTCCTGGAGGAGTACCTCCCCGAAGTCGTGCGCCAGACACCGTTGACGTCGCGCGGCCGGTTCGACCGCGAGTAGGCGTGAAGCGGAGCCCCGCCCTGGGGCTAGCTCTGGCCGGCCTCCAGGAAGGCCTCGTAGCGCTTCACCTCGCGCTCGGCGCGGGCGTGCTCCTCTGAGTCCTCCTCGGCGCGCTCCAGTGCGTCCTGGGCCTCCTTGAGCCGGGACTCGAAGGCGCCGCGGTCGATCTCGTCGGGTGGGATGGCCTCCTCGACGAGCACCAGTGCCTGGTTGTCGGCGACCTGAAGGTAGCCCTCGCCCTGGGCGAAGCGGACCACGTCGGAGTCGGACTTGTACA
>JBIOZP010000073.1:0-2852 GCA_044871225.1 Solirubrobacterales bacterium
CGGCGAACTTCACGCCGCCCGCCTTCATCCGCCCGCCGGTCAGCACCTGCGACTTGATCACGGTCGGGCCGCCGATCCGGTGCGCGATCTCGCGCGCCTCCTGGTCCGTCGTGGCGAACCCGAAATCGGTCACGGGAATCCCGGCCCGCTTGACGATCTCGCGGGCCTCGTACTCGAAGAAGCGCATGGGGGCGCGGAACCCTATCTGGCCGAGGTCGGGCTAGGCGCGGGCGGGCTCGAGCTCGTACGCCTCGGCCAGCTCCGGGTCCTTGCGAGCCAGCATCTCGGCCAGGTCGACCATCACCTTGCACTGCTTCCAGGTGGCGTCGTCCTGCATCTTGCCGTCGATCATGTGGACGCCGCGGCCGTCCGGGATCGCGTCGATCACCTTCTTGGCGAACTTGACCTCCTCGGGATCCGGCGAGAAGACCTTCTTCGCGATGTCGATCTGCGCGGGGTGGAGCGACCACGCGCCCACGCAGCCCAGCAGGAAGGCGGCGCGGAACTGGGTCTCGCAGCCCTGGACGTCCTTGATGTCGCCGTAGGGGCCGTAGAAGGGCAGGATCCCGGCGCTCGCGCAGGCGTCCACCATGCGGGCGATCGAGTAGTGCCAGGGGTCCTGCTGCGCGGTCGCGCGGGGCGCGTCCGGGTTGTCGGGGTCCGGGTCCTCGATCACGCGGTAGCCGGGGTGGCCGCCGCCCACGCGGGTCGTCTTCATGCGCCGGTTGGCGGCCAGGTCGGCGGGGCCGAAGCTCATGCCCTGCATGCGCGGGCTCGCCGTGGCGATCTCCTCCAGGTTCGTCACGCCCTGCGCGGTCTCGAGGATCGCGTGGATCAGGATGGGGCGCCCCAGGCCGGCCTTCGCCTCGAGCTGCGCGAGCAGCCGGTCCACGTAGTGGATGTCCCACGGGCCCTCGACCTTCGGGACCATGACCACGTCGAGGCGGTCGCCGATGGCGCCGACGAGCTGCGTGAGGTCGTCCAGCATCCACGGGCTCTCGAGCGCGTTTACGCGCGTCCAGAGCTGCGTCTCGCCGAGCTCCATCTCCGAGCCGACCCTGATCAGGCCCTCGCGGGCGGCCTCCTTGCGGTCGACCGGGATGGCGTCCTCGAGGTTGCCGAGCAGGATGTCCACCTGTGGGGCGATGTCGGGCGCCTTGGCGACCATCTTCTCGTTTGAGAAGTCGAGGAAGTGGATCATCCGCGACGGCCGCACGGGCACCTCGCGGAGCGGCTCCGGCGCGCCGATGGCGAGCGGCTTGAAGAAGTCTCTGGGATTGCGCATCGAGCCCGCAATCTAGCGGTGTCACTAGGATTGCGCGCCCCATGGGCGAGACTGAGACGCAGGGCATCGAAACGAGCCAGGCCGAGCGCGAGGCCTCCGGCGCGCGGCCGTACGGGCGCTACCTGGAGGAGTTCGAGGTGGGCGCCGTCTACAAGCACTGGCCCGCAAAGACGGTCACGGAGGCGGACGATCACCTCTTCTGCCTGATCACGATGAACCACCACCCGCTGCACATCAACGACGTGTACGCGGGCGAGTCCCAGCAGGGGCGCAACGTGGTCGTCGGGCCGCTCGTCTACTCGCTCGCGCTCGGCATGTCGGTGGCCGACGTGTCCGGCAAGGCCATCGCGAACCTCGCCACCGAGGAGCTGTCGCACCCGGCGCCGGTGTTCCACGGCGACACGCTGTTCGCCGAGTCGGAGGTGCTCGACGTCCGGCCCTCGCAGTCGAAGGGGGACCGCGGCGTCGTGCGGGTCCACACGCGGGTCCACAAGCAGGACGGCACGCTGGTGGCGGAGTTCAAGCGCGCGGTGCTCGTCCCGAGGCGCGACCCGGCCTAGCCGAGGCCTCGCGGCGGTCGCGTGCTGCTGAAGATCCTCTACTGGGTCGCCGTGGTGGCCATCTCGCTGGCGCTCGTGGTCGCCCTGATCCTCTTCTTCGAGTCGCGCGACCAGTCGTCGGTGGAGTCCGACTCGGCGCTGCCGGCGCTCCTCACTTGACCGTCGCCTCCTCGCGCCGCACCTGGCGGGCGTACACGATGATCCTCTGGGCCGCGCTGTAGAGCGGATGGCAGGCGCTCAGCATCAGGCGGCGGTACCCGACCGGGTTCAGGACGGAGAGATCCTGGTCGTCGACGATCTTGGACTCCTCGACGCGGTAGATGAAGCGCCCGTCGGGCATGTCGACGATGATCCGGTCGCCGCGATCGAGCTCGTCGATGTGCCGGAAGGGCGCCCCGTAGGTGGTGCGATGACCGGCGATCGCGGTCGTGCCCTGCTCGCCCGGCAGCGGGCTGTCGGGGTAGTGGCCGGGCCCCTTGCGCAGGCTCTCGAGGTCGGTGCCCTCGACGACGTACTCGTCCACGCCGATGGACGGGATCTGGATCCGGGCGATCGAATCGCCCTTGAGCGGCTGGCGCCGGATGACCCGCTCAGGCGGGTCGACGAAGGCGGTTCGGAGCTCCTCCTGGTGCTGGTTCGCGACGTAGGCGGAGACCGGCTCCTGCCAGAGCAGGGTGACCGCGGCGTCGGCAATGAGGAGCGTGCCGCTGACCATCATCACCGAGGCCACAAAACGCAGCACCGGACGCACGCGCCGCAGTGTAGGGAGGACCGGATATACCCTTACCGCCCTCGGATCGCGGACACAAGGAGACCCTGACACCAGTGACGCAAGCCACGACGGCGCTAACCACCCACCAGAAGCTGCTCGCCTGGGTCGAGCGCGTGACGGAGCTCACCCAGCCGGATGAGGTCCACTGGTGCGACGGCTCAGCGGAGGAATACGACGAGCTCTGCCGCGGCCTCGTCGACGCCGGGACCTTCGAGCGGCTGGCGGACGCGAAGCG
>JBIOZP010000074.1:0-35501 GCA_044871225.1 Solirubrobacterales bacterium
TTCTTGATCTGGCCAACTCGCATCGTCGAGCAAGGCGATCAGGTGATCGCCATCGTCGGCTTCCATGGAAGGGGCGAAGGCAGCGGTGCCCCCGTCGATATGACGATGGGCCACGTCTTCACGTTCCGCGACGGGCTGGCCGTGAGGTTCCAGGCCTACGCGTCGCCCGACGAGGCCCTCGAAGCCGCCGGGCTGCGGGAGTAGGACCTGCGCCCCGGTCACCCCTCCCCCAGGATGCGGTCGAGCGCGTCGTCGACGCTCGGCTCGTCGTCGGGCCTCAGCGCCCGCTCGAGCGCGATCGCAGCGCTGACCTTGCCCTCCCGCGCCGCCGCCGTCAGCAGCGCCAAGCACTCTTCCCGGCTGGCGATGGGTTCGCGGGCCGGCGGCTCTCGGAGCAGACCTCGCAAATAGACCGCCCGCGGGATCCCGGCCGGACGGCCCTCGTCCAGGCGGGCGAGTTCGGCGTCGTTCAGGCGGACCATGATCTCGTGCTGGCGTCTTGCGGCATTCATCGGGGGTTACTCCCTTGCGATTCCCTCGTGGGTGTGTGGCGAGCCAGCCGGCGGTGTGTGGCGATTGCGTTGCTGGCTAGCGACCCTCCCCCTGGGCCGGATTCAGCTGCCGGCGATTGGGTAAGCGCATAGGCGAGGCGCGGCGATCGCCTGGGACTGGGTTGGCGATCCCGCAGCGAGCCCGGTAGGGGCATGGACCCACGCGGCGCACGCGGCCAACGATTGGGTCGCGCCTCGTTCCCTCTCCTGAAGCCGCGCCGTCTTCGCGCGATACTGCGCGGGCGATGGACGACCGCGAGGCGGCAATGATCGACGCGCTGCGGCGTGCCCATGAGGCCTTCAATCGAGGCGACTTCGATGCGGCGGTGCAGCTCGCCCATCCCGAGGTTGAGTTCGTCCCTCCGGGAGGTCAAGCGTCGCTGAGAGGCGCGGAGGCGGTGCGGGGGTGGATGGAGCCGGACGCCTTCGAAGAGCAGCGGATCGAACCCCTTGGTTTCAGGGTCGAGGGCAGGAAGGTCCTTGTGCACCAGCACGTACAGGCTCGGGGAGCCGGGAGCGGCATCGAGCTGGACATTAAGAGCTGGACCGTCTGGACCTTCGACGATGACCTGTTGGTGACGCGGATGGAGTCCTTTCTCCCCCACGAAGAGTCCGACGCCCTCGAAGCCGCCGGGCTTTCGGAGTAGCTGTCCACATTTGGGCACCGCCGCCGCCCTGGTGCCCCAACCAGCGGGAATGCGGCGGGATCGGTGCGCATCTCGAAGCCGTGCACATCAACGAGGCCGTGCGTAGTCGTGCCTGAGATGCCTCATAACCGCACCGGGGCAGCAGTCCTTACAAGCAGGAGGTCGCTGGTTCGAGCCCGGCACCGCCCATCCGCGACGGCTTATGCAAGGGATGGCGGGCGGACGGTCGGCGCCGCGAGATACTGCGCGGGCGATGTCGCAGGAGGCCATCAAGACCGTCCGCGAAGCGGCTACGGCCTTCAGCCGTGGGGACCTGGATGCATGGCTGGAGTACATGGCGGACGAC
Source organism: Solirubrobacterales bacterium (assembly GCA_044871225.1). Lineage (GTDB taxonomy): Bacteria > Actinomycetota > Thermoleophilia > Solirubrobacterales > 70-9 > AC-56. The sequence continues at coordinate 1,545 of JBIOZP010000074.1, forward strand.
ATCGACTACCGGGCGGTCGAGGGGGCACTCGATGACCGCGGCCCGATTCACGGCAAGGGCGCGGTGCGCGCCTACCTGGATGACTGGGTCGGCACCTTCGACGATTTCAGGAGTGAGCCAGTCGAACTGATCGAGGCAGGTGAGGATCAGGTCGTCGCGGTCTTGCGGATCAGCGGGCGGGCGAAGCTGAGCGGCATCGAGACCGAGCTGACCTTCGCCGCCCTCTTTACGGTCCGCGACGGAAAGGTCGTGCGGGGCCGCGAGTACTGGACCCGTGGTGAAGCCCTCGAAGCGGCCGGACTTCCCGAGTAGGCGATGTCGCAGGAGAACGTCGAGGTGGTCACACGAGCGATTGACGCGGTCAACGCGCGGGACGTTGACCGCTACCTCTCTTGCTGCACGGACAACGTCCGGTTGTCCACGCCGGCCGCGGGAGTCGGGGGCGTGTATGACGGCCCGGTCGGCATCCGGCGTTTCTTTGCCGATGTGGCCGACACCGCCCCCGACTTCCACCTCCACGTCGAGCGGTTGGAAGCCATCGGCCCGAACCGAGTGCTGGCCTTCATGCGGCTGACCGCCACCGGACGAGCGAGCGGCGTGCCGACCGAAACAAGGTCTGGCAACGTCTACGACCTCGTCGGCGGCAAGATCGAACGCATCCGAATCTTCCCCGACCGCAACCAAGCCCTCGAAACCGCCCGGCTGTCGGAGTAGCTGTCCACATTCGGGTACCGCCCTCGCCGTGGTGCCCAAACCGGGGAATGCATGGCGCGCGTTCCCGGGCCGTGCGCCAGGTGACCCACCTCCCGCCTTGGGCTCTCGATCCGAAGTTGGAGCCGGCGATCTCGGTGGTATGGTCGGACGGACAGCTAGGGCGGGGAGAGTGGAGCGGCCGTGAGGGCGCGAGGGCTCGTGAGCAGCATCAGCGTTGTCGTCGCCGTACTGGTCTTGGCGCTCTTCCCTGCCTTGGCGTTCGCGGGCCCAGGCGACCTCGACACGACCTTCTCCGGGGACGGCAAGCAGACCACCGATTTCCCCTTCGGGTTCAGCGAAGCCAACGCGACTGTGAGCCAGCCGGACGGCAAGGTGGTCGCCGTCGGCAGCGTGCTCCGCTCCACGTCCGGCGATCTCTCCTTCAACGATTTCGCTCTTGCCCGGTACAACGGCAACGGGACGCTCGACACCACCTTCTCCGGCGACGGAAAGCAGCGGATTGATTTCGGACTGGATGATCAGGCGACAGGCGTTGCCCTCCAGCCCGACGGGAAGATCGTGGTGGTAGGGGTGACCGGCTTCGGTGGGGTCTGCTGCACCAGCCACTCGTTCGCGCTCGCCCGCTTCAACGCCAACGGGACGCTCGACACCACCTTCTCCGGCGACGGAAAGCAGACGACCCAGTTTGGAGACGACGCGGGGGCGGCGGGCGTAGCGCTTCAGGACGACGGCAAGATCGTCGCGGTGGGCAATACGTGCACCGGCGATCCCGATGCTGTCTGTGACTTCGCACTCGCCCGCTACGACTCCAGCGGGTTGCTGGACGCGACCTTCTCCGGCGACGGCAAGCAGACGACGGACTTCGGCTCCATCCGTGACGCTGCAGGCGGCGTGGCGCTCCAGGGCGATGGAAAGATCGTCGCGGTTGGCTCGACCGGGAACGCTTCTGGTTCCGCCTTCGACTTCGCCCTCGCCCGCTACGACTCCAATGGCTCTCTCGACGCGAGCTTCTCCGGGGACGGTATGCAGACGACCGACTTCGGTACCGGCAACGACCGAGCCGCCGGGGTCGCGGTCCAGGGAGACGGCAAGATCGTGGTTGGCGGTCCTGGCGGCCCGGGCGCTGCCTTTGCCCGCTACGACTCAGGCGGCTCGCTCGACCCGACCTTCTCCGGCGACGGCAAGAAGACGACGGACTTCTTCTCTCCGAGCGACGTGGCGTTACAGGCCGATGGCAAGATCGTCTCGGCTGGAACCGCCGGTGGGGACTTCGCCCTGGTCCGCTACAACGCCGATGGCACGCCGGACCCGAGCTTTTCAGGAGACGGCAAGCAAACGACCGACTTCCTAGTCTCCGCCGCCGCGCGAGAGGTGGCGCTACAGAGCGACGGCAAGATCGTCGCGGTGGGCATCGCCGGCGGGAATGGTTCCTCCTTCGCGCTCGCCCGCTACGGCTCGGACGGGTCCCTGGACACGACGTTCTCAGGCGACGGCAAGCAGACGACCAGCTTCGGTGGCTACCTCGACGGAGCGGCCGCGGTGGCCATCCAGGGCGACGGCAAGATCGTCGCCGCGGGACACGCCGGTGCGAGCTCCCCCGACTTCGCAGTCGCGCGTTACAACGCCAACGGCACCCTGGATACGGCCTTTTCCGCCGACGGCAAGCAAACGCTCGACTTCGGGGGCGAGGACGAGGCGACTGGAGTCGCTGTCCAGGCCGATGGGAAGATCGTCGTCGTCGGCCACGCCGCCACCCAGATCGGCGGTGCACAGCAGATCGCCGTTGCCCGCTACAACCCGAACGGGACTCTGGACTCGACGTTCTCCGGCGATGGCAGGCAGATGACGGACCTCGGAGGGTTCGGCGCAACTGGGGTAGCGATCCAGGGCGACGGGAAGATCGTGGTCGTCGGCAGCGCCTGCTTCAACGGTTGCGACTTTGCGGTTGTCCGCTACAACGCGACCGGCTCTCTGGACACGACGTTCTCAGGCGACGGCAAGCAGACGACCGATTTCGGAGCCGGATCGAATGGGGCCACTGGGGTAGCGCTTCAGGGCGGCAAGATCGTCGTGGTTGGCGACGGCGGCCCCTTCCCCGGCGACTTCGCGGTTGCCCGCTACAACTCGAACGGGACTCTGGACAGCACGTTCTCCGGGGACGGAAAGCAGACGACCGACCTCGGGGGATCCGACGGGGCGCTGGCCGTGGCGGTCCAGAGCGGAAAGATCGTCGCCGCCGGGCGCGGTGGTCTCGGTGGCGGCTTCGCCCTCGCCCGGTACAACGCCAACGGCTCTCTGGACGTCACCTTCTCCGGCGACGGAAAGCAGACGACCAGCTTCGGAAGTCGGGCGAACGGGGTCGCGATCCAATCGACCGGCAAGATCGTCGTGGTCGGCGGCGCCGGCGCGGGCTTCGCACTCGCCCGCTACAACAGCAACGGGACGCTGGACACAACGTTCTCCGGTGACGGCTTGCAGAGCACCAGTTTCGGGTTCACGAACCAAGTCGGAGGAGCGTTCGGGGTGGCCCTTCAAGGCGACGGCAAGATCGTCGCCGTGGGCATCGGCCAAGGCCCGAGCCAGACCGACGACTTCGCGCTCGCCCGGTATCTCGGGAACTAGCCTTCCCTCGCATCCACGCACAACGAGCGAAGGAGGAGCGATGTCCGTCGAGCAGGCGCTGGGCCAGTTCAGGGAGACCGAGGGCGGGGAGGCGTTTCGCCTCCAGAACTCGAAGCTGCTCAAGGTCGAGCTCGCCGACGTGACGATCCAGGCCAAGCTGGGTTCGATGGTCGCCTACCAGGGCGATGTGCGCTTCGAGCACGCCGGGTCGGGCGGCCTCTCGCGGATGCTCAAGAAGGCCGTGACCAGCGAGGGAACGGACCTGATGAAGGTCTCCGGCACCGGGGAGGTCTTCCTGGCGGACATGGCGCAGGAGATCCAGCTGCTAAAGCTCGACGATGAGCGGATCACGGCGAACGGCGCGAACGTGCTGGCGTTCGAGGACGGCATCGACTGGGACATCAAGCGGGTCGAGGGAGCGTCGGGCGCGCTGGCGGCCGGGCTCTACAACATGGAGCTCGCGGGCACCGGCTGGGTGGCGCTGGTCTCCGACGGGCCGCCGGTGTTGATCCAGATCGACGGGACCGAGACCTACGCCGACCCACAGGCCGCGATCACGTGGTCGAGCGGTGTCTCCAGCTCGATCAAGGCCGACGTCAACCTGAAGACCTTCCTCGGACGCGGTTCCGGCGAGACGATCCAGATGTCGTTTTCGGGCTCCGGATGGCTCCTGGTCCAGCCCTCCGAGGGGCGCATCACAGCCGCCGGTGGCGGTTCCTCCGAAACCAAGAACGCCCTCGGGAACCTGCTCGGCGGCTAGCCCCCTAGGCAGGTCGGCCGCTGGGCCGGCAGGCGGCCGGTCGTTCATGCCATCCTGCGTGCCTGTCGATAGCGCAGTAGGCGATGCCCGCGCTGACCCCGCCATGCCTAGCCCGGGTACCGCTTCGTCGCCATCTGCATGGACTTCCCCCCCACCAACCCAGGCCGAGGATCGGGGCTCCGGGTCTCCGTAGCCTCGGACCCAGCTGCCGCGTTGGTCATCGCGCTCGTGGCAGCGCTGGCCGCCGCCGTGGTCGCGCTCGCCGGCGCCGCCACCGTCTCTGGGGCCCACGGCGGCACGAGCCCCGCGCACGGTGCGCGGTCCGGCGGTGCCAACCCGTACCGGGACGACGGAATGTGGATCTGGTACGTGAGCCGGTCGAACGGCGGCAAGCTGGACCGGATCGCTCGCAAGGCGCACCGCAAGGGAATCGAGACGCTCTACATCAAGAGCTCCGACGGGACCAGCTCGTGGAGCCAGTTCAATCGCTCCCTGGTGTCATACCTCCACCGCCGCCATCTGCGAGTCTGCGCCTGGCAATTCGTGTATGGCGTCCACCCCGGTGCTGAGGCGCGCCGTGGCGCGGCGGCGGTCCGCAAGGGCGCGGACTGCCTCGTGATCGATGCCGAGTCGAGCTACGAAGGCCGCTACGCCGCCGCTGACATCTACGTGGACAAGCTGCGCCGCCGGATCGGCCGCCGCTTTCCCACCGCGCTGACCGGCTTCCCCTACGTCGACTACCACCCGGCGTTCCCCTACTCCGTCTTCCTCGGCCCCGGCGGCGCCCGCTACAACCTGCCCCAGCTCTACTGGCACACGATCGGGGTCTCCGTCGAGGGCGGGTTCGAGCACACGTTTCGCTACAACCGCGTCTACCGGCGAGCGATCTACCCCCTCGGGCAGACGTATGACAACCCGCCAGTCCGTGAGGTGCGCCGCTTTCGCCGCATGGCGATCTCCTACGGGTTCGACGGCGTGAGCTGGTGGTCGTGGCAGGAGACGAACCGGCGCGAGTGGCGAGCCGTCGGCGCGGACATCGACCGAGGCATCCCGGGCGTCCACAAGCCGAGAGGGGCGTATCCGGCGCTTTCGGCCGGGAGCCGCGGCGACCTCGTGGTCTGGGCGCAGGAGCACCTTCGGGGCGCTGGCCAAACCGTTCCCGTCAGCGGCTATTTCGGGCGCAAGACGCGGCGCGCCCTGAAGCGCTTCCAGCGCTCCAAGGGCTTCACCGACGACGGCCATCTTCGGGGGGCGACCTGGCGCGCGCTGCTGCGGGTTGCGCCGCGGCCCGTGAATTGGTCGGCCAGGCGCTCGCGAGACGGAAAGAGCCCAGCTCCCGCGGCTCCCCGCTCGGCCTCGCTGCCCCCTGTGCGCGACGAGATTCCCCCGGTCTCCCGGCGTTAGCCCTCCGGCCGGGCCGGGGAGCAGGGTCGCCCGGTGAACTGGGGTTGTCGCCCAACGCCCCTGCGTAGACTGGGCCCATGGCCCCCGGGAGGAGGCGCCGGCGTGTTCCCGGTCCGCCAGCACCGATCAGCGACACCTCGCACACGCAGGAGCTCGCCGAGTTCCTATCGCTGATCTCCTACTTCCACACCGAGGAGGCCACGACCAGGAAGGCGGTAGAGCACGTCGCCGAGGCGTTCGGAGCCGAGGGCGCGGCGCTGGTGCGCGGTGGGACGGTAATCACGGCCGTTGGCCTCGGGGACCTCCCCAGCGGGTCCGATTCCCTCGTCTCCGTGGCCGCGAAGCGGACCCGCACCATCGCCCTCCCGGGCGCCGGCGAGTGCGAGGCCGTGGCGGTGTCCCTGGAGGACGAGCGGCCCCTGCATCTCGTGGTCGTGCGCCGACAGGGCTACTCGTTCGAAAAAGAGGAGCTCGGGCTCCTGCGCGGCATGGGCCGGGTCCTCACCCTGACGCTGCGGAACCTGCGGCTGCTCGAGAACGAGCGCGCGCTGCGCTCGGACTCGGAGCGCCAGGCCAGCGAGAACGCGCGCCTGCTCGACCAGCTCCGCGAGCGCCAGGTCCTGTTGGAGCGGTTGGCTCACCTACAGAGGCAGATCGTCGACCGGACCCCGGTCCAGGAAGTGCTGGAGGCGGTCGTCGAGGGCGCCTGCGAGCTGCTGGGCGATGAGGTCGGCGTGCTCCGTCTGGTCGACCCCGACGATCCGACCCACACCGTCCTCGTCGCCGCCGTGGGCGCAGACGCCGCATCGCTCCCCGGCTGCAGGCATCAGCCGCGCGCGGTGGGACTTGGAGCGCAGGCCATGCGCAGGCCGGGCGTCGTGATCGCCGACGCGGTCAGCGGCATTGCCTCCGCCAGCTCGACCCGGGACTTCCCGGTCGAGCGATTGACGGCCGCGATGGCCGTGGCGGTGCATGAAGGGGGCACGACAGTCGGGTCTCTGGGAGTGGGCTCGCTGCGGCCCGGGCGACAGTACGACGGTCGCGATCAGCAGATCCTGCTGTCGTTTGCCGAACACGCAAGTCTTGCCTTGAACCACGCCCGCGCGATCGAGGAGGCCGTCCATGAAGCGCTTCACGATTCGCTCACCGGCCTTCCCAACCGCTCGCTCTTCCTCGATCGGCTGCGCCACGCGGTGGCTCGCGCCCGGCGGACCGAGACGCCCGTCGCGGTGCTCTTCTGCGACCTCGACGGATTCAAAACCGTGAACGACAGCCTCGGGCATCGCACTGGGGACCGCCTGCTGGTGAAGGTGGCCGAGCGGCTTGCCGACTGCCTGCGTCCCACCGACACCATCGCGCGACTGGGCGGAGACGAGTTCGCGGTGCTGCTCGAAGAGCTCGCCGAGCCGGGCGACGCCGGGCGCGCCGCCCAGCGGCTCCTGGGCTCGCTCGAGACTCCCTTCGAGCTTCGTGGGCGCGAGTTCTTCATCACCGCCAGCATCGGCATCGCCGCCGGCACCAAGGAGGCCGAGACGCTCCTGCGCGACGCCGACCTGGCGATGTACCGGGCAAAGAGCGAGGGCAAGGGGCGGTACGCGATCTTCGAGCCGGGCATGCACACCGCGATCATCGACCGCCTCGACCTGGAAGTGGATCTGAAGCGGGCCATCGACCACGACGAGCTGGTGCTGATGTACCAGCCCATCTTCAGCCTGCGCAGCGGAGAGGTCGCGGGGGTCGAGGCCCTGGTGCGCTGGCAGCATCCGACCCGGGGGATGGTCCTGCCCGAGCAGTTCGTGCCACTGGCCGAGGAGAGCGGCCTGATCCGCGAGCTGGGCCGGTGGGTCTTGAGGAGAGCGTGCCACCAGGGAGCGCTGTGGCGCGCCAAGTACCCCGGGCATCCGGGGCTTCAGATCGGCATCAACGTCTCGGGGGCACAGCTGCGCGAGCCCGGCCTCCTGGACGAGGTTGCGGAGGCGCTCGCTGCCGCTCAGCTGGAGGCCGCCGGGGTCACCCTCGAGATCACCGAGACGGCCCTTATGGGAAGCGTCGAGACGGCGGTCGAGCAGCTGGACGCGCTGAAGGAGCTCGGGGTCGATCTGGCAATCGACGACTTCGGCATGGGGTACTCGTCGCTTCGCTACCTGCAGCGGCTGCCGCTCGACAATCTCAAGATCGAGAGGTCCTTCATCGAGGGGATCGGCCGGCCGGACGACGAGCCCGACCTGTTGCGGGCGATCGTCGACCTGGCCGAGATCTTCGGCCTGACGGTCGTCGCCGAGGGAATCGAGCGGCCAGAGCAGCGCGCGCGCCTGCTGGAGCTGGGCTGCGAGTTCGGCCAGGGCCACCTGCTTTCGGAGCCGCTGGGAAGCGCCGAGGCCGACGCGCTCCTGTTTCGGGTCGGGCTCCTCGGCGGGCCATTGCCGTCGGATCGCCCCCGGCGAGCAGGCGCCTCGACACCGGCTACCCTCGAGCCGGAGTCCGACCGTGGCAAGGATTGAGAACTACAGCCCCGGCCGCGTCGTCGTCGACGGGGTCGAGGTGAATCGGGACGTGATCGTGCTTCCCAACCGTGTGCTCCACAACTGGTGGAGGCGGGACGGCCACTCGCTCGTGATGCAGGACCTCGACGACGTTCTCGACGAGCTCCCGGAGCGGTTGATCGTGGGCTGTGGGTACTCGATGCGCCTCCAGCCCGACCCATCGGTGATCGAGGCGCTGGCGAGCCGGGGCGTCAAGGTCGAGGCGCTGTCCACCGACGAGGCCGTTGCCCGGTTCGAAGAGCTCGAGACCCGAAACCCCGCGGCGGTCGCCGCCGCACTTCACTTGGCTTGCTGATCGCCGCGCTCGCCGTGCTGGCGAGCGCCCTGGCGGCGCCCGCGCCGGCAGTCGCGAACGAGGACTTCGCCCGCGAGCCGCCATTCGGAGGCGAGCTGCCGCCGCCGCTCGTACGGCCGCCTTCGCAGCGGGTCCCGCCGCCCGGCTTCGAGCTCAGCGCGCGACAGGCGATCGGGATCGCCGACGGGGCTGGGGCGGTGCGCGACCAACGAGCCGAGAGCCCGACCATGCGCCCGGTGGCCCTGGAGCACGGCGGCGACTGGCAGGTCAGCTACTTCACCGGCTCGGGCGCAGGCCGCACCGAGGTCGCCATGGCCGTGGTCGACGATGAATCCGGGGACGTGCTCGGCGCCTGGCACGACCACCAGCTCCACACCCCGCTCGCCCGCGGCTACTCCGGCGCCGTGGCCCAGAAGGTGAACGCCCCGTACGTCTGGCTTCCGCTCTGCCTTTTGTTCCTCATCCCGTTCGTCGATCCCCGCCGGCCGTTTCGGCTTCTGCACCTCGACCTCCTGGTGCTGCTGGGGCTCGGCGTTTCTCTCTTCTTCTTCAACCGGGGGGAGATCACGGCGTCGGTTCCCCTCGTCTATCCGGTCCTCGCCTACGTCTTCGCGCGGATGATCTGGGCGGGGATCCGCCCGCGCGAGCAACCCGGCCGGTTGATCCCGGTGATCGACGTGAGGTGGGTGGCCCTCGCGGCGCTCGCGCTGGCGTGTGCCCGCATCGCCCTCAACGTCGCCGATTCCCGGGTGATCGACATCGGCGTCGCCGGGGTGGTGGGCGCCGACCACATCACTCATGGTCAAGCGCTCTACGACGGGGGCTTTGCGCCCGGCGTCGGGATTCGCGGCGACGTCTACGGGCCCGCCAACTACCTGGCCTACGTTCCGTTCGAGTTGGCCTTCCCGTGGAACGGCCAGTGGGGCTCCGTGCCGGCGGCCCACGCGGCGGCGATCACCTTCGACCTGCTGACCGCGCTGGGGCTCGTGGCCCTCGGCCGGCGACTTCGCCGCGGCGCGCAGGGGCGGGCGCTCGGGGTCGCGCTGGCGTTCGCCTGGCTCGCCTACCCCTTCACGCTCTACACGATGAACGCGAACGCGAACGACTCGCTGATCGCCGCCACCATGGTCGCCGTCATGCTCGTGCTCTCCTCGCCTCCGGGGCGGGGGGCGATGCTGGCCGTCGCATCGGCCGCAAAGTTCGGCCCCGCCGCGCTGGCGCCGCTGTTCGCGACCGCCACCGGGGAGCGGCGCTGGCGATCGGCGATCGTCTTCGCGACCGCCTTCGTGGCGGTGGCCGCGGCCCTGACCCTTCCCTTCGTCCCCGACGGAGGCTTACAGGAGCTCTACGACCGAACTCTCGGGTATCAGGCCGCCCGCAGCTCGCCCTTCAGCGTCTGGGGACTGGCGCCCTCGCTGGACTTCTTGAGACCGATCGCGCGGGTTGGCGCCGTGGCGTTGGCGCTCGCCGTTGCACTGTGGCCGGCCCGCAAGACCTCACTTCAGGTCGCCGCGCTGGCCGCCGCTGTGATCGTCGCCGTTCAGGTCGGGGCGACCCATTGGTTCTACTTCTACGTGGTGTGGTTCCTACCGCTGGTCCTCGTCGTCCTGTTCGCCTCGCAGCGCGGCGAGCGCCTCAGCCGATCCGCGTCTCCAGCCGCCCCAGCGTCGGAGAGCTGATCGCGATCTCGTCCCCTGGCTTCAGCCACACCCGCGGCGTTCGCGTGCTGCCGACGCCGGCCGGGGTCCCGGTGGAGACCAGGTCCCCGGGCTCGAGGGTCATCAAGCTCGACAGGTGGGAGAGCAGCGCCGGGATCGAGAAGATCAGGTCCTCGGTGGACCCCTCCTGCATGCGCGTGCCGTTCAGGGTCAGCGAGAAGGAGATGCGATCCGGGGGGCCGGCCTCGTCCGGCGTGACCAGGGCCGGGCCGCATGGGGCCGAGCCGTCGAACACCTTCCCGGGCATCCACTGTGGGGTCGCGAACTGCAGGTCGCGGGCGGAGAGGTCGTTCAGCAGCGTATAGCCGGCGATGTGTTCGGCGGCCTCGGCTTCGCTGACCGCGGCACAGCGGCGTCCGACGACGAACGCGACCTCGGCCTCGAAGTCGACCTTGGAGCTGGACGCCGGGATTGCCACCATGGCCGCGGGCCCGACCAGGGCATTGGGGAACTTGGCGAAGAACGTCGGCGCCTCGGGAGGGTCGATCCCCGCCTCCGCCGCGTGGGCACGGTAGTTCAGCCCGATGCAGACGACCTTCTCGGGATCGGGCACTGGCGGGCCGAGCTCCACTTGGTCGAGCCGGATGGACTCGCCCTCGGTGATCTTGCCCGCTTCGGCCAGCCGCCCCGAGGCGAGTAGATCGCGGACGCTCGTGCCCTCGCCACCCAGGGCGTCCCAGAGGTCGATCACCGAGTCATCGCGCTGTAGCCCGGCCCTCTCCCCGCGCTCGGAGCGATAGGTGACCAGCCGCATCGCGCCAGGATATTCTCGGGGCGGGCCCGCGGGCGCTCCGTAGAATCAAGGCCGCCGGGGGCGTAGCTCAGCTGGTTAGAGCGCCGGCCTGTCACGCCGGAGGCCGCGGGTTCGAGTCCCGTCGCTCCCGTTCAGGATGCTCCTATGCCGTCGCGCCCGCGGGGCGGCAATCGCTGAGCCTTGATGCTCGAGCAGCCCCGCGCTAGGTTGCGCGCGGGAATGACCCGGGCGGAGATGCAGCGCCTGTTCGAGCAGCATCGCGACGCGGAGCTTGCGCGCGACTACGACGGCATCCTCGAGACCTTCGTCGAGGACTGCTTCCTGGACACGAAGCCGCTCGGCATCCGCAGCGAGGGTCGCGAGGCCGTGCGCCGGACCTACGAGGAGGGTTACTTCAGCGCCTTTCCGGACCTCGCGCCCGATGACGTAGGCAGCGCCTTTGGCGATGACGTGATGGTGGTTTGGGGAACGCTCGAGGGAAGCAGCGGCGGCGCCTGGATGGGCGTTCCGCCAACAGGTCGCCGCTTCTCCGTGCCGTTCGCGAACGTGACCCCCTTCCGAGACGGCCTGATGGAGGGCGAGACGATCTACTTCGATCTGGCGACCCTCTGCGAGCAGACCGGTCTACCGCTCGACGACGTGCGGGCCGCGGCGAGAGCACGCTCAGCCGGATCGCGCTGATAGCGAGGCTGGTCTCGGAGGATCGGGGCTCGCGGTCGCGAACGTAGGGCGAGCAGCGTGCTGCGCGAACAACGACGTCAGAAGGAGCCCGTGATGAGAGACCGGAAGTGGAGCAGGATTCGACCGGGCCAGGTGGTGCTGATCGCCGCGATGTTGACCGTCGTGGCGGGCGGTTCCACCGCGACGGCATTGCGCGCCGTTAGACACGGCGAGACGATTGCGTCGGGAGAGGTCGGGACGGCTACTGCCGAGTGCCCTGGTGACCGGGCCGCGATGTCGGGAGGGTTCGCCGCGCCCGGGTTCGAACCCAACAGTGGATCCACGATCGGTCGCATCGGCTTGAGGCACGTGGGTAAGCGGCATATTCAGGTGCGGGCGTTCAACTTCGGCAACCAGGACGGTCGGCTCGCCTCCTTTGCCTACTGTGCCCGCAGAGGTCACGGGCTCCAGATCGCGTCCGAGAGAACCCTGGTGGAGGCGAACAGCCGCGGCTCGGTTGTGGCTAAATGCCCGCGCGGGACGAGCGCCGTGGGTGGAGGCTTCGGGACACTTCGGTTCTCCCCGACCCAGGCACCCCAGGTGATCACTCTCACCTCGAAGCGGCTGGGCGAGCGACGCTGGTTGGCGGTCGGACTGAACATCAACGACCGGAACCGCCGCGGAACGCTGATCGCCTACGCCAACTGCGCGGCGGTGCCATTCGACCTGGTCGCCAAGTCGAGGGAGGTGGAGGCGCCGGCGGGTGCGCCGCGGACCTTCGACGTGCGGTGCGGCAACGGAAGCCAGGCGTTCTCGGGGGGGTTCGACGGCCATGTTCGACTCGGGGCGCAACCCCAGGCGACGGCCGCGATCACATCGAAGCGAGCCCAGGGTGGAAGGGTCTGGCGCACCTCCGCGCTCGGCGTCTTCGGGAACCCGAGCCCGGTGACCGCGTACGCCTACTGCCGGCGGTAGGAAACGGCTAACAGCAAGCGCCAGCACCGCCGCCTGACCGGCGCACTCCGATGACCTCCCGCCACGCCGCCTTCCTGCGGGGAATCAACCTCGGGCGCCAACGACGAGTCGGCGGGGCGGAGCTTCGGGATCTGTTTGGCGACCTGGGATTCGACGACGTGGCGACGTTTCGGACCAGCGGGAACGTGGTTTTCGCCGCGGCCGGGCGGCGCGAAAGCGAGCTGCGCAGCAGGATCGAGCACGCCCTGGAGGCCGTGCTGGGCTATGAGGTCACGGTCTTCCTGCGCTCGGCGAAGCAGGTGCGGGCGCTTGCGGGCGAACGACCCTTCAAGCGGGCCGAGCTGAAGCGATCGAAGGGAAAGCACCAGGTGCTGCTGCTTCCCAAGCGGCCCACGGCGCGGGCGCGCAGCGAGGTGATGGAGTTGGCGACCGGTGACGACGCGCTGGCCTTCGGCGATTGCGAGCTCCATTGGCTCCCGCGCGGCGGGACTCGCGATTCCCGGCTCGACTTGACTGCGATCGAGGCGCTGATCGGGCCCACGACGATGCGGACGAAGGGGACCATCGACCAGCTCGCGGCCAAGTACTTCGCGGCCTGACTGCGGGTCAACGTCGGCCCTGGACCGTCTGAGCGGCGAGCGGCCGGGGGCGAGGACGAGCCCGCTCGGCGAATTCCCTAGCGTACGTGCGGTCAGCGACAAAAGGAGCGGCGATGCCGGAGCGAGACGAATACATCCCGGGTGTGCCCTGCTGGGTGGACACGAGCCAGCCGGAGCCGGAGTCGGCGGTCGAGTTCTACGGCGCTCTGTTCGGCTGGGAGTTCGAGGACGTGATGCCCGCGGACTCCCCGGGCAAGTACTTCATCGCGCGCCTGCGGGGCCGCGACGTCGCCGCCGTGGGGTCGGTGCCGGAGGCTGCCCCGCCGATGGCCATGTGGAACACATACGTTTGTGTGGACAGTGCCGACGAAGCGGCCGCCAAGGTCAGTGAGGCCGGCGGCAACGCCTTCATGGAGCCGTTCGACGTCATGGACGCCGGGCGAATGGCCGTGTTCGGCGATCCCGAGGGCGCGTCGATCTGCGTCTGGCAGGCCAAGCAGCACAAGGGGTCGCAGATCGTCAACGAGCATGGCTCGGTCAACTTCAACGATCTCCATACGCGCGATCCCGAAGGCGCGAAGTCGTTCTACGGCGCTGTCTTCGGCTGGCAGACCCTGGACCTGCCGGGAGGCATGATGATGTGGACGCTTCCGGGCTACGGGGACTTCCTCGAGCGAGACACTCCGGGCCTTCGCGAGAGCATGGAGCAGATGGGGGCGCCCCCGGGCTTCGTCGACGTAGTGGCGTCCCTGAACCGGATCCCCGACGATCAAACGGACACTCCGCCGCATTGGGGTGTGACGTTCGCTGTTGACGATGCCGACGCGATCGCCGAGCAGGCCGAGAAGCTGGGGGGCCAGGTCGTGGTACCGCCGTTCGATGCCCCCTGGGTCAGGATGACGGTGCTCACGGACCCGCAGGGCGCCGTCTTCACGGCCAGCAAGTTCGTGCCGGAGAACCGCGACCTGGGGGCTCAGGCGGACGCCGCCGCCGGCGCCGGATAGGCGCCCCCGACAACGTCATGCGCCGCTGACTAAAGGGCTCCTCCGGCGGCGGGGGGCGCCGTGGGATCGGCTCCCTCCTCGCCGAGCTTCTCCCGCGCCAGGTACTCCTCGACGAGAAGCGCGTTGCCGGCGGACCGCTCGACGACGGTCAGCAGGTCGGTCATGATCGAAACCTCCTCGACCTGCTCCTTGACGAACCACTGCATGAACTGCTCGGCCTGGTAGTCGCCGTTGTCGCGGGCCAGCTTGAACAGGGCGTTGATCTCGTCGGTGACCCGCTGCTCCTGCTCGAGGGCCATCCGCACCGGCGCGACGGCGTCGTCGAAGCGGGTGAGCTTGGCCTCGATGTCGGGGATCCTGACCTCCTGGTTCGCGTCGAGGAGGTACTGGACCATCATCATCGCGTGGTTTCGCTCCTCCACCGCCTGGCGGTAGAAGAAGGCGGCGAGTCGAGGGAGGGTTTCCGACTCGTAATAGACGGCGGCGCCTATGTATTGCTGCTGGGCCCCGAACTCGTTTGCGATCTGCTCGTTGAGGGCGTTGGCGAAGGGCTTCTGGGGCATCGGACCTCCTGGTTCGGTTGGCGCTCCAGGCTATCCCCGCGGCGGGGCGGGCGCGTTGCTCGCTGTCTAGCGTTCGGCCCACTCGCCCCAGCGAAAGCCGGTCGCCGACGGCGCCGGCTCGAGGGGACTCTGAGGCAGGCCGTCCGGGACGGCCGGGTCGTTGTACCCGGAGGGCGCGACGTCGTTTGGCGTGTCGGGATGAAACAGCGACGCCAGGTACTGGATCTGCCCCCGTCCGGGGCCAACCTCTCCCTGGCCGCCGCCGTAGATCGCGATTCCGCTTCGCTCGCAGTGCTCATACACGCCGAACAGCTCCGACAGCGAGCCAAAGCGCGACGGTTTGGAGTTGATGGCGGTGGGCCGGTGGCCGAGCGTCTCGATGTCGGCGACCGAGTGCAGGGGCGCGTCCCAGGTGATCCGGTCTCGGTGCGGCTCCAGCACGGGGCCGGTCTCGTCGTTCAGGTCGGGGTCCTCGAGGTACGCCGCGGGGAACGCCTCGGCCACGGCCCGGTAGAGCTCGGGATCCGTTTCGACGTCGACCGGCGTCCCGCGATAGAGCCCCTTCAGGTCGAGGACGTCCACTTCCGCGAGGTCCGCGAGGTCGCCGATCAGCGCTTCGTCCCAGTCGTTTTCGGGGTCGAGCTTGAACCGAAGCGTCGGGTACTTCTCGAGGCGCCGGCGAACGGGGTCGGTGGACGAGGGCGTCTCGTCGCCGAACGTGGACAGGCGAGTGGAGCAGACGAAGGTGACCGGGGTGGGCTCGATCCCGAGCGCCTCGTGAAGCGGGACCCCGTTCTGGCGCAGGGCGAGATCCAGCGCCGCGCTCTCGTATGCCCATCGGCGGTAGTGGCGCGAGGCCTCGCGCACCGGCGCCGCGGTCGCGAACAGGTCGAGCTGGCCGAGCAGCTCACACAGCTCACCGAGGGTTCGCGGGCTGCCGAGATCGTGGACCGGACCGGCGTCGCGGTGCGCGATGTGGTCGAGCACGTCGTAGATGACGTCCTCGCCGATCCCCTCCTGCCCCTTGCCCTTCAGCCGGATCACGGTGGAGCCGCGGGTGAACTCCGGTGAGTACTCGCGGTCGTGGTTCTCGAGCTCGTATGACTCGACCTCGATCGGCAGCCGGGCAACCTGCTCGAAGACGCTCATTCCCCAAGGCTATTGACACGGGCGCCCGGCGATCCGGTCGGCAGACGAGCAGCGGATATGTTGCGGCACACGGAGGGCGACTGCACCAAACCGGGAAGGAGACGGAGTTGACGGAGCTGGACGCGAACGCGGGCGCCGGCCTGAAGGCGCTGGGGCTGAACTGCACGCTCAAGAAGTCACCGGAGAGATCGCACACCGAGGCGCTCATGACGCGCGTCCTCGACCTCCTGTCCGAGCACGAAGTGGAGACGGAGATCCTCCGCCCGGTCGACTACGAGATCGCCTTCGGCGTGACGTCGGATGAGGGCGACGGTGACCAGTGGCCCGGGATCCTCGAGAAGATCAAAGCGGCCGACATCCTCCTGATGGGGATGTCGATCTGGTTCGGCCACCGCTCCTCGGTGGCGCAGATGGTGATCGAGCGCCTAGATGGCACCTACGAGGAGCGAAACGACGTGGGCCAGTACCCGCTGTACAACAAGGTCGCCGGGGTCGTGGTGACCGGGAACGAGGACGGGGCCCACGCCTGCGCCGAGTCGACGCTGTTCAACATGACCCACCTGGGCTGCGTGGTCCCGCCGAACGTCGACACCTACTGGGTCGGCGACGCGGGCCCCGGCCCCTCCTACCTCGACGCCGGCGGCCCGGACCACCCGTACACGCAGCGCACGAGCTCGTGGTGCGCACACAACCT
Source organism: Solirubrobacterales bacterium (assembly GCA_044871225.1). Taxonomy (GTDB): domain Bacteria; phylum Actinomycetota; class Thermoleophilia; order Solirubrobacterales; family 70-9; genus AC-56. Next base: position 17,999 of record JBIOZP010000074.1, read on the forward strand.
CCTGCACATGGCGAGGATCATCCGCGAGCACCCCATCCCGCCGATCGGGAACACGCTCGAGGAGCATGGCGGCGACGCCGTGCACGTGGGGTAGCGCCCGAGCACCCCGAGCGGAGTAGCTTGACGCCGGTGAGGCGAACCGGTGTCGATCACTTCGATCTCGTCGTTTCCAACCTCGATCGAAGCCTGGCGCTCTATCGCGAGCTGCTGGCTCCCCTCGGATACACCCGCGCAAGCGACATCGTCGGGGAGCGCGGGGAGCGCGTCGTCTATCTCGGCGGGGAGAGAGTGGTCCCGGTGAGCCTCCGCCAGGCCCAGACGTCCGGAGCTCACGATCGCTACCGCGTCGGCATCCACCACGTCGCGTTCGAGGCTTCCTCGCGCGAGGTGGTGAACGAACGGCTTCGATGGGCAAAAGAGGCCGGCCTCGAGATCGAGGACGCTCCGCGCGAGTACGACTACCGGCCGGGCTACTACGCGGGGTTCTTCTACGACCCCGACGGGCTCAAGCTCGAGATCGTCCACGTCCCGGACTGAGCTCCGGGGGGCGGCAGCTCCCTCACGCCGACAGCACCCGATTCACCAGCAGCCCGAAGGCCTCGATGGCGACGGCCAGGTCGTCCTCGGGAGTGTCCTCCTCGGGGGAGTGGCTGATCCCGTCCACCGAGGGGCAGAAGACCATCGCCGCCGGCAGCACTCGGGCGACCTCGGCGGCGTCGTGGAGCGCGCCGCTGGTGAGCTCGCGGTCGGAGCCCGCCGCTTCCCGGCACACTTCCCGCGCGACCGCCACCAAGCCGACGTCGAAGGCGATCGGCTCGATGCTCCACACGCGCTCCCACTCGACCGGGCACCCTCGCTCCCCAGCGACGGCGCCCGCCGCTTCGCGAGCCTCGGTCAGCATCGCGGCCAGCTCCCCGCCCTCGGGATGCCGCAGGTCCACCATCAGGTCGGCCTGGCCGGCGACCGCGGTCGCGATCCCCGGCCTGAGGGCGAGCGAGCCGGTGGTCGCCACCCCGCCGTGGCCCTCGCCGATGGCCTCGACCCGAAGCGCCAGCTCGGCGGCGGCAAGGCCGGCGTCCCGACGACGATCCATCGGGGTGGTCCCGGCGTGCGACGCGCGCCCGGCAAAGCGCGCCCGGTGGCGCTCGACCCCCGCGCAGCCGCGAACGGCGGCGGCTTGCAGGTCCTCGAGCTCGAGCACCGGTCCCTGCTCGATGTGGAGCTCGAGGTAGGCGGCGATCCCGCGCCGGCGCTCGGCCGCCTGCGCAGCCCGGTCGAGCTCGACGCCGTTCTCGGCCAGGACGTCGGGAAGCAGCCTGCCCTCGGTGTCGCTCAGGCCCCGAACGGACTCCGGGTCGAGCGTGCCCGAGAAGGCGGAGCTTCCGAACAGGCTGCGACCGAAGCGCGCTCCCTCCTCGTCGGCCCAGTCGACGAGCGCCAGCTCACGGGGCGGGCGCTCCCCCGTCTGCGCCCAGGCCCTGAGCACGCTGACCGCCGCCATCACGCCGAGCGCACCGTCGAGCCACCCACCCTGCGGGACCGAGTCGAGATGGGAGCCGAGTGCCAGGGCCGGCCCGCGCTGCCCCTCCAGCGAGGCCCACAGGTTCCCGGCGGAGTCGCGGTCGCTCGCCACGCCGAGCTCGCCGAGCAGCTCGCCCAGGAACGATCGGGCCGCTCGCCACCCCTCTCCCCAGCAGACGCGTTCGGCCCCGCGCGGGCCGCCGGTGCGCCTCTGGAGCTCGCGCAGGTCGGCGATCACCCGCCCCGCGTCGATCGCCGGCCCGTCCCTCATCCCCCAAGGCGCCGCCGGCGAAGGGCCTGGACAAGACAGTGGGGGCCGCCTCCTCCCAAGGTGAACATGGAGAGATCGACTTCCTCGACGGCCAGACCCCGGGCACGCATCGCCGCGTTGAGGGAGCTCGCACCGGACGTGGAGAGCACCCGCTCGTCGCCGAGCGAGATCGCGTTCGCTCCGAGCTGGAAGGCGTCCTCGGCGGACACCTCGATCAGGTCGAATCCCCGCGATCGAAGCCAGGCGACGAAACCCGCGGCCAGCGCGTCCGTGCAGGCCGCGACCAGTCGCTCCGCCAATACCCCGAGCAAGACGTCGATGTGGACGTATCGCTCGGGGATCGGCTCCACGCGCACCTCCCAGCCGTCGTCGGCCAGCCACCCAGCGAGCTGGCGCGCCGCCACCTCCTGCGTGCGGGCCTCCCCGACGCCGATCACTGCGCAGCCCGGCTCCAGGATCATCACATCGCCTCCCTCCAGGGCGCCGGCGGTGATCATTCCACGGATCGGCACCTCGCTTCCCTGGTAGAAGCGAAGCGCGGGTGCGTATTCGCCGCGGCGCCACCACTGGTGAAGCTGCGTGATCACCGCGCCGCCGGGCGTCATCGCGCTGGAGTCGCGAGCGAAGACCTGATAGGCCAGCCCCGGGTCCGGCTCCAGGAGGTGGACGCCCACCCCGGCTTCCTCGTAGGCGGCGAGCATGGCGGCATGCTGGCTCCGGGCGAGGCCCGCGTCGAGGCGCCGGCCGCTGTCCAGAGTCGCGCGCGAGATCGCGCTGGTCGGCAGCCACCGAAAGTAGTCGGGGGGGCAGGCGAGGACGTCGAGGAGCGTGCCGTGCTCGGAGTCGACGCCCCAGGGCGGATCTCCCGGCGAGGCGGCCTGGCCGCGGCTCACTCGCGGACCACCCGGATGGTCTTCAAGCTTCGGTCCACGGCTCCGCGCACCCGGCCGCCGCGCTGGACCACCTCGTTGATGTAGTCCACGGTCTCCCTGGTCAAGCGCTCGCCTGGAAGCACGTTGGGGATCCCGGGCGGGTAGGCGGCGAGCGACTCCGCGGCGACGCGCCCGACCGCCTCGTGGAACGGCACCACGTCCTGCGGCCCGAAGAAAGCCTGCCGCGGCGGCACGTCCAGGCTTCCCCATGGAGGAGGCGGGGTCAACGGCCGCTGGGACTGGGGCTCGTCGCCGCCCAGCGCCTCGACCGCCGTTCGCAGGGCGTCGACGAACCGCAGTCCCTCCGGCTCCGCCGTTTCACCGAGGCCGAAAGCCGCGACGACCACGTTCTCCGAGGCCAGCTCGACGTTGACGTCGTCACGCTCGCGCATCAGGCCGGCGATGCGAGTGCCGGCGTGTCCCGTGCCGCGGACGTCCACAGCGAGCCGCAGCGGGTCCCAGCCGTGGACCCCTGGGCGGCCCACCAGCCGATCGTCCAGGACTTCGAGCCCGCTGATGCGCTCGACCTGCGCGCGGATCCGCTCGATGGCGCTCAAGGTCTGGGCCAGCAGCTCCTCGCCCCGGACGGCCGCGTACCGTCGCGCGGCATCGAGCGAGGCCGTCAGCAGCGCGCTGGGGCTGGTCGATTCCGTCAGGGTGACGCACCGATCGACCACGTCCGCGTCGATCGCGTCCGTGGGGCCCAGGTGAAGGATCGCCGATTGGGTGAGGCTGCCCAGGAGCTTGTGGATGGAGGACAGAACGAAGTCAGCGCCGCACTCGAGGGCGCTCGGCGGCAGCAGCCGCGAGAACCTCAGATGAGAGCCCCACGCCTCGTCGACCAGCAGCGGCAGCCCCCGCTCGTGGCACACCCTCGCCAGTCCGGCGACGTCGGCCACGGCACCGAAGTAGGTCGGCGAGACGGTCAGGGCGGCCACGGCCTCGGGCGCGCTGTCGAGAGCTCGGGCCAGGGCCTCCGGCGCGAGGCAGTGGGCGATCCCGAGCTCGGGGTCGAGCTCTGGGGCGACGAACCTGGGCTCGAGCCCCCCGAGCACGATTCCGTCGATCGTGCTCGAGTGGACGTTTCGCTGCACGACGACGCCGCGGCCGGCGTGCCGAAGCGCGAGGCAGGCGGCGTGGTTGCCCTGGGAGGCGCCGTTGACGAGGAACCAGCTTCGCTTCGCGCCCCAGGCGCCGGCGGCCAGGCGCTGGGCTTGCTCGAAGGGGGAGTCCTCGCCGACGTCGATGCCCTCGATCCCGGCTGGGATGTCGCGGTCGAAGGCCTCCCGCCCGAAGGCCTCGATCGCCGCCGGGTCGGCGCCGAATCCGCCCTTGTGCCCCGGGACGTGGAAGCGTCCCGGCCCGCGCTGAGCGTAGGCCAGGATCGCGTCGAGGTACGGGGTCTGGTCCTGGTCGGCGCCGGCGGGCCGCTCCCCGGCGTCTCGCCGGCCGACCGATTGCGCAGCGTCCGCGGACATCGCCAATGACTCTAGTGCCGGTCCGGCGCCCCTCCGCCTCCTGCCGGCGAGCCCTCCGCTTCGGGATCCCTTCGGATACGTCCAGGGTCCCCTGGTACCGTTCGACCGTCCTCGCATGGACGACGACCACCCTCCTCGAAGTACGAAGGGCATAGGCGGCGCTCGGCATTCGGCTGAGCGTCCCCGGCGGCGCCCGTGAGCGTCCTGCTTCTGATCCTCCTGTTGGTCCTCGTGGCGATCAACGGGCTGTTCGTCGCGGCTGAATTCGCTCTCGTAAGAGCGAGGCAAGCCAGGCTCGAACGGCTTTCGGAAGAGGGAGCGGGGGGCGCGGCGCAAGCACTCGTTCAGCTTCAGCGCATCGACGAGTACCTGTCCGCCTGCCAAGTCGGGATCACGATGGCCTCGATCGGGATCGGCTTCCTCGGCGAGCCGTCCCTGGCCCGTCTGATCGAGCCGATCTTCGGCGGCCTCTCGCACGGGCTGGCTGTGGCTATCTCGGTCGCGATCGCCTTCACCTTCGTGACCTCGCTGCACATCGCGCTCGGCGAGCAGGTCCCGAAGATGCTCGCCATCACCAGGGCGGAAGCGACCGCCAGGGCCCTGGCGCGGCCACTGTCGGCGTTCCGAACGTTCAGCGCCCCGTTCACGGTGGCCCTGACGAAGATCGCGAATGCTGTCGTGCGGCTGTTCGGCGTCGATCCCGAGGAGCTGAAGGAGGAACACACCGAGGAGGACGTGAAGGCGATCATTCGCCAGTCGGCGACCGGAGGGGTCCTGGACCCCGGGGAGGCGGGGATGCTCGGCGGCGTCTTCCACCTCCACGAGCAGCAGGCCCGTGAGGTGATGACGCCGATCCCCGCCGTGGTCACGGTGAACGACACGGAGACGGTCGAGGAGGCGCTGCAGCGCTGCGTCTCCACGGGCCACACCAGGGTGATCGTGATCGAGGACGACAATCCCGACCGGGTCCGGGGCGTGGTCCACAACAACAGCCTCGTCCGTCTGTACATGAACGCCGGGCCCGAGACCTCGATCGAGCCCGCGATCCGAGACGTCCCCATCTTTCCCGAGACGAAGCCGCTCGACGACCTGCTCGCCGAGCTCCAGCGCCAGCGCAGCTCGATCGCGGTGGTCTCCGACGAGTACGGCCGCACCGTCGGGATCGTCACCGTCGAGGACATCCTCGAGGAGGTGGTCGGCGAGATCGAGGACGAAACCGACCCCCGCGCGGGCTCGATGCGAAAGCTGACGGACGGCGACTGGTACGTGCGGGGCCACGTCTCCCTGGGCGACCTCGAGGACGCGGGGATCCAGCTCCCCGTCTCCTCAGACGCGTTCAACTCGATCGGCGGTTACGTGTTCTCGGAGCTCGGCCGGCTGCCGAAGCGAGGTGACAGGATTCGCGCGAACGGATACGAGGTCCGGGTGGAGTCGGTTCGCGACAACCGGATCGTCGCGGTCCGCATCCACTCGTCGCCGACCGCGGAGTTCCCTCGCCAGCCCAGCGCGGGCGAGACGCAGGGCCGCAATTAGCGGCCTTCGGGGCGCCACCTTCCGTCCGCAAACCGTTCTAGCTTGGGCTGCACCTGCTCCACCTACCTGAGGGGGCGACATGTGGGCAGTGAAGCTCACCGACAAGCAGCTCGAGGTCCTGAGGGCGGTCCTTCGCGCCGAAGAGCACCTCGGGCCCGCGCTCCGCGGGGCGCTTGAGGCACTCGACCTGGCCCGCTGGGACGAGCTCCCCGAGGCGCAGCTTCCCTGGAGCGATGTCGCCGAGACGGCCCGGCGCCAGGGCATCTCGGAGGCGGACGTGATCTGGGACCTCGCCGGCAAGCGCCGGCGAACCGCCGCCTGACCTCTCAGTCGTACTGGTAGAAGCCCATCCCGCTCTTGCGCCCGAGTCTGCCGTCGCCGATCATCTCCTCGAGCAGGCCGGGGGCGCGGTAGCGGCCCTCCTCGGTGTCCGCGAACAGGCTCTGGCCGATCGCGGCGGCCACGTCGAGGCCGATGTAGTCGAGCAGGCGCAGCGGGCCCATCGGGTATCCCGCCCCCAGCCTCATGCAGGAATCGATGTCGTCGGCCTCCATGCCCGTGCGTTCCATCAGTCGGACCGAGTCGAACAGGTAGGGGAACAGCAGGCGGTTGACGACAAACCCCGGCTGGTCGGGGACCTCGATCACCGTCTTGCCCAGCGCGCGCGACCAGGCCCGAACGCGCTCGCCGGCCCCGTTCCTGAGCTCGCCGGGGATGCACAGCTCCACCAGCTCCATCCGCTGCACGGGATTGAAGGGGTGGAATCCCAGCACCCGGTCGGAATGGCCGCTCCTCCTCGCCAGCTCGGCCACCGGAAGCGACGACGTGGTCGTCGCCAGATCGGCCTCCGCGCAGAGCTCGCCGAGCAGCCGCAGCATCTCGACCTTCGCCTCCATGTCCTCGATCACGGCCTCGACCACGAGGTCGCAGCCCGCGAGGTCGGCTGGATCGGTTGTCACCCTGATCCGGTCTGGCGAGCCGCCCTCGACCTTTGCGCAGTCGTCTTGCGCGCGCTCCTCGGCTCGCCAGGCCGAGGCGTCGCTTCTGGCCAGCAGGTGGACCTCGCCGATCGCCGTCGCGCAGGCCGCGAGGCCGCAACCGATCGCCCCGCTGCCCGCGATCGCGGGGCGTCTGTATTCACCCGAGTCGTTCACCCGACCGGGGTTAGTATCACGCCCCCGGCGGGGTCGGGCCGCCGGCATTTGGCAGGTTGGACGCCGTACCCTGGGCGCATGGAGGAGCGGGCGAGGCGACACGGTTCCGGAACCGCCGGCAGCAGCGTGGCGGCGACCTTCGTGGTCGCGGTGATGATGCTCGGCGCCGTCTCGATGTGGACGGTGATCCCATTCGGCTGGATCTGGATCGGGTCGAAGATCTCGAGCTCACAGGAACCGTCCGGCGGCCCCTACATGGTCGTCTTCTTCGGCATCGTCTGCTCGATCATTCTCATGGCCTGGGTCCTGTCGCGGCTGAATCGCCTCTACGTGCGGATCACCGGGACGGCGAACCTCCCCTCCCGCTACCTCCCGGCCTGGCGGAAGAGCCTCAGCGACGAGCGCGACAGCCCGCAGGGGCCGAACGTGCTGGAGACCGTCATCCTCGGCTCGGTGCTCCTGGCCGGCGCGGCGATGGCCGTCTGGTTCTTCGTCGCGGCCGGCTCGCCGCTGCCCAGCCAGTAACGGGCTCGCTGGGACCCGGCCGGCGGGGTGGCTGAGTGTGGGATTGACCACATCTAGGGAGGGGAATCCCGCTCTCGATCGGCCACCGGTCCCGGCGCCCAGCTCTGGTTGACTCGTCAGTCAACCGATCGGCTATCGTCCGTCGCGGCGCTCAAACGACCGAACGGAGGCAGTGCGGATGGCGAGCAACGGCAAGTTCCAGGGTCGCGAGGTGGTGATCGTGGACGCGGTTCGGACCCCGATCGGCCGCGGCCACGAGGAGAAGGGCTACTACAAGGACGTTCACGCCTCGAGCCTGCTCGCGAGGACCTATGCGGAGCTGGTCGACCGCGCCGGGATCGAGCCCTCCGAGGTGGAGGACGTGGTCGCCGGCTGCGTGCAGCAGTTCGGTGAGCAGGGGATCAACATCGGGCGCAACGCCTGGCTCGAGGCCGGGCTTCCGATCGAGACCCCGGCGACCACCGTGGACCGCCAGTGTGGATCCGCTCAGCAGGCGGTCAACTTCGCGGCGGCGCTGATCGCCTCCGGAGTGCACGACGTCGCGGTCGGCGGCGGCGTCGAGCACATGGGGCACATCTCCTTCGCCGACAGCGCCAAGGTGATGGAGGAGCACGGCTTGGCCTTCTCGCCGCAGCTCTTGGAGCGCTACAACCTCGTTCCCCAGGGGATCTCGGCCGAGATGATCGCCGACAAGTGGGAGATCCCGCGCTCCGAGCTCGACGAGATCGGCCTTCGCTCGCACCAGCTCGCCGCTCAGGCGACCGAGGAGGGCCGCTTCGAGCGCGAGATCATGCCGTTCTCGGTCAACGGCGACACCTATGTCACCGACCAGGGCATCCGCGCCGACACCAGTCTCGAGAAGCTGTCCGAGCTGAAGCCGGCCTTCAAGGAGGACGGAAAGATCACCGCCGGGAACTCGTCGCAGATCTCAGACGGCGCCGCGGCCGTGCTGCTGATGGCCCGCGACAAGGCCGACGAGCTCGGGTTGAAGCCCAGGGCCAGGATCGTCGACGAGACCACGGTCGGCGTCGACCCCGTGATGATGCTCACCGGCCCGATCCCGGCGACGCAGAAGCTCCTGGAGCGCAACGGGATGAAGATCGGGGACATCGACCTGATCGAGATCAACGAGGCCTTCGCCTCGGTGGTCGCCGCGTGGCGGCGGGAGCTCGAGCCCGACATGGACCGGGTGAACGTGAACGGCGGCGCCATCGCGCTCGGCCACCCGCTGGGATCGACGGGGGCCCGCCTGATCACCACCCTGCTGCACGAGCTGGAGCGCTCCGACAAGGAGGTCGGCCTGGTCACGATGTGCTGCGGGGGCGGCCTGGGTACGGGCACGCTGATCCAAAGGGTCTGACACATATACCGCCGGTACCGCCGCCTCCTCGTCTTTCGACTTCGGGGGCGGCGGGTTGCGACGCGAACCGGGGGGACCCGGGCAACTCGCCTGAACCGCGACTTCGTCGCTAGCCCAAGCGATTGGCTCGACTAGACCAAGCGGACAAACACCTTCGCTCCGCCGATCACGTGCTCCGACGGCTGATCGAGGAGCGAGGGCCGATCGACCCCGAGACCGATCGTCGCGGCAGTCGGCCGGACGCCTACGAGGCGCTTGCCCGGGCGATCGTCGGCCAGCAGCTCTCGACCAAGGCTGCCCGCTCGATCTGGGCGCGAGTGACGGAGCTGTTCGGTGGGACGCCCTCTCCCGGCGATCTGATCTCCATCGAGCCGGAGAAGCTCCGTCGGGCGGGACTGTCGTGGTCGAAGGTCGGGTTCCTCAAGGATCTCGCCCAGCGTGTGGACGACGGCCGGCTCGACCTGGAGCGCCTGGGTGAGCTGTCCGACGAGGACGTGGTGGCCGAGTTGATCGAGATCAAGGGGATCGGTCGGTGGACGGCGGAGATGTTCCTGATCTTTCACCTCGGGCGCCCGGACGTGATCTCCACCGGCGACCTCGGCATCCGCCGCGCCGTGCAGACCGCATACGGGCTCGACGAGCTTCCGGGGCCGCAGGACCTGGAGCGGATCGCGGAGCCGTGGCGGCCGCATCGGACGCTCGCCTGCCTCTACCTGTGGCGCTCGCTGGACAATGCCCCCGCCTAGTCGCCGGTCGGGCCTCCTGTGTAGGGTGCGCCGCGGCCCCGACCCTGCCGGGAGGCATCCACTGAAGAAGTTGCTCGTCATCGTGCCGCTCGTTCTCGCCACGGCGTCGGTCGGCTTGGGATGCGGGGGGGACGACGACAACGGCTCGGGAGCAACCTCCACGACCTCAACGGCGACCGCCCTCACCAAGCAGGAGTTCCTCAAGCGCGGCAACCACATCTGCGAGCAGGGCCAAAAGCACATCAACGCAGCGGAGCAGAAGCTGGGCGACAACCCCAGCCAAGCCGAGATCGACAAGTTCACCACCAAGACCGCCATTCCCACGATCCAGTACGAGGTCGCCGGCGTCCAGGGCCTGGCGCCGCCGAGCGGGGACGAGGACCAGGTGGACGCGATCACGACCGCCGCTCAGCAGGCCCTCGACAAGTTGAAGGCAGACCCCAGCCTGATCACGGCGAGCGGCAAGGAGAACCCCTTCGCCGAGGCCAACAAGCTCGCGAACCAGTACGGCTTGACCGCCTGCGGCGGCTGATCCGCCGCCCCTGCCGGCGGATCGCTTCCCCTGTTTCGATCCGACCCCTAGGCGCCGTTTGCCGCCACGTGCCCGCCGACGAACTGGACCAGCCCGGCCAGGCGCTGGCGGACGTTCGCGAACCCCCGCTGCCGTAAGCCCTCCACGATCTCGTCGGACTCGAACATGCGCATGCCGCTGGCCCGCTCGATCAGCGGCTTCAGGGGGCGCAGGGTGGCCTGCCGGCGGACCGAGGTCATGATCGCCACCCTTCCGCCCGGTCGCAGCACTCGGCGCATCTCGTCCATCGCCACGAAGGGATCCGAGAACAGGTGCAGGGCCGCGAAGCACGAGACGCCGTCGAAGACGGCGTCGCGAAATGGCAGCACGACGGCGTTGCCGCGGATCAGGACCAGGTTCGCCGTCGAGCGAGAGGTCGGCAGCTCGGCCACCCCGCGGGCGAGCATGGTGGCGGAGGCGTCGATCCCCACCGCGAGCCCCTGCTCGCCGACCGCCCGCGCGAACTCGCGGGTGAAGTTGCCCGGCCCGCACGCCACATCGAGCACGGTGTCGCCTGGACCGAGCCCGAGCAACAGCCGCGCGATCCGCACCTCCTCGGCCATTCCCGGCCCCGTCGCCCCCTTGACGGCGCGCGCCAGGGCCGGACGCCAGCAGCGCTCGTAGATCGCGGGAACGAAACGGGTCGTCATCAGGTCTTGCACGGTGCCGGTCGACGCGAGGTCGCCACCGAGCAGGTCCAGGTAGCCGGCGGACATCGCCTCGGGGTCGTCGGCCCTGGCCGCCGCTTCGGGAGTGAGGAGGCCACGCACCCGAACGATCCCCGACGAGCTCCCGCCGTCGGCTGCGCCCATGCCCATCCGTCAGTGCGCGGGCCGGGTACCGGGCCCGACGCCCCGCGGCTCTCCCGAATGGCGGGCGAGCTCGGTCAGGCGCTCGACCTGGACCTCGCCCTCGCGCCTGGCCGGATCGCCTGGGGGAAGCGGCTCGATCAAGCGCCGGATGCGGTTGCGGATCTGAAGCGCGAAGTGAGGCGTCGCTGGGCCTGCGAGGGCCCGGATGTCCTCGATCGTTACCCGATGCGCGCTCGCCAGCCGGTCGGGGCGTTCGGCCTCGCTCATGGCTTGTCCCTTCGGGTGGTCGTCATCGGTTGGCCCGCGGGCCCTTGGAGGGTCCGCCCTGCGGCTGCTCGTGCTCGGGCGTGCCCGGCGGCGGGCCGAGGCCGCTGCCGAGGCCGGACCTTACCTGCACGAGCTCGGCCAGATCGTCCACCTGGGCCTGGAAGGCGACCGAGATCGCGTCCTGTCCGCCGATCAGCCACACGTGGTTGTAGACGGCCCGGGTGGGGTTGCCCACGTATCCTGGCTTCACGTCGAGCAGGTACTCGCGCAAGGCCGACGGCACCTCGCTCGGGTCGTCGGTGAGCAGCAGCGGCCCCCAGGTCCCCGCCGCGGACAACGGGGCGGCGGCGGCCGCGTCCAGCGGCCGGTCGAGGTTTGCGATCACGAAGCCGTGGCCTGGGTCGTTGATGTCCCACCCGAAGTCTCCGCCGGCGAAGCGCGCGAAGGCGATCGCGTTCTGGACCGGATCCTCGGCGGCGATTCGCTCCACGCTCGTGGAGATCTTGCGCACTGGATCGAGAGCTTGATCCGAGATCACCGAAGGCGGTCCGAGAACGTAAACCGAGGCATCGGGGTGCCGGCGAAGCGCGGCCAGCGTCGGCTTCGGCACCTCCCTGCGGGAGGCGAACAGCACCGGATCGCCCGAGCGGGCGGCCCAACCGGCGGCCGGCATCGCGAATTGCGGCTTCTCCGAGCTGGCCACCACGAAGTGCTTTGGATCGGCGCCGGTCAGCCGCTGGCGAAGCCGGTCGACGGCCGCTCCAACCGCGGCCGCGCTCGCTCCCGGCACACGCTCGGCCCCCAGCCCCTGCGGGACGCTCGCGGAGCCCACCGCGAATACCTGCTTGCCGGCGGTTCGCTCCGAGCCCGCGGGGGAGAGGCCGCGCAGGGCGTCGACCGTGAACGACGGAACGTCGTCGGCCCCGGTCACCAGGACCGGCGCGCCGATCGGCGCCGCGGTCAGGCTGGAGGCGGCGATCCCCCCGGCCCAGTCGTCGTCGGCTACCAGGCTCACGGCCGCTGGGCCCATGACTCCTCCGGTGGAGGGGAAAGCGGCAAGTGCCACGCCCGCCGCGTCGGCCGCGGGATCCGGGCCGGCCACGCGGGTCGTGTTCTTGGTCGCGAAGGACGGGAAGCCCAGGTCGCCGGTCGTGAGCTCCTGCTGCTCGCGGATCACGACCGCCGGCGCGGGGCTGGGTGGTCCGTCGGGGTCGGCTCGCGGGTCGATCAGGAGGTAGGCGGCGAGCGCGGCCCCGGCCAGGGCGAGCACGCTCGCCGCGATCAATCCCAGGCGTCGCTTGCGCTCTGCGGGCACCGATTGAACATACCGGCGGGTTCCGCGGAGGCCCGGAACGGCGGCGATCGAAGCCCCTCCGCGCTCCGTGGGGGTAGACTGGCCCTTGGCTGGTTGACTGACCAGTCAATCGACATCGGATTAAAGACGAGACTCGGGCGCCGGTTCGGCGGCGGGACGGAGGTCAGATGGACTTCGGATTGAGCGACGAGCAGCGAGAGTTCAGGGCTCGGTGTCGCAGCTTCGCGGCCGAGGTGATCCGTCCGGTGGCCGCGAAGCACGACGCCGACGAGTCCACCCCGTGGGAGGCGATCGCAGCGGCCCGCGAGTGGGGCCTGCACGGCATCGAGCACCTGCAGCGGATGGGGAACGACCCGGACGGGCAGTTCTCGGTGATCTACGCGGAGGAGCTCCACTGGGGTTGTGCAGGCGTCGCGCTCGCGATCTCTGGCTCCAGCCTGGCGGCGGCGGGGCTGGCGGCGTCCGGGACTCCGGAGCAGATCGCGCGGTGGGTCCCGGAGTGCTTCGGGGTCGACGGTGAGGTCCAGCTCGGTGCGTACGCCGTCACCGAGCCGCAGGCCGGCTCCGACGTCAAGAGCCTGCGCACGACCGCGAAGCTCGACGGCGACGAGTGGGTCCTGAACGGGACCAAGGTCTTCATCACGAACGGCGGCATCGCGGACGTGCACGTGGTGGTGGCCACCGTGGACCCGGACCTGGGCCACCGCGGCCAGGCCTCGTTCGTGATCCCCAAGGGAACCCCGGGGATGAAGCAGGGCAAGAAGGAGTCGAAGCTGGGCATCCGGGCGTCCCACACCGCCGAGGTCATCCTCGAGGACTGCCGGATTCCGGTGGAGAACCTGCTCGGCGGGATGGAGAAGCTCGAGCGAAAGCTGGAGCGGGCACGCTCGGGCGAGTCCACGGGCCGGGCCTCGAACGCGCTTGCGACCTTCGAGCTGACCAGGCCGGTCGTCGGCGCCTCGGCGATCGGGATCGCGCAGGCGGCCTACGAATGGACGCTGTCCTACCTGGACCAGGGCGGGTCCGTCGACCCCATCGGGGAGTACCTCGACGAGAGCTCGACCGCCGGACGCCCACCGCTGGAGCGCCAGGCCGTCCAGCAGCGGCTCGCCGACGTGGCGACCGAGATCGAAGCGGGGAGGCTCCTCGTGCAGCGAGCGGCCTGGATGGGCCGCAACGGCGTCCCGATGACCGGGGGCCAGGGCTCGATGTCGAAGCTGAAGGGCGGCGACGTCGCGATGTGGGCGACCCGCGCCTGCATGGACATCGTCGGGCCCTACGCGCAAACGACCGACTGCCCGCTCGAGAAGTGGTTCCGCGACGCGAAGATCTACCAGCTCTTCGAGGGGACGGCCGAGATCCAGCGCATGGTCATCTCGCGGATGCAGGCGGCCGAGTACCGCGCGCGCCTCGAGGAGGGCGCGCGCATCGCCGCCGATGCACTCGAGTCGGCCGCGTCGAGCAACGGCGGCCCGAAAGCAGCCCAGGCGAATGGAGACGGCGCGTCGGCGAACGGCGCCGGGCAAGGCGCCGAGGAGCGCGCCGTAGCCTCGACCTGATCGCGCTGTCGCGCCGAAGGTGCCGGCTTCTGTAGGCATGGGCCGGCGCCCACCCGCCCGGTCCGGGCGGCGAGTGAGGGATTGACCTCCGTATAGGTGGCGAAAGCCACAGTCGGTTTTCGTCGCGCTGGATCCCACGGCTACGGGTCCAGCACCCCTCGCCGGCTGACCGTGTTCACCACGGCCCCGGGCGTCCGCGGGTCTAAGCTCCGGGCGATGGCTCACGCGGAGGCCCCCGGCCCGGGAAGCGAGCCGGGCGCTCTCCCGGATGGCCAGGGCGCCCTGGCCGCGCGGCGCCAGGGCAACCGCCGCAGGATGTGGGCCGCGGCGGCTATCAACGCGGGGCTGGTCGCGACCGGCCTGGTCGGCGGTGTGCTGACGGGCTCGCTGGCTTTGTTGGCGGATGCCGGCCACGCGCTCTCCGACCTGGGGGCCATCGCGCTCGGACTGCTTGCGGCGCGGCTCGCCGGGCGTCCCGGCGGACCGCACCGGACCTTCGGGCTCCAGCGCAGCGAGGTGCTGGCCGCATTGGTCAACGGCCTCGCCCTGGTGGCGATCGCGGTGTTGATCCTGATCGCGGCGCTCGATCGGCTGGGAGATCCTCCCGAGGTCGAGGGGGTGGGCGTCGTCGCCCTGGGGCTCCTCGGCCTGGCCGGGAACGCGGCCGCCACGTGGGTGTTGGCGGCGGGCCGTCGCGACGACATCAACCTCGAGGCCGTCCTGCGCCACTCGGCGGCCGATGCATTGGGCTCCCTGGGCGTGGTGGTCTCCGGGGTGGTCATCCTGGCCACGGGTTGGGAGCCCATCGACCCGCTGATCGGAATCGCGATCGCGGCCTTGATCCTGGCCTCCTCGGTGCGTCTCGTGCGCGAGCCCCTCGACGTCCTGATGGAGTCCGCGCCGCGAGGCGTGGACGTGCAAGCGGTCGCCCGCGAGATTGGCACGGTGGAGGGGGTCCGGGAGGTGCACGACCTCCACGTGTGGTCGGTGACGTCCGGCTTCGAGGCGCTCGCCGCCCACGTGGTGGTGGCGCCCGGCCGGGACCGCGACCTGGCCAGACGTGAGGTCGAGTTCCTGCTTCGGGAGCGCTACGGCATCGAGCACACCACGCTGCAGATGGAGGAGCAGGCCGAGCACGACGCCCTGCTCCAGGTGAGCACCCGCAGGCAGGGCCGTTAGCTCCTGAACACAAGATTGCAGCGGTCGCGGACGACTGTTAACGACTGCTCACACGAACCGCACTCCTGATAGGCTGCCCGCCGCAAATCGTGCCGAATCCGTTCGCATCCTGAGCGAACGGAGCGGGGGAACCAAATCCCCGGGGCGAACGGCCACATGCCCGGCTCCGCTGGGCGGCCAAGCGCGAATCCTCAGCGCGAGCCCGTCAGCTAACCCCGTAGGCGACGAGGGATGGATGACAGCAACCGATAATCGAGCCCGCACCGAACGACGCGTGCGATCCAGCCTGCTCGCAGCCGGCTTCGCTGCCGCGCTCGTCGTCCTGCTGGCGGTGGCCGTCGGCGCACCCGCCCAGGACCTCCAGTCCAAGCTCGACCAAAAACGCGCCCAGCTCGACCACGCGAAGGCGCGCGAGGGCGTCTTGTCGACCACGATCGAGCGCTACGGCAATCGGCTCGACGAGCTCCGCGGAGAGGTGGCGACGCTTCGCAACCGCGAGGCGATCGTCGCCGCTCAGTTGCAGCGAAAGCAGGCCGAGCTCGACCGGGCACAGAACCGGCTGGTCGTCTTGCGAGCGCGGTTGAAGCGCTCCCTCGAGGTCCTGCGCCAGCGGCTGGTCGCGATCTACGAGACCAGCCAGCCGGACGCGGTGACGGTGATCCTGAACTCGCAGGGCTTCCACGAGATGGTCAGCCGCTACGAGTACCTGCAGCGAATCCAGTCTCAGGACACGGCGATCGCCGATCGCGTGCGCACGCTGCGAAACGAGACCAGGGACACGGTGGAGCGAGTACGCGCCGCTCGCGACCAGATCGCCGCGCAGCGCGACGAGCTCGCGCAAACGCGCAACCAGCTCGAGGGCCGGCAGGCCGATCTCGCCGCGGCTCGCGAGGACAGCCAGGGCGCGCTGGCCGGAGTTCAGCAGACGCAGGAGCACCTCGAAGGTGACATCAGCGACATCTCGAGCCAGATTCAAGCCCAGCTCCAGGCCCAGCAGGCAAGCGAGCCGGCCCTGCCGGCGGGCCCGGTCCAGGGCGAGAGCTCGGCGGGCTTCATCTGGCCGGTCAACGGCCCGGTCACGTCGCCGTTCTGCGAACAGCGTGCCTGGGAGAGCTGCCATCCGGGAATCGACATCGCGGTTCCCGCCGGCACGCCGATCCAGGCGGCCGCGGACGGCACCGTGGCGATCGCCGGCCCCAGCGACGGGTACGGCAACTACACCTGCATCGACCATGGCGGCGGGGTCTCCACCTGTTACGCGCATCAATCGTCCATCGGGGTCTCGGTCGGACAGCACGTGAGCCAGGGCGACGTGATCGGCGCGGTTGGTTGCACCGGGCTGTGTTTCGGCGACCACCTGCACTTCGAGGTGCGCGTGAACGGCTCGCCCGTGGACCCGCTCGGGTACCTCTGAGCACGATTCGCCGAGCGCTCGGGGTGGACGAATGACCGGGTCCCACCGCCGTTTCTTCGGTGTACCCTGCCTGGCTAATGGCGGGGTTTGCTCACACTGAGGCTGCGCCACGTGCAAGCCAAGTGCGAGGCCATCTGCGTGCCTATCTCGTCGGGGCGGGAGCGACGACGGCTCTGACGGGGGCGGCGCTCGTGGCCTTCCTGTCGATCGCCGCCTTCGTCGCCTTCAACGGCTTTCCATTCGGCGGCTCCAGCGACGACGCCGGCGCGGCATATCTGGACGCAAGCGGCGGTACGTCGCCCGCGGCGAGCGCGGCCGGCGCCGCCCTGGGAGCGGCCCGCACCGCGGTGGCCGCAAGCGCGGCGACCGGCGGTGCGCATGGTGTCTCCCGCGGGCCGGGTGCGAATGCACCCGCGGGGGGCGCAGGCGGCGCCAATGCCGGAGGACCCTCTGGCGGTGGCGGCGCGACGCAGCCCGGCCCGGGCGGAGCGGGCCCCGTGAGCCCCCCGACTCAGCCGGTGGCGCCTGTGGGGCCGGTGACCCAGACGGTCGAGACCGTGGACGGGGTCGCCGGAACCGACCTCGGAGGGTCCGCGGGCGGTGCGGTCCGGACCGTGGGCGGGGCCGCGAGCGGAGTCGCGGGCGATGCCGGGGGGCGCCTCGGCGGCACGCGGACCGTCGACCACGCTACGGGCGGGGTGCTCGGCGGCGGCGGGCCGCTGGGCGGCTGAGCCGCCACCAAAAGGATCCGACGCGGGAAGCTGCGCCGCTCCGCGTGCCCGTCCCCGCCAGGGGTCCCTGAAGCGGGAGCTACCTGAAGGCCTCTAAAGGTGCTTGTTAAGCAGGGATTATCGACTTTCCTTCGG
>JBIOZP010000075.1:0-9096 GCA_044871225.1 Solirubrobacterales bacterium
GGGCCGGAGCGGCACCCCGCCGCCGCGACCCAGTGGGCCCACGGCGCCCCGAGCGCCGGAGCGGCCCGGCCCCGGCGCTGGTTGACCTTTTCTCCGGCCCCCGGGCAAAACCTCAACCAGCCCAGACTCGTCCAGGTCACCTGTTGAAGAGATGTCGAATCTCGGCTTCGAGCTGGTCACCTTCGCGAGTCATTCGCCGGTGGGTGACGCGGAGGATCCGGTGTCCAGTGAGCTGAATGGCGGCGTCGCGTTTGCGGTCCGCTTCGAAGGCGTCACGGTTGGCGTGGTGGGTCCAACTGTCCAGCTCCACCACGACGCGGTGCTCGGGCCACAGGCAGTCGACCTCGTATCCGGCGACCGGCACATTCACGATGGGGGTCGCTAAGCCCCGGTCGCGACACCACCACAGGAATCGCTGCTCGAGATCGGATCGAGCTTCGGCGAGCGGAATCGCCTCTTCGTCCAGCAAGGCACGAAGGACGCCCAGGCCGCGATGCCCGTTGGACCGTTCGCAGAGTCTGATGAGCTCCGCCCGGTCGAGGTCGCCACGCCCACTCGCCTCGTGGTAGGCGTGGCGAAGCTGGGTAGGGGAGACGACGCCCGCGAGGTCGAGAAGGGTCCGGGGGACGGTGGTCACCGGGATCCCATGGCGACTGGTTCGCTGCGCCAGATCCCGCGAGCGGTGAAATCGGACTCCGACCAGGTTCCTCCCCCCATGCCGGACAGTCACGTGGACCGGCCCCTCGATGGGCGCGAGCAGGTTCCAGAGCTCCCCTGCGCTTCGGTAGCTGAGCATGGCCCCGTCGCCTCCGGCGAGCACCGCGGCCATCCATCTCGCCCACCGTTCGACCCGCCGGCCCGTTGCTGCGTAGATGCCTGGGTGCACCGGGCGAAGCCACCCCGAGGCAATCATCCGTTGGATCGAGCTCGTGCCCAGCCCCGCTTTGAGCAGTTGCCGGCGCGCGACCACGCCGTGCTGGCGACCGGCGAGGCCTCCGATGATGGCTGCCGGTTGAGATTTTGTCCGGCCCCCGGGCAAAACCTGAACCACCCCCGAAGGGTGACGTGCGAGAGCACACAGATGGTGCGCAGATCGCGTCGAATGAATAGTGAGACTCCTACAGAAGAGGCACACCCCCACCCAGCCTCATGCACGGCCAGGGCCCACCAAACGGCCGGGCCCTATAGCGGGATGTTGCCGTGCTTTCGCTTCGGCTGGTCGACCCGCTTGGTCTGCAGGGTGCGAAGGGCGCGGACCAGCTTCGGGCGGGTCTCATGCGGGACGATCACGTCGTCGATGTAGCCGCGCTCGGCGGCGGAGTAAGGGTTGGCGAAGCGGGCCTTGTAGTCGGTGATCAGCTTCTGGCGGCGCTCGTCGGGAGTGGGCGACTGCTGGATGTCACGCCGGAAGATGATGTTGACCGCTCCCTCCGGGCCCATGACGGCCACCTCGGAGGTCGGCCAGGCGAAGTTGAAGTCGGCGAGCATGTGCTTGGAGGACATGACGTCGTAGGCCCCTCCGTAGGCCTTGCGGGTGACGACCGTCAGCTTCGGCACCGTCGCCTCGGTGAAGGCGTACAGCAGCTTCGCTCCGTGGCGGATGATCCCGCCCCACTCCTGCGAGGTCCCGGGCAGGAAGCCGGGCACGTCGGTGAACGTCAGCAACGGGATGTTGAAGGCATCGCAGAAGCGCACGAAGCGCGCGCCCTTGACCGACGAGTCGATGTCGAGCACCCCTGCGAGGTGGCGCGGCTGGTTGCCCACCACGCCCACCGGATAGCCGTCGAGGCGCGAGAACCCGACGACGATGTTCTGCGCGTAGTGCTCGTGGACCTCGAAGAACTCGCCGTCGTCGACGATCAGCGAGATCACGTCGCGCATGTCGTAGGGCTTGGAGGGATCGTCGGGGACGATTGAGTCGAGGGCCTCGTCGGCGCGCTCGGGATCGTCGTAGGGCTCCACCCGCGGAGGCATCTCCAGGTTGTTGAGGGGCAGGAACGACATCAGGTAGCGGACGTCTTCGAGGCACTGGTCCTCGTTCTCGGCCGCGAAGTGCGCGACCCCTGACTTTGTGTTGTGGGTCATCGCGCCGCCGAGCTCCTCGAAGCTCGGCTCCTCGCCCGTCACCGTCTTGATCACGTCGGGGCCCGTGATGAACATGTGCGAGGTCTCCTTGACCATGAAGATGAAGTCGGTCATCGCGGGCGAGTACACGGCGCCACCGGCGCACGGGCCCATGATCAGGCTGATCTGCGGGATCACCCCCGAGCACTGGACGTTGCGCACGAAGACGTCGCCGTAGGCGCCCAGCGAGACCACCCCCTCCTGGATCCGCGCCCCGCCCGAGTCGTTGATGCCGATCACGGGGGCCCCGATCTTCGCGGCGAGGTCCATGACCTTGCACATCTTCTCCGCCATCACCTCGCCCAGGGAGCCGCCGAACACGGTGAAGTCCTGCGAGAAGACGACCACCGGGCGGCCGTCGATCGTCCCCCACCCGGTCACCACCGCGTCCCCCCAAGGGCGGCGCTTCTGCATCTCGAACTCGTAGGTGCGGTGCCGCACGAAGGTGTCGAGCTCCTCGAACGAGCCGGGGTCGAGGAGCTTGTGGATGCGCTCGCGCGCGGTGAGCTTGCCCTTCTCGTGCTGCTTGGCGACCGCCTCCTCAGAGGCCGAGTGGATCGCCTGCTCGCGCAGCTCGCGCAGGTACGCGAGCTTCTCCTCGTGGGTTTCGGGGAACTTCTGGCGCACGGCGCGCGGATTCTACGCTCGGGGCTCGCGGCCGGCCTGGGCACCGGTCAGGGCGGGGTGGCGGTGGGCCCGGTTCCTCAGCGGCCGATGAAGGGCTGGCGGACGGGCGATCCGAGCTCGTCCAGGAACCCCTCCAGGGCGGCGTCGACGCCGTCACGGTCGCGGCGCGAATGGTGGGCGACCAGGGACACGCGGGTGCCGAAGCCGCTCTCGGCGAGCTCGAGCGCGATTCGCGCCTGCGTGCCGCCCGTGCCCCCGGTCCGCCAGGCAAGCGCCCGCTCGGGCTCGCGGTTGGTGACCTGCACGGGAATGGAATCCGGCTCGCCGACGATGCCGGCCATCCACGCCTCCATGCGAGCGAGATCGTCGGCCAGCTCCCATAGCTCGGGGGCCGACTTCACCAGGGTCCGTTTCGCCTTCGTCTTCACGGGACCGGACTTCTGCCATCCCGAGCCGACTCCTCCCCCGGGCACGGGGATTTCACGACTCGGTCGTGGGCGGAGAGAGGCCGACAGCGCCCAATCCGGGCGGCCCCGGGGGCCGGGTGATTAGAAGAACGCCCCGCCCTTGTACTCGCCGAACACCTCGCGCATCGCGCCGCAGACCTCACCGATCGAGGCGCAGTCGCGAAGCGCGTCCTTGACCGGGTAGAGGAGGTTCCCCTCGCCCAGGGCCACTTCGCGGAGCTTCGCGAGCCGCTCGTCCACGGCCGCCTGATCGCGGCTCTCCTTGAATCGCTTCAGCCGTTCGACCTGGCGGCGCTCTACCTCCGGGTCCACCCTCAGGATCTCGACGTCGTCGACGTCCTCGGTGACGTACTTGTTGACACCGACAACGATGTCCTGTCCGGTGCGATAGCGCTCGTGGTATGAGGCGGCGGACTCCTCGATCTCACGCTGGATGAACTCGAGCGCCTCGACCGAGCCGCCGAGCTGCTCCACCTTGTCGATCAGCTCCCAGGCCCGCAGCTCGATCTCGTCGGTCAGCGCCTCAATCAAGTAGGAGCCGGCGAACGGATCGGCGGAGTCAGCGGCGCCAGACTCGTGCGCCAGCACCTGCTGGGTGCGCAGGGCGATCCTCGCCGAGCGCTCCGTCGGCAGGGCGAGCGCCTCGTCGAAGCCGTTGGCGTGCAGCGACTGCGTGCCGCCGCAGACGGCCGCGAAGCCTTGGAGCGCCACACGGATGATGTTCACCTCCGGCTGCTGGGCCTGCAGCGTGACCCCGCCCGTCTGGGTGTGGAAGCGGATCATCGTCGAGCGGTCGTCCTTGGCGCCGAAGCGCTCGCGCATGATCCGAGCCCACATCCGTCGCGCGGCCCGGAACTTCGCCACCTCCTGGAAGACGTTGTTGTGGCAGTTGAAGAAGAACGCCAGGCGGGGGGCGAAATCGTCCACGGCCAGGCCTCGGTCCAGCGCCGCCTGCACGTAGGCGATCGCGTTGGCGAGCGTGAAGGCGACCTCCTGCACGGCCGAGCAGCCCTTCTCGCGGATGTGGTAGCCGGAGATGGAGATCGTGTTCCACTTCGGCACGTTTTCGCGGCAGTACTCGAAGATGTCGGTGGTGAGGCGCATCGTCGCCTCGGGCGGGTAGATGTAGTTGCCCCGCGCCACGTACTCCTTCAGCACGTCGTTTTGGACCGTGCCGCGCAGCTTCTCGGCCGCCACGCCCTGCTCCTCGCCCACGAGCTCGTAGAGGAGCAGGAGGATCGCCGCGGGGGCGTTGATGGTCATCGAGGTCGAGACCTCGTCGAGCGGGATGCGGTCGAAGCAGATCCGCATGTCCTCGATCGTGTCGATGGCGACCCCGGTGCGGCCCACCTCCCCCAGGCACAGCGGCTCGTCGGAGTCGCGGCCGAGCTGCGTCGGCAGGTCGAACGCCATCGAGAGACCGGTCGAACCGTGCTCGATCAGGTAGCGATAGCGCCGGTTGGTCTCCTCCGCGGTGGCGTAGCCGGCGTACTGGCGCATCGTCCACAGCCGATCCCGGTACATCCCGGGGTGGATGCCGCGCGTGAACGGGTACTCGCCGGGCTCGCCCAGCCGCTCTTCGAGCCCGGGGCCCACGTCCTCGGCGTCGTAGGCGCGCTCGATTTCGATTCCCGAGTCGGTGAAGCGCCGGTCGTCGTCCGGCCCGACCACTGGGGCGATGTAGCGGTGAAGGTCCTCGTCGACCTTCTGCGACTGCTCGTCGGATTGGCCGTCGGCCGTGGGGGCGCCTTCGGGCTCGCTGACCGCTGGCTTTTCGCTCGGGCGGGTGGCCATCGCCGTCAAGGATAGGTGGCTATCGACGGCGCCGGGTGCGTGAGAGCTCGGCCGCGCGGGCGGCGGCCGCGGCCATCCGCTCGGCGAGGGCCGGGTAGGAGTACGCCTCGCGAACGCCGGCTTCGGGCGGCGCCAGCTCGCCGGCCGCGGCCCTTCGCAGCGCCGCGACGATCGCCTCGACGTCGTCGGCGGGCACCGCCTGGCCGCCGCTCTCCTCGACGATCCGCCCCGCCTCCGTTCCCGATGCCAGCGCCAGGATGGGCCGCCCGGCGGCCAGGTACTCGAACAGCTTGAAGTTGACGAGCTGGCTGCGCTTGGGGGAGGCCAGCAGCAACAGGACGTCGGCGGCGCGCTGCAGGGCGATCGCGCTGTCGCGGCTCTGGGTGCCCGCGGTGACGATTTTCGCCGGCGACACATCCGCCCGCAGGAGCCCCACCTCGTCATCGGTCAGAGGCCCGGCGACCACCAGCTCCAGCCGCGCGGCGGCCTCGGGGGCCCTGCGCCCCAGCTCGCCCAGCGCGCTGATGAGGGGCGCGGGGTCTCGGCCGTAGCTTCCGAAGCGGCCCGTGTAGACGAGCGAGACACGATCCTGGTCGAGGACCGCGGCTGCGTCGCCTGCGGGGTCGGCGCCCTCGCCCAGATCCGCGTCCCAGCCGTTTGGGATCAGGAGGGGCTCGATCCCGAGCCGCCGGCGGAGGTCCTCGGCGGCGGGGCGGCTGACGCACACGACGACGTCGGCGGCGCGCAGCCAGCGCCGCTCGAGCAGGCCGTCGATCCGGCGCTGAGCCGCGGTCGCGAACGGCGGGCGGATCGGCTCGTAGGTCCAGGCGTCTCGCAGGTCCGCCACCCATCCGGCGCCGCGCCTCGACAGCGCTCGGCCGACGGCGTGGGCGGATTCCGGCGGCGAGCTCGTGATCACGCAGTCGAAGCGCTCGCGGCGGCTCAGCCGCAGCGCGCGCGAGCGCGCGAACGGCGCCCAGGCGGCGATCAACGGCTCGGGCACGAGGAGCCTGCTCAGCGGATGCGGCTTGCCCGAGTAGGTGTCGGAGTCGAACAGGGCGTCGACGCGGTCGTGTCCGCGAAGTCGTGCGCGCAGGCGCTGCAGGTCGTGCGTGCGGACGACGCCGTTGTCCTCGTCGTCGTCCCGCGAGCCGTACGCGGAGGTGGTCAGCACCGTCACCCGGTGGCCCAGGCGCCGCAGCCACTTCGCCATCGCGGCCGGGCGGTGCGCGCCGGTGTCGCGACAGGGGGGGTAGAAGTAGGCGACCAGCAGCAGGTTCAACCGAGCTTCTCCCGGCGGGCCGCGATCGCCTGCGCGTAGGCGTCGTCCATGCGGTCGATCAGCCGCGGCCAGCTCCACAGGCGCTCGCATTTGCGGCGGCCCGCCTGCCCCATTAGGGCCCGCGCCTCGGCGCCCGCGGCGCTCAACTCGGTGATCGCCCTCGCCACGGCCTCGGCGTCTCCCCGAGGGACGATCAGCCCGCTTTCGCCGTCGTCCACCACGGCGCGAACTCCGGGGTAGTCGGTGACGATCGTGGGCAGCCCGCAGGCCATCGCCTCGATCAAGACGATCCCGAACGACTCGGGCGGCTCGGTGGTGAGGAGCATGAGGTCGGCGCTTCGCAGCACGTCCGGGAGGTCCGAGTGCGGGACGGCGCCAAGGAAGTGGACGCGCTCGCCGATCCCGGCGGCCGTCGCCTGCCTGCGGAACTCCTCGACGAGCTCCCCGCCCCCGGCCACGACGAGGTGAGGCGCGTTGCGCCTCCCGCCGGCCTCGGGGACTCGCGCGATCGCCTCCAGCGCCAGGTCCACCCGCTTGAAGTGGTGGGCGCGGTCCAGGGTCGCCACGAAGGCCACGACAGGCGCCTCGGCCGGGATCCCCAGGCGCTCCCTCAGCTTCGAGTCGTCCTCGCCGGGGGAGAACAGCTCCGTGTCGACGCCGTTCGGCAACTCGATCAGCATCTGCGCCTGGCGTTGGGCCGCGCGCCGCAGGTATGAGACCGAGTTGGCGTGGTCTGCCGACACCACGCAAACGCGGTCGGCGGCGCGGATGAGCGCCGGCGCCACCGAGTGCTCGTAGGCCTCGAACAGGGCACCGCGCGGCCCCTTGGCGACGAGTCGGTTCTTGTAGTGGACCAAGAGGGCCTGGCGCCGGCGCTTTCGGGTCAGGCGCCCGAGCAGCGTCAACTCGGCGCCGAAGATGAACGGATAGTGCAGGTGGACGACTTGGAATCCCTGGATCCGGGCCAGGCTCGGGATCAGGGGCGCGTTGCCGATCGCCAGCGCGGGCTCGATCCGATGGACGATCGCTCCCCCTGCGTCCGGCGGCACCCCGTCGGCGGGCGCCGTGAAGACCTCGACGTGATCCCCCCGTTCGGCCTGTCCCTTCGCGAACCGGTAGCAGGCGTTTCCCGCGCCGCCCGGGTACGGGGGGAAGGTCGCCGTCAGGTGGGCGATCCGCAACTGGCGGATTTCAGTCCGAGGCGCCGACGAGCCGCTCGAGGCCCGCCTGGTCGATGGTGCGCCGCAGGCCCTCGCGCAGCTCGATCTCGGGCTCCCAGCCCAGGAGCTGCCTGGCCCTGCTGATGTCGGGCTGGCGAACCTGGGGGTCGTCGACAGGGAGCGCCTCGAACACGATCTCCGAGCGCGACTCGGTCACGTCGATCACCGTCTCGGCGAGCTCCAGCAGGGTCATCTCGTTGGGATTGCCGAGGTTGACCGGCAGGTGCACCTGCGACTCGGCCAGCGACACGAGGCCGCGGATCAAATCGTCCACGTAGCAGAAGCTGCGCGTCTGGCTGCCGTCGCCGAAGACGGTCAGCGGCTTGTCCTGGAGGGCCTGGCGCAGGAAGGTCGGGATCGCCCGCCCGTCGTGCGGCCTCATGGACGCTCCGTAGGTGTTGAAGATCCTGGCGATGCAGGTGTTGAGCCCCTGCTGGCGGTGGTAGGCCATGGTCAGGGCTTCCGCGTAGCGCTTGGCCTCGTCGTAGACGCCACGGGGGCCGATCGGGTTCACGTGCCCCCAGTAGTCCTCCGACTGAGGATGGACCTGGGGATCGCCGTAAACCTCGGAGGTCGATGCGAGCAGGAACCGCGCCCGTTTGAACTTCGCCAGGCCGAGCATGTGGTGGGTTCCGTATGAGCCCACCTTGAGCGTGTGGAGGGGCAACCTCGCGTAGTCGATCGGGCTCGCGGGCGATGCCAGGTGGTACACGAAGTCCACCTCGTCCTCGAGGAACACCGGCTCGGTCAGGTCCTGGTTTCGGAACGTGAACTTCGAGTCTCGGATGCGGTCGATGTTCTGAAGCGACCCGGTGTCGAGGTTGTCGAGGCAGATCACCCGGTGGCCCTGGGCCAGCAGGTGATCGCACAGGTGGGAGCCGACAAAGCCCGCCCCCCCGGTGACAACGCAAGTGCTCATGGGCGGTTGAGGATACCGACGCGAAGCCGATCGTTCGAGCACTTTCCCCTGCTTGCACGCGGGCTGCCCGGCGACCGAAGGATGTCCCCGGGGCGTGGCGAGCCAATGCGGGCTTGACCCGTGCGTGCCCAGCATCCGCGTTACGGCCCGCGAGCTCGCGGACCTCGGTGAGGCCGAGGCCGCCCTGAGGCGAACGGCGCGCCGCTTCTCCCTGTGCGCCGACGACGCCGAGGATGCCTACCAGCGCGCGGTCGAGATCCTGCTGACCCGCTCCGCGCCGGCCGATCCCGAGCACCTGGTCGCCTGGATGCAGGTCGTGACCCGGCGGGAGGCGCTGCGATTACGACGCTCGCGCGAGCGCCTGCTCCACCCGTGGCCTTGCGAGGGAGAGGACCCGCTCACCGGGATCGCATCCGATCGCCCCGACCCCCACGACCGGCTCGAGCGCCGCGAGCGCCTCGAGGATGCCGTCCGCCTCCTCAACCGCCTGAAGCCGCACGAGCGCCTCGCTTTGGTCCTCCAGGCCCACGGCTACTCCTACACCGAGATCCGCGAGCTCTGCGGCTGGACCTATACGAAGGTGAATCGCTGCTTGGCCGAGGGGCGGGCCCGGCTTCGCATGATGGGGAACGAATGAGCCGTGGTTGAGCTTTTGCCCGGCCC
>JBIOZP010000076.1:0-2036 GCA_044871225.1 Solirubrobacterales bacterium
GCGAACAGCCTTCGTTGCTTCGCGCCCTCGAACCGCACGGAAGCGCCCGAGACCTCGACCTCGAGGTGCCCCAGCAGCCTGACGTCCACATGCGAATCCACAGGCTTCGTCCGTCCAACCTAGGGTACCGCGCCCGACAGCGGGCGATACCCTAGGTGTGTCGTGACAAGCGTGGCGAGTGACGCGGGGCTCCGGACACTGATCGTCGACCACGCGGGACCAGCTTTCAGGGTCACGCTGAACCGGCCCGAGCGCCGGAACGCGCTCTCGCTCGAGTTGATGGACGAGCTCGTTGGCGTGCTGAGGCCGCTCGCCGAGCGGCGGGACGTGCGGGCGGTCGTCATCCAGGGGGCGGGCGCTGTGTTCTCGGCCGGCCACGACCTGAGCGAGATGGTCGGGCGCGACCTGGCCTTCTACCAGCGCCTGTTCGACAGCTGCACAGCGCTGATGGAAGCGATCCACCGGCTTCCGCAACCGGTGATCGCGAAGGTCCACGGGATGGCGTCCGCCGCGGGCTGTCAGCTCGTGGCCGCCTGCGACCTCGCCGTCGCTGCCGAGGAGGCGCGCTTCGCGACTCCGGGGGTGAGGATCGGGCTGTTCTGCTCGACTCCGATGGTGCCGCTGTCGCGCGCCGTGGGGCGCAAGCGCGCGATGGGGATGCTGCTGACGGGCGAGCCGATCTCCGCAGCGACCGCCCTCGACTGGGGCCTCGTCAACCGAGTGGTGCCGGGCGCGGTGCTGGACGCGACCGTCGACGAGCTGGTGGCGGCCATCGCGCGCTCCAGCCCGGTGACCGTCGGGATCGGGAAGGAGGCCTTCTACCGGCAGGTGGAGCTCGACGAGCCCGGGGCGTACGACCTGACGAAGACGGTCATGGCGACGAACTCGATGGTGGCCGACGCACAGGAGGGGATCTCGGCCTTCCTCGAGAAGCGGCCGCCGGAGTGGCCCACCGAGTAATCGCCTTTGGGGCGGCCGGCCTGCTGGTCGTCGCCGGAGCCCTTTGCGCGGCCCTGATCGAGGGCGTGGTCGGGCAGGCGCTCGCGATTGCGCTGATCACGGCGGGCCTGGGTGGCGCGCTGCTCCTCGTGTTCTACGAAGTCGGTCTCAGCGAGGACAGGGAGCGCGCGCAAGAGGAGAAGCGCAGGCACAGGCGCTGAGGCGGCGACGGGCAGGATTGCGCGGCGCGAAGCCGAATTCCCGCGCCATGGAAGCACATGTCACAAAGCGTTCCGGCTGGCTCACCTTCGCCGGCGTGGCCGCGCTGATCGCGGGCTCGTACAACGCGCTCAGCGGAATCGCAGCGCTGTCCGACGACGACACGGTCGCCTCGCAGGCGAGGGAGGTGCTCTACGGAGTCGATCTCACGGCGTGGGGCTGGTTCTGGCTCCTCGTCGGCCTCGCACAGCTCGTCACCGGCGTCCTGATCCTCCAGCGCAACATGTGGGGGCTCTGGCTCGGCGTGACGATCGCGGCGACCAGCGCGTTCCTGACCATCTTCGTCATGTTCGTGTTCCCGCTCTGGGCCATCGCGGTGCTCACGATCGACTTCCTGGTCCTCTTCGCGCTGCTCACCGAGAGCGAACAGTTCAGCTGAGCCCTGCCGGGCGGCGCGGCTGGCTCGCGCCGCCCGCCACCCACGCCTTCGCGTCCTCCAGCTCGGCGACGGGCTGGACCCGCGCCTCGCCGGGAATCATCCAGAGGAACATCTTCGTCGCGCGCGCCATCCAGTCGCGTCGGATTGCGGGACGCGCCGCTTCGGGGGGCACTCGACGATCGGCGTGGGCTACTACACCCAGGACGAGTGGCCTCCGACCTGGACACTCCGCCGCGGTGAGCGGATCGTTCCCGATCGAGACCACCATCGACTGGACGCTGACGTTCACGCGCCTCGCGCGCAGGCCGAGCGGCCTCTGACAGCCTCGACGGTTGTCCGGTTTGCCCGGGCGCGTCCGGTGGGTAGGTCGCCCGTGTGGCGAAGCTCGCGCTGTGCCTCACGCTGGCCGTCGTCGTCTCCGTTTCGACGGCGGCCGTCG
>JBIOZP010000077.1:0-2079 GCA_044871225.1 Solirubrobacterales bacterium
AGGATCTTCTCGTTCAGCCCGATCACCGCGAGGTCGCCCTCGTCGGTGACCTCGTCGTCGATCACGCGCCCGCCGCGGAGCATGTTGTCGAGCATCGCCAGGCCGCCCGGCCGCAGCAGCCGCAAGACCTCCTCGTAGTAGTCGGGATAGCCGGCCTTGTCGGCGTCGATGAAGGCGAAGTCGAACGGCTCGTCGGCGGGCATCGCGCGCAGCGTCTCGATCGCCGGGCCCAGCCGCAGGTCGATCCGCCCCGCCAGCCCCGCGCGCTCGAAGTAGCGGCGGGCGATGCCCGTCCACTCGTCGCTTACGTCGCAGGTGACGAGCTCCCCGTCGTCGGGAAGGGCTCGGGCGATGCAGATCGCCGAATAGCCGGTGAACGTGCCCAGCTCGAGCGCCCGCCGGGCGCCGATCGCCCTCACGATCACGCTCATGAACGCCCCCTGCTCGGTCGCGATCTGCATGACCGAGATCCCGCCGAGCTCGGCGGTCTCGGCGGCCAGCTCGCGCAGCAGATCGTCCTGGCGAGCTCCGTGCGCCGCCAGGTAGCGGTAGAGCTCCGGCGTCAGCGCGGTGAACTTGTCGCCCATGTCAGCGACTGCTGCCTGAGCAGGGGAGCGCCACTAGCGGCGGCCGAGCGCGGCGGAGAACCCGCATCCCAGACCGACCAGCCCGCCGACGATCCCCGCCCAGACGTTCGCGAAGTCGTCCACCAGCGGCAGGAGCAGCAGCGCGGCCCCGGCGACGGCCACCGGAATCCAGTCGAAGTCCTCGGTCGGGTCCAGCTTCGCGTCGGCGCGGTGAAGCCACCCGAAAGCCGCCACGGCTCCGAGAGCCAGCCCGTTGCCGCCCGACATCAGCGTGAAGCCGTCGCCCAGGGCGTCGTCGAGGCCGGGCGCCGCCAGCGCGCTGAGCGCCCCGCAGGCCACGAGCATGATCACGGTCGGCACCAGCCCAAGGCGCCGCTCCAGGTAGGGGACGAAGAGCGCCATCGCCAGCGCGATCGCGAACAGGTAGCCGAGGTCGTTGTAGACGAACGGGGCGGCGAGGTAGTGCCACCACGACTCGCCGGTGCCCGAGATCGCCCCGACGTCGAACGGGCTGAGGTCGGCGGCCCGCTGGACCACCAGGAGCGCGGCGGGGGCGAGAATGGCCGCGAGCGTGGCGTACGGGCGCTCCGTGGCCAGGCTGGGCTCGCCCAGGGCCAGGCGGCGCTCGCGCCGTTGGGCGGCCTTTCGCTGCCGCCGCTCCCGGCGGCCCTCGCGGACCCGGATCTCGTCGCCTTCACGCTCCAGCTTCGGCGCCCGCTTCCGGAGCCGAGTGCCGCAATAGGGGCACTCGGTGACGTACGGGCTGACCTCCGCGCCGCAGTTCTTGCAGACGACGCTGAGCTCCGGGGCCGCCATGCCGCCTTCGGGGTCACGCTCCGCCATTCCCAAGCGAGAATAGCCCGCGGCGTCGGCTTGCGCGCCTTCGCTACGGGCGCGTGTCGGCGACGATCTCGCTGACCAGCCGGGGGAAGTTGCGGTCGCGAAGCTCCCAGAAGCGAAGCTGGCGGTGGGCGCCGGTCCGGCCCTCCAGGAGCAGCTCCACCAGGGCCAGCTCGGCCGTGCAGCCCAGCTCGGCGGCGTCGTCGGCGAGCTCGCTCAAGAGCCCGCGGGCCATCTTCTCGGCGGGCACCTGCTCGCCGCGCCAGAAGTCGATCAGGCGGCCGTCCATCCCCCCCACCGCCGCCCGCACCTTGTTGTCGTCGATCAGCTCCGTGGGCGACTCCAGCAGCGGCTGCTCGGCGTCGT
The DNA here is from genome assembly GCA_044871225.1 of Solirubrobacterales bacterium. GTDB lineage: Bacteria > Actinomycetota > Thermoleophilia > Solirubrobacterales > 70-9 > AC-56. Next base: position 1,794 of record JBIOZP010000077.1, read on the forward strand.
AGAGGGCGCTCATCCGGTGGGCGAGCGAGATCGTCAGGGCGGCCAGGGCGACCGTGTGGTCCAGGGTTGTCTGCTGGTCGAAGATCCGGGTTTCGACCGTGCCGAGATTGGGATGCGGGCGCACGTCCCACCACATGTAGGTGTAGTCCTCGATCGCCCCCCCTCGCATCATCTGCTCGACGCGGTTGGAGTAGATCTCCCAGGTGCCGTAGTGCGGTGGGATCCCGACGCGTGGGAAGGCGCGGAACACCGGCGTGCGGGCGGACATCATCCCCGTCTGGCGAGC
>JBIOZP010000078.1:0-2170 GCA_044871225.1 Solirubrobacterales bacterium
GAAACTGTGACCCGGCGCGGCTCCGCTTGAAGTGGATCGTGTCCGGCACCACCCGGTGGACGTAGCCGGCGCGGATCGTCTCGAGGTTCCAGAGCCAGTCTTCGAATGCGTACCCCTCGGCGAGGGAGCGTCCCTGGAACGGATGGTCGAGATACGCCTCCCGCGGCGCCAGGCAAAGCGCATCCCAGGCGTTGGTCACGCGCAGAGTCGCGGGGTTGAACTCCGGGTCGGTCTGGTCGGGCGGCAGGCTCAACACGTGGCCTTCGCCGAAGACCCAGTCGGCGTATGGGTGCGCGATCGTGCGCGGCTCCTTCACGCAGAGCGCGTGGGCTGCGACCAGCCAGTTCTCCGTCCAGAGATCGTCGCCGTCCAGGAACGCGATGAAGCGCCCCCGCGATTCACGGACAGCATCGTTTCGGACGGGCGCCTGGTCGCCGTGGGACACCTCGAGGAGGCGCCCCCCGTGTGCTTCGACTTCGGCGAGCATCTCCCGTGTGGCCTCGTCGGGCCTGTCGAGCGCCACCAGCACCTCGACTACGAGTCCTGCGTCTGTAGCAATCCGAACGGCGGCGAGCAGGCTGCGGAAGGAGACACCTACCGTGGTCCCTTCGGCGTGGGCGGTGAGGACGGCGGTGATGTCGGGCCGCTGCTCAGCCATGCCCGTGCCTCCTCGGAAGCGCAAGGGCCCGCTCGACGGCCTGCTCCCCGAGCGGGACGAGCAGCTCTGCCAGCGTGGAGGGCAGGGCGTACTGGTCCGCCAGCCGCTCGACCACGGCCGGAGTCTCGACGAGCGCCCAGTCGAGGTGGGCGAAGGACTGCTGGAACTCTGCGGCGGCCGGGCCAGGTTCGTTCGGTCCCGAATCGTTTTCCGGCGAGGGGATGTATGCGCCGAGCGAGGCTTGCGCCGACAGCTGCCGGCCGTACGCGGAGAGCAGCCTCCAGCCCAACTCGCTGCCCAGGACGATGATTCGGTTGGCGGTGAGCCCGCGCACCAGGTCGAGGAGCAGATCGACGCGGAAGTCTTGCTCCAGGCCGTTCAGGAACGGCAGCAGCTCCAGATACGAAGCCTCGGGAACTCCATTCGGAGCCGCGGCGCCGCCCGTGTCCGTGGCGACGACGAGCAGCTCGTCGGGCTTCACCTGGACGAGGAGCGGCTCCAGGGCCGCCGTGACCTCGCCGGCGGTGCCGCCGGCGACCAGAATCACGGTGTCGGCGTGCACACGGCCGACTGCGCGGCGCATTTCCTCAGCCTGCCGGTCCAGAAAAAGCCGTCGCCCGCGGTACGGCGGGGCGCCGGCCACCGGGTACTCCCAATGCGGCTGGAGGATCAGCGGCTCGATCTCGCCCGCCTTGGTAACGAGTGCGGTCATCTCCGCCGAGTGCAGCGCGTCGTACTTTGCCCGCGCGACTCGCGCGCCCTCCTCCGCCCAGCTGGTCCGGCTCAGGTCGTAGTCCTCGGCGCGATAGAGCATCTCGCGGAGCAGCAGCGGGGCCTGAAGCTCGCGGGCCTGAGGATCCTCGCCGCCGGGGTGGTGGCGACCGTTCGGGCTGGCCAGACGATCCGCCTGGTAGCACCCCCTCGTCAGGAAGTGCACGAAGCTCCAGTCCCAGGAGGTGGCGGCGCCGGGGTATCGCTCCTCGTAGAAGCCCTGGTGAAAGAGAGGCGTGGGCACGATCTGCTCGTCCCAGCCCACTGACAGCCAGTGGAGGAAGGGCACCGTGTCCGGCTCGATCGCGATCCCTGCACGCTCCGACTGCTCGAGATACCAGTCCGGGTTGAAGAGCGCGCAGAGCCGCATGCCCTCGTGAACGCCGTGGGCGAGGTAGTGGGACAGCGCGCCGTCGACGTCGAGCTCGCCGCCGAGCGCCGCGAGCTCCTCGGCGCCAAGCTGGGCGCTGTAGAGGCGAGGATGCGCGCACATCCTCAGGCGCTTCCAGACCTCGCCGACCTTGGTCCGATGCCCTTTCATCGCTGGAACTAGCCGGATGATGTCCCGCAGCAGGGCGCCGGAGACCTTGGCGCGAAGCGCGTATCTCCTCGCCGGTCTAGACGTGCCGAGATTCGCGCGCGCCACGCTGCTCCCTCATCTTCGAACGAAAGGTCGGCTCTCAAACACTCGCCCGTTTCCCGGTTCGATGCACGTGGACATCGGCGCGAGATGTTTCGAAC
>JBIOZP010000079.1:0-13454 GCA_044871225.1 Solirubrobacterales bacterium
GGCCCCCCCGTCTCGGTGACCGCGTCTAGCGGGGTGGGAACTGGGATCCCGGGACGGGCTTGGCGAGGTTGGCTTTCGGGGCTTTCGTCGTGAAGCCGATCACCGCGCAGTTGATGTCGACGCCGACCGACCCGTACGGGGCGGGCTTGCCGGTTGCGGGGTCGACACCGGTCAGCAGGTCCGGACGGGTGGCTGCCAGGTTGAAGACCTGCACCTCGTCGATCTGCCGTTTGTTGAGCCCTCGCTGGACGGCCTTCTCGGTCCAGAGGCCGAGCTGGGCATCCCACAGCGGGCTGTAGGCCTGGGCGTGACGTGGATCGCGCTCAGTCGGGAAGTCGCCGAACACGTTCAGCAGGTCGCCGCCGTTGCGCAGTGCGTTGATGAATTCGCGGTTTCCTGCGCTGGCGTCCTCTGAGACGTGGCCGTCCTTCGCCAGGTGGACGAAGCCCTGCGACTGCCTGTCGTTCGCGCCGGACTGTCCGTTGATGAAGCCGAACAGGCGCTCGCGAGCGGAGCCGAGGAAGTCGTCACCGCCGTTGTAGGCGGCCTTGTCGAGCGCCGGCACGTACGTAGAACGCTCGAGAACCGCGGTCAGCGGCTGGCCTGCGTCGGTCGAGATGTAGACGATCGGCCGGCCGGCGTCGAAGCCCTTCACGATCAAGAGGTCGACCCACGACTCGGCGAACCGACCGGGAGCAGAAGGGCCCGCCACGTGCACCCCGAGCACGCGATCGGACGTGTTCGCGTGGTGCACGACGTCGAACGGGCCGTCACCCGTCGCAACGATCGGCGCGCTGTAGACCGTCTGCGAGCCGGCGATGCGGATGAACGGGCTGTACCCCTGGCTGGCGACGGCGCCTGGCTGGAACTTCGCCAGCGGGAACCCATTGGGACCCGGTTCGGCGATTCGGGCCGGACTGAAATCGGGCGCGCCCTGGAAATTGGCGACCGCCTGGCCGAACCTGTTCTGGTTTGGTGAAGGCGAGTCGAGCGTCACCGTCTGGACACACTCGGGGCAGCCGATACCGATGTTGCCCAGCTTGGGCGCGAAGTTGACGCCAAGATCGTGCGCGATGCCGTCATCGGAGGCATCGAGCAGGACGTACCAGACGGTCTCGTTGCCAGCCCTGCCTTTGTAGAGCGGGAGGCGCACCGACTCCTTGCTCAGATTGACATTGATCGCGCTCTCCTCGGTCAGATGATCACGCGGCAGGAACCCGCTCAGCTGGCCGAGTCCCTGCGCCGCGGCCAACGTCGGCCTCGAGCGCGTCTTCGAGTCGGCGGACGCGAGGCTTCCCATCGTTGCCGTCGCAGCGACGATCGTGATCGCAAGTCCAACCAAAATCCTTCGCTTCCTGAACACCTTCATGTGAGGCCTCCTTTCGTTCGGCGGACGCCGATTGACAAGGCGGCCAACGTAGGAAGGCGGACTTACGCAGAACTGAGTCGCGTCTGAGCGGCCGGCATTCGTGAGCTTGCGCTGTAACGAACTTCCGCGCCGCGGCACTACAGCTGCGTGCGCGCGTTTTTCCCAGCTGGGCCATGACGCCGGAGCGCCCGATGATCCGCCTGTTTGGACCGCTCTCGGTCGAGAGCGGAGAGCACGTACTCGGCCCACGAGACCTGGGAGGAGCCCGACCCAAGCAGGTGCTCGAGATCCTGCTCGCCGCGCGCGGCCACTCTGTGTCCTTCGATCGCCTGGCGGACCTGCTCTGGGGCCGAGATCCGCCGGACAACGTCGCGGGGTCGCTCCATACGTTCGTGTCGGTGCTCCGCCGCCACCTGACGTCCGCCATCGGCCGCGACCGTGGGCGAGAGCTTGTCGTGACCGAGCGAGAGGCGTACCGATTCGCCACGGAGCTGGTCGTCGTCGACCTCGACTGCTTCGACGCCTTGCTCATTCAGGCCTTGGGTGCACCGACGCGCGCGGCCCGCGCCTCACTCGAGCGGGCGCTTCGTCTTGCTCGTGGTGACGTCTTGGAAGATGAGCCGTACGGCACGTGGGCGGTCGAGCTGCGCGCGACCTATCAGGACCGTGTGTTGGTCGCCCACCTCCAGGCGGCCGAAGCCGCATTGGCGGAGCTCGACCACCAGGGCGCGCTCGCACACAGCGAGGCCGCAGCGGCAATCGATCGGCTCAGCGACCCGGCGCACCGGCTGGAGATCCTGGCTCTCTATGCGCTCGGCCGGCCTCACGAGGCCGTCAGGCGCTACCAGCGCTTCCGCATCCGGCTCGACGAGGAGCTCGGGCTCAGACCCTCCCCGGAGACGCGGGCGGTCGAGGCGGCAATCATCCGCCAAGACGACGTCCAGTCGCTGCTGCCACGACCGACCCCTGGAGCGCGGCCGAGTGCCGGCGGCGGCGCCACACGCCTGCTCGGCCGACACGCGGAGCTCGAGACCCTCGAGCGCGCTGTGCGGCGCGCGCTCGACGGGCCGCTTCGCCTCATCCTCATCGAGGCCGAGCACGGACTCGGCAAGACGCGAGTCCTCGAGGAGCTGAGCGCCACGTTTACGGACGTGCGCGTTGGCCGCGCGGCGGCTTCGGAGCTCGAGCGGCACCTCCCATATGTGCCGCTGGCGACGGCGCTCCGAGAGGCGCTCGGCGACGTCGAGATCGACGTCGGGCGCCTGCCGGCGCTCGCCCGGGTGCTGCCGGAGCTGCGCCCCGACGGGCCAAGGCGGGACTTCGACGAGGTCGAGGCGCTCGAGGCGCTCGTCGCCGTGGCAGCGGACCGTGCACCGCTTGTCCTCATGCTCGACGATCTCCACTGGGCCGACCCGCAGACGATCGCCGCGCTCGGATACCTCCGCCGCCGCGGCACGGGTCTTGGAGCGGCGCTCGTGGTCACCGTTCAGCCGCACGGCGGAGGCGACCAGGCCCCGCTGTTGCGGCTCGAGCCGGACGAGGTCGTCCGGCTTGAGCCGTTGACCTCCGAAGAGCTCCAGCCACTCGCGATGCCGGGCCTGTACGAGTCGACCGGAGGCAACCCACGCTTCGTCACCGAGGCGATCCGGAGCGGCGATGTCGGGAGTCCGTCTCAGACGCTTACGGACACGCTGCTCGCCGAGTGCAGAGTCGACGGCGCCATTGGCTGCCGGGTCCTCGTGGCTGCCTCCATCCTCGAGCAGCCCTTCGACCCCGAGCCGCTCGCGAGCATTCTCGGTGCAGACCCGGCCGAGCTCGTCGAGGAGATCGAGCGTCTGTGCGAGCGCCAAGTCCTGTGCATTGACGGGCTGCGCTTCGGCTTTCGCTATGAGATCGTCCGCCGGGCACTGCTCGGAAGCATCTCGCCCGCGCGGCTGCAGCTGCTCCAAGAGCGAATCGACCGCCTCAGCGCGCGCGGCACGGCGTCGCGCTCAGCAGCGTGATGTTCCGCGACGAGCTCGCCTTCGCGTGGCGGGTCGCACAGGATGAGGCCGTCGCCGCATATCACGCGTGGCGCGAAGCTCCGGGACAGGCCGCCTACGCCGTCTATCGCGCCGCACAGGATCGCGCCGACCAGGCACAGGACACGATGGCCGCCGACGCGCTGAGGCCGATCGGCTAACCCACCCACTGCGACCACGACACGATGCCGCGGGCGGGGCGGGCTCGCTCGTTCAGCATCGCGAGGTACTCCAACAGGTGGCCATCGGGATCGCGGAAGTACACCGCGGCCGCGGGCATCCACCCGATCACGCTGGGCTCCGTGGTCTCCTCAGCGAAGAACGAAAGGGGTGTTACGCCGAGCGATCGGAGGCGGTCGCCGGCGTCCATGACGTCCTCGAGCGACGCCCTGAAGGCCAGGTGCAGCACGAGCCCCATCGGCGCGTCGCCGAGCGACCAAAGCCCAAGCAATCCCTCGCCAGGCGCGCCGATCCAGAAGAAGGCCGCGCCACGCTCCGGCACCTCGAGGGCGAGCGGCAGACCTACCACGTCGCGATAAAACGCGACCGAGCGAGGCAGGTCGCTGACGGTGAGGTGAGTCTGGAAAAGGCCGGCGACCGGAATTGGCTCGGCCATCACCGTTGCTTGCTCGGCAGGGATTCAAGCTCCGCGACAATCCGCGCGAGCGCCTCGGCGAGGCTCGCGCGCGTCGCCGGATCGCCGATGACGCCGTCCGGGCCGACCGAGTCGTGGGGTACCGGCACGCGGATCCCGCTGGATTCCATCACCACCGCTCCCACGTAGCCCAGAACCACACGAAGCGCAGCATCCGCGCCATCGCCGCGTCCCGGCGCCGCTACGTTGATCCACGCCGCCGGCTTGCCGTAGATCTCCCCGCCCCCCACCGTCCAGTCGAGGAGGTTCTTGAAGCTCCCCGGCAACGTTCCGGCGTACTCCGGAGTGCAGAAGATGACAGCCTCCGCGTCGGCGATCAGCGCGCGGAGCGCCCGCACGGCCTCGGGGAGGGGACCGTGGTCGTTGTCTGGATTGAACGCGGGGAGGTCAGTCAGGCCCTCATAAACGACGGTCCCTTGGCCGTTAAGCAGCTCCTGGGCAGTGTGAAGCGCGGCGCTGTTCGTCGACCGGGGCCGCGTGCTGCCAGTTACGAGTAGCAGTCGGAAGCCCGCCATGACGATTCAGTCCGAGTGAGCGGGCAGACGTTACGCCTTGGCGATCCGCGCGTAACGATCTCGGTGGTGACACGGACTGAGCCGCCATGGCGATTCGTATCGCCCAGCACGACGGTCCCCGAAGCGAACTCCGGGAGCTCTTCGAACTGGCCGAGGACTCACCCGCGCAACTCGATGCCTATCTCGACCTCGGCACAGTGCTCGTCGCCATCGACGAGCACGACATCATCGGCCACGTTCAAATCGTCGGCAGGCCCGGCGACGGGGAGTGTGAGGTCAAGAACATGGCCGTTCGCGCAAGCCACCAGGGGCGCGGCATCGGACGAACGCTCGTGGAGGCGGCGATCGACCTGGTGGCCGCTGAGTCGTGCAAGACCCTCCTGGTGGCCACTGCTGCCGCCGACATCGGCAACCTGCGCTTCTACCAGCGGCTGGGGTTTCGTATGGCCTCGATCGACCGGGACGCCTACACGGAGACAACCGGCTATCCAGCCGCGATCCAGATCGATGGGATAGAGCTACGCGACCGCGTGTGGTTGAGCATGCCGGTGACCCCGTGACAACCTCGAGCTCCCAGCAAGCCGGATCAGCCGAGCCCGATGCCCATCGTGTGGGCACCCTGATCTCGGTCAACGTGGGGATGCCGAAGGACGTGTCCTGGCAGGGGAAAACCGTCTTCACCGGGGTCTTCAAGGACGCGGTCACTGGGCCCCGTCGCGTGCGCAAGCTCAACGTCGACGGCGACGGACAGGGCGATCTCGCCGGGCACGGCGGGGAGCAACGCGCCGTCTTCGTCTACCAGCTCGGCTCCTACCGGTACTGGGAGCGCGAGCTGGGACGAGAGGACTTCGTCTACGGACAGTTCGGCGAGAACTTCACGGTCGAGGGACTGAGCGACGACGAGGTCTGCATCGGCGACCGCTACCAAATCGGGACCGCCATCTTCGAAGTCACGCAGCCGCGTGTCACCTGCTATCGCGTCGGGATCCGCATGAACGATGCGCGCATCCCCGCCCTGCTCGTCTCACACCGCCGACCCGGCTTCTACTTCCGCGTCCTCCAAGAGGGCGAGGTCCAGGCAGGGGACGAGATCCTCAAGCTTGACTCCGGCCCGGAACGGATGACGGTCGCCGAGGTCGACGCGCTCCTCTACCTCCCCGGGCACGCGCGACAGCAGCTCCTCCGAGCGCTCCGAATCCCCGCGCTCAGCACCGGCTGGCAAGCATCGTTCCGCGCGCTACTCGAAGGAGAACCCGGTGCCGGCAACGCCGGTCTCGCAACAGCAAGTCCGCCCCCGGCGTGGCCCGGCTTCCGCCGACTCACCGTCACCGCGATCGAGCTGGAAAGCGACTCCGTGATCTCTATCCGCCTCGAGGACCCCGACGGCGCACCGCTCCCCGCCGCAGATCCCGGCCAGTACCTCACGCTGCGGATCCAGCCGGACAGCGGGCAGAGGGCGATGCTACGCAACTACTCCCTCTCGGGACCGCCTCATGTCGGCCACTACCGGATCGCCGTCAAGCGCGAACACGACGGCGCCGCCAGTGGCTATCTGCACACCCGGCTCGCCGTCGGCGACCAGCTCGAGATCGCAGCACCGCGTGGCACCTTCATACTCGACCGGACGCATGACCCGGTGCTGCTGATCAGCGCCGGGATCGGTGCCACCCCGGTTCTAGCCATGCTGCACGCGGTCGCGGAGGAGCAGCCCGATCGGGAGATCTGGTGGCTGCACGGCGCACGCAGCGGGCGCGCCCACTCGTTCGCCGCGGAAACGCGCGGTCTCCTCGAGTCGCTCCCGCACGCACGCAGCCACGTCTACTACAGCCGCCCCGGTCCGACTGACGTCGAGGGCCGCGACTTCGACAGCGCCGGCCGTCTCACCGCGGCGCTGCTCGCTGACCTCCAGCCGCCGCGCGGTGCCGAGGCATATCTGTGCGGGCCGACGCCGTTCATGGACGAGATCAGCTCCGGCCTAGCGGCGATGGGCCTCGACGCCTCACGCGTCCACACGGAACCGTTCGGGCCCGCACCGGGCCTGACGCCCGGCATCACCGCAGCACCGGCGCGGACGCCGCATCCGCCCGCCGGCGAACCCGGAACCGGCCCGACGATCGAATTTGCCCGCAGCGACCTCGCCATCCCATGGAGCACCGACTACGCGAGCCTGCTCGAGCTCGCCGAAGCATGCGACGTGCCTGTCCGTTGGTCGTGCCGGACCGGCGTCTGCCACAACTGCGAGACGACCTTGATCGCCGGCAATGTCGAGTACAGCCCCGACCCGGTCGAACCCCCAGCCGAGGGGAGCGCACTGATCTGCTGCTCACAGCCACGCGACGAGCTGGTGCTCGATCTGTGATCGGCTGGGGAGGTCGCGGAGTCGGTAAGTCGGCGTAGACCTACATCGACAGGTGTCGTGAGAGCAGAGTGCCCTTCCGACAGGTGGTGCGGCGCTTCCTCTCACGCCCGCACTACTACCTCGGGAAGGACATAAACGAGGCGCTCGACGCAATGCTCGCGATCGGACCCGGCGCGGAGTTGATTCGCCTCAACGGCGACCATGGGGAAAGCTGCCGCGCCGATATAGGCGAGGCACTGGCCGACCACTACACCGCATGGCAGCAGCCCGATGGCTCGATCGTCAGCCGAGGAGCGGTCTGGTTCGTCACAGCCTCCAACGCCGGCTAGCTGCGCAGCAAACCCGCGATCCGTCTGAAGCGTGCCCGCTCGATGACACTGCTCCGGCCTGCTGATCTTCGCACGAAGCAGGAGCTACCCCTGCGACCGAGCGGTGTCCGCCCGGCTCCAAAGGGCGCGAAGCGATGCTGCAAGCCGATCGGGCTCCGCCCGGTGGGGCGGGTCGAAGTGATGGCGCTCCGCGAACACCTCGAGCGTGAAGTTCGGAAACAATCGGGCCAAGCGCTCGGCGATCTTCGCGTAGTGGTCGGGGTTGCTCCGGCCGCCCAGCGCGAGGTAGACGGGAGCCTGGATGCGCCGAAGCGCATCGAGGTCGAGCTCGCCGGCCTTGAACGCTTGGATGAACCCGCGTAGTCCGGCCGGCCGTTTCGCCATCCACGGCGGTGTTGGTCCCGGCGGCGGCGGAGGTGACTTGACACCGGGCCCCAGATTGCCGCGCACGAACGCCGGCATCATCTCCCCCGGCGGGAGGGCCATGATCCGGTCGAACTCTCGCCAGACCGCTTCTTCGGCTGGGTCGAGTCCGTCGTTTCCCGCCCACGCGGGCTCGAGCAGCGCGAGGCTTCGCAGCCGCTCCGGGTGGGTCGCGGCGAAGGCCAGGCTCGAGGCGCCTCCACCGGAGTAGCCGACGAGGTGGAAGCGAGCGAACCCAGAGGTCTCCGCGGCTCGCAGGAGTCCGTCGACCTCGACGTCGAGCGTGTAGCTGGGCGGGGGCTCCTCGGCCGCGTAGATCTCGAGTTCCTTTGCAACCGCCTCGACCTCGTCACCGAGAGCCTCCAGCAGCGGCCCATATGCCAAGTCCGCCGGGAGCACGGCCCCCGGCAGCAGGATCACCTGTGGTCGCGCATACACGAGCTCTCGGCCGCGATCATAAGGGCCAGGTGGCAGCGCTCGCTTCTCGTTTCGCGTGATTCCGACACTGCGGGCATCTCGGACCCCAAACCGCCGAGACTGTCGGCTCCCCCTGGGAGCGAGAGCGCTCTGAGGACAGCGCTTTCCACAGACGGACTGCCGGATCGGCCGTAGTCAGCCGACTTGCAGGTACTTGCGGAGCGCCTTCCGGATCACAGAAGAGGTGGTCTCGTGGTCCCGCTCGGCCCGCTCCGCGAGCGCGTCGCGTAGCTCCGGGTCGAGTCGGACCGACTCGACGCTGGCGGCGGCCGAGCCGATCGGTGGGCGCCCGCCTCGGCGGCGGAGCGTCTCGTCGACGTCGTAGCCCGCTTCGGCCTTGTCGGCGAGCTGTTCGACGAGCTCGTCGGTGATCGGCTTGCCGCTGGCGGTCCTGCCGTAGCTCTTCCTCTTCGCCATCGTCAGCCTTCCGGTAGCAGCCGCCGGTACTTGGCCGCATTTTCATCGCGTGGATCACGACCTCGGATCCGTGGTCGCGCACGATCGTCACGACCTCGAGCAGATCTTGGCATGTTCGATGTCCTCGCCGGCGACGCCGTGCTTGCGCGCCGACACGGATGGATCTCCACCCCGAGAATTGTAATACGAAACCTCGGATGGACCTGGTAGGCCAGCCCGACGAGACGCCAAGTATCCCGCGACAGTGGTCTCAACGAAAGCAGACGTTGCACCTCGCGCGCTCTCGCGCTGGTACGGAAGATGGGCAAGCGTAGACGCAGCGCGTCACCAGATGCCCGCTCATCCCAGCGGTTGCATTGGTCAACACCCGGGGACCGACGCTCTCGCCGACCGTCCCTTGCAGACGCCGGCGTCACCGGCTGAACACGCTCGCCCACCTCTTGCGTCTATGCGGTGCGTTTACGAGCGATGACGAGCAGGTACTCGTAGCGGTACTCCGCAGGACCTTCCAGCGGTCCGCTGTTCGCGCGCGTGGCGAAGTCGAGGAAGTCCCGGTCGAGTGCCGCCGTCCGCTCGGGCTCGTCGGCGAGGCTGGCGTAAGTCCCGACCACGGGCCCGAACGTCTGCTTGAAGAGGTCGCGGTACTCGCGCGGGCTGTCCGCCCTCTCGAGGTAGTGCCTGCGGCTCATCTCCAGCGACTCCAGCCGGTCGCCGAAGAGCTCCCGCAGGTGCTCCTCGCTGCCCCACATCGTAGGCGGCAGCGCACTCGGTGGGGGCGGGGGCATGTAGGGCGCCAGGGCGCCGAAGAAGTCGGAGATCAAGCCCTCGGGCGTGAAGTTGACCATCCCGATCGTGCCTCCGGGCCGGCACACGCGCAGCATCTCGTCGGCCACCGCCTGGTGGTTGGGGGCGAAGATCGCGCCGAACGACGAGGTGACGGCATCGAACTTGCCGTCCGCGAACGGGAGTGCCTCCGCGTCGGCCTCGACCCACTCAAGCTCGACCCCACGGGCCTCGGCTTCGCGGCGCCCGGCCTCGAAGTTCTCCGGCGTCAGGTCCGAGGCCACAACCTCGGCACCTGCCTCGGCGGCGCGGATGGCCGTGCTACCCGTGCCGGCGGCGACATCGAGCACCCGCTGCCCGGGTGAGATCTCGCATGCGCGCACCAGCAACTGCCCGAGCTCCCAGACCGTCTGCTTCGCGAAGCTGTGATAGTCGCCCAGTGCCCAGGCGGCCCGAGTGGCGGCCTTCAGCTCGCGGTCCGCCGCGGTTGCCACCGGCGCTTCCCTCTTCTCGTCGGTATTCATCTGGCTCCTCTGATGCTGGCCGTAGCTGGCTCCCGCCAGCTCCTCGATCCTCGCAAGCGCCGCCGCCTCGATCATCAGTCGCCCTGGGTCGGCCCGGCGCTCCATTGCCCGACCGTAGGCCCGGCGGCGCGCCCTGACTTCGCCCGAACCGAGCATCTTTCGGGCGGGCCTGCCATCGCCAGATCTGGCTATGTGCCGGCGTCTTCGAGCAGTCCGGAGCGCACCGCAAAGGCGGCCGCGGCCGTCCGCGAGGGGAGGTCGAGCTTGCGCAGCATGTTGGTGACGTGGCGATGGACGGTGTGCTCTGAGACCACCAGCCGCTCGGCGATCTGTCGGTTGGTGAGCCCCTGGGCCACAAGTCCCAAGACCTCGCGCTCGCGTGGCGTGATCCCCGGTAGCCCGGGGGCGCTGTCGCTGCGTTTCGACGCATCGAGCAGCCGGCGGGCGCGCTCGGCCTCCGCCTCGGCTCCCAGATCGCGCAGGCATTCGAGGGCCGCGCTTGCCTCACGCTCCGCCGTGTCCGCTCGACCCAGGGCGGCGAGGCTCGTGGCCAATTCGAGCCGCGCCTTCGAGGCCTCGAAGGGCGCGCCGCATCGCTGGAAGCGATCGAAGGCGTCCTCGAGCAGGACCCGCGCCCGCTCGTGGTTGCCGCAGGCCGCCTCGACCAAACCCTCGGCCAACTCCACTGTGGCGCGCAGCGGTGCCGTTTCGACCAGTCGCTCGATCTCCCGCAGGGCCGTGAGCGCCGCGCGCCCCTCGTCGAGATCACCCCGCGCCACCTTGGCGCGCACCAGCAGCTCGAGCGCCGGCGCGCGCTCCAGCTTGCGCTCGGCGGGCACCTGGCGCAGCATCCGCTCGAGCAGGTCGACCGCATGCTGCGTCTCGCCGCGGTCGAGCGCAAGTCGGGCCCGGCAGAGTTGCGCCGCAGCGGACGGCCCCGCTTGATCGAGCAGCTGCGCCGCCTCCTCCACACGGGCCTGCCTCCGTCTCAGCTCTGCGAGGCCCACGAGCGGGCCTCCCACCATCGCGGGGCGGGAGCGGGAGAAGTCCTCGATGGAGGCCTGCAGCATCTCCTCGGCATCCGTCCACCGCCCCCGCCAGAGGTGAACCTCACCGTACTCGGCGCGGCAGAAGGCGAGCATGTAGTGGCTTCCGTAGCGCTCCGCAAACTCGGCGATCCGGTCGCACCACTCGAAAGCGCGCTCGTAGTCGAGCACGGCGCTGCAGGCAGTGACCAAAAAGCAGCAGGCCCAGGCACCTGAGATCGGCACCGTCGCCTCGCCCGCCAGGGCGGTCGCCGTGGCCTCGTCGAGGCAGCGCATGCCCTGGGCGACCTGCGCGCGGGCCACGAGGGTCGCGCCCTGAAGCGCCAGACCGAGCATCTCGAGATCGGGGATGTCGCAGCGCCGGCCGAGCTCGGCAGCCCGAGCGCCAAGCTCCCCGGCCTTGGCAGTGTCGCCCGAGAGGTGGGCGATGTAGCCCTCGTGGAAGGCGAGCCGGCCGTGATCCGGCCCGGGATCGAGTGGCTCGAGCAGCGCCCCGCTCGCCGCAGCCAACCGCTCGCCACGGCCACGGCGCCGTGGAAGTCGAGCTCGTCGGCGGCGAGCCAGGTGGCCATCCGCGCCGCGCTCGCGGGCTCCCCCCGCTTCCGGTAGAGGCGGTAGGCGCGCCGGCGGGCGTCGAGCACCGCCCGGGCGTCGTCCAGCCACCACGCAGCCCAGCTCAACCCCTCGAGGGCCTCCGGCGCTTCCTCGGGGGTGAGCGCATCCTCGAACGAGACCCTGGCGGCGCCCCAGTCACCGTCGGCGAGCCGAGCCCAGCCGGCCGAAAGCGGGTCGGACGCGATCCGCTCCGGTTCCTGTGCCATCGGCGGCATTCTCCCACCGCTCCCGCGTTCTCCCATGAGAGTGGCAGTCTCATCGGGCGCCCCCGAGAGTGCCCCTCCCGCGTGAACCCGACACTCCGCCCCAGATGTCCGTCGGCTTCAGCCATGGACGACGAGGAGGCGTCCGGAGCTGCCGGGCGGAGCGTTGATAGGCTCCTGTTCGGGACCAAAGCGGTTTCTCTTGGACGTATGTCGGTCCGGCGCCCGCTAACGCCCGGATTCCGGACTGAACCGGACTCGCCCGGGGGATCGAACTCATGACCTTCTGCGTTGGCGCGCAAGAGGTCAACAGTTCGAACGATCCAGAATTCCCTGCAAACGGCCGCTTTTTCGAGTCGGATGTACGGCGGCTATGCCGCGGGTCCGGTTTGGGTCCGGCGCGAAGCGGACGCACAAGCCGACTGCGCCCACGAAAAAGACCTGCAAATGCAGGTCTTTTCAAGAGCGGCTGAAGGGATTCGAACCCTCGACCTTCTGCATGGCAAGCAGGGCGTGTGTTTCCGGCTAGGTGCGGATATCCCGTGCAAACGCCCGGTTCTCGGGTTGTGAGCACCGCTCTCCGATTCCCCGGCGTTTACCGGGAGTTCACGGGAGTTCAGGCACCCAACAGGCACCCGGCAACCCTACGACTGCGCCCGTGTGGTCGAGCTCGAGGAGCAGCTCGTTCACTCTGCGCGCGATGTCGTCGCGGATTGCCCTGACATTGGCGAGCGGCAGGCCGGCGGGGTCTTGGACGTCCCAGTCCATGTAGCGCTTCCTGCGCAACGCTGCCTCACCTCCCTCAAGCCTGCTGCACGCTCCGTCATGGGACGTCGACGAGTAGCGTGTGCTGGTTCAGCCAGATCGCCCCGTTCCCCTGCGCGACCGGGGACAGCATCCCCGTCGCGACGTCGACGACGACTATCGACCGATTTCGCTTGTCGTCGGAGCCCCCGCAGACGATCCGCGTTCCGTCCGGCGACCACGTTCCCGCCGGGTTCGAGGACCGTCCGTAGATGGTTCGGTGCTTGGTCCCGTCTGGCCTGGCGACAAACCGGACCGCACCAGGACCGTCGACCTCGTTGCCCATCATGGTGACCAGTGAGCCGTCAGGAGACAGCGAGCCGTTACCCACTTCGAAGCCCTCGTCCCAGCCGATGAAGACGGAGCTCTTCCCTCCGTCTATCGGCACGGTCCGGAGCTCCATGGTCTGGTCGTGCGCCCTCGAGTAGAGCAGTGACGAGCCGTCGGGAGTGAACTGGAGCTCGGGCCACGGGCCCATGTCGCCCGCGGCCGGCAGCGCGGTGGATTCTCCGGTGGCCACATCCATCACGAACGGGGTCCCGGAGGCCGTATAGGCGACCTTGCTGGCGTCGGGCGACCAGGCCGGGGACATCGCGCCCCCTCGATCGTGCGTGACCTGGCGCGCCCCACTGCCGTCGATCCAGGCGACGAAGATCTGAGGGCTCCCCTCTTCCCCGAGCCCGACGTAGGCGAGCCGGGACCCGTCGCGTGTGGCCGCGTACTTCGACGCCCACGACGGGAGTGGCCTGTCGTTATCGAGCTGGTTGACCGTTCGCCGGATGGGCCAGGGCAGCGTCGTTGCCTCGCCGCCATCCAGGTCGAGGAAGTAGTCGCCGCCTGGTCTGCCACCCGCGACCTTCACCGAGATATCGGCGTCGAGCGCGGCCGGTTCCACCGGGACCTGCTCCGAGCTG
>JBIOZP010000080.1:0-6423 GCA_044871225.1 Solirubrobacterales bacterium
GATCCGCCTCGGCGACGATCCAGGCGTCCTGCTCGAGCTCCCCGTCGAGCTGCCCCGGCGCCCACCCCGCGTAGCCGGCGAAGACCCGTACGCGACGGAGGGAGTCGTTCTCGCCGTCCGGGTCGAGCGTGCCGAGCGAGCCCACAACATGGCTGCCCGCCTCCTCGGGGCGCTCGAAGTCGCCGAGCGCCACGACCGACTCCGGCGAGACCGGGCCACCCAGGTAGATCACGTCGTCGGCTCCGGGCAGGTCGGCCATGGCCGGCACCGCGTCGGCCACCCGGGTCTCCGTCTCCCGCCCCAGCACGACGCCCATCGCGCCATCCGGCGTGTGCTCCAGGACGAGCACGACCGTGCGGCGGAAGTAATCGAAGAGCGACGGCGCCGCTATCAGGAGGTGTCCACGCAGGCTGTCCGGCACAGCAATAGATTCTCGCGCTCCTGGCGCTACCAGTGTCGAGAGGGCCGGGGATGGTGGCCGCTACTCTGCATTTGCAATCTTTGACACAAGCGGGCCGCGATAGGAGTAGTGTGGGAGGCCTGCTGGCCCTGCGGCCAGAGCACTCAGCCCAAGTCCGAATGCCACCGACGGCGCAACGCGCGCCACAAGGCGAGAGACCGGGGCCTACTGGGTTTTGACTGCGGGGCCGGTGACGTATCTCTACGGACGGTGGCTTCGTCCAAGATCGAATTGAACGCCTCGGATTTTGCCTGTCCTTCACCATCACAGAAGGGGAATCCCTCTGGGCGCGTACGAGAACAAGCAGTCGGCCGAGGATGCCTACCCGGCGTTCGGCAAGGGCGACACACCGAGGGAGCGATGCGCAACATCGACGACTCAGTCGAGTGGATGGTGCGCGGTGACAACGCTCTGACCGGACTTCCGCACCGAACCTACAACGGCGACGGCAAGCTCGCCGCGTTCGACACCCGGGAAGACGCCCAGGTGGCCGACCGGGTATTCGCAAAGTAGAACCAACACCTGGGTAGGCACGAGCTCGCTTCGAGCCGACAGGTCCAAGGCACCGGCCGGGTTTGTTCGCAAACCCGGCGGACTGCTGCGGCTCTACAAGACACAGCGCGTCGCTGAGGCCACAGCAATAGATTCTCGGGCATGAACCAAAAGCTCGACACCGCTCGGGTCTTCGAGCGCATCTTCGAGATCTACCGAGACCAGTTCACCTTGCTCATTCCGGCGGCGCTGGTGGTGTTCATCCCGGTCGCGATCATCAACGGGATCATCTATGCGGGCGGCGTGACCTTCCTCGGCCTCGCGGTCATTGCGATCGTCGGGGCGATCGCGACCTACTGGTTCCAGGGGATGGTGGTGGAGGCCGCCCGGGACATCCTCGACGGTCGTCGCGACCACACCGTCGGGACGCTGGTGCAGTCGGCGACGGTCGTGATCTGGCCGCTGTTCCTGGCGGGCTTCCTCGCCGGCCTCGGCATCGGGATCGGGCTGGTCCTGCTGATCGTCCCGGGCCTCTTCCTCCTCACGATCTGGGCGGTGATCGCACCCGTCATCGTGGTCGAGCGGACCCGGGCGCTCGAGTCGTTCGGCCGCAGCCGCGAGCTGGTCCGGGGCTACGGCTGGGGCGTGTTCGGGGTCATCGTGGTCCTGTTCCTGATCCAGGTCATCGTCGGTGCGGTGATCCAGGCACTTACGAACAGCATCTCGGACTCGTTCGTGGGCTTCGCGATCGGCGACCTGATCCTGCGGCTGATCGTGGGTCCGCTGAGCGCGCTCGCCGCCGCTGTGCTGTTCTTCGAGCTGAAGGGACTCCGCGGCGAGCCGATCGTCGGCACGGGCAGCGGCGGGGCGGTCCTGGTGGGCGAACCGGCCGGCGGGCCCGCACCGACGCCGGCAGAGCCGCCGCCGCCCGGGCCGGGGCCGGAGGCTCCGCGTGGGCCGGAGGCGCCGCCGACTACGGGCACTGAGGGGTCCGGGTCGGAGCGCCCCTGATGATCATGTCCGCGTTGTGCATCTATGTCATGTACAACGCGGACACGGTTCCCTAGTGGGGCGCTGCGCGGCGGCTTCGGCCAGGAAGCGCTCCGCGAGTCCCCGCCCGATCTCGTTCTGCCCCTCGATGCGTAGTTCGCTCGCGGCGCGGATCGCGTCGGGGTCGAGGTCCGTCTGGGCCGCCTCGGCCTCATCCCAGCCGTCGAGCCAGCTGAACAGGTCCTCGCGGACCACCTCGGCGTGGAACTGCAGCCCCCAGGCGGGCTTACCCTCGATGCGGAACGCCTGCACGCACGCGGGCGTGCGCGCCAGCTCCACCGCACCGGGCGGCAGCGGCGCCGCGTAGTGGTGCCATTCGAACACCTCCACGGACGGGGCGAGCGGCCCGACCAGCGGGTCCCTGGCACCCGCCTCGGTGATCTCGATCTCGTACCAGCCGATCTCGGGCTCCTCCATGCGGTGAGGCCGGGCCCCGGCGGCCTCGGCGAGCACCTGGCTGCCGAGGCAGACGCCGAGCATCGGCGTCCCGAACGCCAGCGCGTCGCGGATGAGCTGCTTCTCGGGAGACATCCATCGATGCTCTTCGTTCTGGTCGACGTGCATCGAGCCGCCGAAGATCAGCAGTCCGTCGACGTCCTCGAGGCTCGGCGTCGGCTGCTCGCCGGGAATCCAGATCGGAAACCTGCCGAAGACTCCCGCCGCCGCGTCGCGCTCGTGAACTACGGAGTAGACCCTCACTCCGGCGTCACGTAGGCGCCCGACAGGCCCCCGTCCACGAGGAAGGTCTGCGCGGTGACGTAGGACGACTCGTCGCTCGCCAGGAACAGCACCCCGTTGGCGATCTCGCGCGCCTCGGCGAAGCGGCCCATCGGCAGGTGGACGAGCCGGCGCGCGGCAGCCTCCTGGTCCTTCGCGTACAGCTCCTGGAGCAGCGGGGTGTTGACCGGGCCCGGGCAGAGCGCGTTCACACGCACCCCCTGGCGCGCGAACTCCACGCCCAGCTCACGCGACAGCGCGAGCACGCCGCCCTTCGACGCCGTATAGGAGATCTGCGAGGTGGCGGCGCCCATCACCGCCACGAACGACGCCGTGTTGATCACGGACCCGCCGCCGGCCTCCAGCAGGTGCGGAATGCCGTGCTTGCAGCACAGGAAGACCGACTTCAGGTTCACGTCCTGCACCCGCTGCCACGCCTCGAGCGAGGTCTCAAGCACCGACACGTCGTCCGGCGGCGAGATGCCGGCGTTGTTGAACAGCACGTCGATGTGGCCGAACTGCTCGCGGGCCTGGGCGTACATGCCCCTCACCTGCTCGTCGTCGGTCACGTCGGCCTGGAGCGCGAGGTCGCCCTCCGAGTTCTCGGCGAGGTCCACGCCCACCACGGTCGCGCCCTCCTCCTTGAAGAGCCGGGCGGTCTCCGCGCCGATGCCGCTCGCCGCTCCGGTGATCACACACACCTTGCCGTTCAGGCGGCCCATTCAGCCCTCCGTCGCGTAGTAGACGTTCTTGACTTCGCTGTAGTGGTCGAGCGCGTCCGGCCCGAGCTCGCGTCCGTAGCCGGACTGCTTGAAGCCGCCGAACGGGGTGGACACGCGCACCGACGTGTTCGAGTTGATCGAGATGACGCCCGTGTCGAGGGCTCGCGCCGTGCGGATCGCCTTCGCGCCGTCGCGTGTCCATACGGAGCCCGAGAGGCCGTAGATGGTGTCGTTGGCGAGCCGGATCGCCTCCTCCTCGTCCCGGAACGGGATCACCGCGGCCACCGGCCCGAAGATCTCCTCGCGCGCCGCGCGATCGTCGTTGTCGACCGGGCACAGCACCGTCGGCGGGAACCAGTACCCGGGACCGTCGGGGGCGCTGCCGCGGATCGCGACGGGTGCTCCGTCCGGGACGAACGAGGACACCGTCTCGCGCTGACCCTCAGAGATCAGCGGGCCCATCTCGGTCGACTCGTCGAGCGGGTCACCGACCCGAATCGCCTCGACCGCCTCCTCGAGGACCTCCATGAAGCGGTCGATCGCCGATCGCTCGACGAGGATGCGCGAGCGCGCGCAGCAATCCTGGCCCGCGTTGCCGAAGACGGCGCCCGGCGCCGACTGGGCCGCCCTCTCGAGGTCCGCGTCGGCGTACACGATGTTGGCCGACTTGCCGCCGAGCTCGAGCGTGACGCGCTTGATCGTCTGGGCCGCGCCCGCGGCGATGCGGCGGCCCACCTCCGTCGACCCCGTGAAGGCGATCTTGGCCACGTCCGGGTGCTCGACCAGTCGCTGGCCGCACACCGATCCCGGGCCCGCCACGACGTTGACCACACCCTCCGGGATGCCCGACTCGACGGCGATCCGCTCGAACTCGAGCGCGGTGAGCGGGGTGAGCTCCGCCGGCTTCAGCACGACCGTGTTGCCCGCCGCCAGCGCCGGGCCGAGCTTCCAGGACGCGATCGCGAGCGGGAAGTTCCACGGCGTGATCAGCCCGACGACTCCGAGCGGCTCGCGGAAGGTCATGTCGACGCCGCCGGCCACCGGAATCGTGCGTCCGGTGTTGCGCTCCGGCCCTCCCGCGTAGTAGCGGAAGGTCTCGACCACCATGCCCATCTCGCCGCGCGCGTCCGAGATCGGCTTGCCCGCGTTGCGCGCCTCGATCCTGGCCAGGTAGCTCAGCTTCTCCTCGATGTCGTCGGCCAGCTTGCGAAGCAGCGCCGCGCGGTCGGCGGGCGAGATCGCGCGCCATGCCGGGAACGCAGCCTTGGCCCGCGCCACTGCGGCGTCCGTCTCCTCGACGCCCGCCTGCGGCACCTCCGCCATCACCTCGGCGGTGGCCGGCTCGAGGACCCGGATCATCCGTGCGCCTCGCGCGGATGGGCGGGGGGCGAAGCGGCCTCGCGGAGCCGGGGTGGCGGCGCCGGAGCGTCCATCCGCTCGCGAGCCTCGTTCACGAGCGCGCCCACCACCCGGCTCCGCTCGTCCTCCTCCGGGTGCCAGAGCACGCCGACCGCGAAGCTCCGCTCGGGCAGCTCGATCGCCTCCACCACGTCGTCGTCGGCGAACCCGGTGGCGGCAACGCCCTCGCCGAGCTCGTCCACTCCCTGATGATGGGCCGACTTCACCTCGGTGCGCTCGGCACCGACCACGCGCTCGGCCAGCGAGCCGGGCTCGAGCCTCACCCCGTGGTCGCTGAACGCGCCCGGCGTGTGGCGGTGCAGGTCCAGGCCGGGCAGGTGCTGGTCCAGCGTGCCGCCCTGGATCACGTTCAGCATCTCCATGCCGCGGCAGATCCCCAGCACGGGCATGTCGCGCTCGAGCGCGCGCGTGCCCAGGCCGAGCTCGAAGCGGTCGCGCTCGGGGCGCGTGCCGCGCGTCTCGGGGTGCGGCTGCGCTCCGTAGCTGGCCGGGTCGATGTCGGACCCGCCGGCGAGGATCAGTGCGTCGAGCATGTCCAGCAGCTCGTCCGGCGACTCGGCGACCACGTCGTCGGGCGGCAGGATCAGCGCGAGCCCACCCGCCCGCTGCACGGCGAGCGAGTAGGCGCGCGGGGAGAGGTTCACCAGCACGTCCCAGGCCGCCCATTGCGCGGTCTCGATGGCGGCACAGATCCCGATGACCGGCCTCGTCATCACACCACTGTAGGCAGGCTCAGCCGCGCTCGAACATCCGGCGGCGTTCGTAGTCGGTGACCACCTCGTCGAACAGGCGCTGCTCGGTGCGCCCGTAGTTCAGGTAGTGCTTCCAGACCGCCTCGCCGAACGTCTGCTTCGCGAACTCGCTCGACTCCCAGAGGTCGACGGCCTCGCGCAGCGACGACGGGAAGGCCTCGGCCTCCGCCTCCTCGTAGGCGTTCCCCTTGAGCTCGGGCCCCGGGTCGATCTGCTTCTCGATCCCGTCGAGGCCGGCGGCCAGCAGCGCCGCGTAGCCGAGATAGGGGTTCACGTCCGCGCCCGGGATCCGGCACTCGGCGCGGCGCGACTGGCCGTGGCCGACGACGCGGAAGCCACAGGTCCGGTTGTCGCGGCCCCATGAGATCGAGGTGGGCGCCCAGCTCTCGGTCGCGTAGCGCTTGTAGGAGTTGATCGAGGGAGCGACGAACAGGGCCAGCTCCCTGATGTGGTTGCGCATGCCGCCGAGATAGTGGCGGAACGTGTCGGTCTCGTCGTGGCCGTCGACGAAGACGCTCTCGCCGGTGTCGGCGCCGACGAGGCTCGAGTGAATGTGGCAGGAGCTGCCGATGTCCTGCTCGGACGGCTTCGCCATGAAGGTCGCCGAGATCCCGTTCAGGAACGCGATCTCCTTGACACCGTTCTTGTAGATCGTGTGGCGGTCCGCCGACGTGACGGCATCGGCGAAGCGGGTGTTGACCTCGTGCTGGCCGGCCCACGCCTCGCCCTTCGAGAACTCGACCGGGATGCCCGCGCGGTCGACGCCGTTGCGGATCGCTCGAATCACGTACTCGTCGCGCGTCGTCTGGAG
>JBIOZP010000081.1:0-2525 GCA_044871225.1 Solirubrobacterales bacterium
TGCCGGGCGCAACCGACGACCGCGAGGTCATAAAGCGAGCGGTTGCGGGCTGCGACGGGGTGCTCGTGGTGCTCGTGCCGCGGGGGGTACACGGTTACGCATCGGGAACGGCCCAGGCCGTCCTCGATTACGCAGAGCCGGGGGCACGGCTGGTCTTCTCGTGCGGGTGGCACATCACCCTCGATGGTCAGGACGTCTATTCGTGGCGGCTCAAGGCACTCGTCAACATCGCCGGCCCTCTCGCACGCCTCGCCCGTTTCGCCGACCTGGACGACCAAGTGGAGGCGTGCCGGCGCATCTTCGCCAGCGACAGCCGCTGGACCGTCGTGCGGGGCAGCGACCTGGAGGAGGGTGACAGCCAGGGCCTGCCAGTGTGGAGCCGCCACGTGGGCGATCCCCTGCTCGAGAGCAACATCACGCGGCGGGTGGACTTCGCCCTTTTCATGGTCGAGGCCCTCGAGAACGACGATCTTGTCCACGAGGCCCCGGCGATCGTCGGCTGCCAGACTCCCTCGGCGCTCGCGCACGCCGCTGCCTGAATCCTCCAGCTGTCTCTCATTCGAGACTGTTGCTTCGCGCGAGGAGCGCGGCTCCCACGGCGGGTGCGTAGTTCGGAGAGTGCTGCAACCCCATGTTTCCGACACTCTCGCCGGCGCGACTCCTTTGGCAACAAAGCAGTCGCGCCGTCGCCCCTCACGCTCCTCCCGCTTGGGACGGTCTGCGAGAGCGGCCGTTGACTAAGGCACGCGATCCCGGAATCGCGTCAAGGAAGGAGCCGAGTGTGTGGCGACTCGGGGGAGTTGGACCCGGTGGCCCTCGTCGACGGAGGGCAAGACTCGGCGTGGCTCTTCCTGGGACATGGCCCGCTGCGCGTGGCTGGCTCAGCAGGCGAACGCAGAAGAAGCTGGCATAGCAGCATCAGGTTGACGACGGCCTCGGCAGCTCGGATGCCTCGGACGGCATGATCGCGGCCACTTGGGGCCACCCTGGGGCCACCGCACACCCGGGAACAGCCGCAGGCGGCCACCCCGCCGGGCCAACCGAATCCGGCATCGTCGCGTTCGGCCGCACTCGCAATCGCGGCAAAGCCAGCGGCGTCGAAACCGAGACGCCGCTCGCTCTGGTGACCAAGATCAGGGACGGCAAGACGATCTCGATCCGGGCCTACCTCGATCGAGACGAAGCCCTCGAGGCCGCCGGGCTGTCGGAGTAGCGCCTAGTTTGGTCCTTGACCGCTTCTGGTAGGGGGGACCCATGAGACTGCGCCGCCTCGCTTTCCTGTCCGCGTTCGCTCTTCTGCTCGCCGCGCTGCCGGCATCGGCTCAGGCCGCTGGCCGTGTCGCCTCGGCGACCGGCGTGAAGCAGGTGCAGGGGAAGACGCTCTACGTGGATGTCGTCGTGGCTGTGCCCGCGGGCCAGAGCGCGCGGCAGGCCACGGACCGGGCGCTGTCCGAGCAGGGCGCCAGGCGCCAAAGGCCGCCGTGGGCGGGCGGCCCGGGCGGCCCAGGCGGTGGCGGCGGAGGCGGCGGCGAGCAGTACTTCTACAGCGGGCTCAAGTGGAGCCCGCCGACGGTGATCCAGAACTACAACGGCGCCGGTGAGCCCTTCAGCGCGCAGGGTGCGCTCGCGAACACCTACTCCGACTGGAGCAGCGTCTCGGGTTCCACCTACAGGATCAGCTCCGGCGGGACCACCACCCGCTGCCCGTCTCTGGTCAAGGAATGCCCCGGCGCCCAGGTCAACGACGGCAGCAACGACGTCGGCTGGGCCGGGCTCGGCGGCACGACGCTGGGCGTGACCTGGTTCACGCCGTCGAGGCCGGAGGCGGACATGGCGCTCAACAACCGCTTCGCGTGGAAGAACACCTGCGGCGGCAGCGGCGGTAGCCCCTATGACGCCGAGACCGTCTTCCTGCACGAGAACGGCCACGTCGCCGGCCTCGATCACGCGAACCGGACGGACTCGGTGATGTACCCGAGCTACCAGGCTCCGCGCTGCACGCTGTTCGACTACGACAAGCGCTCGCTCGCGAACCTGTACTGAGGCTGGTCGGGTCCGGCGCAGCGGGCCCGCTGAGAGTGCGGATCGCGCCAGCGGGATCGCGCCAGGCACTCCTGCGAACATTTCCGCGAAATGCCGCCTCTACGTGCCAAGGAGCGCGCGCAGCTTCCCGACAGCGCATTCGCCTACATCGACTCGCAGGGTCGGCGGAGGCTGCCGATTCACGACGCGTCGCACGTCCGCAACGCGCTCGCGCGCTTCGGGCAGGTGCACTTCGAGGACGAGGACGCCCGCGACCGCGCGCGCAGCCGCCTGCTGCGGGCGGCCAAGAAGCACGGGATCATGCCGATCGGCTTCATCAACGCCCAGCTGCGGCCCGACCGGCGGCTGCCGACCGGTCACGTCACCTTCCTGCTGAGCGACATCGAGGGCTCGACGCCGCTGCTCGACCACCTCGGCGACCAGTACGGGCGGATGATGTCCGAGATGCGCAAGATCCTCCGCCGCGCGGTGAACAGCGGGGG
>JBIOZP010000082.1:0-3363 GCA_044871225.1 Solirubrobacterales bacterium
CCGGGGACGGCTCCGCCACCCGCCGCTGCCAGGAGTTGAACACCGTCAGGACAGACGCGGTGAGCGTGAACAGGTTGGTGGCCGCGAAGGCCCACGCCAGCCAGGGGAGGCCCGAGTTGAGCGAGGAAAGCATCCAGGGGACGTAGAACAGGGTGCTGGCCACCAGGATCACGCCGGCGACCTTGATTCGCCATTGGCCTGTGATCGGTGGATAGGCGTCGCCAAAGGCGCGCGCCGCCTGCGCGATGGGCCCGGTAGGGGCCGGAGCAGGGCTCGGCGTCGCCTGAGCCGCGTCGGTGGGAGGCGGTGCGGGAGCCTGGTCGGGGGCCGGAGGGGCGGTGGTCCCGGCTGACATCCCTACTTGAAAACCGGTAAAAGGTTCCAAGTAGCGGTGGGAGTTGGACGGCAGCGCGCCGTCCGCCTGGCTGGCCGAAAAATGGGCGTGAATGGGGGAGGGCTGTGAGGTGGGTTTAGTCCGGCTGGGCCGCGCCCCGCGCGATCACGCCTTATCGCGGGGCTTGCTCAGTCGTCGTTCGGCTTCGGATCGTCCGCGGCCCTGACGCGCGCCCCGGCCGTCCAGCGCACCCGCACGTCGCGATAGGTGACGCCCGGCTCCACCTCGTCGGGAAGGTTGCGCCGCTCGCTCTGCGAGTCGCCATCTCCCGCGATGCCCAGCTCGTCGGCCAGGGCCGGGTCCACATGGTGCTCGGCGTGGGTCTTCACCTCCACCTCCGGCTTGCGCCGGAAGCGGAGCTTCTTCGCGCGCACCCCGGCGCCGATCTCGACGTCCGGCTCGGGCGAGGTCGGGGCGGGGTCCCGCCCGGTCACCGGCTTGCGGCCTTGCGGACGTCGCGCACGGTGATCCGGCCCTCGGCGCCGGTCCCTTCAACCTCGTCGAGGTCGACGTCGAGCTCCTGGGCGGTTTCCACCGCCGCCGGGGTCGCGTTCTGTTCGTCGGCCTTTCGCTGCCTGCGCCTCTCGCCGAGCTCCTTCGCCTTGCGGGAGGCAGCCACGCGCAGCCCCTTCGCCTCCTTCGAGGCTGCCGACGCGAGCTCGTGGGCGGCCACCTTGGTGGCGAGCTTGGCGATGTCACCCGCGCTCACTCCCATGGCCCCCGCGCCTTCGGCGAGCTCGCCCACGGACCCGCCCGCGCCCTGCTCTCCCAGGATGCCGGCCGCCAGCTGCTCGACGCCCCCTGCGCCCTCGGCGAGGCCCCCGGCAGCCTGACCGGCGAGCTGCCCGGCGCCCTGGACCGTTTGATCGAGGTTGCCCACGGCCTCGCCGGCGCCTTCGCCGACATCGCCGACGGCTTGGCCCGCGCCTTCGCCGACGTCACCGACGGCCTGGCCCGCGCCTTCGCCGACGTCACCAACCGCTTGGCCGGCGCCCTGGCCGACCTGGCCGACGGCCTCGCCGGCGCCCTGGCCGATCTCGCCCAGCCCCTGGTTGGCGCCCTGGCCGATCTGCTTCAGCGCCTGCTCCGCTCCCTCGCCGGTGTCCTCGACCGCCTCGCCCGCCTCGCCGAGCATGTCCCCGCCGCCCGCGCCGATGTCCTCCACCGCCTGGCCGATGCTCTCCAGCAGCTCGGGATTGCGGTCCAGCGTGGTCATCACTCGGTCGACGACCGCCGCCACGTGGTCCAGGCGAACCTTGAGCAGGGCCTGGGCCTCGACACCCTTGATGTCCAGGCGGACCCGGCCGAGATGCACGTCGACGCCGACCTTAAGCGTCACCAGGTCGAGGACCTGGGCGTCGAGCGAGACGTGCGCGTCGAGGTTGTCGAGCTCGAAGTGGAGGGAGTCGAGCTTGACCACCGGGACGTCCAGCAGGACGTCGGGCAGATCGCTGTCGTCCCAGGGATCCGACTCCGCGTAGTGGCGGTACTCCCGTTCCGCGGCGGTCCCCTGGCCCTCCACGTTCTGTGCGAACCGGTACTTCTCGGTCTTCTCGGAGGCGGGCCTGCCGTTCGTCCCGTGCCCTCGCGAACCCTGCCTGGCCGGAGCGCGCTTGCGCTGCCCGCCGCCGGAGCGGTTCGTCTTCTGCCGTGTGCGTGCCATCAGCCCTTACCTCCGCGGGCGAGCTTCCCGGTTGCCTGCTTGGCTCCCTTGCCCACGCCCTTCACGCCCTTGCCGGCGCCCTGCCCGACGCCCGCCACGCCGCGCTTGGCGCCCTGCCCGACGCCTTGCAGCCCCTGGTTTGCGCCCTGCCCGACGCCTTGCAGCCCCTGGTTTGCGCCCTTGCCAACCTGGCCAACAGCCTTGCCGGCACCCTCGCCGACGTCGCCGACTGCTTCCTCGGCACCCTCGCCGACGTCTTCGATGGCATCGCCAGACTCATCCAGCAGGTGCCCGGTCCCGCTGCCGACCTCCTCGACCGCCTTGCCCACGCTTTGCAGGAGCTGCGGGTTGCGATCGAGGCTCAGCAGCACCCGCTCCAGGATCGCGGTGACGTTGTCGAGCTTTGCCTTCAGCAGCGCCTGGGCCTCGACGCCCTGGATGTTGAGCTCCACCTTTCCGAGCCTGGCTTCGGCGCCGACGCCGATCTTCACCAGCTTGCGCACCTCGGCCAGTACGGCCACCTGCGCGTGCAGGTCGTCGACCTCCAAATCGATCTCGTCCACCTTGACGACCGGGACGTCTATCAGGACGTCGGGCCCGTCGGGGATCTGCTTCGGGTCGAGTACCGAGTAGTCCTCGAACTCCTCGCGCCGGCGCGTACGCCGGGAGGAGCTGCGCCCATTTCGGCTGGGCGACCCGCCGCGGTTGGACGAGCCGCGTCCGCCGCCCGAGCCGCGTCCGCGCGATCTCCCGGACGACTTCCGGGACGAAGATCCCTTGCTCTTTTCGGCCATGCTTGCTCTCGCTTCCGTGCGGCCTGTACCCCTTCCCTCAGGGGCTACCCCCCAAGACCGGCAGGAAACCTGCGCTTCGATCTGGGCGCTCGGTTGCCCCTCGCCGCGCGGGGCAGAGCGCTTGAAACAGGAAAGGGGGCGATCCCCCTCGGCGCGAGATCCTTTCGCGCCGAGGTGCCGTCAGGCACCCCTTGGCCATCGCCCCCTGTACTGGAGATGGTGCCCGAAACGCCGCCCCCTGGTCCGTGGGCCCCACGCGTTGCAGGAACCTTCCCACGGGACGCTTTCTGCCGCCCGGCGGCGAGAGCGCGTCCACGAACCGGCGGCCGCCGTCGCGCCTGCCGCGACCGGCGGCCCTGACTCAGTCGTCCGTCAGTTGTCGGGTGGCGCGGCGCTGATGTCGCCGAGGGCCGAATCGGGGTCGCGCGCGATCGCCAAGTCCCCGAGCGAGACGATGCCCACCGCCTTCCCGCCCTCGAGCACCGGCAGGCGGCGAATGTTCTCGTCGCGCA
>JBIOZP010000083.1:0-3319 GCA_044871225.1 Solirubrobacterales bacterium
AGGCCCGGCGGCTGGACGTCGACCGGGTGCTCCTGGAGGCGGGCGACCTGGACCTCTCCAACCTCGAGGCCGGCCAGCGAGGACGAGGCTGCCGCGTGCCGGCCCCGGACCAGCCGTTCACCGTCCCGCCCGGCGGGCTGGAGGTCCGGCCCCAGGGGTCGCGCTCCGGGGTCACGGTCGCCGCGCGGCGATTCGCGGCGGGCGTGCAGGAGCTCCGTGTCCCCAGCGGATCCGGGCCCATGCTCTTGAAGCCGGGGGCGAGCCAGGTCGGGCGGCCTTGGCTGGCCCAGGTGGACGGCGCGGCGGTCTGCTCGCTAGGCGACTGAGCGCCCCGCGGCCGATCACTGCACATCGAGTGCGGGATAGGCCACCGTATACGTGGTCAATCCAACATTCGGGGCAAAAGCGGCGCGCGCGGACCTGCGAGGCGCATCGGACCGCTTATCCGACCTGTCGAGTAGGATTTCTCGCGGATGCTGTTCTCGACCAAGGCGGAATACGGGGTGCGACTCATGATCGAGCTCGGCCGTCGGGCCGACGAAGCCCCGGATGGCGAGCCCGCTCCAGTCGCGCTGGCGTCCGTCGCCGCGTCGGAGACCCTGCCCCTGGCGTACCTCGAGCACCTGGTGGCGAAGCTGCGGCAGGCCGGGCTCGTGACCTCTGTTCGCGGAGCGCACGGTGGCTATCGCCTCGCTCGGCCGACCTCGGACATCCAGATGCTGGAGGTCGTGCAGGCGCTCGAAGGGCCGATCGCCCCGATGGAGTGCTTCCACGACGTCCCCGAGGGGCGGGTCCTTTGCTCGCACGAGGTGGACGGCGACGAGGCTTGCGCGACGAAGCTCCTGTGGACCCGTGTGCACGGGGGGATCGTGAAAGCCCTCGCCGGCACCACCCTTGCCGATCTGGTCGAGTTCTCGGGGCAAGGCGCGATCGCGGAGCCGGTCGCGGGCTGATCCGGCGCCCACACACCACTACAACGGAGACGAATGGCTGACCTGGAGATAAGAAACCTGCACGTGAGCGCTGAGGGCAAGGAGATCCTCAAGGGGCTCGACCTGGACGTCTCGAAGGGCGAGATCCATGCGCTGATGGGCCCGAACGGATCGGGCAAGTCGACCCTCGCCAACGCGATCATGGGCTATCCCGCCCTGGAGGTGACGGAGGGCGAGATCCGCCTGGAGGGTGACGACATCACGGAGGCCGCCCCGGAGGACCGCGCTCGCGGGGGCCTGTTCATGGCCTTCCAGTATCCGGTCGCCATCCCGGGCGTCACGGTCGCCAAGTACCTCCGCATGGCGGTGAACGCCCATCGCGAGGCCACCGGCGAAAGCGAGATCAAGCTGAAGGACTTCCGCAAGCAGACGGAGGCGGCGATGGAGCTGGTGGACATCCCGCGGGAGTTCTCGAGCCGCTACCTGAACGACGGGTTCTCGGGGGGCGAGAAGAAGCGGATGGAGATCCTGCAGCTCGCCATGCTCAGGCCGAAGCTCGCGGTGCTCGACGAGACCGACTCCGGCCTGGACATCGACGCCCTGCGCACGGTCGCGGAGGGCGTCAACCGGTTTGCAGGCCCCGATCTCGGCGTCCTGATCATCACCCACTATCAGCGCATCCTCCACCTCGTGAAGCCCGACTTCGTGCACGTGATGTTCGAGGGGCGGATCGTCAAGCAGGGCGGCCCGGAGCTGGTCGAGCTCCTCGAGGAGCGCGGCTATGGCTGGATCCGCGAGGAGGTCGGAGCGGCCGCCTAGGCGCTCCAGGAGATGGAGACGACCACCGCCGCAGCGCCTCAGGCGCCCGCCAGGCTCCCGCTGGAGGAGATCCGAGGTCAATTCCCGCTGCTGGCTCGCGAGCAGGGCGGCGAGCCTCTTGCGTACCTGGACAACGGCGCCACCTCCCAGAAGCCGCTGGCGGTGATCGAAGCGCTCGACCGTTTCTGGAGGGAGCAGAACGCCAACGTCCATCGGGGCGTATACCGGCTGTCCGAGGAGGCGACGGCGCTCTACGAAGGAGCGCGGGGTGTGGTCGCGTCGCGGCTCGGCGCCGATCGCCGGGAGGTGGTGTTCGTGCGCAACGCCACCGAGGCCCTGAACCTGGTCGCCTACTCGTGGGGACGGGCGAACCTGCAGGCCGGGGATCGGATCCTGTTGACCGAGATGGAGCACCACTCCAACATCGTTCCCTGGTACCAGCTCGCCGCCGAGAAGGAAGCGGAGCTGGACTGGGCGCCGGTCACCGACGAGGGCAGGCTCGACCTCGAGGCGTTGGGAGCCTTGCTGGAGCGCGGTCCGCGGATCGTCGCGGTCGCCCACGTCTCCAACGTGCTCGGGACCGTCAACCCGATCGCCGAGGTCGCCGGCATGGCGCGCGACGCCGGAGCGCTCCTGGTCGTCGACGGCGCCCAGGCCGGCCCGAAGCTCCCCCTCGACATGGGCGAGCTCGGCGCCGACTTCTATGCCCTCACCTCGCACAAGATGTACGGGCCGACCGGCATCGGCGCGCTGTACGGGCGTCGCGAGCTGCTGGACGAGATGCCGCCGTTCATCGGCGGCGGCTCCATGATCCACAGCGTCCGGCGCGACGAGATCACCTGGGCGCAGGTGCCCGCCAAGTTCGAGGGCGGCACCCCGGCGATCGGCGAGGCGGTGGGCTTTGCCGCCGCGGTCGAGTGGCTCGACGGCGTGGGACTCGAGGCGGCGCACGCCCACGAGGTGGAGCTGACGGGGTACGCGCTCGAGCGCCTCCGCGAGGTGCCGGGCCTGCGGCTCTTCGGCCCACCCCCCGGCGACGATCGCGCCGGAATCGTCTCGTTCGCACTCGAAGGCGTCCACCCGCACGACGTCTCGGAGATCCTGGACAGGCACGCCGTCTGCGCCCGGGCGGGGCACCACTGCGCGCAGATCCTGATGGACCGGCTTGGGGTGCCGGCGACCACCCGGGCGAGCTTCGCCGTCTACAACACCCGCGAGGAGATCGACCGCCTCACGGACGCGCTCCACGACGCGCGGCGGGTGTTCGAGCTCGATTAGGAGCCGGCCTTGGGCGCCGGCGGACCACTCACGGCTACCGTGGGATAGATGGACGACCTGTACCGAGAGCAGATCCTCGAGCACTACAAGCGCCCCCACAACTTCGGGCGCCCCGAGCGCTACGACCTCGAGTTCGAGGACTCCAACCCGTTCTGCGGCGACGAGCAGCACGTGTTCATCAGGCTCGACGAGCAGGGCAGGGTGGCCGAGGTGACGTTCGAGGGCAAGGGCTGCGCGATCTCGACCGCGGCCACCTCCATGCTCACCGACGAGCTCGAGGGCCTGAGCCG
>JBIOZP010000084.1:0-3328 GCA_044871225.1 Solirubrobacterales bacterium
TGATCGCCAACGAAAGGCGCGATCGGCTCGCCCTCGTTGCGCCGATAGTCGCTGCGCTCGGACACGAGGTGATCGCGCGCGAGATCGACGTCGACGAGGTTGGGCCGGTGACGAGCCGGGAGCGGCCAGACGTGGCGCTGGTGGGCCTCGGCGAGAGCTCCGAGCATGCGCTCGTCCTGATCGAGAAAATCGTCCAGGAGGCCTCCTGCCCGGTGATCCTCCTCATCCACGAGGCGAACCCGGGCTTCGTCCGCGAAGCCTCCAAGCGCGGGATCTTCGCCTACATCACCGATGGCGAAGGCGAGGATGCGCCTGAATGGCAGAGCTCGATCGACATCGTGCTTCGCCGGTTTGCCGAGTACCACGACCTCGAGGGCGCGTTCGGGCGGCGCGCCGTCACCGAGCGTGCCAAAGGGATCCTGATGGAGCGCCATTCCGTCGCTGAGGACGCGGCCTTCGACCTGCTCCGGGAGCACGCTCGCTCAAGCAATCGCAAGCTCGTCGACGTCGCCACCGCGGTCGTCGACGGGCACGCGCTACTGCCGAAGCAAGCGCCTTAGGTGCCGTTCTTGGGTGCTATCGTCGGAGTATCGAGCCGAGCTTCGGCTCGGCAATCCAGTGCCAAGCGCCCGTTGTCGTTGCTCCACCAGGACCTCCGCGAACGCCGCACGCGAACGGTGGAGGTGGCTATGCCCACCGGAACGGTGAAGTGGTTCAACGACGAGAAAGGCTACGGCTTCGTCGCCCCGGACGAGGTCGGTAAGGATCTCTTCGTCCATCACAGCGATATCGCCGGCGAGGGTTTCAAGTCGCTGGCCGAGGGGGCGAAGGTGTCCTACGAGGCTCAGGCGAGCGACAAGGGACCGCAGGCCGTAAACGTCCAGCCGCTCGCCTAGGGGTGCCCGGTGTTGCGGCGGCTCCGGCGTCGGCGACCGGGCGATGACACCTCCGTCACCGAGCTCGGTCGGCGCGTCGACAGACTCGAGGGCCAATTGGAGGCCCTGCAGGACGCGGTGCACAGGGATGCGGTCCGCCGGGACGAGGAGCAGGCGCGGCTCGAGCGGAAGACCGAGCCGGATGAGATCGCGCGCTCGCTCAGCAACGACGCCCGCAGGCGCGGTCTCTAGGCGCGGCCTCAGCTTGCCGCGATGCGGAACGCGGTCCTGCTGCGCGGGGAGCGATTGCCGGCCGCGTCGGTCGCGGAGATCACGGCCCGGTAACGACCCGGCCGGAGCGCCCGCCTTCCGATTTTGCCGGTGAACCGGATGCTGTTGGCGCCCTTCGCCCCGCTTCGGCGGAGAGTCCCGACGCGGATGTACCGGCGGCCCGGGCGCGCGCGCTGGATTCTGACCGTGACCCGCGCCGCCTCACTCAGCCTGTAGCGGAAGCGGGTACCGCGGGCGACGCCTGCCGCGACCGGCGTCGCGGCGCGGGCGAGCGCGAACAGTGAAGGCGTGGCGCGGAAGCGGCCGATGAGCGGTGCCTGCGTGTCGAGGGGCGTGCCGCCACCGGGCGGCGGGGGCGGAGGATTCCCGGCCCCGGGGAGACCCGTCTGGTACTCGAACGCGCCCATGTCACGGCGCGCGGTCCCGTCGCCGTTGCCGTCCACGACCAGCGGCTGGCCGTCCAGGTCGCTCCCGGCGGGAGCGTTTGGATCGCCGGCGTCGATCAGGGGAGAGCTGGCCAGCAGGTGGTAGTCGACGAGCTGCGGACCCGCAAATCCGGCATCGCCGACGTTCGACGTGTTCGACAGGTCGATGCTCGCATACGGGGCACCGTTCACTTCGTTGAGCGTGGGGTCGAGATCGGAGTACGAGACGGTGATCGTCGCGTGGCCGGGCCCCGCCGCCTCTGCCTCGAGTCTGCCGCCGCGGAGAATCGAGTTCTTCAAGTGGATGTCCGCGTTCACGGTTGGGGCCCAGTACGTCCTCGCGAATGCCGCTCGCTGGTTGGTGTGGCCGGGACAGATGATCGTCAGGCCATCGGCATTGATCGTCACGTCCCCCGACCCGACCGGTTGCGCGAGGAGGCCGACGCCAGGCTGTCCGAACACAAACAGGAGGCTGCGGTTGACGGTCGTCACGCCCGGTCCGGCCGCAACGGCGGCGGCCGCGGCGACGAAGCGTGAGCGCTCGATCGTCGCGCCGTGGGCGGCGGCCACCCCGACATTCGCGGAGAGGGTCGACCCGCGTACCGCGGCGCCCCCGGCGTCGGTCCAGACGGCCGTCGTTCCCGGGCCGGTGGAGATGTCCACGCTCGAGTCCTCGAGCGTGCCCCCGCTCTCCAGGTAAACGCCCTTCCGGTCGTATTGCTGAGGGCTGTCCTCGACCACATCGATGCGGCGCGCGGCCCCGTCGGTGGCGAGTCCGTTGGACTGGGACGCCGCATTGGCGGGAACCTTGATCCTCAGGTCGTGCACCGAGCTTGAGGCACTGCCGAACATGCGCAGGACATTCGAGGCACCGCTGGGCGCGGTGAGGATCGTCTGACCGGCGCCCTTTCCGACGATCTCGACCGGCGCGCCGGCCTTGCTGTAGTCGAAGCCCGCGGGGGTCGACGCGACGTACTCGAAGGCGCCGAGAAAGATGCGGTCGGGGTCAGAGGCGTCGTCCGCCTTGTCGAGGGCCTCCGAGAAGGTGGCCACGTTCGTACCGCCACAGCCGGCATTGGGCACCACGCAGTAGTCGGTGGCGCTCGCGGCGGCCGGGAGCACCGCGAAGGAGCACATCGCCGCGACGCCGATCGCGAGGTAGCGCGGGAGGTGCATGCCCCGGGCCCTCATCCAGCTACCTGTGGCGGCGAACGGTCACGTTCGCCACGGTCGTCTTCGACACCCCTGCCCCGTCGTGGGCCACGTTGGTGTCCTTTGCCCGGAGCCGGCGCGTGCCCTGGAGCCGCCGAATGCCGGCACGTGAGATGCGCATGCGGACCTTGGCTCTCCCGCCCGCGGCAATTGAGAACCGAGCCTTGCCCAGCGCGACTCGTCGCGTGCCGATCCATCGCCGCGCGCTCAGCTTCGTCACGCCCGAGCACCCGCCGACCGTGCCGGCGGGACAGCTCAGCCTGAGCGTGATGGCCTTGCCAGAGAGCGTGGTAGCCCGGGACACCAGGCTCACGCCTGCGAACACTGGAGTCGAGCCCGAGGGAGCTGCCGCGGCCGGAGCGGTCGTGAAGCTCTGGTCGTGCCCGTAGCCCGCGCCCGCCTTGTTCGTGCCCACGAGCCGGAAGTGGTAGGTCGTGCCAGGGCTCAGCCCGTCGACCTTGGCCGCGACCGGGAGCTCCGTGACCTCAGCGCCCAGATCGATCGCGGGCGTCTCGCTGCCGTACG
>JBIOZP010000085.1:0-3312 GCA_044871225.1 Solirubrobacterales bacterium
CAGCGGCAGATGCTGATCAACACCTTCAAGCTGTTCCTGGCCAATCGCCTCGACTGGAACCTCCAGCGCGTGTACTGGTTCCTGTGGCGCGATCCCGACCCCGACTCGGACTACGCCCGCCTGTGCCCAATCTGCGACACGGCGGGGCTTCTGCGTTACAACCGGACCGCCAAGCCCGCCTACAGCGCGTTTCGCAGCTTCACCGCCGAAACTTCGCCGCCGGTGGTGACGATCACGACCGGCCCCGCGGCGGGAAGCTTCACCAGGGACTCCACCCCGACCTTCGGGTTCGCCTCGAGCGAGGCCGGAGCCAGCTTCCAGTGCCGCTTCGACTCGAGCCCCTTCGTCGGCTGTCGCTCGCCGGCGACGCCCGGCAAGCAGCTTGCCGACGGGGCCCACACCTTCTACGTGAAGGCCGTCGACGCGGTCGGCAACCAGAGCGCGGTGCAGTCGCGCTCGTTCACGGTCGACACGGTGCCGCCGCAAACGGTGATCACCGCCGGGCCAGCGGAAGGCGCCACCACCGCTGACCACACGCCGACCTTCGGGTTCACCTCGGGCCAGCAGGGCTCCACCTTCGAGTGTCGCTTCGACGCCCAGCCGTTCGGCCCCTGCTCGGGCCCGGGCACGAGCCACACCCCCGCGACGGACCTGGCCACGGGGACCCACAGCTTCGAGGTCAGGGCGATCGACCCGGCGACCAACGTCGACCCCACTCCGTCGAAGCGCACCTTCACGGTCGCTCCCTGAAGCTTCGGTTCTTCCACCGCCCCCTCCAGGGCACGGGCCTGCCGAGCAGCCGCTCCAGCGGCTCGATCTCGGGACTGTAGGCCTGGGTCAGCAGCTCCCGCGCCGCGGGATCCATGGGCGGCCCCGGCGCCTGGCGCAGAAGGGCGGATCGCAGCCGGGCCCGCGCGCCGCGGGGGACCGTGGACCTGACGATGGCGCGCAACCTGGCGCTTGCCAGCACGGCCCCGCTGAGGCGGTTGCGTGGCTGCGATCCAGGGTTCATCCGCTCACCCAACTCCCCGGGAGCCGGCTGTACGCCGAGGAAGTCATGGACGCCCGCGATCGTTTCGGCCTCGTCGCCGACGAGGTCCTCGAAGAACAGGACCTTCACCCGCCCCTCGAACCGGTCGAGGTACCGCTCCACCTGCCCCGCGTAGCGCCCGCAGTCCAGGTAGAGCGACGAGGCGCCCCACCCCCCAGCGCCGTCCCGCTGCTCGGCCTCCAGCGCCTCGAGGAACGTGCGTCTCTCCATTCCCTCGCGGACGTCGTTTCGGTAGTGCGAGTAGGCCCGGTCCACCGGGTCACGCAGGACGATCAGGATCTTCGCCCGCGGCACGGCACCCGCGATTCGCCCGGCGGCCTCCCGGTCCCACAGATAGGAGGTGCTCGCCTCGCCGACCACGGGCTCGTTTGCGACGCCCCCGAACAGGGCGAGGTACTCGTCCTCGTCGCTGACGTGTGGGAAGAACGCCTCCCAGCGGACGGCCGGCTGGATGCGCGAGAAGAAGTGCGGCTCCTTCATCGGCGACATGTAGATCTCCGGGTGACGCGCCAGCGCGGAGTACAGGGACGTCGTGCCGGCCTTCGCCGCGCCGACCAGGAAGAGGTTCGGCCAGCGCGGCCTAATCGCTACCTCCAACGCGCCGCGGATCGCGGCTGAGGTCAGCCGGGGGGCCATCGGCGTCCCGGTCTCGCACGCGGCAGTACCACGCTCCGGCGACGACCGCGACCAGGATCATCGCCACCTGAGCCG
Source organism: Solirubrobacterales bacterium (assembly GCA_044871225.1). GTDB lineage: Bacteria > Actinomycetota > Thermoleophilia > Solirubrobacterales > 70-9 > AC-56. The sequence continues at coordinate 1,763 of JBIOZP010000085.1, forward strand.
CGGGAAGGATGAAGTTCCCGTGCATCCAGGCGATCATGAACGGGAGCAGCGAGGCGTAGGCGACCAGCGCCACCACCGTCTCGCGGTGGCGCAGGTAGTACTGCCAGGCCATTCGCCAGAAGATCCCGAACAGGATCGCGAACAGGAACACTCCCACGAGCCCGGCGTCCCGGTAGGACTCGCCGAACGGGGAGAAGGTGCTGCACTGTGTCTTGTAACGGCAGGGACGATGGCCCGTCCAGATCGAGCCCAGGATCTCCTGGTTCGGCGGCCGCGGCTTTCGGTGCCAGAGCTGGCGGGGAATCGCGGTCACGAACGGCTCGATGAACGTGGTCTCCCCGTAGGTGTAGCCGAGCTGGCTCGGGACGACCAGCATCTCGGTGGCCAGGGCCGGCGCCATGCTCGTGTCGGGGCCCTCGAGGAGGGTGCCGACGGCGTTCCACGGCAGCCACCGCGCCGGGTTGATGCCCGTGTCCCTGCTGCCCGCGAACCGGACCTCGCGAACGGCGGAGATGACCGTCAGGGCGACGACCGCCACCACGACGATGCGAAGCACCGACGGCCGGCGCCCGCGCCGCAGGTAGTAGTAGACGGCGAGCGCTCCGAGGAGCCCCACCACGTAGCGCCTCGAGCCCGAGGGAAAGTTGATCAACAGGAACAGCGCGATCGCCCCGAGCGCCGCCCATCCCGCCAGGCGCCCGATCCGCGTGCCGGTCCCGGCCCGCTCGCGAACGGCCAGCAGCCAGAGCGTCGCGGGGATCATCAGCAGGATCGAGACGATGAAGTACTTGCTGGTGCCGGTCGTGGTGGCGGCGACCGCCTGCAGGCGAATCTTGTTCCGGCCCAAGAAGAACCCAACCGGATCGCGCCAACCGTGCGCGTCGACGAAGAACAGGAGGAAGCCCCCAAGCGCCACCCCGAGGACGATCAGCGCCCAGGTGAACAGGCGGCGAGTCTCGACCCTCGGCGGTCGAGGCAGACGCAACGCCAGCGACTTCCCGGCCGGGATCAGGTAGCCAATCACGAACCCGGTCCCGGCCAGCAGGCCGGCGACGAGCATCTTGGTGAAGGTCGGCGAGATCAAGCGGCCCACGTAGATGAAGTTCTCGCGCCACAGGTCGCTGGCCGGCCGCAGGACGAAGATCAGCACGAACATGAACGCGAACCAGGTCAGCGGCTCGAACAGGTCGAGCCTGCCGCGCAGCGCCAAGAGGCCGCACGGGAGGACCACGGAGGCGGCGGCGAGCCCGACGATGGTCCATCGCCAGTCGATCCAGGAAAGAGCCGCCGCCAAGCCGACGATCGCGAGGGCGGTCGCGGCAGCGCCGACGAACGCGAAGGTCAGGATCTCGCGTCCGTTGCCTCCGAGCGCGGGGACGCCACCGCGCGGGTCAGCGCCACCCATGCTCCGCCCTGCGCCCACCCCCCTCACCGGGCCAAGAACGGGGCCCGGGGGTTGAGCTCGCGGGCCCGCTCCAGGGCCTGGTTGGCGCCCTTGACGTCGCCGAGCTTGACCATCAGGCGGGCGCGCACGAACCAAAGCTGCCAGT
>JBIOZP010000086.1:0-2580 GCA_044871225.1 Solirubrobacterales bacterium
TCGAGGTGGCTGAGATGGCGTGGCGGGCGACAGACGGAGACCTGGAGATCGGCCGTGCCCTGCGCGACACGCGCCTCGGCCCGATCGGCGGCGGGACCGACGAGGTGATGAAGGAGATCCTGGCGAAGCAGCTCGGGCTCTAGGCACCCGGCTGCTCCTACGCGCGGGGGTGCGGACGCCGCGCGGCGCTCTCGGGCTCGTCCGGCCAGCGGCCGTGCTTGTCGAAGAACTCGCGGGCGCTCTCCTCGCGGTCGCGCTCCTTGTCGCCCTCGACGCCGATCCGATAGAGCACGTTCAGCAGCAGCACGGCGCTGGCGGCGCTGAAGAAGAGCGCGCCGGCCGCGAGTCCGACCCTGCCCGCGGTTGCGGTGACGATCGTGCCCGCGATGAACAGCACCAGCGGGATGCCGTACCGGATTGCGAGAAGCGTCATGTACCTATGATGCCCCGCGCTCAACCAGCTAAGGAGAATGAATGGGAGTCCTGGATGGAAAGGCGGCGATCGTCACCGGGTCGGCGCGTGGAATCGGCCGCGCGACCGCGGAGCTGCTCGCAGAGCAGGGCGCGCGCGTCCTGATCAACGACCTCGACGCTGACGTCGCCGAGCAGGCGGCGTCGGAGATCTCCGGCGAGACGTCAGTCTTCGGCGGCGACCTCACCAAGGAGGGCGTGCCGGACCAGCTGATCCAGAAGGCGATCGACGAGTTCGGCCAGATCGACATCATCGTCAACAACGCGGGCTACACCCGTGACGGCGTGGCCCACAAGATGACCGACGACCAGTTCCAGGCCATGCTCGACATCCACACGGTCGTCCCGTTCCGCATCCTCCGGGCGGCGGCGCCGCACCTGCGCGAGCCGGCCAAGCAGGAGAAGGAGGAGGGCCGCGAGGTCTTCCGCAAGGTCGTGAACGTCAGCTCGATCTCCGGCACGATGGGCAACGCCGGGCAGGTGAACTACAGCGCCGGCAAGGCGGGCGTCGTGGGCCTGACCAAGACGCTCGCCAAGGAGTGGGGCCAGTTCAAGATCAACGTGAACGCCGTGGCGTTCGGCTTCGTGGAGACGCGCCTCACCGCCGCGAAGGAATCGGGCAACACGATGACCAAGGACGGCGAGGAGATCCAGCTCGGAATCCCCGAGCAGATGCGCGCCATGGCGGCGATGATCATCCCGATCGGACGCCCGGCGTCACCGGAGGAGGCCGCCGGGCCGGTGTTCTTCCTCTGCTCGCCCTGGTCCGACTACGTGCACGGCCAGGTCCTGAACGTGACCGGCGGCCAGTTCGGCGGGATGTACTTCTGATGACAGCCGGGGGCTCACGCCCCCGGTCCCCCGCGGCACCTGGCCGGCCGCGCTACCTCGCGGTGGCGGTAGCTGCCCCGGCGTCCGCTCCGGCCTTGTCCGGATTCCAGCTGTAGGCGTACTCCGGCTTGTCCACCTCGCGCCAGAGGGTGGACAGCCGGAGCGGCCGGAAGGTGTCCCACATGACGGCCAATTCGTCAGTGGACTTCTTGCCGAGTGCCTTCTCGACCGCGCCCGGCTGCGGACCGTGCGGCAGGCCGGACGGGTGGAGCGTGATGAAGCCGACGTCCACGCCCTTGCGCGCCGCGTAGTCGCCAGCCGCGTAGAACATGACCTCCTCGGACTGGATGTTCGAGTGGTGGTAGGGAAGCGTCACGGCCTCGGGGTCCCAGTCGAGCATCCGCGGCGCGAACGTGCAGATCACGAAGTTCGGGCCCTGGAAGGTCTGGTGCGCCGGCGGCGGTAGGTGGAAGCGCCCGGCGCGCGGCTCGAAGTCGTCCGCGTTGAACGTGTACGGCCAGACGTAGCCGTCCCAGCCCACGACGTCGAACGGATGCCTGTCGAGCACGTAGTCCTGGTGGCCGTCGCGCACCCGCACGGTGACCGGGAACACGCCGCTCTCGTCGTAGGTCTCGAGCTCCCCGGGCGGGTGGAAGTCGCGCTGCGAGAAGGGCGAGTGCTCGAGCAGCTGGCCGTAGCGGTTGCGGTAGCGGTTGGGCGTCTCGATCTCGCCGGGGGTGTGGAAGCAGATCCAGAACTGCTCCTCGCCCTCGGGCAGCTCGAACGCGTGCGTGGTGCCGCGCGGGATGACGATGTAGTCGCGCTCGCGGAACGGCACGCGCCCGAACACGGTGCGCAGGACGCCGCTGCCCTGGTGCACGTAGAGGACCTCGTCGCCCTCGCCGTTTCGGTAGAAGCCGTCGAGCGAGTCGGTCGGCTTGCAGGCCGACACCTCGATGTCGTTGTTCCACATCAGGAGCCGGCGCCCGGAGACGGGGTCGCCGCCGGGCTCGACACCGTTCACGTCCCCCAGGCGATGGACGTGCGCGTCCGGGACCCACTCCTCCCTCTCAATGGGCCGGAATGCGCCAACGGTGTCGAGCCGGCAGGGCGACTGGAGGTGGAGCAGGATGGATTCGTTGCCGGAGAACCCCTCGTAGCCCATCACCTCCTCGACGAGCAGCGGTGAGCTGCTGCCGTTCGAGCGGACCTGTACGTGCCGCTTCGCGGGGACGTTGCCGAGCCGGGCGTAACGCATCAGAGGTTTCCTCTCCGCTC
>JBIOZP010000087.1:0-12871 GCA_044871225.1 Solirubrobacterales bacterium
CCCCACGCCGTCATCCCCCCGTCGAGGAAGCCACGCACCCGCAGGCCGACGGACGCCAGCAACTCGGCCGCCTCGAGCTCGTAGCCGTCGGAGGCGGCGACCACGATCAACTCGACGTCCGCCGGGACCACCTGCGCCACCTTGGTCGCGAATCCGGTGTCGTAGGCGGACGCGCTGATCGCCCCCGGGATGTGCGCTTCGTCGAACTGCTCGTTGGTGCGCGCGTCGACCAGGATCGCGCCCTCGGCGATCGCCACCTCCACGGCCCGGGGGGTGAGCGGCGCCGGCGTGCCGAGCTCCTCGACGAGCGGGCCTTGGTTGAGCGCCACGATCCGCTTTACGTTCGGCGGCGGATCCCCGAGGTCGGCGATGGCCGCGTCGACGAACGCGGCGGCGTCCGCGATCCCCAGACCCGGGTTGTGCTGGCGCTCGAACCCGATCGTCGACGAAGTCTTGTTGTCGATCCGCGAGCTCCCGCACATGGAGCCACCCAGGTGGCCCGGCCACACCTCGACGTCGTCATCCAGCGACAGGAGGCGCCCATGGAGAGAGTCGAAGATCTGCGCGGCGCCCTCGCGCGGCTCGACGGCGAGGTCGGGCCGCGCCACATCCCCCGCGAACAGCGAGTCGCCGGTGAGCACCGCCCATGCGTCCGCGCCGCGAGTGGCGTCTCGCAGCAGGAACGAGGTGTGCTCGGGACGGTGGCCCGGGGTGTGAACCGCCTCGATCTCGAGCGCGCCGAGCGAGAGCTTCCAGCCGTCCGTGAACGGCTCGTGGGCGTATTCCGCTTCGGCCAGCTCGTGGATGTGGATGGTGGCGCCGGTCGCCCTCGCGAGCCGGCCATGGCCGGAGACGTGATCCGCGTGGTTGTGGGTCTCGAGCACGTGCGCGATGCGAACACCGTGCAGCCGGCTGAGCCTCAGGTAGGGATCGATGTCCCACTGCGGGTCGATCACCGCCGCGACCCCGGCCTGCTCGTCCCCCACCAGGTAGGACCCGCAACCGAGGTCCTCGTGGATCAGCTGGCGAAAGAACATCGATGCGGCCTCCAGGCCAGCATACGAGGCCAGGCCCCCGCTCGGGGGCGGGGCGTCACCGCGATCCGGGGCCGGGCGAGGGGCCGCCGGGCGGCACGGCGACGAATCCGCGCAACCGCGCGCGGAGGCCGAGCCCGCGGGTCAGCTCCCGGCGCATCGCGCGGCGGTCACGCCCATCGAACCGGCCGGGACCTTCACGGGCGTAGCGGGCCTCGCGAAGCCGGGCCGTGTAGCGGGCCGCCGCCGGGCAGGCGATGCCGCCCAGGCGCCGCTCCAGCGCGAGCAGGGTGGTGCCGGTGACAGGCCAGGAACGCAGCCGGGCAACGGCAGCCTCGAGCTCCCGGAGTCGCGCATCCGTCGCCGCCGGCGGTGACAGGGAGCGGTATCGCCGGACGCGCGCGGCGATCGCGCCCGCGGCAACCAGCAGGGCCGCTGCAAGGGGGGCGAGGAGCACCCAGGCCGGAATGCCGCCGGATGATTCCGGCGTGGGGGCGGCCTTCACCTTGGTTCCCTCGGAGCCGCCCTGGACCTGTCGCGAGGCTTTGTCTCCCAGGACCGCCGTCGGGAATCGCAGCAGGCCGAGGCCGCTGGTCTGCGACTCCGCGGGTGCGACGGCGGGGGTGGGGTCGAAGGCCACCCATCCGATGCCGTTGAAGTAGACCTCCACCCAGGAGTGGGCGTCCAGGTCGCGGACTGCGAACTGGCCGTCGCGGCGGGCCGGCTGCCCGGCGCTGAACCCGGCCGCCACCCGGCTGGGGATGCCGACCATGCGCAGCATCAGCGCCATCGCCCCGGAGAACTGCTGGCAGTAGCCCGAGCGGTCCTCGAACAGGAAGGCCGGCAGCGGGTAGTCGTGTTGAGGCGGTGACTCGTCGTACCTGTACCGGCGCTGAAGGTGCTGCTGGATCGCGTTCACGGCCTGGTAGGTGGTCCGCTTGCCGTCGGTGAGCTGGTGGGCCAGGGCGTACATCCCGTCGTAGGGCGAGTCGGCGAGCAGCCGGGCGGCGGTGTCCTGGTCGTGGACGGCGACGTGGGGGGGAGCGGAAGACGGTCGCGACCCGCCGCGGAGCGGCACGGCGAAGGAGTCGCCGCCGGGCAGCTCGATCCTCGTGAACCGCGCCAGGTCCCTGGGGTAGCGCGGGGGCGAGGACACCATCTGCCTGGCGGTCGGGTCGGGGACGTACGCCTGGATCGCGTAGGTGTCGCCGTCGGTCAGCGGGTCGTTCCCCGGCAGGGCCAGGCCGGCGCTCGTCGGCTGGAGCCCGTAGAGCCCCTCCGTCGCCAGCACCGTCCCCGCCCCCACCACGAGGTCGCTGCGCAGCGAGTCGACCTTGAAGGTGATCCGGTGTATCCACTCGTGGTTCAGGTTCGAGGTCTCCAGGGAGGGCCCGGGCCCCACCGCCCGCTGAGGAAGCTCCAGGGAAGGCTGGCTGTAGTCGTCCGAGCGGATCCAGCGCACGCCGTCGAACTGATCGAGCATCGCGGTTCGCCAGTAGTGCGCGGCGTCGCTGCGCACCTCGAGCAGGACCCTGCCGCGCCGAGGCCAATCGAGCGGTCCGTAAGAGTGGTCCCAGTTGAACGTGTCGCCGTTGGTGACCGAGGACCAGGCCCAGTTCCAGCCGCGGTAGTCGAGCCAGGGACGCTCGCCGTCGAGCCGCGCCGCCACGGGCAGCGCGATCAACCCGGCCCCGAGGACCACGGCGCCGGCGCGAAGCGCCTCCCGCGGCTCCAGACGAGGAAGCCACAGCCAGCAAGCCACCAGAGCCAGCAGCGCCAGCCCCTGCAACACGGACGGGCCGGGAGGGTTGGCCGAGGCGGCGGTCACGTATGCCCCCACCACGACCACGAGGGCCGGGACGCGCGCGTTCGGCGTCGAACGCCGGGTCGGCCAGAAAGCCAGCACCGCCGCCATGCCGAGCCACAGCGGCAGCCCGACGAGAATCGTCAGCCGAGCCCACTCGTTGCCGCCGCGGTAGGGGTAGTCGGCCTCGCCGATCGCGCGCAGCCCGCCGTTCAGGCGGTCGCCCAGCTCGCCCCAGCCCCCGGGCGCCAGCAGGTGGACCGGCACGCCCATGGCCGCTGCCGCGACCCCAACCGCGAGTGCCGACGCGAACGCTCCGAGCGCCCACGCGACGGGACGGGCGATCGCAGTGCGCGATAGCCACGCGAGCGCTGCCGCGCCCGCCAGGATCGTCCCCAGGGCCAGCGCGGCGCGACCGACGGGAGGGTGCGCCACCAGGCCGACCCATTGGATTGCCCCGAAGGCCCCGAGGGCCGCGAAGGCCGAGAGGCGAATAGGCACCGAGTCGCGCGCCGACGTCCACGGCGCCGACAGGCTCCCCACCTTCGGCGCCGGCCGGACCCCGCTTCGAGGCGGCGTCGCGAGCGTCGCGCTGGAGGCGGTGGTCACGCCGCCCGCGCCGCCGCCCTTCGGGAGGCGGCCGTGGGACGTTGCACGTGACAGCCGGCCACCGTGGACATCGAGCCCACGCCCGGCAGGGGAAACGGAGTCACCAGGTACCAGCCGGGCCTCGCTCCCGCCCGGGCCCACGCCGGCGCCCCCTCCGCCGCGCTCACCCAGTAGAGCGTCTCGGCCCTCGACAGGCGCTCGACCGCTGGGGGCTTCCCGCCGGGCTCGACCACGGCCAGGTGGGCGTGGACTTGAGGCCAGGCTCGGAGCTGTGAATCGACCTCGAGCGCGCGCCGCTCGCCGGAGACCAGCACCCTGCAGCCGCCCTCGCGGGCCAGGTGGACGCAGATCGAGGCGGCGGCTCGAACGGCGGCGTCCAGCGCCTGCTCCGTCACCGGGGCCGAGCGGTCGAGGACCACGAGGGGTGACGTGTCGCCCCCCGCGACGACGCGGTGCTCCACCATCTCGCCGGTCCGGGCGACGGTCGGCCAGTGGATCCGCGAGGCCGAGCTGCCGTGCCGGTACGGTCGCAGCCCGTCGATCTCGAAGTCGATCGCCCTGGTCCCCAGCCCGGCGCCGAGATGCCCCTCGGGGCCGGGGAGCGCGCCGTCCCCCGGGCCGCCTCCTTGGCCGCACCTGACCACGGGCTCGATCCTGGGTAGCACCAGGACCCCGTGGCCCCGGCCGCCCGAGACCCGGGCCGTATGCAGGCCGATCGGGTCGTTGAGCAGCACGGTCGCCGGCTCGACGCGGCGCCGACCGCGACGCAGCGATCGGAGCTCCAGGCGCACCGGCCCCTGCGAGCGCTTGGCAATCGGAAGAGGCCGGTCGGCGAGCGGATGGACGAGGCGCCCGCCGGGGAGGGGCAGGCGCCCGCTTCGGACCCGGATCGCGAGCGGGTAGGGCTCGTCCTCGACGATGCTCCAAGGCCCTGCCAGCCCCTCGGCGCGGACGCTGCGCGACGCCAGCGCGACCCAGATCCGCAGCCCGGCGACCAAAGCCGCCAGTGCCAGGCCCGGCACGTAAAGCGACGGCAGGTCGAACGCGGCTCCGACCAGGACGAAGGCCCCCGCGAGAACCAACGTGGAGCGCGCGGTGGGCATCCGCTCAGAGGGCGGGGACCCGTTCCACGGCGCTCCTCACCACGGCTTCGCGATCGTCCTCGGTGGCCCCCGGGGCGAGCAGCAGGCGGTGCGCGAGCACGGAGGGAGCGAGTGCCTGGACGTCGTCGGGAAGGGCGTGGTCGCGCCCCTCCAGCGCCGCCAGCGCCTTGGCCGCCCGGAAGAGCAGCAACGCCGCCCTGGGACTCGCCCCGAGCTCCGCGCGAGAATCGTCGCGCGTCGCCTCGCACAGGGTGACGACGTAGCGGCGCAGCGGCTCGCTGGAGTGGACGGCCGCGGCTGCCGCCTGCGTCGCCAGCACGGTCCCCACGTCGGCGACGGGCTCGAGGTCGAGCACGCGGTCCCGCTCGGCGTGTTCAGCGAGCATCTCGGCTTCCTCGTCGCGGCCCGGGTAGCCGAGGGAGAGCCTCACCATGAAGCGGTCGAGCTGCGCTTCCGGGAGCGGATACGTCCCCTCGTACTCGATCGGGTTCTGCGTCGCGACCACCAGGAACGGCCGGGCAAGCTCGTGCTCCTGGTTGTCCACGGTCACGTGGCGCTCCTGCATGCACTCGAGCAGCCCGGACTGGGTCTTCGGAGAGGTGCGGTTGATCTCGTCGACCAGGACCACGTTGGCGAACACCGGCCCGGGGTGGAACTCGAACCGCCCCTCCCGCTGGTTGAAGACGTTGGTACCGATGACGTCCGCGGGGAGCAGGTCCACGGTGCACTGCACGCGCGCGTACTCGGCGTCGACCGAACGCGCCAGGGCCCGGGCCAGCGCGGTCTTGCCGACCCCGGGGTAGTCCTCGATCAGGACATGCCCCTCCGCGAGCAGGGCCACGAGCACGTCCCTGACGACCTCGTCGCGGACCTTGACGGCACGCTGGATGTTGTCCCGCAACCTGCCGCCCACCTCCGCCACCGCGACCGGATCGAGTTTCGGCAGCGTGGCCACAGGTACATCATGGTACGGGCGCGACCCCGGATCGGGTTCACGGCCGGGGGTCGGGGGCCGGCACCATCCCGTCACGCTCGCGCCCCGGCCCGCGTGCCTTCCCCGAGTCAGCGAGGAAGGGGCCGGGGATCACCGAGAAGCGAGTCAGCGAGGCACGGCCGTGAACCTTCCGTGACGTCGCCAATGGCTTTGTGCGTCCTATGGACGTCGAAAGTCATAAGCGTCCGAGCGAGAGGGGAGAGGGTCCGAGCGAGAAGGGGGGAAGGCCTCGCCGACGGAGACGATCTGCGGCGCGAGCTGGAGGATCAAGGGGGAGTCAGCCTTCCTTCGCCGCGCCCAGGGCCTCCGCAAGCGCATCGCGCCCGCCGCTCAGCACCGGCTCCCCGTGGGAGACGAGCACCCGCTCGATCGGCAGCTCGAGCAGCGGGCGCAGGGCCTCGGCGAGCTCGGCGACCGTCATCCGGCGTGGGAGGTAGGCGAGCCACGACGAAGGCGGGAGACGCAGGCCTCCCCCGGACGCGCCGAGGAGCCGGTCGCCGGGCACGAGGGCGCGATGGTCGGCCAGCCAGAACATCGTCTCGCCGGCGTCCCGGATGCGATGGGCGTTCACTCCTGAGGGCAGGCTCTTGCGCGCCCGGGAGGTCGTTGCCCCGTATCGCTGGGCGAGGAAATCGCGGCTGCGGCGATGGAACCCGATCGTGGTGAGGACCGCCACCGGGCGCTGGCGTTCGCGAACATGGCGGTCGAGGACGCGCAGGAAGCGCTCGTCGCCGGGGGGGAGGAGCGCGTCGATCAGGACCGTGGACTCCGGCGTGTCGCACAGGACGCAGCCGACCTCGGGCGCCCAGTCGGCAGGGCTGTCCTTGGCGGCACCGGGACGCCAGGCGGGGTGCGGCGCCGTCCAGCGCCAAAGCCCGGGGACGATCTCCGCGAGGGGCGGCACGCTCGCACCCTAAGGCGCCCCGAGCATGGAAGCCGGCTGTCGGAGCTCGAGGCTCCTCCCCTTCGACATCGATACATGTGACATCGTTTGGTGTAACATGCTGCGACCTGGCCGGACGCCCGCGACGCAAGGAGAGCCGATGAACACCACCGAATCCGAGCAGGTAGCCGACGCCGTCGAGGCCGCCACCGCCGATGGCGCTCCCCAGGCGCCCGATGGCGGCGCCTTTACGCTCGAGCTGAACCAGGACCAGAAAGACATCCGCGAGTGGGTGCGCGGGTTCGCCGAGCAGGTGGTCCGTCCCGCCGCCGCCGAATGGGACGAGCGCGAGGAGACTCCCTGGCCGATCATCCAGGAGGCCGCGAAGATCGGCCTGTACGGGTTCGAGGCGCTGGCCCAGTTCTGGTCGGACCCGACCGGGCTCCAGCTCCCGATCGTCAACGAGGAGCTCTTCTGGGGCGACGCCGGGATCGGGCTCTCAATCATGGGAACGACCCTCGCGGTGGCGGGCATCTACGCCTCGGGCACCCCGGACCAACTGGTGGAGTGGGTGCCGCAGTGCTACGGGACCGCGGACGAGCCGAAGGTGGCGGCGTTCTGCTCCTCGGAGCCCGAAGCCGGCTCGGACGTCTCGGCGATCCGCACGACGGCACGCTACGACGAGGCGAGCGACGAGTGGGTCCTGAACGGCCAGAAGGCCTGGGCCACCAACGGCGGGATCGCCGACGTCCACGTCGTGATCGCCTCCGTGGACCGTGACCTCGGGTCCCGGGGCCACGCCGCGTTCGTCGTCCCGCCCGGGACGAAGGGCCTGGAGCAGGGCGCCAAGGTGAAGAAGCACGGCTTGCGCGCCTCCCACACCGCCGACGTGCACCTCGACGACTGCCGGATTCCGGGCCGCTGCCTGCTGGGTGGCAAGGAGAAGCTCGACGAGCGCCTGGCGCGAGCTCGAGAGGGAAAGGGGTCTCGCGGGCAGGCGGCCATGCGGACCTTCGAGGTCTCGAGGCCCACCGTGGGGGCTCAGGCGTTGGGCATCGCGCGAGCGGCTTACGAGTACGCGCTCGACTACGCGAAGGAACGGGTGCAGTTCGGCCGTCCGATCGTCGAGAACCAGGCGATCGCGTTCACCCTCGCCGACATGAGGATGGAGATCGACGCCGCTCGCCTGCTGGTCTGGCGGGCCGCGTGGATGGGCCGAAGCGGCAAGGACTTCGACGCCGCCGAGGGCTCGATGTCCAAGCTCAAGGCCGGTGAGGTCGCGGTGTGGGTGACCGAGCGGGCGATCCAGATCCTGGGCGGCAACGGCTACACGCGCGAGTACCCGGTCGAGCGGATGCACCGCGACGCGAAGATCTACACGATCTTCGAGGGCACTTCCGAGATCCAGCGCCTGGTGATCTCGCGGGCGATCTCAGGCGCTCGCATCGGCTAGCACCCATGGTTCGACGACGAAAGGAGACGCCGTGATCGACGAGACGCAGGCCATCGACGCCTCGCAGGTCGACCCGCACGAGTTCGCGCGCAGCATCGCCCGGACGCCAGACGAGCAGCTGCGTGAAGGCATCGAAGGACCGCTGCGCGGCCAGATCCTGGCCGAGATCTTCCAGCGGATGGAGCATCACTTCAGGCCCGCAAGCGCGCAGGACGCGGTGATCCACTGGCTCATCACCGGGCGCCCCGACGGAGCGGAGGACCAGTGGGAGGTCGTGATCACGGGCGGCGCCTGCACCGTCAGCCCCGAGCCGAAGTCCGATCCGCGAGTGACCCTGAAGCTCGACGGCGTGGACTTCCTGAAGCTGGTGACCGGGAACGCCAACGGGCCGATGCTGTTCATGGGCGGCAGGCTGAAGATCGAGGGGGACCTGATGTTCTCCACCCAGATTCAGTCCATGTTCACGATCCCGGGCTGAGGCCTCGACCGGTAGGGTGCATCGGGCACACCGAGCTCGAGCACCTCGCCAGGGTCTCGACGGACGAAGGAGACACGTGGCGACCGACACCGAACTCATCCAGTCAGTCGCCAACGAGCCGCGTCAGGCGGAAGCCCCGGCCGGGACCGACCACGGTCTGGTCCAGCCGGTGGCCCACGAGGCCGCCGACCGAGTGATCACCGGCCTGGTCACGGCCCTTCCGATCCTCCTCCTCGGCGTTGCCGCCTGGCAGGTGTGGAACGAGGCCCTGCACTGGCGCGACCTGGCGATCTTCGGGTTCGTTTACTTGATCACCGGGCTCGGAATCACCGTCGGCTTTCACCGGTTGCTGACCCACCGCAGCTTCAAGACCAGCCCGGCCCTTCGCGGGGTCCTTGCCGCGCTGGGGTCCGCCGCGATCGAGGGCCCCGTGATCTCGTGGGTCGCCGACCATCGAAAGCACCACACGTTCGCCGACGAGCAGGGCGATCCCCACAGCCCTCACGTGGGTCACGGCGGAGGCTGGCGCGGCACCATGCGCGGTCTGTTCCACGCCCACGTGGGCTGGCTTTTCATCCACACCGAGCGGGGGGCGAAGCAGCGCTTCGCGCCCGACCTGATCGAGGACCCCGTGATCGCGTTCGTGGACCGCACCTTCCTCGTCTGGGCGGTGGCCGGGCTGGCGATCCCGTTCGGGCTCGGCTACGCGCTCGGCGGCACCCTGGCGGCAGCCCTGACCGGCCTGCTTTGGGGCGGAGCGGTGCGCGTCTTCGTCCTCCACCACGTCACCTACAGCATCAACTCGATCTGCCACGTGTTCGGGCGGCGGCACTTCGCCACCGACGACGAGTCCAGGAACGTCCTCTGGCTGGCCCTGCCGACCTTCGGCGAGGCCTGGCACAATAACCACCACGCCTTCCCCACCTCCGCCTTCCACGGCCTGCGCCCCTGGCAGCTCGATCCGTCCGCGGCCGTGATCCGGGCGCTCGAGCGGCTGGGCTTGGTCTGGGACGTGGTGCGGGTGAGCCCGGAGCGCCAGGCCGCCAAGGAGGTCACCTGATCGCGACCTGACGCCCCAGGCGCCTACGTTCCACCTAGTGCGTGTGGTGCCCGCCACCCACGAACGCGGCGAGCAGGGCCAGCACCAGCTGCGCGTACACGAGTTGGCGCAGATACCGGGCGGGCAGGGGCAGGACGGCGTCCGTGGGTGAGCGCCCGCCGCTCGCCAGAAGCGCCTGCCCCATCAGCGCGATCATGGCCTCGGTGGCCGTCGCGGCCACGTCGAGGGTCCCGGGGGCCTCGGGGTGCCAAGCCTCGGGTCCGAACGGCACCCCAACGGTCCGCGAGGCGATCCACAGGGCGATCACCGCCACGTTGACGGCGATTCCCGCTCGCAGGCCGCGCGGCGAAGGACGCGAGTAGATCAAGATCCCCCAACCGAGCTGGAACGCGGCCAGGGCGACGAAGAACCCCCCGTGCGTCCACGTCTCGGCGAGGTGCGACGGCGCGGCCACCGCGTGGATCGACCCGGCGACGATCGATAGCGCTGCCAGGTGGAGGAGGGCATCGCCGTAGACGCCCTGTGGCCTGGAAGTCGCCTGTCGCTCGGGTCTGGCCAGCGCGGCGCTCATGCGCAAAGCATCAACGATGCCTCGGTCGCCGTGGATTACGCCAAACCGCCGTGTCTGCGCGGTCGGACAGGCGTCCACTGCTCGCGGGGGCCGCCTCAAGGCCGTTGGCCTCGTGCCGAAGACCTTCGTGCACATCCATCAACTGCGAGGACGCAATAGCTTCCTCGCGGGGCACCTCCCATGTCGAAGCGGGGCGCTGGGCGAGCGCCCCGCTTCATCTTTTCTGGAACGCGCTCACGGCTTGGCTCGCCGCCGCTCGGCCACCCGGTTGTCGCGCCGCAGGCGAAGGCCGCCGACCAGGATCGCGAGCGAGCCCCCCAGGGCAACGAAGACGCCGTAGCGCAGGTGGATTCCGGTGCGCCCGGCGATCTCATCGGGCCGGTCCAGCATCAGGTAGCCCGCCAGTACCGCCGACCAGGCGCCGGCCGCGGCCAGCAGGCCTCCCTGCCCGAGCGGGCGGGGAAGCTCGTAGCCGGTCGCGCACCGCACGATCAGGTACAGGGCAGCGCCGACCGTCAGCAGCAGCGCGAGCTGCCCCAGCCCGAAGGAATCGAGCCCGGTGATCGAGAGGCCGCTCGAGAACTCGACCCCGTACCAGGGAAACAGCATGCTTCCGGCGACCGCCAGCGCGCCGGTCGCCGCCAGGCGCGCCGGCGGCGGCAGCGAGCGAAACAGCTCGGTCCACCGGTGCCGGTCCTCGGACATCGGCTCAGGTGCGCGACTCCGACCGCAACGATTCCGTGATTCCCCTGATCAGCGCGGCCGTCTTGGCCGGGCGCGAGATCGGGCCCGCCTCGTCCTCCAGCAAGTGCGCTTCGGGCGTCAGCTCCTCGACTAGCCCGCGACGCTCCTGCTCGGGCGGCAGCCAGGGGCCGGCCACGTCGGAGGCCGAGAGGATCCAGAGGCGCCCGCCGGTTCGGCGGGCGTCGGCGGTGGGGTCGTCGTCCGCCCAGGCCCGCACCCGGGTCAGCGCTGCCTCCTGGGGGCAGTAGGAGATCTGAAAGCCGACGCGTTCCCGGAGCTCGGCCTCGGACATCTGGGGGTTGGTTGCCGCCAAGAGGCTGCGAAGCGCTCCCCGGTAGTCGCGCTCCAGCATCTCGAGGAAGGCGTTCACGACCGCATTCGAGCCGATCATCCCCTCGCGGCCTTCGAAATGCGAGCGGGCGAACGGGGCCGTGCCCAGCGCTGCCACCGCGGCCACCAAGTCCGGGCGGCGCGCCGCCATCCGCACCGACCGGTTCGTCCCGTCGGCGATCGAGATCACGGCCGCGCCGCCGCCGGCGCGCTCCAGGATCGCCTCGAGGTCGCCGCAGTCAGCCTCCATGTCGTAGGGACCGGCCCGGGTCGACTCGCCGGTGCCGCGGGCGTCCCAGGTGATCACCCGGTGGTCGCGGGCGAGCTCCGACAGCAGGCCCTCATAGACCCCAGGATGGCCCGACCAGTAGGGGGCGAGCACGAGGGGAGGGCCTTCACCGCGCTCCTCCCAGTGGAGCTCCACTCCGTCGGGGCGAAGCAGGCCGGCCATCTCGCGATCAGGCGGCGGCCGCGCGCACCCGGGACGTGATCCGGCGCACCACCGCCGCGGTCTGATCGGGCCGGCTCAACATCCCGTCCTCGACCCGCTCCAGGCGGGCCTGGGGCAGGAGCTCGTGAACGAGCTCGACCAGGGCCTGCCCCTGGGGAAGCCAGCCCCCGCCGAGGCTCTCGGCGTGCAGGATCCACAATCGGGGGCCCAGCGCTCGCGCCTGGTCGGTGGAATCGGCCTCCGCCCACGCGGTCAGGCGGGCGACGGCAGCCTCCGCCGGCGCGTACTCGGCTTGCGCTCGGACCCGATCGCGAAGCTCCTCGTCGCTCATCTGCGGGTTGGTGGATCCCACCAGCGAGCGAAGCGCCGCCCGGTAGTCCGCGCCGGCCATCTCGAGCAGTGCGCCCACCACGGCGTCGGAGGACGCCATCACCTCGGAGCCCTCAAGCGCCTCGCGGCTGATCGGCGGTCCGCCGACCGCGACCACGGCCTCGACCAGGTCAGGGCGGTTCGCGGCCGCCCGCACCGCGCGGTGCGGCCCGTCCGCGATCGCAACCACCACGGCCAGGCCGCCTGCCGCCTCGATCACCGCCTCGAGGTCAGCGGCGCCGGTGTCCAGGTCGTAGGGGCCGGCGTGTGTCGACTGCCCGGTGCCCCGGTCGTCGTAGCGAACGAGCCGATGGTCCCGGCACAGGTCGTCCACCAGCGGCTCGAACACGGACGGGTGCGTGGACCAGTAGCTCGCCAGGACGACCAACGGTCCCTCGCCGCGCTCCTCCCAGTGGAGCTCGATCTCGTCGGGGCGCTGGAGCCTGGGCATGCGGCGATTGTCCCAGGTGGCCCTGGGTAGTGGCCTTGGGTGAGCTTCGGACCGAATCGAGGAGGAAGCAGATGACAGAGGTCCTGACGAGCGGCGACATCCTGTCCGACGACAACGCGGAGAAGCGCGAAGCGGTCGTGGAGATGCTCCAGCGGGCGTACTGGATGGAGATCGAGACCGTGATGAGCTACATCACGAACTCGATCAACCCCGACGGCGTGCGCGCCCAGGAGATCCGCGAGTCCCTCCAGGAGGACATCCAGGAGGAGCTCGGCCACGCACAGGAGTTCGCCAACCGCATCAAGGAGCTCTACGGCACGGTCCCCGGCTCGCTCGAGTTCACCCCGGAGCAGAGCTACCTGCAGCCGCCCGACCAGGCGACCGACATCGTCCACGTCATCAAGGGCGTCATCGAGGCCGAGACCGGCGCGATCGAGCACTACAACCGCATCATCGAGTTCACCGAGGACATCGACCCGGTGACCAACGACATGGTGATCGCGATCCTCCGCGACGAGGAGGGCCACCGGCGCCTGT
>JBIOZP010000088.1:0-9069 GCA_044871225.1 Solirubrobacterales bacterium
CAGCCGCTCGCCGCGCAGGCGCGTGCGAAGTCCCCGTGGTTCTCCTTCCGCGAGCCGGCGCCGTGAATGATCACCATCGCCGGCCACGGGGGCCGCGATTGCGGCAGCCACAGCGTGTAGGGCCGGCGCTCGTGGACGCCCTGCTCGTTTGGACCTGAGAGCACCCTGCTCACCCGGTCCAAGCTAGAGGTCCTGGATCTGGTCGGCATCTCCGGTCCCGGCGGGGCGGGCGCACAGAAGCGAGGCTTCCTGCATTCGCGTCGGTATCCGAGCGAAATGCAGGACGGCATCGCTGACATCACAGGGTCCGGGCCCGCCACCCTTCACACCAGCCGTAGGGAGGCCACGGCTCGCGGACCGAGCTCGGCCGAATCCGCCGCGAACGATCCCGCCCGCCGCGGGCCGGGGGGCGCGGGAATAATGAGGTCGTGAGCGTCGCCAGCGAGAGGGCTGCCGTGGAGGGCTCGCCGGTCTATCCGGCGGGCGCGCACGTCAACGAGCGTGGGCACCTGGTGGTCGGTGGATGCGACGTGATGGAGCTGGTGGCCGAGTTCGGAACCCCGGCCTACATCTACTGCGAAGGGGACATCCGCGCCAGGGCGAGGGCATATCTCGAGGCGTTCGCCGCGCGAACCGACGACTTCGAGGTGCTCTACGCCAGCAAGGCGGCCCCGATCACGGCGATCTACCGGCTCTGCGCGGAGGATGGGCTGTCGGTGGACGTGGCCTCGGGGGGCGAGCTGCACATGGCGCTGCGCGCGGGCTTCAGCCCGGCGCGCGTCTACATGCACGGAAACAACAAGACCGAGACCGAGCTCCGTCAGGCGATCGGCGCCGGGGTGGGCCACCTGATCGTCGACTCGTTCGACGAGATCGCCCGCCTCGACGCCCTTCTCGACCGGCCCCAGGACGTGTTGATCCGGGTCACCCCGGGGGTTCTTCCCACCACCCACTCCTACGTGCAGACGGGCGGTCTCGACTCCAAGTTCGGCTTCGGGCTGGAGGACGGCTTGGCGGCCCGGGCGATCGCCGAGGTGCGCTCCTCCAGGCACCTGCGCCTGGTTGGGCTGCACGCCCACATCGGCTCGCAGATCTTCGAGCTGGAGCCGTACGTGGCCGCGATCGAGGCGCTGGGCGAGCTGGCCGGGGGGGACTGGGAATGCCGCATCCTCAACGTGGGCGGGGGCCTGGGCATTGCCTATACCTCCGACGACCAGCCCCCGCCGATCGAGGGCTACGTGGACGTGAAGGTCAGCGGCGTCAAGCGGGTCTTCGACCCGGTGCCGCGGATCCTGATCGAGCCCGGCCGCTCCCTGGTCGGAAACGCGGGGATCACCGCGTACACGATCGGCACCGTGAAGGAGATACCCGGCGTCCGCACCTACCTGTCGGTGGACGGGGGTATGTCCGACAACCTGCGGCCGATGCTCTACGGGTCTCGCTACGAGGCGGTGATCGCCAACCGCGCCGCCGACGCCCCCGACACGCCGGCCACGGTGGCCGGCATGCACTGCGAGTCGGGGGACATACTCATCACCGACGCGCTCCTTGCCGCCCCACGCGCCGGCGACGTCCTGGTCACGCCGGCGACGGGCGCTTACGGGTACGCGATGGCGAGCAACTACAACGGAGTGCCCCGGCCCCCGGTGATCCTGTGCGAGGACGGTGACGCCAGGCTCGCGGTTCGCCGCGAGAGCTACGAGGACCTGACGGCGCGGGACGTCGATTGAGCGTCCCGGCGCGGATCGGCCTCCTGGGCCGCGGCACGGTCGGCGCCGCGTTCCACGACCTGCTCTCGGAGCGGGCCGACGCGATCGCCGCCGCCGCGGGCCGCCGCCCGCAGATCGTCGGCGTCCTGAGGCGCTCCGAGGGCGACTACGAGGCGATCCTGGAGCACGCGGAGATCGTGGTCGAGTTGATCGGCGGCACCGAACCCGCGCGCGAATACGTGATGCGGGCCCTGCAGGCCGGGCGTCACGTGGTGACCGCCAACAAGCAGCTGATCGCGCAGCACGGCGACGAGCTGTTCGACGCCGCTCGCCGCACCGGCGCCCAGCTTCGGTTCGAGGCGGCGGTCGCTGGGGCGGTTCCCGTGATCCGGGTGATCGAGGAGAGCCTGGCCGCCACCGAGATCACCAAGGTGTTCGGGATCGTCAACGGGACGACGAACTACATCCTCACCGAGATGGCCGCAACCGGCGCTTCCTACGGCGACGCGCTGGGACGCGCGCAGGAGCTTGGCTACGCGGAGGCGGATCCGACGGAGGACGTGGGCGGGGCCGACGCGGCGGCGAAGATGGCGATCCTGGCCAGGCTGGCCTTCGGCGCGCCGGTGGCGCTGTCCGACGTCTCCTACGAGGGGATCACGGAGATCCAGCCCGACGACATCGCCTACGCCAAGGAGCTGGGCCTGTCGCTGAAGCTGCTTGGGGTCGCGGAGCGGCTCGAAGGCGGCATCAGCGTCCGCGTGTTCCCGTGCTTTCTCTACCCTCACCATCCTCTGGCGCCCGTGGAGGGCGCCTTCAACGCGGTGATGGTCGAGGCGCCGACGATCACCGAGATCACGCTCTCGGGCCCGGGGGCCGGCGGCGTGGAGACCGCCTCCGCGGTGCTCGGCGACGTGGTCTCGATCCTGTCGGGCCGGGCGCCCGCACACGCCGCGCGCGACTCGCTGGAGATCGTGCGCGACATCAGCTCCTCCTTCTACCTCCACCTGGAGGTCGCCGACCGTCCTGGCGTCCTGGCGCAGGTCGCGGACGTCCTCGGCCGCAACCAGGTCTCCGTGCGAAGCGTCGTGCAGCGCGGGCTGGGCGACGAAGCGCGCCTCGTGATGGTGATGCACGAGTGCCCGGAATCGCGGTTCTTCGAAGCGCTCGAGAAGCTCGGGACCCTGGAGTTCATGCGCGCTCAGCCACGGGCGATCCGGGTGATCGAGGAGGAGTTCGTTTGAGGGACCGGTGCCCGCCCCCCTGATCGAGAGGTATCGCGACCGCTTGCCGCTCGAGCAGAGCGACCCGATCGTCAGCTTGAGCGAGGGGTCCACCCCCCTGGTGGAGGCGCCTGCGATCTCGGAGCGGGTGGGGGCGAGGGTCCACCTGAAGCTGGAGGGCGCCAACCCCACCGGGAGCTTCAAGGACCGTGGAATGACGGTGGCCGTCTCGCGGGCGAAGGGAGCCGGCGCGGAGGCGGTCATCTGCGCGTCCACCGGCAACACGGCAGCCAGCGCGGCGGCGTACGCCGCCCGGGCTGGCCTGCGCGGCGCGGTGATCGTCCCCGAAGGCCAGATCGCGATCGGCAAGCTCGCCCAAGCCCTGATGCACGGGGCCCGGGTGATCGCGCTGCGGGGGAACTTCGACCAGGCTCTCACGATCGTCAGGGAGCTCGCCAGGCGCCACCCTGTCGAGCTCGTGAACTCGATCAACCCGTACCGGATCGAGGGCCAGAAGACCGCCGCCTTCGAGGCCTGCGACGAGCTCGGGGAGCCGCCGGACGCGCTCGCGATCCCGGTCGGCAACGCCGGCAACATCACGGCCTGGTGGCAGGGGTTTCGCGAGTACGAGGCGAGCCCCGTCCTGTACGGGTTCCAGGCCGAGGGCGCGGCGCCGCTCGTCCACGGCAGCCCGGTGGCGCAGCCGCAAACGATCGCCTCGGCGATCCGGATCGGAAACCCGGCGCGCTGGGAGGAGGCGATGGACGCCGTGACCGGATCGCGCGGGCGCATCGCGGCCGTCTCCGACCAGCAGATCCTGGACGCCTATCACCTGCTTGCCTCCCGTGAAGGGGTCTTCTGCGAGCCCGCCTCGGCGGCCTCGGTGGCCGGCATCCTGGCCCACGGGCTGCCGGCGCCCGAGGGCGGCCAACCGCCGGAGTCGGTCGTCTGCGTGCTCACGGGCCACGGCCTCAAGGACCCCGACACGGCCCTCGGCAAGGCGCCACCGGTGATCGGCTGCGACGCGGACGTGGAGGCAGTGGAGCGGGTCGTCTTCGACTAGGGGGCCACGGCCGCGGGCTTCGTTCAAGCCGTTGAGCCCGGGAGCCGAACCAGGGAGCATGGGCGCCCAGGAGCTCGCCGACGTCGTGCTGGCGATCTGCCTGCTGGCCGGCATCGCGGTGGGCGTCGGCTCGGTCCGGCGCCTGCTGCGGGCCACGCGGGAGAGCGAGGAACGCATCTGGCGACTCGAGCGGCTGGCCTCGACCGACGACCTGACCGGGCTGCCCAACCGCCGCCAGTGGGAAGAGCAGCTCCCGCGGGAGCTCGGCCGGTCGCTGCGCTACGACGAATCCGTGTGCGTGGCCATGCTCGACCTCGATCACTTCAAGCGCTACAACGACTCCCGCGGCCACCCGGCCGGGGACAGGCTGCTGAAGGAGGTCGCCAGCGCTTGGCGCGCCGTCGTGCGGCCCTACGACATGCTGGCTCGCTACGGCGGCGAGGAGTTCAGCCTGATCCTGGTGGGTTGCGAGCTCGATGAGGCCGAGGCCATCGTCGAGCGCTTGCGCTTGGCCACCCCCGACGGCGTCTCCTGCTCGGCGGGCATGGCCTGGTGGGACCGCGAGGAGGCCCCCGCGAGCCTGGTCAGCCGCGCGGACGAGGCGCTGTACGCGGCCAAGCGGAGCGGCCGCGACCAGACGTTCGCCTTTGCGCCGGCCCTCTGAGCGCCAAGCCTCCCTTCGCACGACCCGACATCCGTTTCCCTGCGGCGCGAGATCCGTTGCGCTCAACGCGCCACCCGTGTGAGCGTCGCGGCCAGCATTCCGGCAATGCTCGCCGAGCTGCTCGGCCTGGTCGTTCCCCCTCGGTGCGCGATCTGCGCGCGACCATGCGGCCCGCGGGCGGAGGTCTGCGACCGTTGCGAGTCCGAGCTCGAGCGACTCGCGTCGTGCCGAACCTCGGTTCCGGGGCTGGATGCCGTGTGGTCGGCGGCATCGTACGAGGGGATCGCCAGGGACCTGGTGGTGTCGTTGAAGTTCGCGGCCCGGCTGCCCCTGGCGCGGCGCGCCGGAGCCGTGATCGCCGCGCACGCCCCCGGCGAGCTCCTGAACGGGGCGATCGTGCCGGTGCCCCCGGCCCCGGCCCGGCGGCGGAGGCGAGGCTTCGATACGGCTGAGGCGATCGCCTCGGCGGTGCGCGCGCAGACCGGGCTGTCGCTCGTGCGCTGCCTGCGTCGCTCGCAGGGAAGTCGTCAGGTCGGCCGCCCGCGCGCCCAGCGGCTGGCCTCTCCGCCGCGGGTGTGGCTCTCCGGGACGCCCCCCGCGGCGGCAGTGCTGGTCGACGACGTGACGACCACCGGCGCGACCCTTCGCGCCTGCGCGAGCGCGCTGCGCTCCGGCGGGTGCGCCCGGGTGGTCGCCGTCACCTGGGCGCGGTCGTAGGAACCTGCCCCGTGCGGGCTGCTCGGCGCGACCGGGTCGCCGGCGGGTTGCTTTTCGAGGCCGGACGCGCAACCCTTCCCGGCACGCGAGCCGGAGCGCGTCTTCGGCGCCCGAACCGACGAGAGGAGGGACCATGCGGATCGAGGTCAGGGGGCGGAACCTGGCGGTGACCGACGAGCTGCGCCAGCACGTCGAGAAGCGCTTCGCGCGGATCGGCCGGCAGATCTCGGACCTCGCCGTCCTCAACGTCGAGCTGAGCGAGGAGCGCAACCCCTCGATCGCCGAGAACCAGGTGGCCGAGGCGACGCTTCACCTGAAGGGCGTCACCCTGCGGGCCCGCGAGGCCTCGCCCGACATGCTTCACTCGATTCACGCCCTGGCCGAGGACCTGCGTCGCCAGGTGAAGCGCCACCGCGACAAGCGGCGAAAGCGCCAGCAAACGCGCCGCCTGATCGGCCGGCTGCGCCGCCGCGAGGCCTGATCCGCCTGCGATCACCGAGCCGTCAGCCGGGCGTCCCGGCCGCACCGCTCGGCCGCTACCCTCAGAGTTCGTGGCCAAGGGGCTGATAGACCGCGCGCTGCGCCTGGGCGAGGGGCGTCAGTTCAGGGAGTACGAGCGGCGAGTCGCCGCGATCAACCGGGTGGAGCCCGAGATGGAGCTGCTCGAGGACGCGGAGATCCGCAGGGAGGCCGACGGGCTGCGCGAGCGAGCCCGCAACGGCGAGCCGCTCGACGACCTCTTGCCGGAGGCGTTCGCGCTCTGCCGGGAGGCCGCCCGGCGCACTTTGGGCCAGCGTCACTTCGACGTGCAGCTGATCGGCGGCATGGTCCTTCACGACGGCTCGATCGCAGAGATGAAGACGGGCGAGGGCAAGACCTTGACCGCGACCCTCGCGGTGTTCCTGAACACC
Organism: Solirubrobacterales bacterium; assembly: GCA_044871225.1. Lineage (GTDB taxonomy): Bacteria > Actinomycetota > Thermoleophilia > Solirubrobacterales > 70-9 > AC-56. The sequence continues at coordinate 6,285 of JBIOZP010000088.1, forward strand.
CTGGCGGGAACCCCCGTCCACCTGGTCACGGTCAACGACTATCTCGCCCGGCGCGACGCCGAGTGGATGGCCCCGATCTACGACGCGCTGGGAGTGACCGTCGGGGTGATCCAGTCGCAATACGAGCCGGCGACACGGCAGGGCGCCTATGCCTGCGACGTCGTGTACGGCACGAACTCGGAGTTCGGGTTCGACTACCTGCGCGACAACATGGCTGCCTCCCTCGACCACTGCGTCCAGCGCGAGCACGCCTACGCCATCGTCGACGAGGTCGACAACATCCTGATCGACGAGGCGCGCACCCCGCTGATCATCTCCGGGGCGCCGGAGGCCGCGGCCGACCTCTATTACACCTTCGCCCGCCTGGCGAAGCAGCTCGTCGGGGTGCCGGCGAAGGAGAAGCTCAAGTCGTTGGGCGAGGACCGCGACACGAGCAACGTCGACTACGACTACGAGTACGACGAGAAGCACAAGACCGTGGCCCCGACCGAGCCGGGCGTCGCCAAGGCCGAGCGCTTCCTGGGGGTTGACAACCTCTACGTCTCGGAGCACGGCACCCTCGTCAACCACCTGATCCAGTCCCTCAAGGCGGAGTCGCTGTTTCACCGCGACGACGACTACGCGGTGATCGACGGCGAGGTCAAGATCGTCGACGAATTCACCGGTCGCATCCTCGAGGGCCGCCGCTGGTCGGAGGGCCTGCACCAGGCGATCGAGGCCAAGGAGGGCGTGCCGATCCGCGAGGAGAACCAGACGCTGGCGACGATCACGCTCCAGAACTACTTCCGGCTCTACGACAAGCTCGCCGGGATGACCGGCACGGCGCTGACCGAGGCGCAGGAGTTCATGAAGATCTACGAGATGCCCGTGGTCGACATCCCGACCAACGTGCCCATGGTCCGGCAGGACCACAACGACCAGATCTACAAGACCAAGGGTGGCAAGTGGAAGGCGGTCGTCAACGAGATCAAGGCGCGCCACCAGGGCGACGACGAGCATGAGGGCGGTCAGCCGATCCTGGTCGGGACCATCTCCGTCGAGGTCTCCGAGATGCTCTCGGCGGAGCTGACGCGAAATGGCATCGATCACGTGGTCCTGAACGCGAAGCCCGAGCACGCCCAGCGCGAGGGCGAGACGATCGCCCAGGCGGGTCGCATCGGCGCGGTGACGATCGCGACCAACATGGCGGGACGCGGGGTGGACATCAAGCTCGGCGGCGATCCCGAGCAGCTCGCGAAGGCCGAGCTGCGAAAGCTCGGCGTCTCCCCGGAGGACGAGAGCTTCGACCAGGAGCTCGAGGAGCTCCTGCCGAGGTTCCGGGAGCAGTGCGAGGCCGAGGGGGAGAAGGTGATCGGGATGGGCGGCCTCTACATCTGCGGCACCGAGCGCCACGAGTCGCGCCGCATCGACAACCAGCTGCGCGGCCGTTCCGGAAGGCAGGGTGACCCCGGCGAGTCGCGCTTCTACCTGTCGGCGGAGGACGAGCTCATCCGCCTGTTCGCCGGGGACCGGATCTACAAGATCCTCGACCGCCTGGGGCCGGTGGACGAGCACGGCGAGGAGTACCCGCTGGAGGCGAAGATGCTCAGCCGCACGGTCGAGAACGCTCAGAAGAAGGTCGAGCAGCAGAACTTCCTGATCCGCAAGCGCGTGCTCGAGTACGACGACGTCATGAACGAGCAGCGCCGCGTTGTCTACAAGTACCGGCGCGAGATCCTCGAAGGCCGGGACATGTCGGACGTCGCCCGGCAGGAGATCGGCGAGGTGGTGGAGCGCCTGGTCGAGGAGTACACGCCCGGCGAGGTGTTCGAGGATTGGGACCTCGCCGGCCTGCAGACCCAATGCGCTCTGCTATGGCCCCTGGGAGTGGACCTGGGACAGCTCGACGCGGCGAGCTCCGATCGCGAGGAGATCGCCCGGGTCCTCGTGGACGACGCCTTGGCCGCCTACGAGCGGCGCGAGCAGGAGCTGGGCTCGGAGCTGATGCGCCACCTCGAGCGACAGATCCTGTTGCAGATCATCGACTACCGCTGGCGCGAGCACCTGTACGAGATGGACTACCTCCGCGAGGGCATCCACCTGCGCGGCTTCGCCCAGATCGACCCGCTCGTCGCCTACAAGAACGAGGGCTTCACGATGTTCCGGGAGCTCATGAACGCGATCTGGAACGAGTTCGCCCGGATCATCTACCACGTCGAGGTGAACGTCGAGCCGGCTGACTTCGAGCCGGAGCCGGAGCCGGCGCCTCAGGAGCTCGAGTACACGGGGGGCGGCCCCGAGCAGCCGTCGGCCATCCAGCAGGCGGCCGGAGCGGCCGCCATGGGCGGCTCGGTGGCGGGCGTGGCGGCCGGGGCCGACGGCTCCGCTGGCGACGGGGTCGCCGGCCAGGCCGCTGAGAACCCGGCCACGGTGGTCAAGTCCGACCGCGACAAGATCGGGCGCAACGACCCGTGCTGGTGCGGGTCCGGCAAGAAGTACAAGAAGTGCCACGGTGCGTAGCGCCGGTGGCGCCGACTCAGCCCGGACCTTCATCGAGGCCTTCAACGACGAGGACCTCGACGCCCTCGTAGCCGTCCTCGACCCGGAGGTCGAGATCCAGACCTCGCGCGGGATCGTGATCGGCCACGACGAGGCACGCCGGTGGGCGACCCGCATCCCCACGGGCGAGCTGCGCCAGCGCCTGGTCCTGGACTGGGTGCGCGACGAGGGCAAGCACGTGATCGTCGGGGCGCGACGCGAGTGGCTGTGGCGCCAGGACGGCGGGCTGGCCGACGCGCAGGAGCTG
>JBIOZP010000089.1:0-9545 GCA_044871225.1 Solirubrobacterales bacterium
GGCGCGGCGCTGATGTCGCCGAGGGCCGAATCGGGGTCGCGCGCGATCGCCAAGTCCCCGAGCGAGACGATGCCCACCGCCTTCCCGCCCTCGAGCACCGGCAGGCGGCGAATGTTCTCGTCGCGCATCAGGCGGATGGCGTCGTCGACGCTTTGATCAGGGCTCAGGGAGACGACGTCGCGATTGCACACCTCCGCGACCTTGGTCTCGTTCGGGTCGCGGCCGGCGGCCACTGCCCTCACGGCGATGTCGCGGTCCGTGACGATTCCGCAGACGTCCTCGCCCTCGGTGACCACCACCGAGCCGACGTCCTGGTCGCGCATGATCTCGGCGGCCTGCCGAAGCGGGGATTCGGTCTCCACGGTCCTGGGATTGGGCGTCATCACGTCCTGAATCGTGTCCGCCATGTCTCCTCCTTCCAAGCCTGTCGTCGGTGAGGCTAGATCCGCTCGCGACGGCGGTGTCGCCGGCCCCGGCGGAGCGCGGGACCACCCGCGGTCGCCGGCTGGTGCTCGCGACCGCGGACCAGCAGCCGGTAGGCCAGCAGCAGCAGCATGGTGCCGATGATCGCCCCGATGATGCCGCCGAAGTCGAACTTGTCGTCGTCCCCGATTCCCAGGAGACCGGTGAACAAGAAATAGCCCACCAAGGAGCCCGCGATCCCAATGGCGATGGTGACGAAGAACCCGCCGGGGTCGTCCCCGGGAAGCAGCGCCTTCGCGACGTATCCAGCCACCAACCCGAGAAGTATCGCTCCGATTATCTCCCCAACCATGCGTGGATCTCCCTTGCTGTTCTCGAGGCCGCTTGATTGCGCCCAGGGGCCGAGTTCCCCGGTGTCACTTCCTCCAAACATGGCCGGAGATTGGGGCTTCCCAGGGGACAGGAGGAGCGGCGATCGCGTCGAACCCCGCGACGAAGCGAACCAATCGAGTCAGGAGCCGAAGTGAGAAGAGCCGGAGCACTGGTCGCGATCGCGGCAACGACAGCGTCGATGTTGGCCTGGGTCGGGGCAACCGCCTCCCCGGGGAAGGGTGAGAACCGCGAGGTGGTCTCGGTGCGTCTGGTGGCGACAAACGGCTACTTCGTCGACAACGACCCGGGCGGTAATTCGGGAGGCGACCTGTTCGGGTCGTCGGGAGACCTGCGTCGTCAGGGGGAGAGGGTGGGCCGGTTCACGAGCGCGTGCACACTCGTGCCGCCGGGCGGGCAATGCCAGGCGACGCTGAGCTTGAGGGGCCGGGGTGGGGTGCAGATCGCGGGCAACATCCGCCTCCAGGGGCAGCACAGCCGTGTCGCGATCGTCGGCGGCACCGGGAGCTTCAGACGGGCCCGGGGGCAGGCGACGCTCGACGCGCTCAACGCTCAGGGGAGCGTGCAGCGCGTGCGCTTGACGATTCTGCGCTGAGCGCCGTCCCTCCGTCCGCCGGAGCCGTAAGCTGCTCTGGACACTCGACTGGAAGGGGTTGGGGGCGTGAGCACAATCGCAATCGTCTTGATCGTGATCGGGGTTTTGATCGCAATCGCGCTGATCGCCATGGCGCTCAGGCGAAACCGTGAGCAGCAGATGGAGGATCGCCGCCAGCTCGCCGGAGAGCACCGCGAGGAGGCGAGGGCGCGCCAGCTCGAGGCCGACAAGGAGGCGGCCCGAGCCGACGAGCAGGCCGCGCGAGCACGCAGAGAAGCGGCCGAGGCGGAGTCTCGCGCGCGCGCCGCGGAACAGGAGCGCGAAACCGCGCGAGGGCATGCCGAGCACGCCGACGAGATCGATCCCGACGCCGAATCAGCGCCGGACCGCTGAGGCGTACGGCGCTTAGCGCCGTACGCTCGGGTCAGGACTTCTTGGCGGCCTTGTTGGCGGTTTCGCTGACGTTCTGAACGCCGGTCGCCACCCGGCTCATGCGCTGGCCGATCTGGTCGGCGCGCTTCGCCGCGTCGGCGATCGCCTCGGTGACCTTCTGGGGGTCGAGGTTGATGCCGTTCGCTTTCGGCAGCGGCAGATCCTTGCGCTTCGGCAGCGGCACGCCGAGCACCTTCCGTCGGCGCCCGGCCCGGTTGCTGAGCACGACGGCTCCAGCGACTCCCGCGACGGCCGCCCCACCGGTCAGCAAAGGCGTCCTCGCCTTCTTCGCGAAGCCGGCGACACCCTGCGCGGCATCTTGGGCTCCGGAGGCGAGCGTCTCCCGCATCGATCCCCGTCCGTTGCTGCTCGACGACCGGCTACGGCTCGCGCCGCCGGAACGGCTGCTCGTGGAGCGGCTGCGGTTGGAGGTGGAGCGGCTGCGGTTCGCGTTCTTCCGTCCGCCCGCTGCGGTCGTCGACCGGGCGCGTGTGGAGCGGCTGTTCGCGCCGGAGCGGGCGCGACTGGCGTTCGACGACTTGGTCTTCGACGCCGCACGTGCGGTGGTGGAGCTCCCCTTGGAGTTCGTCTTGGTGCGTCCGCGAGTCGAGCTCGATCCGCTCCCGCCGGAGTTCGACCGGCTCTGCGACGACCGTGCGGATCGAGATCCACTTCGGTTCGAGGCCTTTCGCCCCTTTGATGCGCTTGTGCTCGTCTGGGCCACTATGGCCTCCTTGGTCGGATTCCCTTCCCAACCCCTCGACTACCCACGCGTTGCGTGCGTAATCGGATTTGCACAACGTCCCTTGCAGCCGTAAGCGAATTCGGCACGCGCGGTCAGGCAGCCGGAACGACTCGCGTGCTCTCCCTGTCGGTGTTGTCCGCCGGCCCGGGGTCGGTCGTGATCCCGTCCGCGGTTGCCGAGTTGGCCATCGTTCGCGCCGCGCCGCCAACGCGCACCCTGATCGTGACGCTGCGCGTCTGGCCGGCGGGCAGGTCGCCGAGCCGGCAGGTCACCGTGGCGCCCGAGGCCGAGCAGGAGCCCGTCGTCGCCGTCGCCGACAGCAGGGTCACCTGACCCGGTAGACGGTCGGTCACGACCACTCCGGTGGACGGAGCCGGTCCGGAGTTCTGGACCGAGAGCGTGTACGTCAGCGTGCTGCCGGAGGCGACCGGATCGGGGCGATCCGTCTTGGTGAGCTTGATGTTGGCCCGCCGAGGATCACGCAGGACGAGCTCGGCGTTGTGGTCGAGTTGGGGGTTGCCTTCTCCGTGCGGGGGCCCGACCTGGGTGTCGTTGAACCCCAGCGTCCTCCCGATGGAGGCGAGCTGGCGGGCCAGGAACCCGACAGCGCTGCCCGGGGCGGGGGCCGTTGCGGGGGAGGCATGGTCGACGACGGTCCCGAACAGCGACAGGGTGCCGTCGCGGTTGTCCATCACCTCGATCAGCCGGCTCTGGTGGGGCCAGTCGGCCACCGCCGAGGTGTTTATCTCCCACCACAGGTGATCGGTGCAGAATCTCGCGTCGCCGGCTCCGCCCGTGGATCGCGGCGTGCCGCAGCGCAGGAGCTGGTGCTCGTGGGTGTGTCCGGCGACGTACGCGACGACGTTGGGGTGGTTGGCGAGGAGCTGGGTGAAGGTCATGGCGTCGCTGCCGAACTCCGACGCCTGCTCCGGATCTCCGAAGTGGAGAGGCTGCGACGAGCGGGGGTCCGGGTCACAACCCGGGTTGGTGTCGTGCTCCGGGGTGTCTCCGTGGTTGTGCTGCTGGCCGGTGCACGCCCCCGTCGCCTCGTCGGGCACCGAGGAGTCCATCGATCGCACCGGGTGGTGGCCGAAGATGACCACGAGCTTGCCGCGGTTCTCGGCCTTGTTGAGCTCGTTTCGCAGCCACTGGAACTGAGGGTTGTCCAGATTGCCGTTGGACGAGCCGGTTGGCTGGGGCCCGAAGGGGCCGAGGATTCCGCCCTCCGAGGTCGTGTCGATGCTGATGAACCGAAGCCCCGGCGTCTGCGGCGGATCCCACGCGTAGTAGGAGGCGGAGCCGTTCGAGGCCTGGTTCTGCTGCGGGTCGACGAAGTCGAAGCCGTGGTCGTCGGCCACGTTGTTTGCCCCGAGAATGGCCTTCAGCTGCTGCTTGGAGACGAACCGCCGCTTCGGGTCGGGGGGGACCAGCATCCCGGTGGCGGTGGGCGAGAGGAGAAGGTTGGGGTTGAGGGCATCCGGGCCCGGCATGCTGCCCGACACCGCCGTCGTGCCGAGCGCCTTGAAGCAGCCGAGTGCCACCGCCTCGAACTGCTGGGTCGCGTCCTCGTTTCCCTGCACAAGGTCGTCGTGGTTCCCCGTCGCCCAGTACGAGGGGACATCGAGGCCCGCGGGGGTGAACGACAGGGACTGGGCGCGGTCGAGGAGCCCTGTGTACTGGGGCCATGCCGCCCAGTCGCCGGTGGGCTGGTTGGGGTCGTAGAACATCGGGTCGGGGCCCGGTGGCGCGCCGGAGGGGTAGTCCGAGTAGTCCTGCACGCCCGTGTAGCGGGCCGCCTCGGCGGCGGCCTGGGTCTGCCCGCCCTCCTGGGCGACGAACGCCTGGCAGGCGGGATCGGGAAGGTTCTGTGGCGAGTAGGCGTTGGGGTCCGTGACGCCGGAGTTGAAGTTCAGCGTCATTCCTCCCTCCAGGAGATCCCTCACCCAGACCATCTCGTTGCGTTGCTGGTTGTCGGCCAGGTCCCCGGTCAGGAGCGCGAGGTCCATCGAGTTGCGGGTCCCGTTGCCCTGCGGGACCGGGCTTTGCGCGGCGAAGCGGTTGATCTGCCGGATCGTGTCGTCGACCATGAACGGGGTCAACGCCTCCCATGGCCGCCAGGCGGATGGCGCCCCCTCCTGGCCGGCGGCCTCGTCGAGGAACTCGACCCGGGCCGGAGACTCCTCGTCGGCGAGCTGGTAGTCCGTCATCTGCGCGAAGTAGGCGAGCGAGCGCCGCCGCTGGGCGCGGCCTGGCTTGGCGAGTCCGTCGGGGTCGCGGAGGACGTACCCCTTGCTGACGGGCTCGGTATGGAGCGTCTTGAAGGCGGCGTTCGGGTCGGTCGCGGCGAGGACCTGCTCGAGCGTCGTGTGGCCCTCGGTGTCGGTGGTCAGGTGGGTCGCGTTCGCAGTCGCGACCGTGGCGAGAAGGGCGACGAGCGCTCCTGCGGGCGCCAGCAGCCGGCGCCAGCGCCGCGGTGCCGCTCCTCCTCCGTTTAAGACGTTCACCTCACCTCCCGCGAGTGACAGACCGTACCAAGGGCGCCCTCGACCTGCGCCGAAGCGAACGGACGGTCGCCGTCGCGCTCGTTATCGTGCCGCCAGAGTGATGCTCGGAGACGCCAGGTCCGCCCGCCGCGCTTGGCGCTCGTCCTGATGGCGGGCGCAAGCTCGGGGCCGCCCACCCACTACGAGGCGCTGGATTTCATGCACGTCCGGCTCCTGCCGCGGACGTACGTGGAGATCGGCGTCAATCGCGGCAACTCGCTGACCCTCGCCCTGCCCGGGACGCGGGTGGTGGGAATCGACCCCGAGCCCCGTCTGCGCCACCCGATCTCGCGCAATACCAGGGTCTTCCAGTGGGCCAGCGACACCTTCTTCGAGCTCTGGGACCTCGAGGAGGCGCTCGGCGGGCGCAAGGTCGACCTCGCGTTCATCGACGGCATGCACCTGTTCGAGTACGCGCTGCGCGACTTCGCCAACCTGGAGCGCTACTGCACCGGCGACTCCGTCGTCGTTCTGCACGATTGCCTGCCGGCGAATTCCCGGGTGGCGGCGCGAAAGCGCCCCAAGAAGGGCTGGACCGGCGACGTGTGGAAGCTGGCGCTCTGTCTCAGGAGATACCGGCCGGACCTGCAGGTCTCCGTGCTCGACATCCCCGCCAGCGGGCTCGGCGTCGTCCGCGGGCTCGACCCAGAGTCCACAGTGCTGCACGACAGAAGGGGCGACATCCTACGTGAGCTGCTGCCGCTGGACCTCGACTCGCCCGCCGGCAGGGAAGCCAAGGAGAGCCGGCTGCCCGGGGACTGGGAGACACTTCGCTCGGTCCTCCCCGAGCGGCCATTCAGGCGCGGAAGCCGGACCGCCCTGAAGACGCAGCGCTTCATGCGGATCGGGCCGGCGAAGCTGGCCCGCCGCGCCCGCGGACCCGACGCCCTCTCCTCGCGGCTCCGTGAGCGAATCGAGGAGCCCGGCGTCCCGAGGGCCTAGGAAGGCGCCGTCCAGCGAAGGCGGTCGATCTCGTCGCTGATCGCCACCGTGACCAGCCGAAACCGGTAGCGCTCGACGCTTTCCAGGAACACCGCCCTGACCCTGGTGCCATGTCGCAGGCGCTTCTCGTAGCGGGCGTCGACGACCTTGCCGACCCGCCGGGTGAGAGCCGCGGTGCGGTGAAGTTGGCGCTTGGTGTCCGCGGCGGAATCGATCGAGGCCATTCGCTTGAGCCGGCGCAGGAAGCTCTTGAGCCGGCGGAAGGCCCGCTCACGCTCGAACGGCCGCAGGCGCGCGCGGTGCGCGCCGGGTCCGTGCGAATACAGGCTCGGCGCCTGTCCGGACTTCGCCCGCCGGGCGAGAGGGGCTCGGTGGAGGTGCCGGTTCTGCTCGCACCCCGTCAAGCGGTCGGGGTCGGGGCCCCCTACGCATAGGTCCTGCCCTGGGCCACCGCCCAGATGGTCGTTGCCGGGCCCGCCATAGCCGCGGTCGTCGTCCCACAGCAGGTGGATGCTGTCCCTGCCGCCCTCGCCGAAAGCGGAGTCGTCACCGGGCCCGGTGCTGATGTTGTCGTCGCCGCGCCCACCCCTGACCACGTCGCGCCCGGATGAGGACTCGACGTGGTCGTCTCCGGAGCCCGTCTGGATGCGGTCGGCGCCCGATTGGCCGCGGACGAAGTCGTCCCCGGTCCCGGCGACGATGCGGTCGCCGTCGAACCACCCGTCAAGCGCATCGTCACCCGAGCCGCCGTGGATCCGGTCGCCGCCGAAGCTGCCGGAGATCCGGTCCGCGCCCGGGCCCCCGTCCAGCCGCGTGCCCTCCTCGTGGCGGTTCTCGTCGCCGACGAACAGGTAGTCCCCGCCGGCCCCCGCGCAGATCACGTCGCGGCCCCGCGCGCCGACGATCCACTCCCGGCGCCCGGTGCCGACGATCACGTCTCGGTGGGAGGTTCCGACGATGACCCTGCGGTGCCCGGTGGCTATGAAGTGGGTGTTGGGGCCGACGATCGTCGCCCGGTGCCCTTGGCATTCGCGCTGGCGGCTCGCGTCCGCGGACGTCCCAGCGGCGACCACCGCCGCCAGGGCCAAGGCGCTGGCGGCGATCCGCTTCATCGCCCCGGGGGAGGCGTCCGGCTCAGAGCCGCGACGCGCACTAGCAGTGAAGCTGGTCGATCGTTTGGCTCACCGAGTGCTGAAGCTTCTCGAATGCGCCGCCCAGCGTTGACAGCTGCTGGGCCGGTGCCTGGCCCTGGGCCTTTTCGGCCTGCGACTGAAAGGTGCTCACCGCGGACGCTATCTGCGACTTCGCCTCACCGCCCGCCTCCGAGGCGGCGGACGAGAGGGCTTGGGCGCTCTTGCTCAGGTTGTCGGCCGCCTTCTTCACTTGCGAGGCGGTGGCGTCGGCTGCATCCAGCTGCGTAACGGCCTTCCCAGCTGACTGCACGAGGGCGTATGTAGCGCACATGGCTGCGTTGGCGCTGCTGCTGGTGGTCGTGGTGGCGGTGGCTCCGCCGGAATCGCTGCCCGTGTCGTCTCCGCCGCAGCCAGCGAGGAGCAACGCGACCAAGACGACGAGGGCGATCGGGACGGTGGCGGCTTTCGTCATGCAGGGCTCTCTGAGGTGAACCAAATAGACGCTACCTGACGGGCTGGATGCCAATCCAGATTTGCGACGAGCCGGTTACCCGGGCCTGCCACCAGCGGATAGGTTCCCAGCGATATCCGCATCCGTGACCGGCTGACCAGATCGGATCTTCGCCCGCTTCGTTTCGACGCAGGGAGGTGGGCATGGGTCGCTCTGGCCCTTTGCGTCGTGGCTTCGTTCGTGGTCATCGGCGTGTGGGGAAGGGGCCAAAGCCTTCGCGGGGACGAGTGGGGCTATGCCACGCGCCTCCTGGACCAATCGCTTTGGGATGCGGTGGTCCATCCGCCGCCGGGCAAGTACCTGATCGCCGCGCCGCTCGCCTACTACGACCTGATGTTCCACACCGTGGGGATCTCGCACTACGTTCCCTACAGGCTGGTGGGGATTGCGCTCGGGGCCGCAGTGGCGATCCTCCTCTTCCTCTACGCTCGCCGCCGCGTAGGCGACACGCTTGCGATCCCGGCCGCAGTTCTGATTCTCTTTCTTGGCGCCGCGTGGGAGGTCGTCGCGTCTCCGCAGCGGCTGCCGAATCAGGTCGCCATGGCGGCCGGGCTCGGCGCGCTTGTGGCGCTCGACCGGCGTGGGGATCGCCGTGACGCGGTGGCCTGTCTGCTCCTCGTCGTCGCCATCACCTCCCACCCGCTTGGGCTGGCCTTCGTCGCCGCGGCCGCAGTTCTGGTGGCGGCGCGGCCTGCCGGCGAGCGGTGGCGAGGGAGCTGGATCTACCTGATCCCGATCGCCGTCTATGGCCTGTGGTACGTGACTTCTTACACGTCTCCACCGTCTCAGAGCGGCCCGTCCCCCCAAGAGGTGATCGAGTTCGCGGGCAAGTCCCTGGCCGCGTTCTGCGGCAGCGTGACCGGGTTCTTCCGCACACGGTGGACATCCCAGATCGACCCGGTCAACGGCATCAGCGTGACCTTGGCCGTCGTCTTCGGTGCCGTGGTCCTGTGGCATCTTCGCCACCCACGCCGCGTGCCGGCAAGCACCTGGGCCGTTCTCGCGGCTCTCTGTGTTCTCATGATCACGCCCGCGTTCGCTCCGGGTGCGGGCCGGGACCCAGGTGCGCCACGCTACCTCTACTCCGGGGCGATCGTTCTCCTCCTGGTGATCTTCGAGCTCGCTCGCGGCGTCAGGGTCAGAGGCGCGACGCGGGGGTGGGTCATCGCCGGCATCGGGGCGCTGTTCATCGTCAGCATGGTCTCCAACCTGCAGACTCTGCACGAAAAGGCCCGGGCATATGCCGCCACCTCGGGCGAGCTTCGGGTGGAGCTTGGTGTCCTGGACGTTGGGCGCGGCGCGTTTCGCCCACCACCGCCCACCCTCGGTCAGCCGTTGGGAATCGGGGCTTTGACCCAGGCTCCTTCCGTCGCTCCTCCATTGTCCGCTTCCGCGTCGCTATCTTCCCTCCTATCTCGAAAGGCGGGGGTCTACTACCGCATCCGCGATTCGTTCGGGTCGCCCGCTTTGACCCCAGGCGAGCTCCTCGAGGCACCGGAACCGGACCGCGAGCGTGCCGATCGACTGTTGTCAGCGCTGGTGCGGGCGCGGCTCCAACCCGGTGGCGAGGGCCCCAGCGGGCCGCTCCCGCGCGTCACCGCCGCGCCCGGAGTCGAACGAAGATCGGGCGGGGATTGCCTTCGCCTCGAGCCCCGGCGAACCGGCTCATCGAGGGCGACCGTGGCCTCTGGAGCACCAGCGCTGGCCACGGTTGAGCTGCCACCCGGCGGTGTGACCCTTAAGTCCGGGTCGCCAGGCGATCTTCCCGTCGTTCGCCTCGGCCGGTTCTCCGATCGGCCCGGCGTGCCGCTCGACGTCCCCGAGGCGAGCG
>JBIOZP010000090.1:0-33837 GCA_044871225.1 Solirubrobacterales bacterium
CCTGGTCGAGGTCGTTGTAGATGGCGAGGTGAGCGAGCTTGCCGTCGCGGATCGTCCACAGCCACCCCGAGCGGGTCGGCCCGGGCAGCTCGATGCCGTCGCGCCCGACGAAGTGGGCCTTCTGGCGTGTCACCACCACGCCCTCGTCGGCCTCGATGAACTCGCTGACCTCGATGCGTACGGACTCCCAAGGCTCAAGGAACGCTTCCCACATTCGCTTCGCTTGGTCCGGGCCTCTGTGGACTCCGCGCCACTCGCCCGCGTTGGAGGAGTTGTCGAGCTCGAAGCCTGGAGCGGCGTCCTTCAGCGCCTCGTCCCACTCACCTCGGTTCCACGCCTCTATCGCGGCGCGGATCATCTCCACGTTCTCCTTCGACATCGTCTACTCCCGCAGCCCGGCGGCTTCGAGGGCCTTGTCGCGTTCGGCATACCACTCGATGCATGCCGCCTTGTTGTCCCGTGCGGTGACGACGTGAAACCAGTTTGCCTCCACGTCGATCCCGCTACCGCTACCGCGCCCCGACATGCGGATTGCGATGACGACTTTATCCCCGGCGTCGATGAACTCCTCGGCTTCGATGCGAGGCTCATCCATCACGTCGAGCATCGCAACCATGCGGGCCTTTACGGCTTCGTGACCGCGCGAATGGGCGACATCCAGTGCGCCTTCGAGCGGCACCCACTCAACCTCGGGGTGGACGTACTCCGTGAAGAAGGGATCGAGGTCACCTTCGCGGACCGCGCGGCCAAGGGCGTCGTAGGCATTCCTCGCTCGGTCCACGTTTTCCTCCGACATCGCCTACTCCGACAGCCCAGCGGCTTCGAGGGCTTCCTCGGGGTTTGGGTATCCGACGAGCGACGTGACCCTTCCGTCTCGAAAAGTCCAAATGTGCCCGTTTCGGTACTCGAACTCACCACCGGTCCCTCCCTTGGGCCGGAGGCGGTTCCTGACGATGGCCACCACCTGATCCTCCCTCTCGAAGAACTGCAATGGCTCCAAGACCCAGGCATCGAATCCGGCCGTGATGTCCGAGGCGACCCCGATGGCCGCTTCGCGTCCACGGTGCGTCCCGGCTTGGGGTCCAACCTGGAAAGTGAGCACAAGGTCCGGGTGAGCGTCACGTAGTGCCGACTCCCAGTCGCGCTGACTGGCTGCTTCGTACACCCGCCGCACCATCTCCACGTTCTCTTTCGACATCACCTACTCCCGCAGCCCGGCGGCTTCGAGGGCGTCTCGCTTCTGTTGGTAAAGGCAAATCCTGACGATGGCTCCGTCGCGGATGATCCAGCCCAGGGCGACGCGAGCCGTCACTTCGATCCCGTCGCGTCCCCGTATGTAACCCGTCTGAGGGACCACAACCTGGTCCCCGGCTTCGATGAACTCATCCGGCTCCACCCGGGTGGACTCGAAGGCCTCCAAGAAATCGACCAGGAACGCTCGAATCTGATCGAGTCGGTACACCCCCCGCTGCGGGCCGACCGCCCTGGTCCAATCGAGTTCGAATTCGGGAGCCGCATCCTTCAGGGCCGCGTCCAGGTCCCCCCGGTTGTATGCGTCATATGCGGCCCGGACAAGCTCCACGTTCTCCTGCGACATCGTCTACTCCGAAAGCCCAGCGGCTTCGAGGGCCTCGGCTCGCTCTTGGAACATCCGAACGCGAGTGATCTGCCCGTTCTCGACCGTGTTCACAAGCGTGCTCCTCGCCACTACTTCGATCCCCTCGCGGCCCCGAAAGTGGGCGGTGTTCGAGTACACGACCACGGGACCCGACTCCGCGAATCCGTAGGTCTCAAGCTGGACATCCTCAAATGTCGACCAGAACACATTCGAGAAGGCCACAAGCTCGCGATGACCGCGATAGACACCCTTGTACGGTCCTCGGGCACGCGACCAGTCAAGTTCCGCATCGGCGCGAAACGTGGCAAGCCATGTCCCCAGGTCGCGCCGGTTCCATGCTTCGAAACTGCGCCGCACCAACTCCATGTTCTCCTGCGACAACGCCTACTCCGAAGTCGCTGCGGACTCGCTCCTAGCTTCCTTCGGACGCAGCCGGTAAAAGCGCTCGTCGAACCGAAACAGCTTGGCTATCGGATCGGGATCGCTGTCGGCCACCTCGACGTCGGTGATCTCCCAATCGGGGAAGGCCGCCGTAACCTCATCCCGGCTCGCACCTCTCGGCAGCGGCCCTCGGCGGCGCGGCGCGAACACGTCAAGCAGCAGGGTGCAGTCATCCGCCGCCACGCCGCTGATCTCGCGACCCATCGCCTGGCGCTGCTCGACATCGAGGCCGTGAAACGTCCCTGTGTCCAGTATGAGGCGGTAGTCGCCGCCCACACCGGAGCCTCGAAGATCGGTCACGTCCCCCTGGATCAGGCGCATCTCAACCCCAGCCTCCTGCACCCGCTCGCGACCGCGCTCCAGGGCTTTCTCAACCAGGTCTAGTCCGGTGACGTGCCAGCCGCGTTCGGCCAGCTTCACCCCCCACACGGCGCTTCCACACCCGAGGTCGAGCGCACGCCCGTAGGGGGGCTGTCGCCCGCTCTCCTCGCGCTCGAAAAGCTCCGTCAGCTTGTCAGCGAACGGCGGATGCTCGGCAAGGTCCTCCCAGGGATGAAAGCCGAGGCGGTAGAAGAGCTTGTAGGGAACGCCCATCCCATCCTCCTTAACGCTTGCCCATGCGGGTGGCTCCTACGACATTGCCCGCGAAGTATCTCGCGCAGCGGAGCGCCCCGCCGACCGAGATGTCGCGGGCAGCGGGTGCGCTCTTTACCCCCTCAGGCGCTGGCCGGATGAGCCTTGTAGGAGCAGGATCATCCAGATTTCGCCGTCCATTGGGCACCAATGGGCACCAGAACGCTCAGTCCGCGATCGAATCCGACAGCGCCTGGAGGCCAAAACCCGCTCCAGGGCTAGAATCCAGCCCCTGTGCGGCTGTAGCTCAGTTGGCTAGAGCGTCTGCTTGCCATGCAGAAGGTCGTGGGTTCGAATCCCATCAGCCGCTCTCTATCGGGCTCGGCCAGTGCGGCTTGCCCCGCGGGATACTGCAACGGATGTCCGAGGAGAACGTCCAGGTCGTCCGCCGCTGCATCGAGTCCTTTGCGCGGCGCGACCTGTCGCTGCTGACCGCCCTGATCGATCCGGCGGTGGTGCTCGACCTGTCGCGAAACGTCTTCAACCCGGCCACCTTCGAGGGCCATGACGGCGTGCGGCGCTTCCTCGAGCAGCCGGATGAGATGTGGGAGGACTTCGAGGTGGATCCCGAGGAGCTCCTCGACGCGGGTGATCAGGTGGTTGTGGCCCTTCGAATGTCCGGTAAGGGGCGCGAAGGGGTCGTGGTGGAGGATCGCGTCTTTCAGGTCTGGGAGCTGCGTGGCGGCAAGGTGATCCGGTTCACCGGCGGCTATCGCGACCGTGCGGAGGCGCTCGAGGCCGCCGGCCTGCCGGAGTAGCCGCCCCTCGCCTGGGGATACTCCGCGGTGCATGTCGCAGGAGAACGTCGAGATGGTCAAGCGCCAGATCGAGGCGCTGAATCGCGGTGACTGGGAGGGCTCCATCGAGGGCGTGGACCCGCAGATCGAATGGGTCGTGGCCAGGGAGCACCCAGCCTCGCGCACGGTCCGCGGTGTGGAGGACTTGCGCGCCTACCGCCAGGACTGGGCCCAGAGCCTCGGCGGCCTGAAGTTCGAGCCCGAACAGGTGGTCGGCAGGGACGACGTCGTCGTCGCGATCGGGCGCATCAAGGGGACCGGCGTCGAAAGCGGCGCCGAGGTCGGGGTCCCGCTGGGGTTCCTGTCGCGCTTTCGCGACGGCGCGGTGGTGAGGGTCGAGGAGTACCTCGATCCCCAGGAGGCTCTCGAAGTCTCAGGGCTGGGCGGGTAGGGATGCCGGAGGGGTTGAAGAGCGTCGCGGGACGCCTGCGAGCCACGTCGGCCAGGCTCAGGGGCTCTGCGATCAAGACCCCGGTCGTGATCTTCGGAACCGGCGGCTCGGGAACGCGGGTCCTCGCGACCCTGGCCCGCGAGGCCGGTTACTTCATGGGAACGAACCTGAACCGACCCGGCGATTCGGCCGATTTGGGCCAGTTCACCGGGGAGTGGGCGAACCGCTACCTGCGACGGTCGAACTGGATCGGGGAGACGTGGCCCGGGCCGGTGCGCGAGAAGTTCGGATATCCGCAGGCGATGGCGGTGGCCTTCGGGGAGGCGATCGAGGGCCACCGGGCGGCGCTCGAAGACGACGAGGCGCCGTGGGGGTGGAAGGCGCCGCGGACGGTTCTGATCCTGCCGTTCGTGCACGAGCTTTATCCGGCGGCGAAGGTGGTCCATCTGGTCAGGGACGGCAGGGACATCGCGTACTCCAAGAACCAAAACCAGCTCCGCCGCCACGGGCACCGGGTCCTGCCTCCGTCCGAGAAGCGCGTCCCCCGAGCACAGGCATCGATCACGTTCTGGTCGCGCGTGAACCTCGCCGCGGCCCGCTACGGAAAGCGCTTCCTTGCGGACAGCTACCTGCTGCTGCGCTACGAGGACGTCTGCGCGGACCCGGGCGAGGCGGCGGTGCGCCTGGTCGACTTCCTCGGCTGCGCCGCCTCGGCAGACGACGTCCGGCGCGCCGCGGTGGGTCTCGTGCGTCCCTCGGAGTCGTTGGGGCGCTGGCGCGAGCGCGAACCCGGGAAGACCAGGGCGCTCGAGCGCCTGGGCGGCGACGCGCTGCGGGAGTTCGGCTACCTGTAGCGCGAGCCCGTAAGCTGCGACCCCCCATGGACTTCGAGCTGACCGACGAGCAGAGGCTGCTGCGCGAAACCGTGCGCGACTTCGCGCGCCAGGAGGTGGCCCCGGTCGCCGCCGACCTGGACCGCGAGAAGGCCTTTCCGTACGACCTGGTCGCGAAGCTCGGCGAGCTGGGGCTGATGGGGATCCCGTTCCCGCAGGAGTACGGGGGCGGCGGTGCCGACTCGCTCTCCTACGCGATCGCGATCGAGGAGATCGCCAGGGCCGACGCGTCGCTGGCCATCACGCTCTCCGCGCACAGCTCGCTGGGCACGATGCCCATCCACCTGTGGGGAACCGACGAGCAGAAGTCGCGGTGGCTCCCGGACCTCTGCAGCGGGCGCAAGCTGGGCGCCTTCGGGCTCACGGAGCCCGAGGCCGGCTCCGACGCCGGCAACACTCGGACGGTCGCCAAGCAGGAGAACGGGGAATGGGTGATCAACGGCGCCAAGCAGTTCATCACCAACGCCGGCACCGACATCACCGGCTGCGTGATCATCACCGCGGTCACGAACCAAGAGGGCGATCGGCGCGAGATCTCCAACCTCATCGTCCCCAACGGAACCCCCGGCTACGACGTCGGCGAGCCCTACCGCAAGATGGGCTGGAACTCCTCCGACACGCGCCCGCTGAGCTTCCAGGACTGCCGGGTGCCGGAGTCGAGCCTGCTCGGCAAGCGGGGCGGGGGCTTCAGGCAGTTCATGCACGTGCTCGAGGGCGGGCGCATCGGCGTCGCCGCGCTGGGCGTCGGGCTTGCGCAGGGGGCGCTGGACGAGGCGATCACCTACGCGAAGGACCGGCGCACCTGGGGCACGCCGATCTCCAAGTACCAGTTCATCCAGGGGAAGATCGCGAGCGTCTCGGCACAGATCGAGGCCGTCCGCCTCCTCACCTACCGGGCCGCGGTGCAGAAGGACCGCGGCGAGATGTTCGGGCTGGCGGCGGCGCAGGCGAAGCTCCTCAGCGGCCGGCTCGCGGTCCGTGCGACCGAGGAGGCGGTGCAGATCCACGGCGGCTACGGCTACATCGAGGAGTACCCGGTGTGTCGCTTCTACCGCGACGCCAAGATCCTCACGATCGGCGAGGGCACCGACGAGGTCCAGCAGATGGTGATCGCCCGCCAGCTCGGCTGCTAGCCCGCGGGCGCGGCAACCTCCTCTACAATCGCGGGCCGCAGGGCAATCCGGGGAGGGGGAGACCTAGTGAGCAGGGGACTGGCTCGCCAGGCGCTCGAACGACGCATCAAATCGTTACGTGTAGAAGACCTCGCCGTCGAGCCTGGTCAGCAGCGAGGTGTCGGTCGCCAGGACGGCCGCCAGCTCCGGGTTGTTGGTGTGAAGGATGGGCCTCCGGGCGAGACCGAACACGGCAAACCGCCGGGCGAGCGGCTCCATCAGGTGCGGCTCGCCGCGCCCGGTGAGCACCGCGCTGCCCTGAGCTTTCGCGTGCTCGACGAGCTCGGCGAGCACGTTGTCGACCTCGCGCGGAAGCGCGGCGAGGTGAAGCACCCGGCTGGTCCCGCCGGCCTTGGGCACGTAGGCGTACCAGCCCACGGGGCGGTCGCCGCGGCGCACCAGGCGACGCACGGAGGGTCCCCAGAAGTCCTCCACCTGCAAGAACAGGTGGTCGAGGTGCTCGGCGTCGTAGTCGACGACCAGCCGCATGCGCGCGGTCAGGGACGGGAAGTGCTCGACGATCGCCGCGGTGGTGGCCGGCTCGCCGACGACGTCGGGCGCGGCCTCCACCTGTGCCTGGCGCAGGAGCGAGCCACCGAGCGCCTGGAACGGAAGCGCGCCCACCGGGACCAGCGCCCGGCCGACGGGCTGGCGCCGTGCCGCCGCCCGGAGAACGCCGCCCACCCAGCGGGCTGGGCGCAGGACGAGCATCCAATCGCACGTTCGCGCGTAGTCGATGTAGCCGCCCAGCGTTCGCCAGATCGCCATCACGGCATCGGTGGCGCTGTCGGAGAACGAGAGCTCCTGGGGTCCGCGGAGAACTTGTCCCAGGAGGTGAAAGCCCGCCGCGCCGGCCCGGCTGTCGGGCGCGACGACAACGTGCGTGGCGCAGACGGCGCGGATCGGCTCGCCGTCGAACCGCATCCGGCGAGCGTGCGCGCCGATGAAGCCGATGACCTTGCCATCGTCGTCCAGCGCCACCAGGGAAGGGAAATCCTCGTCGGCCCAGGGGTAGTCGAGCATGATGCCGCTCAATACGCTTTCGTTGAGCCTCCAGTTCGGAAGATGAGCACGCAGGAGCGTGATCACCGCCGGCAAATCACCCTTCTGGAGCGGACGTATGTCGGTCATGCCGAACGCGACACTAGCGCCACAAACCCCTGGGAACAGCCGGCCTGGCGCCGGTTGCGAGCCGGTGCCCACGCGGCGAGATGGACGTGACGACGGTGGAGGCTGACGCCACGGCCCCCCAGGGGGTCCCCTTCGACTCCGCGGAGTGCCTCGAGCGCCTGGTGCGTGGAACGCGCGAGGAGATCCGCAGGCTGGGCCGCCGCGGCGCGGTCGTCGCGGTCTCGGGCGGGGTGGACTCCGGCGTCGTCGCCGGCATCTGCGTGCGCGCCATGGGCCCGGAACGCGTCCTCTGCCTGCGCCTGCCCGAGCGCGACATCGGCACCTCCTCCGCCGACCTGGGGCTCGAGCTCGCCCAAGCTCTGGGCGCTCGCACCGAGATGGAGCCGATCACCGACGCGCTCGAGGCGCTCGGGTGCTACCGGCGCCGCGACGAGGCGATCCGCCGGGTCTTTCCGGACTACGAGCCGAGCTGGCAGCACAAGCTGGTGCGCTCGCCACCCTCGGGCGGGGTGATCGTCTTCTCGCTGGTCGTCAAGCGACCCGACGGCGCCGAGGAGCAGCGGCGGATGCCGTCGGAGGCATACAGGGAGCTGATCTCGGCCACGAACATGAAGCAGCGGGTCCGCAAGCTGATCGAGTACACCTGGGCCGACCGGCTCGGCTACGCCGTCATCGGCACCCCGAACCTGCTCGAGTACGACCAGGGATTCTTCGTCAAGGGCGGCGACGGGCTCGCCGACGTGAAGCCGATCGCGCGTCTCTACAAGGGGCAGGTCTACCGCCTGGCCAAGGAGCTCGGGCTTCCCGAGGCGATCGCCACCCGGGCTCCCACCACCGAGACCTTCAGCATGCCCCAGACTCAGGAGGAGTTCTACTTCGGCCATCCCTACGAGCGCATGGACCTGTTGATGTGGGGCGAGGCGAAGGACGTCGACCCGGCAGAGATCGCCGAGCGCACCGGCTTGACGCCCCAGGAGGTCGAAACGGCGTACGGGGAGATCGAGCGCCGGCGGGTGGCCACCGAGTACCTGCACGCGCCGCCGAGCATCCTCGACCCCGCCGACTGACCATGTGCGGCTTGGCAGGCATAGTCCGCCCGGACCCCGCCGACGTGGTGCAGGAGGAGGCCCTCCTGCGGATGGCCGCCGCGGTACGCCATCGCGGCCCCGACGGCTTCGGCCTGGCCCTGGACGCCGGGGCGGGGCTCGTGTCCACCCGTTTGGCGATCTTCGACATCCCCCGCGGCTGGCAACCGTTCGAGTCCGGTCCCCAGGGAAGCCTCCTCGTCTACAACGGTGAGGTCTACAACCACCTGGAGCTGCGGGACGAGCTGAGCGCGCGCACGGAGGAGTTCGCTACGACCTGCGACACCGAGGTCGTCCTGCGCTTGCTGGAGCGGGAGGGCCTCGAGACGCTCCATCGCCTGAACGGCCAGTTCGCACTGGCCTGGTGGCAGCCCGAGCAGCGGCGGCTGACCCTGGTGCGGGACCGCTTCGGCGTGCGGCCGCTCTTCTACTCGCTGCTGGACGACGGCACTCTCATCTTCGGGTCGGAGGCCAAGGCGCTGTTCGCCTCAGGTGAGGTCGCAGCGGAGCCCGACCTCGCCGGCATCGACGAGGTGTTCACGTTGTGGGGCCCACGCCCGCGGCGCACCACGTTTCGAGGCGTGAGCCAGGTCCAGCCAGGCGGCCTGCTGGTCTGGGAGCGTGGCCAGGTGGTGGCCGAGCGCCGGTGGTGGACTCCGGAGTACGGGCAGGACGGCGCCGCCGACGAGGACCTCGACGAGCTCCTTCGCGACAGCGTGCGGCTGCGGCTGCGAGCCGATGTCCCGGTGGGAACCTACCTGTCAGGGGGGCTCGACTCGAGCCTGATCACTGCGCTGGCCCAGGCGGAGACCGACCACGAGCTGCGGACCTTCTCGATCGCGTTCTCCGATCCTCGCTATGACGAGCGCTCCCACCAGGAGGCCGTCGCGAGCGCGATCGGCACCCGCCACCATGTCGTCGACGCGGGCCCGGGCGAGATCGCAACCGCCTTCCCGGAAGTCGTCCGCCACGCCGAGATGCCGCTGGTGCGTACGGCACCGGTTCCGCTCTACCTCCTGGCCAGACAGGTGCGCGAGCAGGCGATCACGGTGGTTGCCACGGGGGAGGGCGCGGACGAGCTCTTTTGGGGCTACGAGCTCTTCAAGGAGGTCACCCTGCGCGAGATCAACTCACACAACCCCGGGCAGGCGATCGAGATGCTGGAGCAGCTCTACTCCTACCTGGGCCCGTCGGTGGCCCGCCGCGGACCAGCCTGGCGGCGCTTCCTGCTCGAGACCGGGGCCGACGACGAGGAGCTCGGCTCCCACCTCACCCGCGCCGAGGCCACGGCGACCGTCAAGGCCTTCTACCGTCCGGAGGTTGCCGCCGAGATCGGCCCGAACGCCTCGTTGGATCGCTTGCGCGCCGGCTTGCCGCCGGGATTTCAGCGCTGGAGCCGCCTCGAGCGGGCAGCCTGGCTCGAGGTGACGACCCTGCTGGACCCGTACCTGCTCTCGGCCCAGGGCGACCGGGTGGCGATGGCTCACGGCGTCGAAGGGCGCTTTCCGTTCCTCGATCACAGGGTGTTCGCCCACTCGGTACGCCTGCCGGACCGCGAGAAGCTGGACGGCATGCGCGAGAAGGTCGCCCTGCGGAAGCTGGCGGCCAGCGTGCTGCCTCCGGCGATCGCCGAGCGCGTGAAGCAGCCCTACCGGGCTCCCGAGATCGCCCCGTTCTTCGCCCCCGGCGCGCCTGGGTGGGTGGAGGAGCTGATGTCGCCGGCCGCGCTGGCCGACACGGGCCTGTGGGAGCCCTCGCGCGTGGAGGGCCTCCTGCGCCGTTGCCGAACGGGGCGGGCGACCGGGATGCGCGAGTCGATGGCGCTGGTCGGCATCCTGTCGACGCAACTTTGGCATCGCGAGTTTGTCGGTAGGAAGGCGAGCCACTATCCGGCCGAGTCCGAGCAGCCGCGCATCCGCATCGATCGCACCGCAAAGCCAGCTACGAAGGAGGTTGTATGACGGAGATCACCAGCGACGTCAAGGGGGACATGCGCGGGTACATCGAGGAGAACTTCCTGTACCTGCACCCCGGCGTCGAGCTCAAGGACGGGGATGACTTCCTGGCCCTGGGAATCGTCGACTCGCTCGGCTTCGTCGAGCTGGTCGAGGAGGTCCAGGCGCGTTACGGGGTAGAGGTCCAGGACGTCGAGATCACCGAGGAGAACTTTGGCTCGATCGATGCCATCGCCGGCTACGTCGAGCGCAAGCGCAACGAGGGATGAGCACCCGCCCGCTCGGCGAGGACCTTCGCGCCGCCACCGTCCGGGATCCGGACCGCGTCGCGCTGGTCAGCGCTGAGAGGAGGCTCACCTACGGCGAGCTCGACCGGCTGGTAGACGGGGCGGCGGCGGGCCTTCGCGAGCTCGGGGTCGAGCGCGGCGACCGCGTCGCGATCGTCCTTCCGAACGGGATCGAGGCCGCGATCGCGATCTACGGGGTGCTCCGGGCCGGGGCCGCGTTTTCGCCTCTCAACCCCACGATCAAGCACGAGAAGCTCACCCACGTGCTCTCCAACTCGCAGGCGGCGGCGGTCCTGTGCGACGCCGAGCGCGCCGAGGTGGTCGCCACGGCGGTGTCCGAGGCAGGCGAGATCGCGATCGTCCAGGACGTCGAGACGCTGGCCCGCTCCGACGGCACGGCGCCCACGCCGCCGATCAGCGTGGATCTGGCGGCGGTCATCTACACGTCGGGATCGACCGGGGACCCGAAGGGCGTGACACTCACCCACGCCAACATGAGCTTCGCGGCCGAGTCGATCATCGAGTACCTGGGCATGGAGCGCTCGGACATCGTCCTGTGCGTGTTGCCGCTCTCCTTCGACTACGGGCTCTACCAGCTCCTGATGTGCATGCGGATCGGGGCCACCTTGGTGCTGGAGCCGAACTTCGCATTTCCGGGACGGGTCGTGCAGCTCCTGGAGTCCCAGGACGTCACCGGCCTGCCTGGCGTTCCGACCGTTTTCCAGGTCCTGCTGTCGCTGCGGGGGCTGGCCGATCGCGAGCTCCCCGCCCTTCGCTTCCTCACCAACACGGGCGCCGCCCTGCCGAAGCCGACCGTGGAGGCGATCCGCCGGACGTTCCCCAACGCCCGCCTGTTCTCGATGTACGGGCTGACGGAGTGCAAGCGCGCTACCTACCTGCCACCGGACCAGCTCGAGGCGCGCCCGACCTCGGTCGGGGTCCCGATCCCCGGGACGGAGGCGTGGGTCGAGGACGAGCAGGGAAACGTGGCGGGCCCGGGCCAGGTCGGCGAGCTGATGATCCGCGGCTCACACGTGATGCAGGGCTACTGGAACGACCCCGAGGCGACGGCCGAGCGCCTTCGGCCCGGGCGCTGGCCCTGGGAGCGAGTTCTGGCCAGCGGGGACCTGTTTCGCTGCGACGAGGAGGGCTACCTGTACTTCGTGGGGCGCCGGGACGACCTGATCAAGTCGGGCGGCGAGAAGGTTGTCCCGCGCGAGATCGAGGACGTGCTGCACGGAGCCGACGGGGTGCGCGAGGCGGCGGTGGTGGGGATCGCGGACCGGCTGTTGGGCCAGGCCGTCCACGCCCACGTGTCGCTGCGGGACGGCGCCGCCGTGGACGAAGCGGCGCTTCGCGCCTACTGCGCGGATCACCTGGAGGACCACATGGTCCCGCGGCGGATCGTGATCCACGACGAGCTTCCGCGCACGAGCAACGGCAAGATCGACCGCCTCGCGCTGGCCAAGCCCTGAGCGCTCAGACGCCCGCGCCGGTCAGGAACTCGGCGACCTGGCGCGCGCACCGCTGCGGCTCGTCGGCGTAGACGAAGTGCCCAGCCCCCTCGACGATCACGAGCTGGGCATGCGGGATCTCGCGCTGGAAGCGGTACGCGCCGGCAATCGGCGCGAAGGGATCGTCCGCCCCCCACAGGATCAGCGTCGGCACGTCCAGGTTCGCGAGCTGTCCCTCGTAGGGCTCGAGCTTCTCGAAGTCGCCCGAGCGGTACAGGTCGAGGGCGGCCCGCTTTCCCGCCTCCGTCGCAAAGCTCTTCCAGTACTCGGCGGCGGTGGCGGCGTCGAAGCCGCGGGACAGCGAGGCGAGCATCTGCGCGAACCCGTCCTCGGTGAGGGCGTCGAGAAGCTCTTCCCCCTCGCCGGGGGTTCGGAGCGACCGGGCCATCCCGTGCCACTTGCCGTTCGGAAAGAAGCCCGTGTTGGAGATCACCAGGGCGGCGACGGCGCGGGGGTGATCGCACGCCCATCGCAGCCCGATCAGGCCTCCCCAGTCGTGGACCACCAAAGCCACTCGCTCCAGGCCCAGCGCAACGCGGAAGCGCTCGACGGCCTCGATCTGGCGCTCCCACGTGCCGGGTGGATCGGGGCGCGAGTCGCCGAAGCCGGGCAGGTCCGGCGCCACGGCGCGACGCCCGGAATCGGCCAGGGCAGCAAGCACGTCGCGCCACATGTACGAGGTCTCCGGAAAGCCGTGCAGGCAAAGGGCCGGGACGAGGCCGCCGCTGCTCGAGGGGAGAGCCTCGCGGAATGCGATCCCCTCGGCCTCACCGCGATCCATCGGGGTCAGGGGACGGCCGGCCGCCGGCGGAAGACCCGGTCGATGAGCTGCTCGTAGATCCGGCCCCCCCGTTCGGCAAGCGAGTGGAGGGGGCGGCGAATCGGCGGAGCCCACAGAAGCAGCGCACAAGCGGTGCCGAGCACGGCGCCGCCGACGATGTCGCCTGGATAGTGGACCCCGACCGCGACCCGCGCCACGGAGACGACGGCTGCCATTCCCAGGGCGACCCAGCCGGCCCGCCTGCTCCGAAGCCCGATCGAGACGGCGATCGCGAACGCGGCCGTCGCGTGGTCGGAGGGAAACGATGGATCGCCCGAAGGAGAGACGAACAGGTGCGTGGCGCCCGGGTGGGCTTCATAGGGGCGAGCCCGGTCCCAGAGGTCGCCTATGAGGTGGGCAATCGCGAGCGCCAGGAGGGCGCTGAACCCGGCCGCGACGACCCCGTGGCGGGCGTTGTCGGAGCGCCACTTGCCGGTGGTGAAGAAGAGCGCCGCGAGGAGCGCCGCGAAGAAGAACTGTGCGTCCAGGGCGAAGAAGCGAAGCGGGTCCTCGAACGCGTCGTGATGCGCGGCGAAGCCGTTGATCGCTTTGAACAGGGTGAAGTCCAAGGCCTACCCGGAACCCTACGGCTTGCGGAGGGCGAACAGGCGGGAGCGCCGCCGCTCAAAGGGGGGAGAGGGGCGGCGCTCCCCGCGAGAGGCGCAGCTTCGCGTGCAGGAGCCCCTCGCGGTATTTCTTTGGATGAGAGAACCCGCCTGGTCTCGTCCACTCAGACAGGTCGGGCATCCACTACCCGTTTTCCGCACTCTCAATCGCAGGCGAGCAAGGCGGCCTTTACCCCGAAAGCCCGGCGGCTTGCAGGGCGTCCTCCCGCGACTCGTACAAGCGGAAGCGGACCACCTTCGATTCCCTCACGTCGTAGACGACGAAGAAGTCACGCTCGGTCCTCACGCCGCTCCCCCGGCCGGTCCCGCGTTGACGAAACGCGACCACGACCGCGTCCCCGGCGTCGATGTACTCGCGGTACGCGATCTCGTAGTCCGCCCAGGTCTCGAGCCAGTCGCGAAACCACCGCTCGACCCCCTCGTAGCCGTGGTAAACGCCCGCCGCCGGCATCTCGCTCGCCGAGGTGTCCCAGACCACGTCAGGGACGAAGTACTCCCGCCACCCGTCGCGATCGCCCTGCTCGAACAGGCGGCTGAACCGCTTGACGATCTCGACGTTCTCCTGCGACATCGCAGGCTCAGTATCTCGCGAGGAGGCGTCCGGGCTCCGGTCGCAGGGTGGGGGCGACGTTGGTCTCCGCCGGACTCTCCTCCGGTTAGGCCAGAAGTCCATCCCGAGAGACGGAGCGCCGCCCCCGCCTCAAAGGGTCTCCCAGGCGGCGACTGCCGTCCAGCCGGTCTACCCCGGTGCGGTACCAAGAGCCGCCAGGCTGTCTCTCTGACGTCGCTCGTTGCGAGAAAACGGAGAGGCGGCACTCCCTGATCAGGCCGTGGGATCGGGATTGGAAACCCCATTTCGGGAAGCCCGAAACCGCCTCTCCAGGGGGTGCAACGGGCTGGGTGGTCAAAAGTCAGGGACGTGGCCCTACGAGCAGCTCCGGGGAGGCATGCCCCAAATGGGCCCTCACCGCTGGGAAAGGCGGTCAAGCGCCGGGCTAAGCTCTCCTCGCGGCGCCTTGGCGGAGTGGTTACGCAGCGGCCTGCAAAGCCGTTTACACCGGTTCGATTCCGGTAGGCGCCTCTGAGGAAAGCCCCGCTACGGCGGGGTTTTTCTCGTGGCGGGAGCGCTATCGAAGGTGAAGCGTGTCCCGAATGTGTCCCGCCGCGCGGGGCGCGGGGGATGCCGGTGGAGGGGCGCGTGGACGAGCTGCTGGGGGCCAGCGTGAGGCCCAGGGGCGAAGCGCTCTCGAACGCCTGCATGAGCAAGCCCGTCCAGGCACGAAACTTGACAAAGGTACCCTGAATAGTCTAGTATATTAGTGAGGGAAATATTCGGGTTTGCGCCTGTAAATCGCAAGCTCGACCGGCGGAAAGCTCCAGAGCGCCGCCGGAGGATTCCCCGATTTGGGTCGAGCTGGCGCCCGCATATCGGCGCCGCGCCACAGGTCGCAGCCCAAGGTATGGGCCGACCGGGAAGGACAAGATTTGACAAACGCAACCAGCCGCCTCTTGACAATTGACGAGGCAGCCG
Organism: Solirubrobacterales bacterium; assembly: GCA_044871225.1. Classification (GTDB taxonomy): domain Bacteria; phylum Actinomycetota; class Thermoleophilia; order Solirubrobacterales; family 70-9; genus AC-56. The sequence continues at coordinate 14,895 of JBIOZP010000090.1, forward strand.
AGCTGGCCGGCGTGCATCGGGACACACTGGCGCGCTGGGTGAGGGATGAGGATTTGCCGCATCTCCAGCCGGTGCAGCGGGGGGCGGTGAGGATCGACCCGGAAGAGCTGCGCACATGGTTGGAACGGGGCCGCTCGTAACCGAGGAGCCCGAGTGACCTTTCACAACTTCGCCCGCGTCCCGCTTGCGGGCGAGGCCCCACGTCGCTCCTTACAAACGGGGTGTTCGACGTGGGGGCGCGCAGCGCGCGCATGCGCCGGCGTGGGGATCGTGCGGGGACCCCGCGCCGGCGCTCACTTCCTGCGCCGTAGGAACCCGACAAACGACACGGAGAACGACATGACGACTAAGACCGAGACAAAGCTCGACCCTGCCACAGAGGTCGCGGCAATCGAGGAGCAGCTGGAGGCGGCTCGAGCCGAGCGGAACCGGCTCGGGAACGAGGCACTCGCCTGGGTCGAGGAGACCAGGCAGCTCGAAATAGAGCTGGACCAGCTCGCCCGGACTGACGAGGCCCAATTCGCGGGCGGTCATCCGCGACCGAACACGAAGGCCGCCGAGCTACACCGCGAGTTCGACACGCGCCAGAGCGGCAACAGGTGGCCGGCGATCCTCGAAGGCGCCGACGAGAGAATCCGAAAGCTCGAAGCCGAGCTGCATCGGGTCACCGAGGAGAGCGCCGACCAGCTCGCCCGCCGCGAGTACCTGACCAACGGGAAGGCTGCGGCGCTCAAGTTGCGCCGAGCCGCAGCCGTGTTGCTCGAAGGTGCGGATGAGTACCGCGCCTCGACCACCCGGCAGGGCCACATCGCCCACGCGGTCGGCGGCCTCGATGCTCGAGATGTGTGGCACGACCGCACGGTGGAGCAGGCGGTGGCCTTCGCCCAGCGGTTGGCCGAGGTCCAGCCTCCCCGGTCGGTGAGCCTGGTTCCGCTGACCACCGAGGAGCCGCCAAGGGTCCGTGCCCAGTCGGGCGGGTTCGTCGGCGCCAACATGAGCGCCAAGAACGCCGCCGAGGACCAGCCCGAGCGAGTGGAGCTGCTCTGATGACCGAGCGTGAGGGAACACGCGCCGAGTTCATGGAGATGGCCGCTCAGCTTCGCGGTCAGGACGTCCCGACCAAGGCAGAGGTGAACCGTGAGCTGGTCGATTCGATCCACCCAGCCGAACCCGAAGACGCTCAGGAACCAGACCAGGACCCCGAGGAGCTCGCCGCCCGGCTACTGGCGCCGAAGGCGGGCCATATCCAGCTGGTCCGCGAGATGCACGGAGGCGAGGAGCCAAAGTGACGGGGGGCGGCTCTCTCCATTGGACTCTCCCCCAATCGAAGCTGCCTAGGGGAATCCATTCCCGGACTGTGGAGCGCCGCCCCCCGCCTGGAATGCTTCCGAACCGAGGTCGCGTTTTCCACTCGCCGGTTACCGGTTTACAGGTAGGCACAGGGTGACCGTCCTGCGCTCATGCGTTCGCTGCGGTGTTCCTTCGCCGGAGAGCTACTGCCCGGCGCACAAGCCCGCGCCCTGGGCGGGTAGTTGCCGGCGTCAGCGCATGGGCCTATCCGGTGGAGCATGGAGCACGCTGCGAAGGAAGGTGCTGGCCCGAGACCGAGGGACCTGTTACCTCTGCGACCAACCCGGCGCCGACCAGGTCGACCACCTGGTCGAGGTCGCCGACGGGGGCAGCAACGACCCGGCCAACCTCGCGTCGTGTCACGAGGCCTGTCACCTACGCAAGCACCGCGAGCCCGCGTGGGCACAGGAGCGGGTGGAGATGGCGCTATCGGCCCTCGACAGACAAGCGGCGTGAGCGCCCTAATCCCGCAGCTTGGCGGCTTCGAGGGCTTCGTTCGCAGGCATGCAGGATTTCTCACCCCGCCGATGCGGGGTTCCTGGGTCAGGCTGCGTGCCTCCTCACGCTCGCGTGCTGGTAGGCGGAGTCGCCAGAAGCCAGACCGGTTCGAAGCTTGGCACGTGGTCCACTCTGGACCCCTTGCCGGAGGTATCGGGCATGAGTGGCCGGCCGACGACGGCCTCGACCTTCCACCCGTCCCGCAGGAAGCGGTCGGCCCACTTGCCGTATCCCCTGAAGAGGACCGGCCGGTCGCCGACCACGCCCCACTTCTCGGTACCGCGCTCAGCGCCCTGGTCGATCAGGCCTCCTGTCGGCCGTCCCTCGGCCTTCAGGGCGGGGACCGTGTTGGCCGGGACAAAGACATCCACGCCGAACTTGGCGGGCAGGTCCTCAACGTTCATCCCGCTGACGTCGACGTTGTCCTGCGACATCGCCTACTCCCGCAGCCCGGCGGCTTCGAGGGCCTCGGCCTCGTCGTAGTACATCCTGATCCGCACGATCTTGGCGTCGTGCAGCGTCATCAGCTGGAAAATCTGCATCTCGACCGGCGCGCCGCTGCCCTTGCCGCGGCCGTGGTGGCGCGTGTTGGCCAGCACATGGTCACCGAGGTCGCTCAGCTCATCCACCTCGACGTGGTACTCGTCCCACGGGCCGAGCCACTTCGCGAACGCCTGCATGACGCCTTCGTGCCCGTGGTACATCCCGCCCCCCGGCTCCTGCGCCGGCTGAGAGAACTCGATCTCAGGATCGAGGTACGAGAGACTCCGCTCGTAGTCGCCTCGCTCAAACGCGTCGTACATGCGCCCGACTACCTCGACGTTCTCCTGCGACATCGCCCGCGCAGTATCTCGCGTCGGGTGGGAGGGGGATGACCTCGAACCCGCTTCCCTCTTTGGGACCGCGCGAGGCGGCTCCTGGCGCGCGCCAATGCGCCAACACGGGGGCGGGTATGAGTGGCGATGGGACGGGGAGAGGACGGTGACGGCACTACTCCCGCAGCCCGGCGGCTTCGAGGGCTTCGGCTCGCTCTCGGAACATCCGAAGACGAGTTATCTGCCCGTTCTCGACCGTGTTCAGCAGCGTGCTCCTCGCTGCCACCTCGATTCCGTCCCGGCCCCGGAAGCGGGCGGTGTTCGAATACACGACGTCGGGGCCAATCTCGGTGAACCCGTGGGACTCGACCTTGACGTCCTCAAACGTCGACCAGAACACGTCCCAGAAGTCCCGGTGGGCGGGATGACCCCGGTAGATGCCTTTGAACGGCCCTTCGGCACGCGACCAGTCAATCTCCGCGTCCGAGCGCATGGTCGCGAGCCACGCCGTCAGGTCACGCCGGTTCCACGCTTCGAGCGCCCGGCGCACGATTTCCACGTTCTCCTGCGACATCGCCTACTCCGACAGCCCAGCGGCTTGGAGGGCTTGGGCATGGCTCGGGAAATCACGGGACTGGATGAGCTTGCCGCCGCGATAGGTGGCCAGCTGTGCGAGTTCGCCGGTGAAGTGCAGCTGCGTTGTGGGTCCTGTGGTCTCCATCGCTCCCAGGGCGAGCACGAATTCCCCGAGATCGCGAATGTCATCGAATCGAACCCTGAGTGTCGCGTCGGCCTTGAAGCTCTCCCAGAGTTGTCGGACTCCGGCATGGCCGCGAAATACCTCCATCAGTGCGAACCACTCGATCTCAGGGTCGATCAGGTCGATCCACGCATCGAAGTCGTCTTGGTTCCAAGCCTCTGCGCCCCGCTTGAAGATCTCCATGTTCTCCTGCGACATCGCCTACTCCGAAAGCCCGGCGGCTTCGAGGGCTTCATCGTGATCCCAGAAGAACTCGACGCTGCGGATCTGGCCGTCCCGCACACTCAAGACGAGCGTGGACTCCAGATTCGCCGGGGGCCCACGCCCAACGCTGTCCATGGCCATCCTGACGACCACCCGGTCACCGATGTCGAGGTAGTCGCTGGTCGCCCGAACCTGATCCTCGTCGAAGGCAGCACGAAGACCTCGATAGAAGCCCATGACCGCATCGCGTCCCACATACGGCCCCGGCTCTGGCCAGTTTCCGACGGTCCGAAGGACGACATTGGGATCGAACAGTTCGCGGAAGGCATCCATGTCGTCGTCATTCCACGCCTGGTTCGAGGCGCGCACGACCTCCACGTTCTCCTGCGACATCGCCTACTCCGAAAGCCCGGCGGCTTCGAGGGCTTCCCCATGGTCGCCAAAGAGTCGAAGCCGAAACAGCTTTCGTTCCCTGACCTCGACAACGGCCGCCGCCGGTTGGTCGAACTCGACGCCGCCGGCGCGGCCTCGCATATGGATCTGCCCGAGCGCGACAACCCGGTTGCCCGAGCTGCGCCAGTCCTGCACCGTGATCTGCCATTCCTCGAACTGCTCATCGATCTCACGCGTCCACTGTTCCAAGCCATCCAGTCCGGAGTAGGGCTCGGGCCGGAAACGGCTCTCGATCACAAGGTCAGGATCAACCTCGCCCTCCCCCGACCTTTCACCCCGATTCCAGCTATCGATCAAGCGTTTCACGAGTTGGACGTTCTCCTGCGACATCGCCTACCCCCGGAGCCCGGCGGCTTCGAGGGCTTCGTCGCGCGTCCAGTACTCGCGGCCCCGCACGATCTTCCCGTCGCGGATCTTGCTGAGGACCGCATAGGTGAGGTTTGTCTCGACGCCACTCAGCTTGGCGCGGCCGCCGAACTGCAACACCGTCACGACCTGTTCGTCTGTCGCGTCGATCAGCTCCAGCGGCTCGGCCTTCAGGTCGTCGAACGTGTCGAACCAGTCCTGGAAATGAGCCCGTACGGCTTCTTTCCCATGCATCGGCCCACGGTCATCGAGCGCACCCTCGATGGCCCGGTAGTCGATGTCGGCCGCCCAGAAGTCGCTCATGGCGTCAGGCCCTCCCTGGGCGAAGGCTTCGAAGCCACGCCGCACGACCTCCACGTTCTCCTGCGACATCGTCCGCGCAGTATCTCGCGCGATGAAGCGCCCCGCCGACTGGGATGCCAGGCCAGCGGGGCGCTAACTACCCCCTCCAGGTGCTGCGGGCAAAGCTATCCCCGACTGGGTCGCGGCGTCTGTGACGCGGCGCACAAACCAGGCAAGCGTTGCGGCAGGTCTGGAGCGCCGCCACCCAGCGAGAGAGGGCGGGCGACGGCGCTCCCTACGAGAGGCTGCCCTAGGAGGAGGCTCTCGTAGCCATTCGTCGTATCAGCTGACCTGCCTGGGGCTTCCAGTTGTTTCCAGACAGGCCACCACGCCCACTACCCGCTGCTGGCGCCGCGCAACCGCGACGCTCGCGGCCTACCATCACCCGAAGTCCGCAGGCAGGTGGGAGCGCCGCTACCCAGGGATTCCGGAGAGCGCGACGCTCCCGGCGAGGGGCACATCCCGCCATCTCGGACCCCTCAGCCGTCCTGCCAAACCGACCTGCCTGGGGCATCCCTGTCCAGACAGGTCAATAGTCGGCTACCCGTCCGATGCCTCTCAAACCCAAGCGCTGGACGCATCTCCGACAAAAAGAGAAGCGGTCGCGCCTTCCGAGTCTCGATTCTGACCCCTGGGATGCCATTGCCGGATGCGGGACCCAGCTTCGGGGCGTCGTCAGACCCGACCGCTCCGCCAGCCTACTGCTTGGAGCGAGGCGGGTGGGGGAGGACCCCCGCTCGGCGGTTCGGGACCACGGAGGTGGGTCGGCTTACAAAAAATTCGTTCATTTCAAGAGCTATGGAAGGAAAGAGCTATGTACGGACCCCCCTACGCGGTTCCCGAAAGCGCCGAAGGGTTTCCTGCCCACACCTCAACCCATTTTTTCCTATCTGGCGCGCCCCAGGAACCACCTGGGCGGTCTGGCGAGAGCGTCGAGGGATCCCTGGCCACGGGGAGGGCAGTCTTTGATGCGGGGATGTGAGCACTGCGGAGGGTCGTTCAGGCTCACGCATCCGCTGAAGCGCTTCTGCTCGGAGCGCTGCCGTCGGATCGTCGCCAACCGCCGCTATCGGGCGGCACGTACCGGCTTGCCGTTGCGGCTGCGTCTGCCCAGGATGCGGCCATCTACAAGACCGCAGCGTTCACGGGTCTGCGGCAAGGCGAGCTGTTGGCGCTGCGCTGGGAGCACGTCGATTTCGTCGACGGGTTGCTCCACGTCCGGCGCAACTACACGGGCGGTCGGGAGAAGGTGCCCAAGGGCAAGCGCGTCCGAAGCGTCCCGATGATGCCCGAGGTCATGGACACGCTGGCGACGTTGAAGGGGCGCGAGCACTTCACGGGTGACGGTGACCTCGTGTTCTGCTCCACCGTCGGGGACTACCTCGACCACTTCACGCTTCGACGTCGCTACTACGAGGCGCTCGAGCGGGCGGGCCTGCGCCGGGTTCGCTTCCATGACCTTCGCCACGTTTTCGGTACGGCGGCGATCACGAAGCTCGACCCGTACGCGGTGCAGAGCTACATGGGACACCAGCACTACTCGACCACCCAGCGCTACCTGCACCACAAGCCGCGGCGCGAGGATGCCGCTGCGCTCCAGGAGGCGTTCGGATCAGAGGCTCGTAATGCCGTTTCGCAGCGTGTCCCGAACGGTGTCCCGAACTGCCCTAGTTCGGGTGAAACTGAGCGCAACTCAGAGCGCCGAATCGTGCCTGAGACACCCGAGCAGGCCGCAACCTAGAAGCCTGCAAAGCCGTTTACACCGGTTCGATTCCGGTAGGCGCCTTCAAGAATCCCCCGCTCAGGGGGGGTACTTCAGCGCCGCGTCAAAATCCCGCCTGTCGAGCGCGTCGACGCATCGGCGCACGATCTCCACGTGCTCCTGCGACATCGCCTACTCCGAAAGCCCCACGGCTTCGAGGGCCTCCGCTCGCTCCTGGAACAGGCGAAAGCGAGTGATCTGCCCGTTCTCGACCGTCCATACGAACGTGCTTTTGGCGGTCACCTCGATTCCCTGGCGCCCGTGCATATGGGCGGTGTTCGAGACCACGACCTCCGACCCCGCCTCGGCGACGCCGTAGGTCTCAACCTGGACATCCTCAAACGTCGACCAGAACTCATCCCAGAAGTCCTTGAGCTCGCCATGGCCGCGATAGACACCCTTGAGCGGCCCTCGGGAACGCGACCAGTCAATCTCTCCGTCGGAGCTAAATGTTTCCAACCACGTCCTCAGGTCGCACCGGTTCCACGCGTCCTGATTGCGACGCACCACCTCCACGTTCTCCTGCGACATCGTCTACTCCGAGAGTCCGGCGGCTTCGAGGGCATCCTGCTCCTCGTAGAACTCCTCGTAGCGGGTGACCTTGCCGTTGCGGAAGGTTTGGACGGTGTAGATCCGCTGGCTGATGGTCCCGCCGCTGAGGCTCCCGCGTCCCTCCTCGCGGGCGTAGAGGAGGAGCTTGTCGCCGCAGTCGACCATCGACTCTACGGTGACCTCGTACTCCTCGAAGTTCTCAAGCCAACTCTCAAAGGACTCCCGCACTCCCTCGTGGCCTCGGTAGATGCGTCCGTCGGCTCGCCGAGGATCCTCCACCCACTCGATCTCAGGATCGAGAGCCAAAAATGCGAGTTCGAAGTCACGACGATTGAAGGCCGCCGCACCCCGCGCCACCGTGCGCTTCAGCAGCAGCCCACGAAGCCGCGAGCCAGGAGCAAGCCTCGTCCAACCGGCCGCGAATGGCCGGTAGAGCGCCGGGAATCGGACAAGCAGGCGTTCGTCGAAGCTCCGGCGCTGGCCTGCTCGCATGGGCAGCGAGACGGGATAACGAACTGCACGCCCGACGTTCTCCTGCGACATCGCCCGCCCAGTATCTCGCGTCAGAAACGGGATAGGCAGGTGGGAGCACCGCCGCCCCGGAGCAGAGCGACGGCGCTCCCGGTGAGGGACTCGTCCCGCCCATGGAGGCCCCTCAGTTGTGTTCCCTGAGGCTGACCTGCCTGGGGCATCCCTGTCCAGACAGGTCAAGCCTTCGGCTACCCATCGCCTTGTTTCGGAACGGGGTCGCGGACGCTTATCGGATGGCAGTCGCGACCTTGGCATGGGAGCGCCACGCCTGGGAGGGGAAGTGGAGATGAAGGACCAGCCGCAGCCCGGTCGAGTCGATGAACGGGCAACCGGTAGAGGTCGAGAATGACCGGTCGACGGTCGGCAATCGCCGCATCCGCGTCGCCGTGAAGCTGCCCCGCCTCGGCCAAGTCCAGCTCGCCCTCCACGTGCCCGTGTTTCTCCAATCGCGAGCAGGCTGTGGAGTCGGTGTGTGCGAGCAGGACCCATCTCAGCTTCTCTTACGGCACGCATCCCGCCGTAAGCGCCGAGTCGGCGTGAGGCCACAGGCAGCCGAGCTGTTCCCCGATGGACGGCTCACGGAAACCCTACATCCGAAGCGAAGCAGAGCGGCCCGCCATCCGATTCCAGATTCCCGCCCGGATGTGTGTCGCGCAGGAAGGACCTATGGGGCACCGCGGGCCTGTTTCCTCTCACCCCTGTAAGAGGACCCCGGCGCCCGTTGCCCTGCCTGAGGGCACATACTTGCTACTAGGTATCAGGGCTACCCGGAACCTAGGTGACTCATACGGAGGTCCCTTGCTGTTTGACCCACTTCCGCAGCTTTTGGCCACTTCTGGCGATTCTGCGGTGGAGAGCGGCGCGCGAGCTAGGTGGCTGCGGTTTGTCGCCAAGCCTCACGCATCGGCTCGTGGTAGACCACGGCGAACAACGGGGCGACCAGAATCAGCACAACCTCATCGACCGGGCCAGGGATTGGCAGGAGCGCGATACCAGCGATCCACCGCAGCGGCTTCGGAATGCGGCCATCGCGAGCCAGCAGCTTCACTGCCCTGATCGTCCTGGTGGCGAAAACGCGCATTGTCTAGTCCGAAAGCCCAATGGCTTCGAGGGCTTCGTCCGTCTCCTGGTACAGACGGATCCGGACGATCCACCCGTCGCGAACCGCGAAGAGCAGGGCGCTTCGCACGACCGCATGGATGCCATCCCGGCCTCGGACCCGGCCGGTGTTAGGGACGACCACGGAATCGCCGGACTCAATGAAGCGCTCCGGCTCAATCACGTTTTCCTCGAAAGCCTCGACGAAGACGTCCTTGTAGAAGCGCAAGACCTCGGGCCACCCCCGGTAGACGCCGGCGAATGGCGCACGGGACGCCGACCAATCCAACTCCACATCGGGATGGTTCAGCGCCTCCAGGCCCTGGAAGTCGCGACGGTTATAAAGGGCGAGCGCCTTCCGCACGACCTCGACGTTCGCCTGCGACATCACCTACTCCCGCAGCCCAGCGGCTTCCAAGGCCTCGCTTGCCTCGTAGTAGTTGTCGACCGCGATGACGAGCCCGTCCCGAAAGGTGTAGATCTGACCACCGCGCAGGGCCACGGGTGCCCCGCTTACCTCCCCGGCGCCGACGGCGCGCGCGATTACCACGACCCGGTCTCCCGCGTCGTGGATCTCTTCGATCTCGACCCGAACGTCCACGTTCTCGACCCATTCCTTGAACCACCGCCGCACGCCCTCGTGGCCTCTGAACTCCGCTCCCATCAAGTCGGCGAAGCCGCCGACCAGGCGCATCTCGACGTCGTCGGCCCAGCCGGCCAACATCCTTTCGACGTCCCGCTCATTGAATGCCTGGAACGCACGCCGAATGATCTCCACGTTCCCCTCGGACATTGTCATTCCGACAGCCCCATAGCTTCGAGGGCCTCGGCACTCCAGGAGAATTCCTGAAAGCGCGTCACGGTGCCGTTGGACAGCGTGAAAACGTGGAAGAACTCACCGCTGGTCGGGACCCCGCTCTTGCGACCCCGACCGCTTACCCGGGCGCAAGCCAGGACCTTGTCGCCCTCTTCGATGAACTCGTGTGGCTCGATCCGAACGTCTGCCCAGGTGTCGAACCAGCCTTGAATCGCGTCGACCACCCCTTCGCGCCCACGTTTGGGGCTCGGCTCTTGGACCGGGTGCCACTCCACGTCTGGAGCGCAGAAGCCGGCGATCACCGCGGCAAGGTCGTCCTCGCCCTGCGCCGCGCGCTGGTAGCCGGCATACGCCTCTCGCACGACCGCGATGTGCTCCTCCGACATCGGCCACGCAGTATTTCGCGCAAGGCCAACCCTTAGAGGGCAGAGCGAGGTTGCCGCCTACTGGACCTCGGCCCGTCGAGCCGCGTCGATCAGAGCGTGGGCCAGCTCTCGCGCTTCATCGGGCTTCATGTTGACGAGCATGGGTACGGGGTCCTCCTTCCCCACCACGTCCAGCCCGGTCACCACGACCTTCACCGTGCCGCGAGCCATGTCGACTGTGATGCCGCCGTCCATAGGAGCAGAGTACGGATCAGAATCGGTTCGGAGCGCCCTACTCGGTTCCGCGTTCCTCTATAAGGAGCAGGACTGTGTTCCAGGTCACGATGCTGCTCGCCGATTCGGCCCAAGTCGCTGAGGGAAAGCTCTACATCCTTGGGGGCGCGTGGACGCTCACGGGCCCCGGGCCCGTGCCGGCGGCGATCGCGGCCGTGATCCACGTGCCCTGGGACCAGGCGAATGCCGACCACACCTGGCGCATGGAGCTGGTGGACGCGGACGGCAATCCGGTGATCGCCGCGACGCCCGACGGGGAGGAGCAGCCGGTCGCCATGGAGGACGGGTTCAAGGTCGGCCGGCCCGCGGAGGCCAAACCGGGAAGCCGGATCGACTATCCCATCGCCATCAACCTGCCGACAGGGCACCCGACGGCACCGGGGGAGCGCTACGAGTGGCGGATGTGGATCGACGGCGAGACCCGCGACGAGTGGCGGCTTCCGTTCGCCACCCGGCCGGCTCAGGACCTTCCCGAGCGCGCCTGACGCCGGGCCGCGCCCCTGTAACGCTCGGCTAGTGGCCCGGGTGTAGCCCCGGTCCTTCCTTGCCGCGCCCGGACAGGCGCGCGATGATCACCTGATGCTCCGCGACGCCGCCAGGGCGCTCCTCGACGCGTCGGAGCGATCGCTTTCCGTGCTGGCCTTCGCGGCCGACGAGATTCCCGAACAGCGACGAAGCCTGAGCTGGCAAGAGCATCGCCCCTGGCCGCTTCCCGAACGGCCTTGGCTCATGGGGCAGACCTGGAACCGGCTGCTGTTCGCCCACTGGCGGGTGGACGCTGCAGCGCTGAGGGCCCTCGTCCCGAGCTCGCTCGAGCTCGACCTGTACGAGGGCGAAGCGTGGATCGGCGTGACTCCCTTCCTGATCACTGGAGTACGGGGGCGCGGCACGCCGCCGCTGCCCTGGCTGTCGCGCTTTCCGGAGCTGAACGTCCGCACCTACGTCAGCTTTGCTGGGAAGGCGGGCATCTACTTCTTCAGCCTCGACGCCGCTCGCCAGGCGGCGGTGGCGGCCGCGAGGCGCGGCTACCGACTGCCGTACTTCCATGCGCGGATGCGGGTGAACTGTCGCGGCGAGGAGGTCGACTACCGCAGCACGAGGATCGACCGGGCGGGCCCGCCGGCGGAGCTTCGCGCCGCCTACCGTCCCACGGGGCCACGGCTCGAGGTCCGCGAGGGCGCGATCGAGAGATGGCTCGCCGAGCGCTACTGCGTCTACGTCGTGGCCGGGGGCCACCGGGTGCTCCGGGGAGACATCCACCACCGGCCCTGGCCGCTTCAGCCGGCCAGCGCCGAGTTCGAGGCGAACACGATGGTTGCCCCGCTGGGACTCGAGCTGGACGGGCCACCGCTCCTCCACTACAGCGCCCGCCAGGACACGCTGATCTGGAGGCTGGAGCAGGTGGATGGGGAATGAGCTCCGGGCGCCGGGGTAATGGCGGTCTGCATTCGACACAGGAGAAGTGACATGGCAGAGCTGAACACGCTGGAGGAGAAGCTGGCCGAGGTGCTCGGCCTCGCGCAGGCGGCGCAGGAGGCAACCGAGAAGGTCGAGGGGCTGATCGACGACTCCGACCTGGCGGCGAAGCTGCAGCAGATGCGCCAGGAGGCCGCGGAGACCGAAGAGCGCTGTACCGAGCTGGCCGGAAACCGGGAGGGCAAGAAGACGGCCATTGTGGAAAAGGCCAGGGAGACCAAGGGCGAGGCCTCCGAGATGATGAGCACCTATCTGGGGTCGGACGCCGACGGTCTCGACGGGTTCGAGTTCCTGACCATGGCCGAGGCCGCAGAGGTCGGGCATTGGGCGGTGCTCGGCAAGCTGAACGAGAAGGCGGGCGAGGACGAGGTCCGCCAGCTGGTCGACTGGGCCCTGCCGATCCAGGAGCGCCATTTCGACGACGTCCGGGAGGGTTCGCTGAAGCTGGCGGCCGAAGAGGACCCTTACGAGGAGTAGTGAGTAGGGCCGCGTCCTGACCGTCCCCAGCCCCCGCGGCGCATCCTGGCTGGTCAGCCAGTTAAGATGCGTCGGAGGGAGGCTTGAAGAGACAAGCAGGCGTCCGGTGGCTGGGACTGTCCTCTCCTCCTTGCCCCAGCCCCGGCGTCTGCGCTTCCTTTTTGCGAGGGCAGGCGACCGTCGATATGAGGGGGCCGAGCCGCGACACAACGGAAAAGGGCCCCTCGAGGGGGCCCTTTGTATCCGAAGGACGTACCGCCAGCGAATCCCGCCGCTGGCCCGTCGGTCCTTAAGTCTCGCGCCTAAGTCTCGGCAACGACTCCTTCTAACTTAACACCTCGACTCCGTTCGAGTTGCACTCTTTCAAATACCCCCTGAACCGAAGTTCAATCGTGATTTGCAGGGATGTTCGAAGCGGCGAACGCCGCATGATGAGCCACTCCGCAGCGGATAACGCCTCGGTTCGGCCAGGCGCAGCGGGATAGACTCAGGGACCCCGGGCGCTTAGCTCAGTTGGGAGAGCGCCAGCTCGACAAGCTGGAGGTCACTGGTTCGAGCCCAGTAGCGCCCATGCCGTCGCGCGATGTCCAGGGGCGTCGCTGAGCCTTTACTTCGCTGCCTGCGCCTCGCCGTCGCTGGGCGCTCGAAGACCTTCCAATGTCCGCGGTACCGGTCAGGCCCGGGGCCGAGCGGGTCTCAGGGACTCGGACATCGGGTTCCGCGTCACCGCCGCCCGGATTTCGACCGCCTCACGCGAGCAGCATGTTCGGGCATTATCTCCACGGCGTGAGGGTGCTGGCGACATGAGCAGCAAGGTCGTGATCGTGGGCGGCGGTGTCGCCGGGTTGGAGGCGCTGATGGCGCTTCGTGACCTGGCCGGCGATCGCGCCGAGCTGACGCTGGTGGCGCCCGAACCCGACTTCGTCTACAAGCCGCTGCTGGTCGAGGAGCCCTTCGACCTGGGGCCCGCGGAGCGCCACGCGCTTGAGCCGCTGGCCGAGGAGCTCGGCGCGCGCTTCATCCAGCGGGCCGCTCGCGGCGTAGCGCCGGCCGATCACGCGCTCGAGCTTGACGACGGGCGGCTCGGGTACGACTTCCTGGTGGTCTGCGTGGGGGCGCGATTTCGCCCGGCGCTCGAGGGGGCGAGGACGTTTCCCTCGCCCGAGCCGCTGCGCATTGACGAGTTGCTCAGCGAGGATCAGGGCCCGCGGCGAATCGCCTTCGTGGTGCCATCGCACATCACCTGGGCGCTGCCGATCTACGAGCTCGCGCTGATGACCCAGAGGAGGGTGCTCGAGCAGCGGCTCGGCGACGTGCAGCTCACGGTGGTGACGCCCGAGCAGTCACCGCTGGCGATCTTCGGGCCCGCCGCCAGCGCGGCAGTGGCGCAGCTCCTGGCCGCGCGAGGCATCGAGGTTCAGACGGGCGCCTGGGCGCGCGCGGTCGAGGACGGCGAGCTCATCCTCACCCCTGGCGACCGGCGGCTGGAGGCCGCCGAGGTCGTGGCGCTGCCGGAGACGGAGGGGCCCGCGATCGCGGGCCTGCCCATGGACGAGGACGGCTTCATCCCCATCGACGAGCACGCCCAAGTCGAGGGGGTCGAGGACGTATACGCGGCCGGGGACGGGACCAACTTCCCCATCAAGCAAGGCGGGCTGGGGACCCAGCAGGCGGACGCGGCCGCCGCGCACATCGCGCACCGTCTAGGCGCGGCGATCGAGGTGGAGCCGTTCCACCCCGTGCTGCGCGGCAAGCTCCTGACGGGCGACGAGTCGCTTCACCTGCGCGCCGAGGTGGCCGGGGGCGCCGGCGCCGAGGAGGCGTCCCTGGACTGCCTGTGGTGGCCGCCCCACAAGATCAGCGGGCGCTACCTGGCGCCGTTCCTGTATCACGGCGAAGTCCACGCCGAGCCCGAGCCGCCGCGGCACCCGCTCGAGGTCGAGGTCGCGCTGCCGAAGGAGTGGCACCGCGACCCGATGGCACTCGATCCCTACGGCTCACCGGACGTCGACTGATCGGCGTCGCTCGCCGAAATCGGCGAGCTACACGCCGAGGGCCGCGCTCAGGCCGAGCATTCCCGCGGCTCCGGCCAAGGTCCCGGAGGTCGCCGCGGCGGGGCCCTCGCGCACGGCTGTGGGGAGTAGCTCGACCAGCACCAGGGTCAGCATCGCACCGGCCGCGAACCCGAAGGAGAACGGGAGCAGCGGCTCGATCCGCCGGACGAGCAGGAAGGCGACCACTGCCCCGACCGGTTGAGGCGCGCTGGTCGCGACGGCGGCCCAGAACTGGCGCGAGCGCGAGAACCCCGCAGCCGCCATCGGGATCGCGACACTGGTCCCCTCAGGGATGTTCTGGGCGGCGATGGCGACGATCACGAACAGGCTCAGCCCCGCGGTGTCCGAAGCGTAGGCCGTGCCGATCGCAAGGCCCTCCGGCAGGCTGTGGACGAGCAGGACGACGAAGACAAGGACCGAGACCCGCACGCCGGTGCTCCACACCCGCTCGACGTGACGTTGCCGCGCCTCGAGCGCGCCGCGGACCAGCGCTAGGAAGGCGATTCCGGCCGCGGCGCCGAGGATGACCGCTGCGGCCGGGCCCTCGTCCAGTCCGGGGAGCAGCAGCCCGACGATCGAGGCCACGGCCATCGTCCCCGCCGCGATTCCCAAGAGCAGCGGCCGCAACGACGCCGCTCGCGCCCCGAGCATGAACACCGGGATCGCTCCCAGCCCGGTGGCGAGGGCGGTTCCTGACGCGGCAAGCACCAATGTCAACACCGCCGGATCCGCCTCTTCTGGGCCGGCGTGTGCTCAGAATCCGCGCCGCTGGCGGTGGACGTGGGTCTCGCGCATGATCGCCTCCCGCTGCTGCGGTACTTCCATCGCGCGTCGCAGACGCACGACATGGACCACGAAAACGCTTGCGAAGAAGACCGCCAAGATCGTGAACCCGATCAGCTCCACGGGCGAGAAGACCCCCAACACGATTCCGTACACGTAGAACCCGAGATATCCAAGGCCGGCGACGACGAACAACAGGCCTAACTTGGACACCAGCGCCATGTAGGCGAATCTAGCACCAGGATCCAGCCGAGCCCGTTGGCCAACGGCCGCACCTCGAATGACCTTCGGGCCCCGATTACGATCCGAGGAGTGAACCCGCCGAGGCCAGGACGGATGCGGGTGGTGATCGCCGGTGGCGGAGTCGCCGGTTTGGAAGCGCTCCTTGCACTCTCGGCAATCGGCGAGGGGCTGTTGGACGTCGATCTGCTGAGCCCCACCGATGAGTTCGTCTACAGGCCACTCTTGGTCGCCGAGCCGTTTGGGAGCGCGGACGTCCTGCGAATCGAGCTGAAGCGGGTCGTGGAAGAGGCGGGCGCGCGTCATATCAAGGACGCGCTGGCCTCAGTGGACCCGACGACGCATACCATCGCCACCGCCGCGGGGCAAAGCTTCTCTTATGGCGCCCTCCTGGTGGCCATCGGGGCGAGGCCGACCGAAGCCGTGCCGGGAGCCCTCACCTTCGGCGGAGAGGCCGAGCGCCGCCGGTTCGCGGAGCTCCTGGCAGTTCTCGGGCGGCGGGGGACGAAGCGGCTCGCCTTCGTGGTTCCGCAGGCGGCCACCTGGTCCATCGCCGCCTACGAGCTCGCCCTGCTGACCGCGGCCGAGCGCGACGCTCGGCGGCTCGCGGACGTGGAGATCCTCCTGGTCACCCACGAGGTGGAGCCGCTCGACCTATTCGGGCCGGCGGCTTCGCAACTCGCCGCCGCCCGCTTGGAGCAGGCAAACGTGGAGTTGCGCCCGGGGAGCCGGGTCGATCGGTTCGACGGCGCCAAGCTCGAGATTGTGGGCCGCGAGCCGCTGTTCGCGGACGCAGCGGTCGCGCTCCCGGCACTGGAGGTCCCGCCACTCCCGGGCCTTCCCCAGCGCCACCGCGGCTTCGTCCAAACCGACACCGCCATGCGTGTGGACGGGCTGGACTCCGTGTGGGCAGCCGGCGACGCGACCTGGTTCCCGGTCAAGCAGGGCGGCCTCGCCGCGCAGCAGGCGGACGTCGCGGCCAGGTCGATCGCCGCCCGAGCCGGCGCGCACGTCCCGATGCAGGCGTTCCAGCCGGTGCTCCGGGCGGCGCTGATCACCGGCGAGGCGCCGGACTTCTTTCGTTCGGCGCTGTCGGATCGGGGGGAAGGCGTCGCGACGGCCGGCAGCGCGCTGTGGTGGCCTCCGACGAAGGTCGCCGGTAAGCACCTGGGCCCATACATCGCGCGGATGCTGGGCGAGGACTACGGCCAGGAGCTCGCGGACCGCGACCCCTCCGACGACCGCGCGACCGACGAGGCCCGTCACGAGCTGGCGGTCGCGCTCGTGCTGGCGGCGGCGGACGCGGACGCGGGGGTCGGGGACTACTCGGGCGCGCTGAAGTGGCTTTCGTTCGTGGAGCAGCTGAACCTCGTGATCCCCCCCGAATACGTGGCGAAGCGATACGAGTGGCGCAGGAAGCTCGACCCGGGCGCCAGCCCGGATCCCGCCGCGGAGCGCATCGATCCGAGCTTCGCGAGCGGGGCGGCCGCGATCAGCGACCTGCAGAGGCGCCTGGGCTGGCTGCGAGAGCTTGAGCATCGCAACGAGGACGAGATGCGCGATCATCTCTCCGCCCTGACCGATGGAATGGATCAGCTGATCGCGCTTTCGCGGCGGAGCGGCGTGCTCCGAGGAAGCCACCGCCGCGATCGCGACGAGCCGAGCGAATGAGCACCGAGCAGCGCGAGCCGCTTCGAGGGACCGGCGGCGAGGCTGGCGCGGTCGAGCAAGACTCGCGCTGGGTCTATCCGTTCGAAGACGGCTCGGCGGAGATGCGCGAGCTGTTGGGGAACAAGGGCGCGAACCTCGCCGAGATGACTCGGGTGCTGGGTCCCGACAAGGTGCCGGGCGGGTTCACGATCACGACCGCGGCCTGCGTCGAGTACATGCTGGGCGACGGTCGCATGCCAGTCGGCCTGGAGGAGCAGGTGGCCGAGGCGGTGAGCCAGCTTGAGCGCGCCAACGGGAAGCGCTTCGGCGATCCCGCCGACCCGCTGCTGATCTCGGTGCGCTCCGGGGCCCCGGTGTCCATGCCGGGGATGCTCGACACGATCTTGAACCTGGGCCTGACCGGCGCCGCCGTGGAGGGCCTGGCCGCGCGCACCGGCAACGGGCACTTCGCCTGGGACTCCCGCCGGCGCCTGGTGCAGATGTTCTCCGAGGTGGTCAAGGGCGTCGACGCCATGGCTTTCGAGCAGGCGTTGACGGAGGCGCGCGACCAGGCGGGCGTCGCCGTGGACAGCGACCTCGACGAGGGCGCTCTGCGGTCGCTGGTCGAGCGCTTTCTGATGCTGTACGCGGCGGAAACCGGCGAGGACTTCCCTGAGGACCCCGAAGAGCAGCTTCGCCTGGCGGTGAAGGCGGTGTTCGACTCCTGGAACAACGAGCGCGCCGTGACCTACCGGCGGCTGAACGGCATCCCGGACGACCTCGGCACCGCCGTCACCGTGCAGCGGATGGTGTTCGGGAACCTCGGCCCCAGCTCGGGCGCCGGCGTCGCGTTCACCAGGGACCCGACTGACGGGACCCCCCGCCCGGACGGCGACTTCCTTGTCAACGCGCAGGGAGAGGACGTGGTCGCGGGAGTTCGCAACACGGAGGACCTCGACGGCCTGGCGCGCCGGATGCCCGATGTCCACGCCGAGCTCCTAGAGAGTCTGGCGCGGCTCGAGCGTCACTACCGCGACATCCAGGACGTCGAGTACACGGTCGAGGAGGGGCGCCTGTTCATCCTCCAGACTCGAAACGCCAAGCGCCACGCCCTGGCGGCGGTCCGGTTTGCGACGGACGCGGTGGCGGACGGGATGCTTGACCGGGCCGAGGCGCTACGCAAGATCGACCCCGGCTCGCTGAACGCGCTCCTGCATCCCTCCTTCGACCCCGCCGACAGCCCGGAGGAGCTGACCCGCGGCGTCCCTGCGTCGCCGGGCGCCGCACAGGGGGAGATCGTCCTCAGCGCCTCGGAGGCCGAGGCGAAGGCGGCCAACGGGGAGGACGTCATCCTGGTGCGGCCCTTCACCTCGGCGGACGACGTCGGCGGCTTTCACGCCGCCCGCGGGATCCTGACGGCGCAGGGCGGTAAGTCCTCGCACGCCGCGATCGTGGCCCGCGGGATGGGCAGGCCCTGCGTGTGCGGGGCAACAGCCCTGGAGATCGATCCCGGCGGGGCGGAGCTGCGGATCGGCGACAAGGTGCTCCATCCGGGAGACCTGATCGCGATCGACGGCTCGTCGGGCGTCGTGACGGCGGACGAGGTGCACCTGGTCCCACCGCAGGTGGGCGGGCCGTTCAGGGAGATCCTGGCCTGGTCGGACGAGTTTCGGCGCCTGGGGGTTCGCGCCAACGCGGACACCGGGGAGGACGCCACACGGGCCCGGGAACTGGGCGCGGAGGGAATCGGGCTCTGCCGTACCGAGCACATGTTCTTCGGCCACGATCGCGAGCAGCTGGTGCGCGAGATGTTCATCGCCGGAGAGCGCTCTCGCAGGGAGCGGGCGGGCGGGAACGCGGGAACCGACGGGGCCGCCGCCGAGGAGTTCGACCGGTCGTTGGAGCGCCTCGGGGAGCTCCAGCGGGCGGACTTCGTGGAGATCTTTCGGGCGATGAGCGGGCTGCCGGTGACGATCCGACTGCTCGACCCCCCGATTCACGAGTTCGTCGACGTGGCCGGCTTCGAGCACGAGCTCGAGCGCGCCGAGGAATCGGG
>JBIOZP010000091.1:0-27291 GCA_044871225.1 Solirubrobacterales bacterium
AGCAGCACGTGTTCATCAGGCTCGACGAGCAGGGCAGGGTGGCCGAGGTGACGTTCGAGGGCAAGGGCTGCGCGATCTCGACCGCGGCCACCTCCATGCTCACCGACGAGCTCGAGGGCCTGAGCCGTGAGGACCTCCTGCGGCTTCCGAAGGGGTTCGTCCTCGACCTGCTGGGAATCGACATCTCCGCGACCCGGATCAAGTGCGCGCTGTTGGGATTGAAGGCGGTCAAGGGGGCCAGCCTCGGCCGACCCGCCGACTGGGAGGACGAGGGCGAGCGCGGCGACCCCGCCCAGGCAGCGGCGATCTAGCCGTGCCGTGGCACGCTCGATGGGGGGCGCGGGTTCCACCTGCCCCCATCGCTAAAATCCGACCTCGGAAGTAGGATTAACGTGACGACGAGCACAAGCGACGACGAGCCGGCGGTGTCCGAGACGATCACCGTCTGCCGAGCAGACGAGCTGCCGGCGGGAACGATGAAGCTGATCGAGGCGGACGGCCGCAAGGTCGGCGTCTTTCGCTGCGAGAGCGGAGAGCTCTACGCGATCGAGGATCGGTGCTCGCACGACGACGGCCCGCTGGCCGAGGGAGAGTTCGACCCGGCCGCCTGTACAGTGGAGTGCCCCCGGCATGGGTCGCTGTTCGACCTGCGGACGGGCCGGCCGAAGACCCTCCCCGCGTACGTGCCCGTCGAGACCTTCGAGGCGCGGATCGAAAACGACGAAGTGAAGTTGGACTGCTGATGGCCACACCCGAGACGAACGTCCCCATCCTCTCCCCGAAGGAGCTCACCGAGCAGGAAGAGGCCCTGAAGGAGATCGGCTCCGACTACGCCGAGCGGTTCGGGTTCCACGACCCCGAGACCGGCTACGCGTACAAGGCGCCCAAGGGGCTCTCCGAGCAGGTGGTCCGCGACATCTCCGCGTACAAGTCCGAGCCGGACTGGATGCTCGAGTTCCGGCTCAAGGCGCTGGCCCACTTCCAGGAGCGGCCCACTCCCACCTGGGGCGGGAACCTGGGGACGATCGACTGGGACGACATCCACTACTTCGTCCGCGCGTCCGAGAAGAACAGCCGTAGCTGGGACGAGGTCCCGGAGGACATCAAGAAGACGTTCGACCGCCTTGGCATCCCCGAGGCGGAGCGCAAGTTCCTCTCCGGAGTCGGGGCGCAGTACGAATCCGAGGTCGTCTATCACCAGGTTCGCGAGGACCTCGAGAAGCAGGGCGTCATCTTTCTCGACATGGACTCGGGCCTCCGCGAGCACGAGGACATCGTCCGGGAGTACTGGGCCACCGTGATCCCGCCGAACGACAACAAGCTCGCGGCGCTGAACTCGGCGGTCTGGTCGGGCGGCTCGTTCGTCTACGTGCCCGCCGGCGTCAAGGTCGAGATGCCGCTGCAGGCCTACTTCCGGATCAACACGGAGAACATGGGCCAGTTCGAGCGGACCCTGATCATCGCGGAGGAGGGCTCCGACGTTCACTACGTAGAGGGCTGCACCGCTCCTGTCTACACGACTGACTCGCTGCACTCCGCGGTGGTGGAGATCATCGCCAAGCCGGGATCGCACGTCCGGTACACGACGGTTCAGAACTGGTCGCAGAACGTCTACAACCTGGTCACGAAGCGCGCCGTCGCCCAGGAGGGAGCGACGATGGAGTGGGTCGACTGCAACCTGGGCTCGAAGCTGACCATGAAGTACCCCAGCGTCTATCTCCTGGGTCCCGAGGCCCACGGCGAGATCCTGTCGATCGCCTTCGCCGGCAAGGGACAGCACCAGGACGCGGGCGGCAAGATCATCCACGGCGCTCCCAGGACGACCTCCTCGATCTTCGCCAAGTCCATCTCCAAGGACGGCGGGCGGGGCACGTACCGCGGCCTGCTCGAGATCGCCAAGGGAGCCACGGAAGCGCGCTCGAAGGTCGTCTGCGACGCGCTCCTCCTGGACGAGCGCTCGCGCTCCGACACCTATCCCACGATCCGCATCGACGAGAACGACGCCAACGTCGGGCACGAGGCGTCCGTGTCGAAAATCGGCGAGGAGCAGCTCTTCTACCTGCAGGCCCACGGCCTGGACGAGGAGGAGGCCTCGAAGATGATCGTCAACGGCTTCATCGAGCCGATCACCAAGGAGCTGCCGATGGAGTACGCGGTGGAGATGAACCGCCTGATCGAGCTCCAGATGGAGGGCTCGATTGGCTGATCTCGCCGCGGGCGCCTAGCGCGGGAGGCCGGCGGGCTTGGTGACGATCGCAGAGCCGGGTTGGCTCGTGGAGCGGCGCCGCAAGGGCGCCGCGCTCGCGTCTGAGCTCCCCCTGCCGACCCAAAAGCAGAAGGGGTGGGAGTTCACGGACCTGGCGGGTCTGGACCTCCACGCCTACCCACCGAGCGCCGGCAGGGTCGACGGCCTGGAGCGCGGCGTCGACGCCGCGGATGGCCCGCCCGTGGTGCTGTCGCTGACCGAGGCGGCCGCGCGGCTGCCGGACGTGGTCGGCGAGCGCTTCGGCTCCCTGGTCTCGCGCGACGACCCGTTCGTGGCTCTCAACGAGAGGGATTGGCGAAACGGGGTGCTCGTCTACGTGCCGCGGGGCGCCCGGTTGGAGGAGCCCGACCAGCTGGCCGTCCACCAGGACGAGGCGGGGACCGCTCTGGACTGGCGCGCCCTGATCGTCCTCGAGGAGGGCGCCGAGGCCGAGGTCTGGGAGCGCTACCTCTCCGACGACGGCGCCGACGGCCTCTTCAACGGGGTGGTCGAGCTGTGGCTGGGCCCGGGGGCGAACCTGCGCTACGTGTGCGAGCAGGAGCTCTCCGAGCGGAGCTGGGTCTTCGCCACCCAGCGGGCAGAGCTCGAGCGTGACGCCTCGCTGGAGTGGGTGGCGCTCGGGTTCGGGTCGGCGCGCGGCAAGGTGAGGATGGAGACCAAGCTCGCCGGCGCCGGCTCGTCCGCGAAGGTCACCGGGGCCTACGCCGGAGCCGGCACCCAGCACCTCGACTTCGACACCACGCAGGAGCACGCCGCAGAGCACACCACCTCCGACCTGGCGTTCCGCGGCGTGCTCGGCGACCGGGCAACGGCGGTGTGGCGAGGCATGATCCGGGTCGATCCGGGCGCTCAGCAGACCGACGCCTTCCAGGAGAGCCGCAACCTGCTGCTGTCGAAGCAGGCTCATGCCGACGCGATCCCCGGGCTGGAGATCGAGGCCAACGACGTGCGGTGCACCCACGCGGCCGCGGTCGCCCAGGTGGACCGCGAGCAGCTCTACTACCTGCGCGCGAGGGGCCTGGCAGAGTCGCAGGCCAAGCGGCTGATCATCGACGGGTTCCTGCAGGAGCTCGCCGAGCGCACGGCGGAGGGCCCGGTTCGCGACGCCCTCTCGGCGTCGCTGGATCGCCGCCTCGCCGAGATCCTGCCCTCCTGAGCGCCATCGACGCCGGAGCCTAGACCGAGGGCCCGCCCACCCGGACGTCGGCGATCCCGATGTGCGAGGCAGCGACCACCAGCGGAAAGTTCCCCGGCTTGGAGGCCTTGAACCTGATCAGCGCCGGCGTCCCGGCCTGAACGGTGCGGGCGATCCCGTAGCCGACCAGCTCGACGGCCACGGTGCCATCCGAGACCACGCGCAGGCGGGCGACCTCGCCGGTTCGAAAGTGAAGCTGAGCGGGGCCGTCCGGCGGCGGGGCGCCGTTGATCACCCTCACCGTCGCCACCGGGGCCGGCTGGGGCTCCCCGCGGGCCCCTCCGCCCCCTCCGTCGGCCCGGGTTCGCGAGATCGACGGCGCGTCGACCGTGTCCTCGCTGTAGACGAAGACGAACGCGGTCACGATCCCGACGCCGAGGATCAGCCCCAGGACGATCCCAACGACGCGGTCGCGCCAGCGCACCGGGATCAGCCCGGGAGCGACCGGGGCCTAGACGCCGTCGAGCAGTCGCCAGTTCGCGCGCAGCGCGGCCTCCGCGGCCGCCACCACGCGGTCCTCGTCCTCGGGCCGCGAAAGGCCCTCGATCACGCTCCGCATCTCGGCGGCGTGCTCCTTGTCGCGGCGCTCGTGCAGCCGGAAGTACGCCGTCGCGGACCCTTCGGCGAACCCGTACCGCTCCGTCAGGCCTTCGCGCTTCGTACGGGAGATGGCAGGCTGACCGCTCTCGACCGCGTACAGGCGCGCCACCGTCGCCAGCACGTCCACCCCCTCGCCGTCGGTGGACGGGTCGGTCCACGCCCGCACGCACTCGCGGGTCTCGGGGCTCGCCGGATCGCCGGGGTCACCGCCCACGGCCTCTACGAACTCGTCCCAGAGCCCGACGTGGTCGCGCTCCTCGGCGGCGTGCCCCCGCAGATCGGCGTGCGCCGGTGCCGCGTCGGCGATCGTTTCGCTCATCACGGCGATCGCCTCGACCGCGCGCCGGTACTGACCGGAGTAGCGCGCCAGCTCCTCGGCGCTCAGCTCTCCGGCGGACCACCGCCGATAGAACGGATGGCGAAGCACGTCCCAGCGCCGGCGGGCCTCCTCGACCCGCGTCCAGATCGTCTGCGTCAAGAGCTCCTCCTTCTTCGGCCGACGGCGAAGCCAGCAGAATACCCGGCGCCGTGCGACCCCAAGCCCAGGACATCGCGGTGCCGCCGCTTCCGCCCGACGCCGTGTGGATCGGCCGGGACCCGGGCGCCGTGGAGCGGATCTGCGCTCGCGGGCCCCTGCTGGTGGAGTTCGTCGACGCGGCGCACCTCTCCAGCGTCCGCACGATCACCTACCTGAGCGCCTGGGAGGCTCGCTACCGCGATTTCGGCCTGACCGTAGTGGCGGTCAACTCACCTCGGTTCCCGTTCACCGCCGAGCACAGCAAGCTGGCCGCGGCGCTCGCCAGGCTGGAGGTCTCCTTCCCCGTGGCCCTCGACGCCACGTACGCCATCTGGCGCGACTACGGATGCACGGGTTGGCCGTCGCTCTTCCTGTGGGGCCGCGGTGGCGCCCTGCGATGGGTTCACTTCGGTGAGGGGGAGTACGAGGCCACCGAGCAGGCCATCCAGGCGGAGCTGCGGACGGGCGGGGCCGCGACCGAGCTGCCTGAGCCGCTCGCCCCCCGGCGCCCCAGCGACGCCGCAGACGCACTCGTCGCCGCCCCGAGCGAGGAGGTGTTCCCCGGGGGCTCGCCCTCGCAGCCGTGGGTCGCGGGCGAGGACGATCCGCCGCTCGAGCTCGAATACGCGGCCGAGGGCGCGTGGGCCACGGTCGACGGCGAGGGGGTGCTGCGAGCGTCGCTGGACGACGGACCGCCGAGGGCCGTCGAGGTGAACGCCCCGGGGGCCTACGAGCTGGCGAGCCACGGGCGGCACGCCTGCCACAGGCTGGTGCTGCGGCCCTCGCCGGGCCTGGAGGTCTACGCGATCAGCTTCGCCGCCGGCATTCCCTGATCCCGGCCGGTTCAGGCGCCCGGCGCCGAAGCCCCGGCGGCTGCCCCGTCAGCCCTCGCCCGGCTCGTCCCCGCCGGTGCCCTTTTCCATCTCCTCGTCCGGGGGGACGCCGACGTCCTCCTCGGGGGCGGGATGGCTGGTCTGCCCAGCCTCCTGGTCCTCGTCGCCGATCGGGGGAGTGGCCCGCTCGCCGCTGCCCTGCTCTCGCTCTTGCTCGTCCATCCGCTTCCTCCTGTCGCTCGCCGTGGATACGGCTACCCGCCATCGGCGCCGCCATGCCCAGCCCGGCCGTGCCCGTGCGCTCGGGAAGGGGCCGCCGTGGTCAGACGATGCCCGCGTACCAGAGGCCGAACATGAGCCCGAACAGGCCCAGCGCGGGAATGAGCACCCCGCGATACACGGGCTCGATCACGCGTCGCGTCAGCAACCAGGCAAAGGCGCCGGTGAGGGCCGCCATGGAGACAAGGGTCATCGGGGCGAACACCGCCAGCGCGGCGGCCGCCTCGAGCCGGTTCGGAAGGGCGGCGATCAGCAACACCACGACCGCGCCGGTTCCCGCCAAGCCGTGAAGGAGCCCGATCGCGAAGGCCTGGCCGGGGGTGCGGACGTGGACATGGGGGTGCCCGGCTCCCCGCCCGCGTCGCAGATGCCGGTGCCCCGTCTTCTCGTCCGCCTCGCGGCCGGCATGGTGGTGCAGGCCGGCCCGGTAGTCGCCGCGGACCCACTTCCACGTCACCCTGCCGGCCAGCAGGACGATGACCAGCCCCACCGCCTTCTCGGCCCCGCTCTCCAACCAGTCGGGCAGGTCCGACTTGAACGCGATCAGGGGCAGCCCGATCGAGAGCAGCATCAGAGCGTGCCCGACGCCCCACCACCCGCCGAGGCGAACGGCACGGCGGGAGTCGCTGTCGTGGGCCGCCATCAGCGAGGTCACGGCGACGAGGTGGTCCGGGTCGGACGCATGGCGCAGGCCGAGGACGACCGCCAGCCCAAGCGCCACCAGCAGCGGCGCGCCCGCGAACAACCCCGTGATCCACGCATCGAGGTGCTCGAAAGGCCCGAAGAAAAGGTCGAAGCTCACCGGCTCCCCTCGCTTGCCGCCGGGGCGAGCTTATCTCCGCCGCGGCGAGCGATCAAGGCGCCTGCCGCCACGTCGGACCCGTGAGCCGTCCCGCATGGCGTCCGGAGCGCCAACCCGAGGCAGGAGGGCTCGCCAAAGGCCGCGCCGCCTCGCCGAGGTCTTGAAAGCTCGGGTGGGCGGTGATACGTTCGTGGACGGGTCGATCAAGGAGGAGTAGGGCGTGTGCCTGGCCATCCCCGGCCAGATTCTCGAAGTCGTCGATGAGTCGAATCGACTGGCGCGCGTCGACGTCGCAGGGGTCAAGCGAAACGTCAACATCGGCCTCCTCGACTCGGACGACCAGGGCGCCCAGCCCGGTGACTGGGTCTTGATCCACGTCGGCTTCGCGATCTCCAAGGTGGACGAGCAGGAGGCCGAGGCCACCCGCAGGCTGCTCGAGGGCATGGGAGCCGACTACGAGCAGGAGCTCGAGGAGTTGAAGGCGAGCGCGATCGAATGACCGGTGAGCCCTTCGCTCGGGCCGCGAGCCCGCCGGGACGGATGTGATGGCACCGCAGCCCGATCTCCGGTCCCAACCCTCTTGCGATCCGGAGGCGGGCTGCATCACCTGCGGCGACGTGGGGATCCCGATGAGGATCCTCGAGATCGACGCCCCGCGCGAGCTGGCGCTGTGCGCGGACGGGGACGATCGCCGCAGCACGGTCGAGATCGCGCTCGTCCGGCCGGTCGCGGTGGGCGACGAGTTGCTCGTCCACGCCGGCACGGCGATCACCAAGCTGAGGGGCCCGGCGGGCCTGGCATGAGGTTCGTCGACGAGTACCGCGACGCCGAGCTGGGCCGCGCGCTTGCGGGCCAGATCCTCTCCCTGGTCGAGCCCGGTCGCCACTACAAGCTGATGGAGGTGTGCGGGGGCCACACCCACTCGATCTACAAGTACGGGGTGGACGACCTGCTGCCCGAGAACGTGGAGCTCGTCCACGGGCCCGGCTGCCCGGTCTGCGTGATCCCGATGGGGCGGGTGGACGATGGGCTCGCGATGGCGATGCGCGAGGGCGTCATCTTCACCTGCTTCGGCGACATGATGCGCGTGCCGGGCTCCGAGCGAACGCTGCTCGACGCCAAGGCCGAGGGGGCGGACGTGCGGATGGTCTACTCGCCGCTCGATGCCCTGCGCATCGCCAAGGCCAACCCCGACCGCGAAGTGGTCTTCTTCGCGATCGGCTTCGAGACCACCGCCCCGTCCACCGCCCTGACGCTGAAGCGCGCCAAGGCCGAAGGGGTGCCCAACTTCTCGTGCATGTGCAACCACGTCACGATCGTCCCGCCGCTGCGCGCGCTGCTGGACTCGCCGGACCTGCGGCTGGACGGGTTCATCGGCCCCGGCCACGTGTCGACCATCGTGGGCGTGCGCCCGTTCGAGTTCATCCCGGCGGACTACGGGCGCCCGCTGGTCACCGCGGGCTTCGAGCCCTTGGACATCCTGCAGGCGATCCAGATGATCCTGGCGCAGCTCGCCTCCCGGCGCTGCGAGGTGGAGAACCAGTACAGGCGGGTCGTCCCCTACGAGGGAAACCGCGCCGCGCTGGCCGTCATGGCAGAGGTCTTCGAGCTGCGACCGCACTTCGAGTGGCGCGGGCTGGGCTTCATCACCCAGAGCGCGCTGAAGCTGTCGGAGGCGTACGCCGAGTTCGACGCCGAGCTTCGACACTTGGTGCCCGGGGTTCGCGTGGCCGATCCGAAGGCCTGCCAATGCGGCGAGGTGCTGAAGGGCGTGATCAAGCCGTGGGAGTGCAAGGTATTCGGCACCGCCTGCACGCCCGAGCACGCGATCGGCACCTGCATGGTCTCCCCGGAGGGGGCCTGCGCCGCCTACTACAACTTCGGCCGCTTCGCCCGCGAGAAGGAGCTGGTGTGACCTCGGTGCGGACCGGCCCCGGCCGCGAGCAGCGGATCCTCGAGATCATCGAGACCGCGCGGTCCAAGAAACCGAAGTTCACGGCCGACCACGTGACGATGGCCCACGGCGCCGGCGGCAAGGCCACCCAGACGCTGATCGAGGGCCTGCTGGCCCCGACCCTGGGGGGCGAGGCGCTGGCCGAGCTCGCCGACGCCGGGACGGTGGAGCTCGACGGCATGCGCCTGGCGATGACCACCGACACCTTCGTCGTCAGGCCGATCCGCTTCCCCGGCGGCTCGATCGGGAGCCTGGCCGTGAACGGGACCGTCAACGACCTCGCGGTGTCGGGGGCCCGGCCGGTGGCGCTCAGCGTCTCGCTGGTGCTGGAGGAGGGGCTGTCCGCCGGCGAGCTGCGCGCGGAGGCGGAGGCGATCGCCGAGGCCGCCCGGGCGGCGAAGGTCGAGGTGGTGACCGGCGACACGAAGGTGGTCGAGCGCGGCCTATGCGACTCGATGTACGTCTGCACCACCGGGCTCGGCCTGGTCGACGCGCGCGCGAGGCTCTCCCCCGCCTCCATCCGCCCCGGGGACCGGGTCCTGATCTCGGGCCCCGTCGGCGAGCACGGCACGGCGATCATGCTGGCCCGGGGCGAGCTGGGCCTCGACGCCGAGATCTCATCCGACAGCCGGCCTCTGTGGGGCGCCGCAGAGGCGCTGCTGGCCGCGGCAGGGCCGGACCTGCGCTGCATGCGCGACGCCACCCGCGGGGGGGTGGCCTCCGTGCTCAACGAGCTCGCCCGCTCATCGCAGGTCTCGATGCAGGTTCGCGAGGCAGACGTCCCGGTGCGCCCGGAGGTCAGCGGCGCCGCCGAGCTCCTGGGCATCGATCCGATGTACGTCGCGAACGAGGGCGTGCTGGTCGCCGTGGTCGCCCCAGAGGTCGCCGGCGAGGCGCTGGCGATCCTGCGGGCGGCCCCCGACTGCGGCGAAGCTGCGGAGATCGGCGAGGTCCGCACGGAGCCACCCGGAATGGTGCTGGTGGAGACCGCCTTCGGGGGGCGGCGAGTCATGGACCTCCTGGCCGGCGATCCCCTGCCGAGGATCTGCTGAGGGATCGGGATGCACGAGCTGTCGATAGCGGAAGCGGTGGTCCGGATCGCCAGCCGCCACGCCGCCGGCCGGCGCGTGCACCGGGTCGAGCTGAGGGTGGGGCACCTGCGCCAGGTCGTGCCCTCGGCGCTCGAGTTCGCCTTCGGCCTGGTCGCCGAGGGCACCCCGGTGGAGGGCGCCACGCTGGCGATCGAGGACGTGCCCGCGGAGGGACTGTGCCGCTCGTGCGGGACCCGAACCGTGATGACCGAGTTCCCACTCGCCTGCTCGCGCTGCGGCGGCCTGGACCTGGAGGTGGTCGCCGGAGAGGAGCTGGACGTGGACTCGCTGGAGCTTGAGGAGACGTTGGTGACCAGTGGAGGAGCGCGACATGGCAACTGAAGCGAGCGAAGCCGTTCAGCCGAGCCCCGCGGGCGTGGACGAGGTGCACATCCTCTGGATCTCGGAGGGGATGAGCTGCGACGGGGACTCGGTGTCGATCACCGCGGCCGGCCAGCCGAGCATCGAGGACGTCCTGCTGGGGGCGATCCCGGGACTGCCGAAGGTGAACCTCCACAACAAGGTCCTCTCCCCCACCCTGGGCGGCGAGGAGTTCCTGACCCCGTTCCGCCAGGCGTTGCGGGACGAGCTCGACGCGCCGTTCGTGCTGGTGATCGAGGGGTCGATCCCGAACGAGCAGATCAACGGCGAGGGCTACTGGACCTCGTTCGGAAACGACGAGGCCACGGGCGAGCCGCTGACCCTGAACTGGTGGATCGACCGCCTGGCCCCGAAGGCGTGGGGCGTGATCGCGATCGGCACCTGCGCCACCTACGGTGGGATCCACGCGATGGCGGGCAACCCCACCGGCTGCATGGGGCTTGCCGACTACCTCGGCTGGGACTTCCGCTCGGCCGGCGGCCTGCCGATCGTCAACGTGCCCGGCTGCCCGGTGCAGCCGGAGAACTTCATGGAGACCCTGACCTGGCTGCTCTACCAGGCGGCCGGCCTGGCGCCGACGATCCCGCTGGATGACCAGCTTCGCCCGCAGTGGATCTTCGGCAAGACGGTCCACGAGGGCTGCGACCGGGCCGGCTACTACGAGCAGGGGGACTTCGCCGAGGACTACAACTCGCCGAAGTGCCAGGTGAAGATCGGCTGCTGGGGGCCGGTCGTCAACTGCAACGTGCCGAAGCGCGGCTGGATGGCGGGCATCGGCGGGTGCCCGAACGTGGGCGGCATCTGCATCGGGTGCACGATGCCGGGCTTTCCCGACAAGTTCATGCCGTTCATGGACGCCCCGCCCGGAGGTGGCCTGTCGTCGATGGTCTCGGGGGTCTACGGGCCCGCGATCCGAAAGCTGCGCGGGATCACCAACAGGACGGTCAACAAGGAGACGAAGTGGCGGCACAACCGGCCGGAGCTGACGACCGGATACGAGCCGCGGTGGGGCAACTAGCCGGAAACCGGACAAGCGAGCCTCGCAAGGAGCGCATCGAGAGGAGAGCCAGATGGCAGTCAGAGAGAAAGTGAAGCCGGAGGCCGGCAAGGTCGTGGACATGTCCTGGGACCCGATCACCAGGATCGTCGGCAACCTGGGCATCTACACGAAGATCGACTTCGACAACAACGAGGTCCTCTCGTGCAAGAGCACCTCTTCGCTGTTTCGCGGCTACAGCGTGTTCATGAAGGGCAAGGACCCGCGCGACGCCCACTTCATCACCAGCCGCATCTGCGGGATCTGCGGAGACAACCACGCGGTCTGCTCGTGCTACGCGCAGCAGATGGCCTATGGCGTCAAGCCCCCGCCGCTGGCCGAGTGGATCGTCAACCTCGGCGAGGCCGCCGAGTACATCTTCGACCACATCATCTTCCAGGACAACCTGGTGTTCGTCGACTTCTGTGAGCAGCTCGTCAAGGAGACCAATCCCAAGCTGCTGGCCAGGGCCGAGAAGACGGACGCTCCCCACGCCGAGCTCCACGGCTACCGGACGATCGCCGACATCATGCGCTCGTACAACCCGTTCACCGGCGAGACCTACAAGGAAGCCCTGCTGATGAGCCGGATCGGCCGGGAGATGATCTGCCTGATGGAGGGCCGCCACGTCCACCCCTCCACGATCTATCCCGGCGGAGTGGGGACGGTCGCGACGCCGACGCTCCTCACCGACTACCTGAGCCGGCTCCTGCGCTGCCTCGACTTCATCAAGAAGGCGGTGGCGATGAACGACGACGTGTTCGACTTCTTCTACGAGGCCCTGCCGGGCTACGAGGAGGTCGGCCGCCGGCGGATCCTCCTGGGCTGCTGGGGCGCCTGGAACAACCCCGACCACGTCAACTACCGCTACCAGGACATGGACGACTGGGGCAACGAGATGTTCGTGACCCCGGGCGTGGTCGTGGACGGCGAGCTGGTGACGACCAATTTGGTGGACATCAACCTGGGGATCCGGATCCTGCTGGGCAGCTCCTACTACGAGGACTGGGTGAGCGAGGAGACGTTCGTCGAGCAAGACCCGCTCGGGAATCCGGTGGACAAGCGCCATCCGTGGAACCAGACCACGATCCCCAAGCCCCAGAAGCGCGACCTCGAGAGCGGCAACTACAGCTGGGTGATGAGCCCGCGCTGGTACGACAAGCGCACCGGCGACCACCTGGCGCTCGACACCGGCGGCGGCGCCCTGGCGAGACTATGGGCGACCGCGCTGGCGAACAAGGTCCATACGCCGTTCGTCAGGGCTACGGGGCAGAGCGTGGAGATCAACCTCCCGAAGACCCCCAACACCGCCGAGCAGACCCTGGAGTGGAAGGTCCCGCAGTGGTCGAACGCGATCGAGCGCGACCGCGCCCGGATCTACTTCGTCGCCTACTCGGCCGGAATGGCGCTTCACTTCCTCGACCGGGCCTTCGACGAGATCAGGGCCGGCCATACGAAGGTGTTCGAGGACTTCGAGGTCCCCGACGAGTCGATCGGCTGCGGTTTCCACGAGGCGGTTCGGGGCGTCCTCTCGCATCACCTGGTGATTCGCGACGGCAAGATCGCCAACTACCACCCCTATCCGCCGACGCCCTGGAACGGAAGCCCCACGGACTCCTTCGGGACTCCGGGTCCCTACGAGGACGCAGTCATGGGACAGCCGATCTTCGAGGAGAACGGCCCGGACGAGTTCCGCGGCATCGACGTGATGCGCGCCGTGCGCAGCTTCGATCCGTGCCTGCCCTGCGGTGTCCACATGTATCTCGGCAAGGGCAAGACGATCAGGCAGGTGCACTCGCCGATGTTCGGCGAGCACGCCTGAGCTCCGTTGGACGACGCGGCCGCACGCGAACGGGTAGCCCGGGTCGAGGCGCTGCTCGAGGAGATCGAGTCGCTGCAGGACCCCGAGGCCCGCGAGAAGGCGCTCGACGCCATCCAGGCGCTCCTTGACCTGTACGGAGAGGGGCTTGACCGCCTGGTCTCGCGGGTCGCGGCCCGCGACGACGGCGGCCTGGCGCGCGAGCTGGCCGACGACGAGCTCGTCTCGCACCTCCTCCTGCTCCACGACCTCCACCCGGTGCCGACGACGGCGCGGGTGCGGGCCGCGCTCGAGGAGGTGCGCCCCTACCTCGAGTCACACGGCGGCGACGTCGAGTTGATCGAGGTGACCGGCGACACGGTGCGGTTGAAGCTGGACGGAAGCTGCCAGGGCTGCCCGTCGTCGGCGGTGACCCTGAAGCTGGCGATCGAGAACGAGATCCGCAAGGCGGCCCCGGAGATCGAGGAGATCGTCGCCGAGGGCGCCGCGGCTGCGGCCCCGCGGCCGCAGCTCCTGCAGATCGAGTTGCCGGCCGGCGGCGATGCGCCGCGGCGGGATGGCGGGCAGGGAGCCTGGGAGATCGCGGGCTCGAAGCCCGAGCTGTCGGGCCCGGCTCGGGCGCCGCTTTCCAGGCGGGTAGCGGGAGAGGAGCTCCTGTTCCTCGCCGTCGAGGACGAGGTCTACGCCTACCGGCCTCCGTGCCCTGCGTGCGGCGCCTCGCTCGCCGGCGGCGCCGTGGACGGCGCGGAGCTGGCCTGCGGCGAGTGCGGGCACAGCTTCGACGTGGTGCACGCCGGCAGGTCGCTGCACGCCTCCGACCTCCACCTCGACCCGGTGCCCCTGCTCGTCGACGACGGGGGCGTGGTCAAGGTGGCGACCGCGACCCCGGCCTGACCATGCGGGGACGAAACGCCACCTCCGGCTCGCCCGCGCTTCGCCGCCTCGTGAAGGAGGGACGCCGGGCCGCGTCTCCCTCCACCGAGTCGCCGGCATGCGAGCTCTGCGGGGGGCGGATGCCCAGCGAGCATCGGCACCTTCTCGACCTCTCGAGCCGAGAGCTCCTGTGCGCCTGCCGCGCATGCTCCCTGCTGTTCGACCGCGACGCCGCGGGCGGCGGCCACTACCGGCTGGTGCCGGACAGGCGGCTGCGGCTGGACGGATTCGAGCTCGCCGACGACGTCTGGGACCGCCTGCGAATCCCCGTGGGAATCGCGTTCTTTCACTTCGACTCCCGCGAGGATCGAATCACGGCCCGCTACCCGAGCCCGATGGGGCCAACCGAGTCGCTGCTCGGCCTGGAGGCCTGGGAAGCGGTTCAGGCGGCCAACCCAGTGCTGGCGACGATGGAGCCGGACGTGGAGGTGCTGCTCGTCAACCGGGCGAAGGGCGAGCGGCGACACTGGCTGGTCCCGATCGAGGACGCCTACGCACTGGTGGCCGTGGTGCGCACGCACTGGCGCGGGTTCACCGGGGGCGGCGAGGTCTGGGCGCAGATCGCGGGGTTCTTCGACGAGCTCGACCGGCGCGCGGCGCCCGGCGAGGACGGGCCGAAGGCGAGAGACGACGAGGTCGTGGCGTCCGCCGCGACGGAAAGGGGATCAGGATGCTGAGGAAGAAGGGCAAGGTCCCGGCGGATCTCCCGGCGCACACGCCGGGCATCAAGCAGGGAAACAAGCCCGGCAGCTACGACAGCATGCCCGGCCACAACCCCGACGGCACCTCGACGGCCGAGCGCTCGACCGGGATCAACGCGAAGGCCAGGGAGCCGATCGACCCGAGCATGCCCAACCTCTCCCCCGGATAGCCCATGGCGAGCGCAGGAGCCCCCCGGCTGCGAGCCGAAGCGATCCCCGAGCTGGCGTTCACGGTCGAGGACGCGGCCGGCCTCGAGCACGCCGCGGTGCCGACGGTCCGGTTGCGGCTCGGGGTGGGGGCGCGGGGCGACGAGGCGATCCGCTCCATCCTCCTCGACGTCCAGGTCCAGATCGCGGCGCGACGCCGCTCCTACGGCGGCCTCGCGCAGGAGCGGCTGTCCGACCTCTTCGGCACGCCCGAGAGATGGGGCGAGACGCTTCGGACCCTGCCGTGGCTGCGGACGACCTGCGTGGTCCCAGCCTTCACCGCGAGCACCACGGTCGAGGTCGACCTCCCGCTGACCTACGACCTGGAAGTGAGCGCCTCGCGGTACCTGCAGGCGCTCGACGACGGCGTCGTTCCGTTGGAGCTCCTGTTCAGCGGGACGATCTTCTACACCGCCTCCGACGGGCGGCTTCAGGCGGCCCTGATCCCGTGGACCCACGAGGTGGAGCACGCCCTGCCGGTAGCGGTGTGGCGCGAGACGATGGACCGCCACTTCCCCAATTCCGCCTGGCTGCGCCTCGGTCGCGACACTTACGACCGGCTTCTGCGCTACCGCTCGCGCGCGGCGCTGCCGAGCTGGGAGCGGGCGATCGAATCCCTGCTCGATCGCGAGGAGGCGTGATGGACCCGATCCGGCAGATCGCCGACGCGGTCCTGTACGAGGGCTACATCCTGTGGCCGTACCGGCGTTCGGCGCTCAAGAACCGGCAGCGCTGGACGTTCGGGGGCGTGTATCCCCGCGGCCACAGCGAAGGCCGCGAGGACGACCCGTGGACGATGCGCACGGAATGCCTGCTGGAGGCGCAGGACGACGTCCGTTTGGAGGCCCGGGTTCGCTTCCTCCAGGTCGTCCGGCGCCGAATCCGGCCGGCGGCCGGCGCCACGCGCTTCGTCGACGAGCTGGAGGTCGACGGCGACCGGCACCTCGCGTGGGAGGAGGCGCGGGAGCGCGAGGTGCTCGCGACCGACCTCGGCAGGCTCGAGCTGCTCGAGGGGCGGCGTGTCCCGATCGAGATCGCCGCCGGCGAGGAGCGCGAGGAGCTGCATGACTCCCGCGGCGATGTCGCGGGGGCCTTCGTGCGGACGTGGCACCGTCTCGGCGGGGCGGTCCACGTTGGCGCAACCGCCATGGGGCCCGGCCTGCTGCGCGTGCGGGTGTCGGTGGAGAACGAGACACCCTGGCCGGGGGGCGACAGAGCAGACGCGGTGCGGCGCAGCTTCTGCTCCACCCACACGACGCTTCACGTCACCGGCGGGTCGTTCGTCTCGCTGACCGACCCCCCCGAACCGCTGCGCGCGGAGGCGGCGGCATGCCGCAACGAAGGGACTTGGCCGGTGCTGGTCGGCGAGGCGGGCGAGACCCACACCATGCTCTCGTCCCCGATCATCCTCGAGGACTACCCGAGGATCGCACCAGAGAGCCCGGGCGACTTGTTCGACGGGTCCGAGATCGACCAGCTCCTCACCTTGAGCATCCTCAGCCTCACCGACGAGGAGAAGGACGAGATGCGGGGCAGCGACCCCCGGGCCCGCGAGATCCTCGAGCGAACCCAGAGCCTGTCCGAGGACGAGCTGATGAGGCTCCACGGGACGATCCGCGAGATCGGGATGCGGCGACGGTGAGCGGCCGACCCGGTTACTGGGAGGAGCTCGAGCGGCCCGGCCCGGACACCGTGACCGTGCGCGGGGCCGAGCTGCGGCGAGGCAGCCGCGTGCTCCTGCACCCCCGCGCCGGAGGCGACGTCTTCGACCTGGTCCTGGAAGGACGGGCGGCCGTGATCGAGGGGATCGAGCAGAGCACGGAGGGGGAGATCCAGCTCGCGATCACGGTGGAGGACGACCCGGGCCGCGACCTGGGCGCCCAGCGCCAGCCGGGCCACCGGTTCTTCTTTGCCCCCGAGGAGGTGGAGCCGATCGCCTCCGAGCCCGCGACGGCGTCCGGCCAGGCCCGGGTGCTCGTCGCCGGGATCGGCAACGTCTTCCTCGGCGACGACGGATTCGGCGTCGCCCTGGCCGATCGCCTGTCCAGAGGCGAGCTGCCCCCGGCCGTCGAGGTGGTGGACTTCGGGATCCGCGGGATGGACCTTGCCTACGCGTTGCACGACGGCTACGAGGCGGTAGTCCTCCTGGACGCGACTCCCCGCGGGGAGGCCCCGGGGACTCTGTACGTGATCGAGCCGGAGGCGGACGAGGACGCCCTGGCCATCGACACCCACGGCATGGACCCGGTGAAGGTGCTGGCGCTTGCCCGCAGCCTCGGGGACGGGCGGCTGCCGCGCGTATTCGTAGTCGGCTGCGAGCCGCAGACGAGCGTGGACGTGAGCGATGATGTCGTCGTGGCGGAGCTCTCGGAGCCCGTTCGCGCGGCACTCGACGAGGCCACCCGGCTCACGGAGAGGCTCGTGAAGGAGCTGATGGAGACAGCCAGGAGGTGACGCAATGAACGAGATCCGGATCGGACAAAAGGGCCAGCTCATCATGCTGCTGGCCGTGCTCGGGGCCGTGGCGGCCACGATCGCCGCCCAGCTACCGGAGATCCAGCGGTACCTGAAGGTCCGCTCGATGTAGGACGGGAGCCATGCACCGCACCAAGATCAGGGTCGCCGAGGGGGCCCTGGACGCGAACGACACCATCGCCCGCGCCAACCGCGACGACTTCGAGCGCGCCGCGGTGAGCGTCGTCAACCTGATGAGCGCCCCGGGGGCCGGGAAGACCTCGCTCCTGGTCCGGGCGATCGAGGGGCTCGACGGGATGCGCGTGGGCGTGCTGGAGGGAGACGTGCAGGGAAGCCTCGACGCCGACCGGATCGCCCACCTGCACGTCCCGGTGACCCAGCTCAACACGGACCCCGGCTTCGGCGGCGAGTGCCACCTGGACGCCAACATGGTGCGGTCGGCGATCCCTTCGCTGCCGCTCGAGGAGATCGATCTCCTGGTGATCGAGAACGTGGGCAACCTCGTCTGCCCGGCGGAGTTCAAAGTGGGCGAGGACGTCCGGGTGATGGTGGCCTCGGTGGCCGAAGGCGAGGACAAACCCCTGAAGTACCCGCTCATGTTCAGGACCTGCGACCTGGTCCTGATCAACAAGGTCGACCTTCTCCCCCACCTGGACTTCGACCTCGATCGATTCCTGGACAACCTGGACCAGGTGCATCCCGGGGTCGAGCGCATGCAGGTGAGCGCGCGGACCGGTGACGGCGTCCATGAGTGGCGCGAGTGGCTGGCGCGGGTGCCGGAGCGGGCGCGTGCCGCCGCCTAGCCAGCTAACCGCCGGGCCAGGATCCCTCGGAGACCCCGAAGGAGGCCCAAGCGGGATCGCCGTGGCCTCGCGCCGGATCGACGAGCTGGCCTGCGCGCGCACCGAGGCGAATCGGAGCTTTTTCGACGCGGAGGCGGAGCGGCTGGCCCGCTGCTGCCACAGGATGGCGGAGCGCTTTGCCCGCGGCGGCAGGCTGGTGGCCCTCGGCCGCACGCCGACCGCGCGCTCGGACGCTCGCCACGTGGCGGTCGAGTTCGTGCATCCGGTGATCGTCGGCAAGCGTGCGCTGCCGGCCATCGGACTGGCCGGCGAGGGTGGATCGCTGCGGGCCCAGGCGGAGGTGGTCGCCCGGCCGGACGACATCGCGATCGCGTACGGCATCGGCGAGGACGAGACCGGGGACACCGGGGAGGCCCTGGCCCTGGCTCGCGGGCGAGGGTGCCTGACGGTCGCGTTCGAGCCGAGCGGCGCCGAGTGGGCTTTCGAGCCGCCGGGACGCGACCCCTTCGTCCGCCAGGAGCTGGCCGAGACCATGTATCACGTCCTCTGGGAGCTGGTTCACGTGTTCTTCGAGCATCGCGGCCTGCTGGGCGGCCGCGAGGTCGGCCCCGTGCACGACGCTGGGGCCGCCGGCTTCCTCTATCCGTTCCTGTCTGAGGGCGAGCGCGACCTCGGAGCCGTGCTCGATGACGTGAGCCGTTCGATCCTGATGAAGTCCGAGGAGGTCGGCGCGCTGCGAGAGCAGACGCTGACCGACCACCGGGAGACGCTGCTCGGCGCCGCCCAGGAGCTGCGCCGGCGCTTCGACGCCGGGGGGACGTTGCTGGCGTTCGGCAACGGCGGCTCGGCGACGGACGCCATGGACGTGGTCGCGGACTTCCGTGGAGCCCCCGCGCGAGCCGGGGGCGCCGGCGATCGGCAGTGGCCCGCTCGCCCGGCCATCGACCTCACCGAGGACAGCGCCATCCTGACCGCGATCGCCAACGACATCGGGGTCGAGGAGGTCTTCCAGCGCCAGGTGATCGCCTACGGCGAAGCTGGTGACGCCGCCCTGGCCCTGTCCACGAGCGGCAACTCGCAGAACATCGTCGAGGCCCTCGCCGAGGCCAGGCGGCGTGGCCTGCTGACGATCGCGCTGGTCGGCTACGACGGCGGCCGGATCGCCGACGAGCGCCTCGCGGACCACGTGGTGGTGACGCGATCGCAGCACATCCCGCGCATCCAGGAGGCGCAGGCGAGCGCCTACCACGCGCTCCGCGAGCTGGTCGAGATCGCCTCCGAGCCGGGCTAGCCGTGAGCTCGCGAACGGAGCCCGCAGCGGCGACCGGGCACCGACGGGTCGCGGCGCGGGTCGAGGGGACCGTTCAGGGGGTGGGATTTCGGCCCTACGTGTTCCGGCTGGCGACCTCGCTCGAGCTGGCCGGCTTCATCCTCAACGACGGGCGCGGTGTCCTGCTCGAAGTCGAGGGGCCGCCGGGACGGGTCGAGGATTTCCTCGGCCGCCTTCCGAGCGAGGCCCCGCCGCTCGCCGCGGTGGAGGCCGTGGTCGCCGAGGAGGCCCCCGTCACGGGCGAGCGCGGTTTCCGGATCGTCGACTCGGGGCTCGCGGGACGGCCCGACGCGCTGGTGTCCCCCGACGCCGCGACCTGCGTCGAGTGCCTGGCGGAGCTCTTCGATCCGACCGACCGCCGCCACCGCTACCCGTTCGTCAACTGCACCAACTGCGGCCCGCGGTTCACGATCATCCGCGGCGTCCCGTACGACCGGGCG
Organism: Solirubrobacterales bacterium; assembly: GCA_044871225.1. Lineage (GTDB taxonomy): Bacteria > Actinomycetota > Thermoleophilia > Solirubrobacterales > 70-9 > AC-56. Next base: position 19,663 of record JBIOZP010000091.1, read on the forward strand.
TTGACGACGATGGCGTCGTTTCCGATGTGCGCCGACTGCCGGGCGGAGTACGAGGACCCGCGGGACCGACGCTTCCACGCCGAGCCGATCGCCTGTCCGGCATGCGGCCCCCGGTTGCGTCTTCTCGACCGCGACGGTCGAGAGCTGCCCGCCGACGGCAACGGCGATCCGATCGAGGCCGCCGCCGCGGACATCGGGGCCGGGAGGGTCGTCGCGATCAAGGGACTCGGGGGCTACCACCTGGCGTGCCGCGCCGACGACGAGGCGGCGGTATCGGCCCTGCGCTCGCGAAAGCACCGCGAGGACAAGCCGTTCGCGCTGATGGCGCCCGACCTGGCCGCGGCGAGGCAACTCGTGGAGCTGACGGCGGAAGAGGCGGCGCTCCTGGTCGGTCGCGAGTGCCCGATCGTGATCGCGCGCCGGCGAGACGGCGCCGAGGTGGCGCCGAGCGTCGCCCCCCTCTCGCGCGACCTGGGGGTGATGCTCCCCTACACGCCGCTACACCACCTGCTGCTGGCCGACGCCGCGACCACGCTCGTGATGACCTCGGGCAACGTCTCAGACGAGCCGATCGCCTACCGCGACGACGAGGCCGTCCGCCGGCTGTCCGCGATCGCCGACCTGTTCTGTGTACACGACCGCCCCATCCACATGCGCACCGACGACTCGGTGGTGCGAGCGCTCGCCCCAGCGCTTCAGCACCGTCCCGTCCTGTTGCGACGGTCGCGAGGGTACGTCCCCGAGAGCATCGACCTGCCACTGGAGGCATCCAAGCCGCTACTCGGCTGCGGCGCCGAGTTGAAGAACGCCTTCTGCCTCGTCAAGGGCCGCCGCGCCTGGGTGGGCCACCACGTCGGCGACCTCAAGAACTACGAGACCCTGCGCTCGTTCGCCGAGGGAATCGAGCACTTCGAGCGCCTGTTCGCCGTCGAGCCAGAGGGGATCGCCCACGACCTCCATCCCGACTACCTGTCCACCCGATACGCGCTCGAGCGCGAGGGAGCCGAGGTGGTGAGCGTGCAGCACCATCACGCGCACCTGGCGGCCTGCCTCGCCGAGCACGGCCACGAGGGCCCGGCGATCGGGGCGATCTACGACGGGACCGGCTACGGGCCCGACGGGACGATCTGGGGCGGCGAGGTCCTCGTGGGAGGCCTGGCGGGCTACGAGCGTGCCGCGTCCCTGTTCCCGGTTCGGCTGCCGGGCGGCGAGGCCGCGATCCGCGAGCCCTGGCGGATGGCCTGTGCATGGCTTGTGGCCGCCGGCGACGGCGCGGCGCCTCCGATCCCGGAGCCGCTGCGGGACCGAATCGACCCGGCGGCCTGGGGCGCGGTCGCTCGATTGGCGCAGGGCGGCCCGGGCTCCCCGCTCACGAGCAGCGTCGGCCGGCTGTTCGACGCCGTGGCGGCGCTGTGCGGGGTCCGCCTTCGGGTCAACTACGAGGGCCAGGCGGCCGCGGAGCTGGAGGGGCTCTCGAACCCGGCCGAACGCGATCCGTATCCCCTGCCGCTCACGGAGGCCCGTGGTGACTCCGTCGAGGGCCTCCTGACCCTGGATGCTCGTGAGACGATTGCGGCGATCGTGGATGAGCTGCGACGAGGCGCCGGAGTTGGCCGAGTCGGCGGCAGGTTCCACGCGGCGCTGGCGCGCGCCACCGCCGAGGCCTGCCGTCGCGAGGCCGAACGGGCGGGCACCGATCTGGTCGTCCTGTCCGGCGGCGTGTTTCAGAACCGGCTGCTGCTGGAGCGGACGTGGGCGCTCCTCGATCGGGTCGGGCTGCGCGTCCTGGTGCCGGAGCGGCTGCCGCCCAACGACGGCGGGATCGCCTACGGGCAGGTGGCGGTCGCCGCGGCGCGCCTTCGCCGGGGCTAGCCGGCGCGGGCGGCGAGCGCGGTCCTGATCTCCTTCGGGAGCATGAACCGGACGTCCTCGTCCACGGTCCTCAGCTCCGAGACCTCCTGTGTGCCTCGGGAGCGAAAGAACTCGACCAGCTGCTCGACCAGCTCCTCGGGCGCGCTCGCCCCGGAGGTGATGCCGACGGTCTCCACCCCGTCGAGCCACTCCTCCCGCACCTGACGCGAGTTGTCGATCAGGTACGAGCTCGTGCCGAGCTCGCGCGCCACCTCGACCAGCCGATTGGAGTTCGAGGAGTTGGTCGAGCCGATCACCAGGACCAGGTCGCACTCCCGCGCGAGCTGCTTGACGGCGATCTGGCGGTTGGTGGTCGCGTAACAGATGTCGTCGGACTTCGGCCCGACGGCCTCGGGGAACTTGCGCCGCAGTCGGGCGATGATCTCCAGGGTCTCGTCGACCGACAGCGTCGTCTGGGTGATGTAGGCGACCCGCTCCGGGTCGGGAACCTCCAGCGAGTCCACGTCGTCGGCCGTCTGCACCAGCACGATGCTGTCCGGCGCCTCGCCGGTGGTGCCCTCCACCTCCTCGTGCCCCTCGTGCCCGATGAGGACGATCGTGTAGCCCTGCTCGGCGAACTTGCGCGCCTCGACGTGGACCTTGGTCACCAAGGGACAGGTGGCGTCGATCGTGCGCAGCCGCCGCCGGCGCGCGTTGTCGTGCACCATCGGCGCGACTCCGTGCGCCGAGAACACGACCAGCTCGCCCTCCGGCACCTCGGTCTCCTGGTCCACGAAGATCGCTCCGCGGTCGGCGAGCTGGCGAACGACGTGCTTGTTGTGCACGATCTCCTTGCGCACGTACACCGGCGGGCCATGGAGCTCCAGCGCCTCCTCGACCGCCTGCACGGCGCGGTCGACGCCGGCGCAATACCCTCGCGGGGCGGCGAGCAGCACGCGCCTTGGGGCGGCGCGTTCGACGGTCGAAGCCGCGGAAGCCATGCCACCCGAAGGGTAGCGACGGCCCGAGAGGCTCCCACCCCGGGGCGCCGAGAGGAAGACGGGCTACGGGATCGCGGGCAGCGCGGCCAGCGCCGGCTCGCCCACGGCGTCGAGGCTCGAGGCGCAGACGTGCCGCAGGTCGTCCTGGGGCGTGTGCCACCAATCTCCGGGGACCGGGCCCGGCCCGAACGCGAAGTCGATCAGGTCCACGGACGGAACGCCGGCGGCCAAGAACGGGCTGTGGTCGTCGATCACGGGCGGCGCCGTGCCCACGAAGGGCCGCCCGTCGTCGGTGAGGTCGCGCGCGGCGTCGGCGAACATCCGGTACAGGGCGCCGTCGGAGTTCCCCTCGCGGGGGACGGCCAGGTCGCAGTCGCCGACCATGTCGAACAGGACCATGGCCCGGATCTCGTCCAGCGGCGGAGAGCCGTAGGCGCCCCCCCGGCGCGCGTAGCGGACGAACTGGCGGCTGCCTCTGGCGCCGCCGAGGTCGAAGGGGCGCTCGCCGCGCGGCTCCTCGGCGTCGAAGAACACCAGGTCGACGGCGGGCCCATCGAGCCGCGGCGGAAGGGCCCTCGCCAACTCCAGCAGGACGGCGACCCCCGACGCACCGTCGTTCGCGCCGACGAAGGCGGGCACGTCCTCCGTGTCGTGGTGGGCGCCGACGACCACCGTTCCGTGCCCGCGGCCCGGAATCCGCGCCACGACGTTTCGAAGCGGCCGCTGCACGCGAACCCGCGAGACGCCTGCGCCTCGAAGCCGCCGCTCGATCAGCTCCACCTCGTCGCGGCTCGCCGCCGACCCGCTCACCCGCGGGCCGAGCGCGACCTGGGCCCGCAGGTCGCGAAAGGCGCGCTCCGCGTCGAAGCGGTCGTGCTTCTGCGGAGGCGCCTCGTCCTCGGAGCCTCGGCCACACCCGGCCAGCACGGCGAGCACGAGGAACGGGACCAACCCTCGCATTCGGTCGAGGCTATAGGGATGACTCGCCGGTTCGGCTGCACTAGGGTTGAAGCGATGGCCCAGGGTCACATGGAACGCCTGAGCTCGGTGGACTTCTCGTTCCTGACCAACGAGAGCTCCTCCAACCACATGCACGTGGGAGGCATCCTCATCTTCGAGGGCCCTCCCCCGGCCTACGACGACCTGCTCGAGCACATCCGCAGCCGCCTTCACCTGGTCCCGCGCTTTCGGCAGAAGCTCGCGCACCCACCGGCGCAGACCGGCCGCCCGTTCTGGGTGGACGATCCCAACTTCAACCTCGCCTACCACGTACGTCACTCGGCGCTTCCCGCACCCGGCTCGGAGGAGCAGCTGCGCCTGATGGCCGCCCGGGTCTTCTCCCAGCAGCTCGACCGGACCAAGCCCCTATGGGAGCTCTGGCTGGTCCAGGGGCTGACCCGAAAGCGCTTCGCGTTGATCACCAAGACGCACCACGCTCTGGTCGACGGGATCTCGGGGGTGGACATCGCCACGGTCCTGTTCGACACCAAGCCGGTGCCACAGCCCGCCGAGCACGATCACGACTGGGTTCCCCATCCCGAGCCCTCGCAGGCCTCGATGGCGGCGAAGGGGATCGGCGGCGTGCTCGGCGCGCCGGTGAGATTCGCCCGCCGGGTCGAGCGCGCGATCGAGCACCCTCGCGCGACCGCGCGGCAGGTCGCCGAAGCGGTGGAAGGAGTTGGCGAGATCGGCTGGGCGTTCGCCAACCCGGCCCCGAAGCTGCCGCTGAACGTCGAGGTCGGCTCGCATCGCCGCTTCGCCTGGGTCCGCAGCGATCTGGGGCAGATGAAGCGGATCAAGAACGAGCTCGGGGGGACCGTCAACGACGTCGTCCTCGCCGTGGTGGCAGGAGCCGTTCGCGAATGGCTCCGCCATCGGGGCATCCGCACGGAGGGACTCGAGATGCGAGCGCAGGTCCCGGTTTCGATCCGCGCCGAGGACGAGCACGGTCAGCTCGGCAACCGGCTGGCCGTGATGCGCGCCCCGCTGCCCGTCTACATCGAGGACCCAGTGCGCCGGCTGCAGACCGTCAGCAGGGCCATGCAGGGGCTGAAGCACTCCAAGCAGGCGCTCGGAGCCGAGGTGATCACGCGGTTCAACGACTTCGCCCCCCCAACCCTGCTGGCGCAGGCCGCGCGGATCAACTTCTCCACCCGCCTGTTCAACCTCGTGGTGACCAACGTGCCAGGGCCCCAGATACCCCTCTACGTCCTGGGCCGCGAGCTGGAGGACATCTTCCCGGTGGGCTTCCTGCCGCCGAACCAGGCGTTGTTCGTGGCGATCATGAGCTACAACGGAGGCGTCAACTTCGGGCTGCTGGCCGACTACGACTCGATGGACGACGTGGACCTGATCGCCCAGGGGATCGAGCGTTCGATCGCCGAGCTGGCCGAGGCAGCCGAAGCGGCCGGGCGAGCCGCGGAGGCAGCGCCGGCGGGAACCTAGCCGCCGGCCTCCTCGTAGAGCCGCTGTGCAACGGTGCCCTGATAGGGGCCGTAGAGGCTGTTCGGCTGGCCCCGATAGCCGTAGCTGGTGACGGAGGCGACGTAGCGGCGGTCGCCCCGCCGAATCATCCAGCCGCCGCCGCTGGCGCCGGCGGTCATGTCGCACGAGATCCGCAGGGGAACGGGTGGGCCGGCCGCCGGGTCCCCGCCGCGGTAGCGCGATCGGCAGACGAACAGGTGGCGCCCGTCGAACTCGGCCGGCGGCCGCTCCGCCGGGTAGCCGAAGGCGCTGTAGATCTTGTCGCGCGCCTGCCGGAAGGCGATCCGCCGCGCGCCGATCGCCTCTTGGAGGTGCCGTGAGCCGCGGGTCGCGACCACGGCGGCGCCGAAGTCGAAGACGGGATCGCCGCCGCTCAGGGGGCCGCGCCCGCCCCATTGCGGCGTCGTGGCCAGACTGGTCGCGGGCCATTCCCCGAAGGGGCTTCGCCCGCCCCGGTAGCCGGGCACGAACTCCCAGTTCGTCGCGAAAACCGGTCCGGCGGGGCCTGGGTCGGAGACGCAGTGCCCCGCCGTCCACACCAGGCTGCGGCTTGGCGAGCGCACGGCGGTGGCCGAGCAGCTGTAGTCCCACAGCCCGAGGGTGAAGAAGACCCTGCCGTGGGTGCGGAACGGAAAGGCGCTCGTCGTCGAGACTTCGCGGTGAAGGCTGGATCGTCTTCGGGCGCTTCGCGCGCGACGGCTCAGATGCGGAGGCTCGCGCAGGACGGCCAAGCGGGGGGTCGTCATCTCCGCGGCCTGCGCGGCCCGCATCCGGTGCGGCGTCCAGTAGCGTCGAACGGTCCGCGGAGCCTGCCGCAGCGGCTCGATGGACGGCGTCGAGCGGGTCGCAAGCCCACCTGCGCTTGACGTGCCGAGGGCGAAGGCCACGCAAGTTGACGTGGCGAACGCGACCCAGATCCTTCTCCCCCTCAGCGCCGGCTCGCGCATGCGCTCACTGTAGAGGCGCGGGCAGACCGCGGGACCCGACGGTCCAAGACCCCGGCGCGACCGGATCACCCGCTGGGCGTACCATTCCCCGATCGGGCAGCGGAACCCAACGAGGCGAGGGAGACGGCCGTGAGCGGCGAGGGACCGGGCAACCGTCAGACGACGCAGTTCCACTACCACCTCGAGCTGACGCCGGCCCAGCTCAAGATCACTCACACGGCCTTGCGATCCCTACGGGACTCCTTCGGCCACGAGCAGCCCGACGTCTCCAGGACGATCCAGGAGGTGCTCGACAAGCTCCCCGACGATCACGCGATTCGAGCGATCCAGCTCGATCGGGAGATCGAGCGGCAGCTCACGGGTTCCGAGCCCAGTGGCGACGAGCCCCCCACCGCCGCCTAGGAATGCGGGAGCGCGTTCGGCGTTGCAGGGCGGTCGATCTTCCGCAAGGATTGGGCTTCGCAGGGGGGATCGAGAGACGTGACCAACCCGATTCGTGATCTGAATGTCCGCGCGATGAGGTTCCTCCGCGGGGAGCCGACGGAGCCGGACTGGTCGCCCGTGCAGGGCCACCGGGACCTGGTCAGCATCCCCCAGGACGAGGCCGAGGCGATGGTCGACGCGCTGGCGACGGAGGCCCGCGCGCAGCTCGAGAGCGGCGAGCTCGACGGCGAGGTCGCGAACGCGCTGGCCAGGGGGCTCCAGCTCATCACCGGACGGGAGCCGCCGACGGACCAAGCTGCGGCCACCGCCACGTCGGTGGCCGGGTTCGGCTACCTGTCCCGGGTCGCGGAATGGGAGCGGCTCGCGACCGCCCGGCGGATGGACGGGTGGATGGTCTCCGGCCTGCGGGGAGCGGTCCGCGCGAGCGTCGCGGAGGAGCTCGAGGACGCGGCTGACGCAAACCGCAGCTATTACGACGCGCTCGGCGAGGTAACCGCCTTCTTCGTGGGACGCGAGCCCCTCGACGTCCCCTACGACGCAGCGGAGGGGTTCGCGCTCATGTGGACGATTCCCGGCACGGGGGGGGAGGTCAGGGCGCTGCTGAGGGAAAGGACGCTCAAGATGGCCGTCGAGCGCTCGGCCCCCGGGGCCTCGAATCCCGACGGCGCACCCGAGGGAGCCGGCGTCGAGGTCCTCCGGCGCGTGTGGAAGTACGGCTTCGTCCTGCGAAGCTTCGAGGAGTTCTTCTGGGAGGGGTAGGACGCGCGCCCGCCGCAGCGGATCAAACTCAGCGTCTAGTTCGCCGGGCGTCCACAGACCGTAAGCGGGCGGGTGGAGAGGACGAGCAGGCGCCAAGGGACTTCCGGAGCCCCTCCACGCGACGGCGCCAGGGTCGCGACGCT
>JBIOZP010000092.1:0-5930 GCA_044871225.1 Solirubrobacterales bacterium
CCCAGCGCGACTCGCGGCACCTGCAACTTCTGTTACGGCTCCGGGCTCTTGCATCGCGACGGCAGTCCCAAGCCCGCGTGGAATGCCTACCTGAGCCTCTCCCGCGGGCAGAGCGGCTAGCCCCACCGCCGCCAGCCCGCCCGCAGGTCGGCGAGGTGCGGTTCGAGGACCTGTTGTTGGTCACTGCCGAAGGGGGCGAGACGCTGACCGCCTATTCCTACGACCTGTCGCCGTAGGCCTCCAGTCGCTCCGTCTCCGGCGCGCCCCGTCGCGCGATCTAGGATGGCGACCTGGTGACCGTGACGAGCTCGGCTTCATTCCCCGCCCGCCGGCGCTTCATCGTCTTCGTCGGACTCCTGGCAGGGTCGGCGGCCGTCGCGGCCGTCGCGGCCGTGGCGGCCCCCGCCGTCCGGGCGCACGGCACCCCGCCCGGGCCGATCCCCGAGCGCTACGTCTCGATCCCGGCTCCCCATGGCCCGGGGCCTGCCCGGTTCGACCGGGTTTTCGTGGACCAGATCGGGCCGGCGAAGGCGAGCCGCGTCCTGGTCTTGGTCCCAGGCTTCATCGGCGGCTCCGGTGACTTCCGGCTGATCGCCCGCGACATCGTCTCGCGGATTCCGGACCTTCAGGTGTGGGCGATCGACCGGCGCTCGAACGCCATGGAGGACACCTCGGTGTTCGCCACCGGTGACCCCGACAAGGCGTTCTCCTACTACCTGAACCTGCAGCCGGTGGACGGCAAGCGATTCCAGCCGCTGAACGGCCGCGACTTCCCATACACGCGCCAGTGGGGACTCGAGGTCTCGCTGCAGGACATCCGCCGCGTGGTGTTGGCGGCGCGCCTGCAGGGCGCACGCAAGGTCGTCCTGGGCGGGCACTCCCTCGGAGCCTCCACGGCCGTTGCCTATTCCACCTGGGACTTCGACCACCGCCCCGGCTACAAGGACATCGACGGCCTTGTGCTGATCGACGGCGGACTGAAGGGCACCTTCGCGACCCCGACCTTCGACCAGGTGAGGCAGCGCTTCCAGGCGCTTCAGAACGGCGACCCCTTTGTGGACCTGATCGGCATCGGCCTGCCGTGGGCGGCCGGTGCCTTCGCGGAAACCGCCGCGCTCTATGCGCTCAAGAAGCCGAACGAGCCCTCGGTGCTCCAGCAGTACCCGCCGATCCCTCCCGAGTTCAAGGCCCCGGTGCGCACCACGAACGAGGCGGCCCTGGGCTACGCGTTCGACGAGACCACCTCGCCGCCGGGCTTCGAGCTGATTCGCGCCCGGGCTGGGCAGCTCGCCCCGACCGGCAATCCGCGCGCGTGGCAGAACGGCGAGGTGACCCCGATCCAGCGGCTGGCGCGCACGTTCGCGACGGAGCCCGGCAACGGAATCGAGTGGTACTTCCCGAAGCGCCTGCCACTGGACGTCGACGGGGCCAACGCCCTGCAGCGAAACAGGGTGACCGAGTTCCTCGGCCTGCGACCGTGGCACACGGCCCAGGTCAAGCTGCCGCTGTACGCGTTCGAGACAGACCTCACCGGAGGCAAGGTGTTGCGTGGGGCGCGGCGCTTCATGGAGGCGTCGAGAATCAAGCGAGCGACCCTGGTCGCCGACCACAACACATCCCACCTCGACCCCCTGACGGCCGCCCCGGCGAAGAACAAGTTCCTGAGCACCGTCCTGCCGTTCCTGAAGGACACGCTTCACCGGGGACGCTGCCACGGCCGGCCGTAGCGTCTGTGTGTCCCGGCATTTTCTGGGTGAGGGCGGCCTCGCGAAAAGCCGTGGCGGCGCGCCCAACTATGCTCGCGAGTCGTGCTCGGCCTACCGACCGGCGTGCGGGCGTGCCTGTTCGACCTCGACGGCGTCTTGACCCAGACGGCCACCGTGCACGCTGCCGCCTGGAAGCGGATGTTCGACCAGTACCTGCGCGCCCGGGCCGCCCGCACGGGTGAGCAGTTCGTCCCCTTCGACCCCGCCGCCGACTACGGCGAGTACGTGGATGGAAAGCCGCGCAGCGACGGGGTCCGGTCGTTTCTTTCCTCGCGCGGGATCGAGCTGCCGGAGGGCGATGCGGACGATCCCCCCGACCGCGAGACGGTGCGGGGACTCGGCAACCGCAAGAACGAGCTCGTCCTGCGCCTCATCCACGAGCAGGGCGTGAAGCCCTACGCGGGCTCGGTGCGATACCTGGAGGCCGCGCGGGGCGCCGGCCTGAAGCTCGCCGTGGTCTCGTCGAGCACGAACTGCCACGACGTCCTGGTGTCGGCCGGGATCGAGGGATTCTTCGAGGCGCGAATCGACGGCGTGGTCGCCGAGCGCGAGCACCTGCGCGGAAAGCCGGCCCCGGACACGTTTCTGGCGGGCGCCCGGGCGCTGTCGGTGGAGCCGGGAGAGGCCGCCGTGTTCGAGGACGCGCTGGCCGGCGTGGCGGCCGGGCGCGCCGGGCAGTTCGCCTGCGTGGTCGGCGTCGACCGCGTCGGCCATGCCGAAGCGCTGCGCGAGCACGGGGCGACCATCGTCGTGCAGGACCTCGCGGAGCTGCTCGAGGACCGATGATCAGCCATCCCTGCTTCTCGTGTGAGCCCTGGGCAGTCTGCGAGACCGACCTCGACCTCTCGGTTCTCGCCCACAGCGAGTCGATCTTCGCCCTGTCGAACGGGCACATCGGGCTGCGAGCGAACCTCGAGGAGGGCGAGCCCCACGGACTGCCGGGCACCTACCTGAACGGCTTCTACGAGACCCGCCCGCTGCCGTACGCCGAAGCCGGCTATGGCTATCCGGAGGCGGGGCAGGCGGTGGTCAACGTCACCAACGGCAAGATCATCCGGCTGCTCGTGGACGACGAGCCGTTCGACGTCCGGTACGGGACGGTCCGCGAGCACCGGCGCACCCTCGACTTCCGCGCAGGGGTGCTGCGACGGGAGGTCGAGTGGGTCTCGCCCGCCGGGCAGGGGGTCCGGGTCTCATCCGTGTGGCTCGTGTCCTTCGTTCACCGGGCGATCGCCGCGATCATGTACGAGGTCGAGCCCATTGAGCAGCCGGCGCGCCTCGTGGTGCAGTCGGAGTTGGTCGCCAACGAGCCCCTTCCCGCCGCGGTCGAGCGTGACCCCAGGGTGGGAGCCGGCACCGCCCAGGCGCTGCAGTCGGAGTTCTCCTCGCACCGGGACCTGCAAGTGGTCCTCGCCCATCGCACCAAGGCAAGCGGCCTGTTGATGGCGGCGGCGATGGACCACGCCGTGGATGGGCTCTCGGGTATGGCAACCAGCGCCGAGAGCAGCGCCGACCTGGGACGGGTCACCGTGGCGACCGAGATCGAGCCGGGCCAGTCCCTGCGCTTGGTCAAGTTCATGGCCTACGGGTGGAGCAGCCAGCGCTCGCTCCCGGCCGTCCGAGACCAGGTGGAGGCCGCGCTCGCGAGCGCGCGGCGGAGCGGATGGGAGGGGCTGTTGAGCGCGCAGCGGGAGTACCTCGACGATTTCTGGGATCGCGCCGACGTCGAGCTCGAGGGCGACTCCGACCTGCAGCAGGCGGTCCGGTTCGCCCTCTTCCAGACCCTTCAGGCGGGGGCGCGCGCCGAGCAGCGTGCGATCCCGGCCAAGGGCCTGACCGGCTCCGGCTACGACGGGCATACCTTCTGGGACACAGAGTGCTACGTGGTGCCGGCCCTCACCTACACGGTTCCGCACGCCGTCCGCGACGCCCTTCTATGGCGCTACTCGACGCTGGACCAGGCGAGGGAGCGGGCGAGGGTCCTCGGCCTGGAGGGAGCCGGCTTTCCGTGGCGCACGATCAGCGGAGAGGAGTGCTCGGGATACTGGCCGGCCGGCACCGCGGCCTTCCACATCAACGCGGCGATCGCCAACGCCGTGGTGCGCTACTTGGAGGCCACGGAGGACGAGGACTTCGAGCGCGAGGCCGGGCTCGAGCTGCTGGTCGAGACGGCGCGGCTGTGGCGCTCGCTGGGCCATCACGATGCGCAGGGCCGGTTCCGGATCGACGGGGTCACGGGACCGGACGAATACAGCGCGATCGCCGACAACAACGTGTACACGAACCTGATGGCGCAGCTCAACCTGCGAGCGGCGGCCGACGCCGTGGAGCGACAGCCCGAGGGAGCGCGCCGCCTGGAGGTTGACTCGGAGGAGGCCGCCGCCTGGCGCGATGCCGCCGAGGCGATGCTGATCCCCTACGACGAGGCGCTCGGCGTGCACGCCCAGGCCGAGGAGTTCACCGAGCACGCGTTGTGGGATTTCGCCTCGACCAAGCCGGAGCAGTACCCGCTGTTGCTGCACTTCCCCTACTACGACCTGTATCGAAAGCAGGTCGTGAAGCAGGCGGACCTGGTCCTGGCCCTGTTCTTGCGCGGCGATGCTTTCTCCGAGGACGAGAAGGCCCGCGACTTCGACTACTACGAGGCGCTCACGGTTCGCGACTCCTCGCTCTCATCCTCCATCCAGGCGGTGGTCGCCGCCGAGGTGGGCCACCTCGAGCTCGCCTACGACTACTTCGCCGAGGCGGCGCTGCTCGACCTCGGAGACATCCACCACAACACGCGCGACGGCGTCCATCTGGCTTCGCTCACCGGCGCCTGGATCGCCGCGGTCGCCGGCTTCGGGGGGATGCGCGACCACGGCGGACGGCTGGATTTCAGCCCCCGCCTTCCGCGGGCCCTGACCCGGCTGGCGTTCCGGCTGCTGTTCAGGGGTCGCCGGATAAAGGTGGAGGTGGAGGTGGAGCCGAGGCGGGCCACCTACACGCTCCTCGAGGGCGACCCGCTGAAGATCCGCCACTACGGCGAGGAGCTGACGATCTCAGGTGAGGAGCCGTCGGTCCGCGAGCTCCAGACTCCACCGCGACGGCGCCCGCCGAGGCAGCCGCCGGGGCGAGCGCCGGCGCGCCGCCGTCCGCCTCCCGCGTCGTGACGGTGGTCCGCTCGCGCCGGGGGCCGATGAGTAAGGCCGTCTCCGGCGGTCCAAGTAGCGGGGGCGAATGCCAGCGAAGGAGATTCAGATGGCCCGATACGTCGATGGATTCGTGGTGCCGGTTCCGAAGCGAAAGGTGGACGAGTACCGCCGCCTGGCGCGGCAGGGCGGCAAGGTCTGGAAGGAGTACGGGGCGCTCGAATTCCGGGAGTGCGTCGCGGACGACGCGCCGGTCGGAAAGGTCACCTCGTTTCCGCGCAGCGTCAAGGTCAAGCAGGGCGAGACCGTCGTCTTCTCGTGGATCGTGTTCAAGTCCCGCGCGCACCGCGACCGGGTCAACGCCAAGGTCATGGCCGACCCCCGGATCGCGAGCATGGATCCGCAGAAGATGCCCTTCGATGCGAAGCGGATGATCTACGGCGGCTTCGAGGTCATCGTCGACCTCTGAGATGCCCGGCTAACGGCTGTCGGGCTCCGGCGAAGCCTTTCCGATCCCGGGGATGAAGCGCCCGACCCGCGACGCGTAGTCCGCATACGCCGGCCCGTGGGTTGTCCGCAGGTAGGGCTCCTCCACCAGCCGTACGTGCAGGTCGAGCCCGAGCGCCAGCAGCGCGAAGGCAGACAGGCTGACGACGTTGGGGACCAGCACCAGCACGCCGACGCCGTACACCAGCATGGCGCTGTAGATGGGGTTGCGGACCCAGCGGAACGGCCCCCCGGTCACCAGGTCGGTTCGCTCGGCGGGATCCACTCCGATGCGCAGGTTCTCGCCCATCGAGGACTGGGACCAGAGCAGCGCCGCCAGGCCGGCGATTGACAGGGTCAGGCCCAGCGCCTTCGCCCACTCCCCGTGGAGGATTCGCGGAAGGTCGAAGGCCAGATCGGCGACCGGCCCGGCCACGAACACCAAGGCGAGGGCCCCCAGGGCGACCCAGCCGCTCATCCCTGCCCCGCCGCTGATCGGCAGCCGACCGGTGCGGCGCCGGTGAAGCCAGCTGCGAACGGCGACCGC
>JBIOZP010000093.1:0-5991 GCA_044871225.1 Solirubrobacterales bacterium
CCGGGGGCCAGGGCGAAAGCCGCGGCCAGGGTGACGGCCACGGCCGCCGTCAGGGCCGCGGCGACGAGGGCGGTCGGGGTCGCGGACACCAGCGCGGTGCGGTTCGCCGACACGAAAGCGAACCTCATGCGAGGGGTTGCCTGACCAGGTCCCACCAGGTACCGCAACCCGATCACACCCGCGCGTGTTTCGCAACCCTCGTTGGCCAAATCTCGACCCTCAACCCCAGCGGCCGCTCCAACCCAGCACGGCCGAGGTTCTCATTGCACAGCGTCTAAAGGACGTCCACGCGGGAGGATGGGGCCGGGCGAGCCGTCACGGGCCGCGGCGCTGCATACTGGCTGCGTGGAGATCCGCTCCGCCACCGAGGAGGACCTGCCCGCGCTCCTGCCCCTGATGCGCGGCTACTGCGACTTCTACGGGTTCTCGCCGCATGATGAGGGCCTCGCCGAGATGGCGCGGGCCCTGATCGCGGCCGCCGACTCCGACGGGATGCTCTTGGTCGCCGATGACGGGGACGCGGTGGTCGGCTTCGCGGCGGTGGGGTGGAAATGGTCCAGCCTGCGAGCCGCCCGGATCGCCGTCATGGAGGACCTGTTCGTGGCGCCCGCGGCCCGTGGCCGGGGTGCCGCGGACGCTCTGATCAGCGCCTGCGCGGAGCGGGCGCGCGAGCACGGGGCGCCGGTCCTGAGCTGGCAGACCGCCACCGACAACCACCGCGCCCAGGCGGTCTACGAGCGGGTCGGCGCCAACGGCGACGTGTGGCTCGAGTACGAGCTCGACCTTCGCTAGTCACCGCAGGCCGCCAAGGGAGTTCGCCGATGTCGGCAGCGGAGCGGGAGGGATTCGAACCCCCGGGCCCTTTCGGGCCGGCTGCTTTCAAGGCAGCTGCAATAAACCGGACTCTGCCACCGCTCCGGGTCCGTTCCTCCCGCGGAGGGTAGCCCCCGCGCCGGGGACCGCTGCGCGACCGTAGGCTTCCTTCGGATGGCGCGCGAATGGCGAAACTGGGCCGGGGACCAGCGATGCAGGCCAGCCCGCATCGAGCGGCCGCGCACCTTCGAGGGGCTGGTCCTCGCGGTGCGAAAGGCGAGTCGGGACGGCCTGCCCATCCACGTCGCCGGATCGGGCCACTCGTTCACGGAGACCGCCCTCACCAGCGGCGTGATGATCCGTATCGAGCCGCTGAAGCGCGTCCTCGACGCCGACCCGGCGTCCGGGCTGGTCAGGGTCGAGGCCGGGATCACCCTGCAAGACCTGAGCGCGGCGTTGTGGGAGCGCGGGTTGGCGATGGAGAACCTCGGCGACATCGACCGCCAGACTCTCGCCGGGGCGATCTCCACCGCCACCCACGGGACCGGGTCCAGGTACCGAAACCTCTCCGCCCAGGTCGAGGGGCTGGAGCTCGTGCTCGCCGACGGCAGCGTGATCGCGCTATCCGAGCGCTCCGACCCCGACGCGTTTCGCGCCGCCCGGGTGGGGATCGGCTCGCTGGGGGTGGTCTACTCGGTGACCCTTCGGGCCGTTCCGGCGTTCAACCTCCACCGCCTCGATGCCCCCCGCCCCATCGAGGAGACGCTGGCTCGCCTGGACGAGCTGGCCGAGCGCAACGATCACTTCGAGTTCTTCGTCTTTCCCCACACCGACACGGCGCTGACGATCGAGCGCAATCGCACGGACGTCCCGCCGCAGCCCCGCGGTCGCGTGAACGCCTATCTGAACGAGATCGTGATCGAGAACTACGCCATGGACGCGCTGTCCCGCCTGGGGCGCCGGTTCCCAGCGACGATCCCGCGGCTCGCCGGGTTCGCGGCGAGCCAGTTCTCCCGCACCGAGAAGACGGACCGCAGCTACAGGATCTTTGCGTCGGAGCGCCGCGTGCGGTTCACCGAGATGGAGTACGCGCTCCCGCGCGAGCACGGGCCCGAAGCGGTGCGACGAGTCCTGCGCCTGGTCCGAGAGCGAGGTCTCCCCGTCGGCTTTCCGATCGAGTTTCGCCTCGTCGCTGCCGACGACGCCCTGCTCAGCCCCGCCCACGAGCGCCCGACCGCCTACGTCGCGGTCCACCAGTACCAGGGCGCGCCGTGGGAGCCGTACTTTCGGGCCGTCGAGCGGATCATGTCCGACTACCACGGGCGCCCCCACTGGGGAAAGCGGCATTTCCAAACCGCCGAGACGCTGCGGGCGCTCTATCCGCGGTGGGAGGACTTCCGCCGGGTGCGGGCCCGGCTCGACCCCGAGGGCCGCTTCCGAAACGCCTACCTGGACCGCGTCCTCGGCCCGGTGAGCTAGAGGCGCGGCGAACCGGCGCTACAGAAACGCCTTGCCCTCGCCGCGGTAGGTCGGAACCCGGTCGACGATGCGGTCTCCCTCCACGAGGTACAGGGAGTCGAAGCGCTCACAGAGCTCGCCGGCCTTGGCGTGCCGCATGTAGACGCGATCTCCCACTCGCAGTCGCCTAGCCGCCATCCCAAGCAGCGGCGTCTGGACCTCGCCGGCCCCCTCCTGGCTGTCAAGGTGAAGGCCCTCGGGAAGGTAGGGCTCCGGGGCGCGGTCGGGCCCAGTTGCGCCCGAGGCGATGTAGCCGCCGCCGAGCGCGGTGACCACCCCGGGCGCCGGGCGCCGGACGATCGGCAGGACGAAGAAGGCCGCCGGCGTGAGGGCGAGCGACCGGTAGTGGTCGAAGAGAACCGAGTCGTAGAAACCGGACCCGGCGGTCAGCTCGGTGACCACTCCCGCCGCCGCGGTTCTCGCCAGGCTGCCGGTTCCCCCCCCGTTCACGAACTCGGGCGCGGCCACCTCGCGGATTGCGGCGACCATTCGCGGCAGCCGCTCGCGGATGTCGCGCTCGGAGGCCGACTGCATGCGGCGGATCAGCGCGCTTCGCAGCGGGCGGCCCGGAATGCGGTCGCCCACGCCGGCGATCTGGCCCTCGTAGGCCATCACCCCGGCCAACCGGGTGCCCGGCCGGGCCTCGACCTCGGCGGCGATCCGCCGCGCTGCCTCCGGGGTCCTCACGGGAGAGCGCTTGGGGCCGATTCGCACCAGCTTCCCGCCCAGCGGCCACCAGCTCACGTCCAGGTCCACGCAGACGGCGAGCTCAGTCGCCCCGCCCCCGAACGCCGACTCGATCAGATCGAGGTGCGCCGTGCTGTCCACCATCGGCATTGGCACGCTGGTGCCACCCGAGCTCGCCACCTCAACCAGCTCGGCGAGGGCGCTTCGATCGGCCGTGGGGTAGGCGACCACCACGTTCTCGAACCCCTGCTGGACGAGGAAGAGCGCCTCGGGGAGGGTGAAGGCGAGAATGCCCTGGAACCCGGCGTCGAGGTCAAGGATCTGCCGCAGAAGCGCAACTGATCGCACCGACTTGGACGCGATCCGGATCGGCTTCGCCGCCGCTTGGTCGAGCATGAAACGCGCGTTCGCCCGCAGGGCGTCGAGGTCGACGAACGCGAACGGCGCAGTCACTGCGTCGAAGATCCGCTCGTAGCGCTCGTACAGCGCCTCGCGGTCGGCGCGGGTGGCGGTTCGAGCTGCGGTGGCGGTCGCGCTCACGCGGCGCGAGCGTATCGGGTGCCGGTACCTCGCCTGCGGGGCGCCCACCGCTTCGCCGAGCCGGCAGGAACGTGCTCGCACGCGGCGAAAAGGCATCGATCGTGGAGAGCTCGTCGCCAACTCCGCCGCCTCCGCCGCCCGCCGAACCCACCCCGGCGCCCGGCGGTCACGACTACCCGCTCACCTTCTCGGTCGACTACCCGGACCGCGACCTCAACCGCCTCACCACTTTCTTTCGGATCTTTACCGTGATCCCGATCGCGATCCTCGCCGGGACGATCGAGGGCGGGAGCCTCGCCGTGAACGGCGGAGACGAGGCCCGCTACGCCGCGGGCATCGGGATCCTCTTCATCCCGGTGCTCCTGATGCTGCTGTTCCGCAAGAAGTACCCGCGCTGGTGGTACGACTGGAACCTCGAGCTGACCCGGTTCACGAATCGGATCGGCGTCTATGTGGCACTGATGGACGACCGCTATCCCTCCACCGACGAGCAGCAGGCGGTGCGCCTCGAGTTCCCATATCCCGACGCCGAACGCGAGCTCAGCCGCGGCCTGCCCCTGGTCAAGTGGTTCCTGGCGATTCCGCACTACATCGTCCTGTTCTTCTTGTCCATCGGCGCCTTCTTCGCCGCGATCTTCGCCTGGTTCGCGATCCTGTTCACCGGCCGCTATCCACGGTCGCTGTTCGACTTCATCGAGGGCGTCATCCGCTGGCACAACCGGGTCGCCGCCTACGCGTTCCTGCTGATCACGGACCGCTACCCGCCGTTCAGTCTGCAGCCCTGAGTCCGGGCTGGTCCTCGTCCCGGACTTCGTAGCGCTCCGCCCATCGGCTGTCAAAATGGACCGGTTCGCTGCTCGCGCGGGCCCTGGTTCACGCGAACGCGAATCGACAGCCCGGAGAGGTGGCCGAGTGGCTGAAGGCACTCGCCTGCTAAGCGAGTAGGGGGCGCAAGCTCTCTCGAGGGTTCGAATCCCTCCCTCTCCGCTCCGGCAGGATCGTTCGACAGCCCATGAGCCGCACCTCACGCACGATCGGGGCGGTGGCCCTCTTAACCCTGATCGGGGCGGCGGCCGCCTGGGCGCTCCTCTCGGGCGACGGTTCCGACGAGCGCACCGCCGGGCACGGGTCCGTCCCACGAGCGATCCCGGTTGACCGAGACACGGAGGGGACGAGCGCCGGCGCTGCGGCAGCCGCTCGCTCGCGGGCGCACGACCGCCGACTCCGTCTCCCCGGAGGCGGTCAGCCGATCATCTGGCTTCGCCACGGAGCCGAGATCGCGCTGCGCGACGCGCCGGGCGGCCAGCTCGTCGAGCGCCTCCACTCGCGCACCGAGTTCGGCTCTCCCACGGTGCTGGCCGTGTTCCGCCGGGTCGGCCGCTGGGCGGGGGTCCCTACGCCGCTGCTCGCGAATGGGGATCTCGGCTGGGTAAAGCTCGACCCGGCACGGCTTCGAGCGGGCCACACGCCCTATTCCGTCGACGTCGATTTATCGGCGCGCCGGGCGCAGCTCCTGCGAGGCGACCGAGTCATGCGCTCGTTCACGGTCACCGTGGGAGCCCCCGGCTCCAGCACGCCGACCGGTCGCTTCGCGGTCACCGACACCTTCCGCGGCAACCTCAATCCGGCCTATGGCTGCTGCGCGGTGGCCACGAGCGCGCGCCAGCCGAACCTCCCGTCCGGATGGCTGGGAGGCAACCGGATCGCGATCCACGGCACCACCGGGCCACTCGGCGTGGCCGCCTCGCACGGCTGCGTCCGCGCCGCGGACGACGACGTCAATGCGCTGGTCAACCACGCGGCGCCCGGGGCGCCCGTGGTCATTCGGCAGTAGGCCCTCTTACAATCGTCCTCCGGGGCCCGGCCCCGCCTCGCGCCCGTAGCTCAGTTGGATAGAGCGTCGGTCTACGAAACCGAAGGTCACAGGTTCGAATCCTGTCGGGCGCGCTCATCACGTCGCGGAGTTTGCCTGCAAAGGCCAAGGAGAACACGCGAAAGACACGATCGCTGACAGGCTCTCGGGAACCTGCTTCTCGGGTCCGACGCCTGACCGGACCATCGCGCAACTATCGCGCGAATAGAAGCGCTGAAGCCAGATCCTGCGCCTCGCCGAGGCCGAACTATCGCGCGTACGGCTTCTGGGGCAGCCCATCTGCGCGCCAGGTCGGAGCCCTCGGGGGACTAGCAGTGTGAGGTGGCGCCGTTGCTTTTCGCGCAAGGCAGGAGCGCGCTTAGGTCGCCGGCATGAGTCCGAGCTGGCCGAGCAGCTCCGCCTGATCGAAGTAGAGATGTTCCGAGGCCAGCTCGTCACCGCGAACCTCGTCTCCTCGTAGATCGTGGATGGACCGAGCGTCCTATTCGCGCAAAGGAGCAGCGGACCGATTGAAGCGGCGCGGCGCCCTCCGCGTGGAAAGCGGTAGCGAGCAGCGTCGC
>JBIOZP010000094.1:0-2635 GCA_044871225.1 Solirubrobacterales bacterium
AGCTACGTGCGGACTGGATAACCGCTGAAGGCATCTAAGCGGGAAGCCAACCTCGAGATGAGCTCTCCCATCCCCTTGAGGGAGTAAGACCCGTGGAAGACCACCACGTAATAGGCCGGATGTGTAAGCGCAGCAATGCGTTCAGCAGACCGGTACTAATGGTTCGAGGGCTTGACGGATATTTTTGATCTTCCGCTGCTCGTCGGTGCGCCCAGCGCGCGCCGACGGGAGGCCATGCGTGCAGTTTTCAAGGTCCGAGAGGGCCTGGTCTCGCCATTTTTCGGTGGTGATAGCGAGGGGGCCACACCTCTTCCCATTCCGAACAGAGCAGTTAAGCCCCTCAGCGCCGATGGTACTTGGGCCTCGCGGCCCTGGGAGAGTAGGTCGCCGCCGTTCTTTCATCGAAGGGCCGCCCCCGAGGCGGCCCTTCGTCGTTCTATGGGCGATAGGCGCTGAGCGCACGGGCGGCCGGCCCCTACGCCCCAGGGGCGATCTCGGCGCTCCGGCCGTGGGAGCGATCGGCGCTCGGGCTGTGGGCGATCCGCGCTCGTTCGGCCATCCCTAGACTCCCGGCCGCATGTCGACCGTCGCCATCGTCCTGATCGTGCTCGGGGTGATCGTCCTGATCGCCGTTGTGCTGGGCCTCCTCGGCGCCCGCGCGCGCGATCGCTACCAGGCGAGCACGTGGATGCGGAGCGTCGCGGAGGCGGACGCCGCCCTGGAGCAGGCGCGCGCCGAAGACAAGGGCTGGGACCGGGAGGCGATGTCCATCGCTGCCCGTGCAGCCCTGGCCGAGTCGCGGCCTGGCTGGACCTTCGACGAGCTCCTGCTCGTGCTCGTGGACGACCGCCCGGGCGTCGAGGAAGACCGCGCGCACTTCGTCGCTCTCCGTGGAAGCGACGAGGAGACGCACGTCGTCCTCGCGCGCCAGGCCGACCGCTGGGTTGCCGAGAGCATCGACTGACCCCAATCCTCGCGTAGGCCTCGCTCAGACCGCGAGGCAGAGCTGCTCGGGCGCCGTCGGCGTGCCTTTGCGCGTGCGGCTCCACGTGGGGGAGTGGGGCTTGGCCTCGCTCGCGTGGCGGCGGACGCCGCGGCAGGCGGGCGCGGGGGGCTGGCCGGCTGCCTCGAGCAACCGCCGGGCCGCGGGGGTCGCGACCGGCGTGGTGCCGGTCGCCCCACCCGCGACGGTGCGGCGGACCGCAGCGCGCAGTGCTTGAGGGTCTGCGCCTCCCAGCTGCGGTGCCTGGCCAGGAGCGTCGGCGGGGGCGCCCGAGGCGCCGGGCCCGTCGACCGCCAGGCGATACTCGCCAAGGGTCGAGAACTCGACGATGAGGTCGAGCGCGGTGCCGAACTGCTCTCTGAACCGGGGGAACATGCGTTCGAGAAGGTACGGCGGGCGTCGGATGGAAACGGCAATTTGCTGCAACTTCCCTTGCAAGTAGGCTCCGGCCGGTGATCCACCTGCGGATCGTGGCGCCGACGGAGATCGCGCATCGGGCGCTCGAGCTCCTCGAAGGGTCGCCGGCGGTGCTCAACATCGTCCACCTCCACGGCGTGGCCACCAAGCCGGACGGCGACCTGATCCTGTGCGACGTTGCACGCGAGGAGGCCAGCGTGATCCTCGGTGACCTGAAGGAGCTCGAGATCCCGCGCGTGGGATCGATCGCCGTGGAGGAAATCGACACGGCCCTCTCCGACGCGGCGGACGCCGCTGAGGAGGCCGCGCCCGGCCTGCCGTCGGACGCCGTCGTCTGGGAGGAGGTCGAGCAGCGTACGAGCGAAAACATCGAGCTCTCGATGAGCTTCGTCGCCTTCATGGTGCTCGCGATGCAGATCGGCGCCGTCGGGATCCTGCTCGACCAGCCGATCCTCATCGTGGGAGCGATGGTGGTCGGCCCCGAGTTCGGGCCGCTCGCGGGACTCTGCGTCGCGCTCGTCCAGCGCCGGCCGGACTTCGCCCGCCGCTCCCTCATGGCGCTGGGCGTCGGCTTCCCCACGGGCATCGTGCTGGCGTTCGTCGCCACCCTGTTCTTCAAGTGGACCGGCGTCGGGCCCGAGGAGCTCGTCGCATCCCAGCATCAGCTCACCGGCTTCATCTCCAACCCGGACTTCTTCTCGTTCAGCGTCGCCTTCGGCGCAGGGATCGTCGGGATCCTGTCGCTGACGAACTCCAAGTCGGGCGCTCTGATCGGCGTCCTGATCTCGGTGACGACCATTCCGGCTGCCTCCAACATCGGCGTCGCGGCCGCCTACGGCGATTGGGGTGAGGCGGGCGGCGCGGCGGCCCAGCTCGCGATCAACCTCACGTCCATCGTGCTCGCGGGCGTGCTCACGCTGTTCGTCCAGCGCCGGTACTACGTGGCGCGCCGGCGCAAGCACCTGGGCGACCCGAGTCGCGCGGCCGCGGGTCTCCCGGTCGGGCGCCGCGCTCGCGCCCGCAACCCCCGCTGACTAGAGCGAAGCCCAGATGTCGATCTTCGTGCGCACGCGCGCGATCACCTCGCCGGTGAACTCGCTGGTCGCCGAGTGGCCGCCGAGGTCGGGCGTGCGGACGCCGGTCGCCACCGCCTCGAGCACCGACTCGTAGATCGCGCGCGAGGCGGTGTCGCAGCCCTCGTGGCCGAGCTCGCCG
>JBIOZP010000095.1:0-7397 GCA_044871225.1 Solirubrobacterales bacterium
TCAGAACGTCGTGAGACAGTTCGGTCCCTATCTGCCACGGGCGTTGGAGAGTTGAGAGGAGTCATCCTTAGTACGAGAGGACCGGGATGAACGCACCTCTGGTGTATCTGTTGTCCTGCCAAGGGCACTGCAGGCTAGCTACGTGCGGACTGGATAACCGCTGAAAGCATCTAAGCGGGAAGCCAACCTCGAGATGAGCTCTCCCATCCCCTTGAGGGAGTAAGACCCCTGGTAGACGACCAGGTTGATAGGCCGGCTGTGCAAGCGCGGCAACGCGCTCAGCAGACCGGTACTAATGGGTCGAGGGCTTGACGGTTATTTATTGCCCTGTTTTGGCCTGCGTGCAGTTTTCAAGCCTCGCCGGGGCCATTCGGTCCCGCACGCTTTCGGTGGCCATAGCGAGGGGGAAACACCTCTTCCCATTCCGAACAGAGCAGTTAAGCCCCTCTGCGCCGATGGTACTTGGTGGGCAACCGCCTGGGAGAGTAGGTCGCCGCCGGCTCTTGTCGCAAGACCCGCCCCTGTGGCGGGTCTTTTTTTGAGCCTCGACCCTCCAGGGAGCGCGGAGTGGCAGGAAGGGGCTCGTCAGGCCGGAAGGCGGCGGCGAGAGTGGCGACGTTCGCAGGCGCCGCGGCGGGCCGAGGCGAACGCCTCCCATCCGGTCGCGCGGCGAGAGGACGCCGCCCGGCCGGGCCGGTCGCGTGGCCCGTCCGCGGTGATCGGCTCGAGGCCGTACTCGCCGAGCGTCGCGAAGTCGATCGCTAGATCGGCTGCGCTGAGCAAGCGATGGCCGAGCGCGTTTCGCCTGTCGAACATGGGGGCGAGCCTACGGACGGGGGCGGACGTACGTTCGCTCGTGCAACGGAACTTGCACCGCCTCATCGAGCCCGCCTGCCGAAGCTGTGCGCCGCGGGAGCGACGGCCGCCAGCTCGCGAGCCGGCTCGAGTCCCAGCTGTCCGGGCGAGCCGCGCGCGGCGGCCACTCGAGCCTCCTCGTTTCGCCGCCCCGTCTCGCGCTCGGTCGGCGGCTCGATCTGCCTGATCTCGGCGGCCGGCTGGTCCGGCACGGCGATCGGCTCGATCGCCGAGGCGACCACGTTGACGACCCCCGCACGGCGCTCCAGCTTGCCGCTCACGATCACGAACGGCGCGGTCCTGACGGGCAGCCGATCGCGGGCGTACACCGGCGGCAGGACCACCACGTTGGTCGCGCCCAGCTCGTCCTCGAGCAGCATGAACACCACTCCCCGCGCCGTCGCGGGCCGCTGGCGGGCGACCACCATCCCCGCAACCTGAACCCGCGCCCCGTCCGCGATCCGTGCCAGCCCGGCGCTCGACACCACCTCCTCGTCGAGCTCGCCTCGCAGGAGCGCCATCGGGTGCTCCGCGATCGCGATCCCGGTCGAAGCGTAGTCGGCGACCAACCGCTGCCATGAATCCAGCTCGCGCAGGGCGGGCGGCGCCGGAATGGGGAGGGGGAGGGAGAGCTGGATGGGGCCCGCCGGCAACCGCCGGCCCCCCTGTGCGACTCCGAGCTGCCACAGGTCCTCGCGCCGGCGAAGGGCCTCCCGCCCGCCGAGCGACTCGCACGCCCCTGCCCACGCGAGGCGCTCCAGCCCCTCCCGGCCCACCCCCGAGCGCGAGGCTAGGTCGGCGAGGCTCTCGTACGGTCCCCGCCCTCGGCGCTCGGCCACCAGCTCGCGAGCCTCCTGATCCCGCAAACCGGTTACGTAGCCCAGCCCCACGCGCACGGCGCCGTCCTCCACCGCGCATTCCACGCCGCTTCGATTGACGTCGGGCGGCAGCACCTCGATTCCCCGCCGCTGCGCCTCGTGGACCAGCGCGTCGGGTGGGTAGAAGCCCATCGGCTGCTCGTTCAGCAGCGAGCACAAGAACTCGGGGCCGTAGTGAACCCGCAGCCAGGTCGACTGATAGGCGAGCAGGCCGAAGGCGACCGCGTGCGCCTTCGGAAACCCGAACCCCGAGAACCCCCTGATCTGCCCGAACACCCGCTCGGCCACCTGCGGCGCGACCCCACGCTCAATCGCCCCCTCGACGAACTGCCCCCGGTAGGCGAGGATCGCCTCCTCGGAGCGCTTCCGGCTCATCGCCCGCCGCAGCCCCTCCGCCTCTCCCGCGCTGAACCCGGCGAGCGCCATCGCCACCTGGATCACCTGCTCCTGAAAGACGATCGTCCCCAGCGTGTCGCGAAGGATGGGCTCCAGAGCGGGGTGGTCGTAGGCCACGCGAAACGAGGGGTCCGCTCGCAACCGCTCCCGGCGCTCCAGGTAGGGGTGCACGGCTCCTCCCTGAATCGGCCCCGGGCGCACCAGCGCGACCTGGACGGTCAGGTCGTCGAGGCTCTCCGGCCGCGTCCTCGGCAGCATCTGCATCTGCGCCCTGCTCTCGATCTGGAACGCCCCGGTCGTGTCCGCCGCGCGGATCGCCCGAAACGTCCGCTCGTCGTCCATCGGTATCCGCGACAGGTCGATCGGCTCGCCCCTCGCCCGCGCGATCTCGTCCACGCACCGCTCGACCGCCGACAGCATCCCCAGCCCCAGCAAGTCGATCTTCAGGAACCCCGCGTCCGCGCACGAGTCCTTGTCCCACTGGACCAGCTGGCGACCCTCCATCGCCGCCGGCTGCACCGGGCAGATGTCGATCAACGGCCTGGTGGAGATCACCATCCCGCCGGGGTGCTGAGAGGGGTGGCGCGGGAGTCCCCACGCGTCGCGCGCCAGCCGCGCCAGCGCCCGCCAGCGAACCGAGCTCGCCCGCTTGGCGCCGATCGCCGCCCCGACGTCGCTCTCCACCGAATCGGGCTGATCGAACATCTCCACCGTCCGCGCCACCCTCTCGACCTCCCCCGCTGGCAGTCCGAGCGCCTTGCCGAAGTCCCGCGTCGCCCCGCGCGACCGGTAGCAGGCGAACGCCGCCACCAGCGCCGAGCGCTCCTCTCCGTAGCGCTCGTGGATGCGGGGAATCAGCCGCTCGCGGATGTCCCGCGGAAAGTCGAGGTCGATGTCCGGCGCTTCGGTGATCTCCTCGTTCAGGAAGCGCCCCAGGAACAGTCCGTTGCGCACCGGGTCCACGTGCGAGAGCCCTGTCAGGTAACAGACGATCGAGCTGACGCTCGAGCCTCGACCGCGCCCCGGCGGCAGCAGCCTTCGCGCGGAGTCGGCGCCGCGCACCTCGGCCGCAACCTCCCGAGCCAACTCGAGGATGTCGAAGTGCAGCAGGAAGAATCCCGACAGCCCTAGCGAGCGGATCACCGCGAGCTCCTCGTCCAGCCGCCGCTTGGCCTCCCCGTAGATCGCCTCGCCGGCGTAGCGATGGTCCAGCCGCGCCCCGCAGATCTCGGCCAGCGTCCGATCCGCCTCGGGATCCTCCGAGCCCGGATAGCCGTACCCGAGATCGCGCGTGAGATCGAACCCGAGCCGCTCGGCCAGCCTGGCGCTCTCGGCGACCGCCCCGGGATGCTCGCGGAAGCGGGCGGCCATCGCCGCGGGGGCCGCCAGGTGCGCCGATGCGTTCCCGCGCCGGCCCGGCTCCGTCTCCTCCAGCGTCGCCTTCATCCGCACCGCCACCAGCGCGTCCTGAAGCGGCGCCCGCGAAGAGTCGTGCATGTGGATGTTCCCGCTCGCCACGCACGCCACCCCGAGCCGCTCCGCCAATCCAGCGAGCCACCGGTTGCGCGCCCGATCGTGCCGCCAGAACGGCCGCTGCAGCTCCACCCGGAACCGATCGCGACCGAAGGCGCCGATCAGGCGCCGGCCGAGCCCCTCGGCCGCCGCGGCGTCGGCGGCGCGAAGCCTCTCGCCGCTTCGCCGAAACCGGGAGGCGAGCCCGCCGTCGCGGGCGCACCCCGAGAGGCACACAAGTCCCTCGGCCCGCCGCTCGAGCTGCTCGAGCGAGACGGAGGGGGGGAGGGGTTCGCGATCGGGATGCGGGCGGGTCCCGGCGTGCGCCTCAGTGATCAGCCGGCACAGGTTCCTCCAGCCCCCACGGTCCTCGACCAGGAGCGTCAGGTGGAAGGGCGCGCCTCCGGCGCTCACGGTCAGCTCGCACCCGACGATCGGGCGCACTCCGGCCCCACTGCACGCCTGGGCGAACTCCATCGCGCCCCAGACGCCGTCGTGGTCGGTCAGGGCGAGGGCCGGATAGCCCAGCTCGGCCGCCCTGCGCGCCAGCTCCTCCGGCGCCGACGCCCCATCGAGGAAGGAGTAGGCCGAGTGACAATGCAGTTCCACGAAATCATTCCCGCCGCTTACTCCGCTTCGCGTCCGTCGCGGCGGGGTGGTGCCGGGCACTCCGCTTCGCGTCCGTCGCGGCGGTGTGGTGCTGGGTCCCTCCATGCTCATGCCCTCTGCATGAACCAATGGTCGCCCGACGCAGGCTCGCGAAAGACCACCACGTTGCGGCCGTCGACCAGCACCAGCTCGAAGTAGCGGCGGCTGAGCGGTCTCGGCGTCCACCAACGGTCCTCGACCAGCCACTCCTCGCGCACCGCGTCCACCGCTACGGTGTCCACCGCGCGCGGCGTCCCGTCCGCTCCCGTCCGCACCCGCACGGGTCGTGGCCAGTAGACGTTCAATCCCGCTCCCCGAACGGGGTCAGGAGCACCCGCCGCTCGGGCACTCGCGACCCCGGGTCCACGTCGAGGACCCTCAGCACCGCGTCCTTTCCAGCGACCGCCCGCGCCTGGCGAACCGCCTCCGCGAGCCGCTTTCCTCGCTCGCCCCCCGCCTCCCCGCCGAGCCTCCCCTGGTCGCTCGTGGGCCCGCCCGTCTCCACCGCCTGCAGGCTCAGCGACGTGACCGGGCCGGGAAGCTCCTCCAGCTTCCCCGCCAACGCCAGGCGCAGGCGCAGCGGATCGGCGCTGGCCTGCCGCAGCGCCGCAACCGAGCGCCAGCTTCCGCTTCCGGCCAGCCGAGCTGCGATCCGCAGCCGCCGCAGGGCCCGCCCGCGGCGCGCGGGGTTTGCGAGCAGGCGGTCGACGAGCAGGGACAGCACCCGCTCGAGCTGCGGCCCCGAGACGGCGTCGGCCAGCTCGAGTCGCTCCACCAGCTCCTCGTGCGGGTGCCTGGGGCGCAGCGGCTCCTCGATGCCGCAGGCCATGCGCAGCGCCCGCAGCCCCGTCTCGCCGAACCGGTCCGCGACCGCCGCCTCCGGGAGCGCCGCGAGTTGCCCCAGCCTGCCGATCCCGAGGCGCTCGAGCTTCTCCGGCAGGTCGGCGCAGCCGGTGCGCGCCGCCTCGTCGGCCCCGCCGCCGGCCGCCCGGCTGCCCCCGAACAGCCGCTCGCGCAGCAGGCCCACCGACAGAGGCGCCAGAAAGGCCCGCGTCATCCCCGCGGGGACGATCACCGGCGCCCTGCGCGGCCTCGCGCCGAGTGCGGCGGCGTAGGCGCACAGCCGCGTCTGCCCGGCTCCCAGCCGCACCGGCGGGCCGACCGCCTTCCGCGCGCGCCGCAGGACCCCCTCCAGGCTCCCACCCCAGAGCCCGCGCATCCCAGAGGCTTCGAAGAACGCCTCGCCCGGCCGCCCCGGCTCGACCGCGGCGCCGATCGCCTCCAGGCGGCGAAGCGCCTCCTCCCACGCCGCTTCGGCTCGCTCCGGATCGGGAGGCATCAAGACCAGCTCGGGGCAGCGCGCGAGCGCCTCGCCGATCCGCATCCCGGCGCGAACGCCGAACGCCTCGGCGGCCCCCGACGGCTCCCCGACCACTTGCGGGCCGCCCGGCTCCGGAGCCAGCGCCAGCGGCCGGGAGAGCAGCTCCCGCCGCCCTTCCAGCACCGCCAGCAGTGCGAAACGGGGAATCAGCACGCAGGCGATCACGCTTCGGCTCTCTTCTTTTGCCATACGAACACATGTTCGTATCAGATTCCGAGGATGGCAAAGCGATCCGGGCGCGGCCTTCGGCCCGCAGGCCCGCCAAACTTGATTTTCCGGCCCCGGCGAGGTACTGATACAGCCCGTCAACGGGCCATCCACCGGCTGACGGAAGTGGCCCGGCACCCCCGTCCGTGCACCCGAGAGGAGAACGAATGAGAAGGCTCAGGCTGGTGCTGTTGGCCCTAGGCAGCGTGATCGCTTCGCTGGCGCTGGCGTCGTGCGGCGACGACGGCGGAGGCGGCGGCGAGGCAACGCTCGACCTGACGATCGGCGACTCCATACCGCTCAGCGGCGCGCTCGCCGACTACGGCCCACCCGGGGACAAGGCGGCGAAGGTCGCTCTCGACCAGATCAACAAGGCGATCGACGAGGCCGGCGCCGACCACACGGTGAAGATGGTCACCGAGGACAACTGCGGCGGCGACGACCCGCAATGCGCGGTCCAGGCCGCCCGCAAGATGGTCGATTCCGACAACGCCAGCTGCATCGCCGGCGCTTGGGCGTCGTCCGACACGATCCCCACCGCCGAGTCGGTGACGATCCCCGACGGGGTCCTGTTGATCTCTCCCGCATCGACGGGCGACGAGATCACCGGCCTCGACGACGACGGGCTCGTCAACCGCACCGCACCGCCCGACTCCTTCCAGGGCCCGACCCTCTCCAAGTACCTGGTCCAGAAGGCGCTCAAGGGCGCTGAGGGCAAGACGATCAACATCGGCGATCGAAACGACGCCTACGGCACCGGGCTCGCGGACACCTTCAGCGCGGCCTGGGAGGACGCCGGAGGGACGATCGGCGAGCGAGTGGACTACGACGTCAAGCTGCCGAACTACGACAGCGAGGCGGAGCAGATCGTCTCGGGCAACCCCGACGGGATCGTGATCATCGACTTCCCGGAGACCTACAACAAGGTCGGCCCGGCACTCGTGCGCGCGGGCTTCGACCCCAAGAAGGGGTTCGTCACGGATGGCCTGATCTCGAGCGATCTCGCGGAAAGCGCCGGTGCGGACGCGGTCAACGGGCTGCGCGGCACCGCTCCAGGCGTCCCGGACGGCGATCCGTCGGAGGAGGCGTTCAACAGGCTGTACGAGGCGGCTGATCCGAAGAACGTGGATCGGCAGACGTTCGACGCCCAGAACTTCGACGCCGTGATGCTCTGTTACCTGTCGGCGGTTGCCGCGGGATCGACGGATGGCCAGGACATGGCCGATCAGGTGCGTGAGATCAGCGCGCCCCCGGGCGACAAGTTCACCTTCCAGCAGCTCCCCGAGGCGATCAAGGCGCTGGAGAACGGCGACGACATCGATTACCAGGGCGCCTCCGGACCGATCGACATGAACGACGCCGGAGACGCGACGGGTGGCGTCTACGACCTCTACGAGTTCAAGAACGGGGCTCCAGAGGCGGTGGACGAGATCCAGGTGCAGAACCCGTCCGACTGACGCACGGATGGGCGGCGCGCCGCCAGGCGCGCCGAGGGGAGCGACCGGGGACCTAGTCCCCGG
>JBIOZP010000096.1:0-12296 GCA_044871225.1 Solirubrobacterales bacterium
TCAACCCCTGCGATGGGCTCGACCTCCCTGCCATCCGAGGCAGGCGAGAGAGGATCGCTGCGCCGCACGAGATCGCAAGTTTGATCTCGGCCCTGCCTGAGGCAGACCGGGCGCTGTGGGCGACGGCGTTCTACGCCGGGCTAAGGCGTGGAGAACTCCAGGGCTTGCGCTGGGAAGACATCGACCTGGCTGGCGGGCTGATTCGGGTCGAGCGCGGCTGGGACGCCGCAGAAGGGCCGATTGAACCGAAGTCGAGCGCAGGTCGGCGCAAGGTGCCGATCCCGGCCATCCTGCGCGAGTACCTGATCGCCCACAAGCTCGCCACCGGAGGACAGGGCATCGTGTTCACTTGCTCGGGCCCGGCCCAACCCTTCAGTTCGGTGGCGAGCCAGAAGCGCGCCGACAAAGCGTGGAAGGCGGCGAGGCTAGAGCGCGTGACGCTGCACGAGGCCAGGCATTTCTACGGCAGCTTCATGATCGACGCTGGCGTCAACCTGAAGGCGTTGCAGACCTTCATGGGCCATAGCTCGATCACGGTGACGCTCGACCTGTACGGGCACTTGATGCCGGGGGGCGAGGCCGAGGCGGCGGCGCTAGCGGATACCTACCTGAAGGCGCAGGAGGATCGGGGTGCCGAAAGGGCCCGCGCAGCCGACCCCACTGGGGCAAATACTGGCGCATCACTGGCGCACACTGCTCAGAAACCGCTTGGCTAAGCGGTATCCGAGAATCAGAGGACGATGATGAGCATCCGCTTCTTGCGCGCGCGCTCGGGGGAGCCGGCGCCGTTCGCGGATGCCTTCGTTCGTGGCGTGGCCTCGATCGTGATCGAGTCGGGGGACACCTCCGGGCCTTCCTCGCGGGCCAAGTTACCCCACCGCCTCGAACCTGGCCAGGTCGCCGTCGAGGACCTCGCGGACCCGCCCATCGTCGGCCAGCAGGTCCAGGTGGCCGAGAACCTCCGACAAAGTCAGGAAGGCTTGCGTCACCGCCACGTTTCCCCACAGCTCCTGCGCGATCTCATAGGCGGTCCGTGGGCGCTCCGCGATCAGGCCGTAGATCTTCTCGGCCCGGCGGCGGTGCAGCTCGAAGCGGGTATCGATGAGGGCCCTGTGATCCACGATCGGCTCACCGTGACCGGGCAGGACGATCCGCGCCGGCAGCTCCCGGGTCCGCCGCAGCGAGGCGATGTAGGTCATCAGCGCTCGGGGGCGCTCGTCGGAGCCGTCCAGCGATCGCGAGATCAGGGGGTTGGAGGAGATGTGCGCGATCAGGTGGTCCGCGCACAGGAGGATGCGTCGCTCTGCGTCCCAGAAGAGGGTGTCCGAGGGGCTGTGGCCGGGCCGGTGCTGGACCTCCAGCACGCGGTCGCGGAGCCGCAGCTCCTCGCCGTCGTGAAGCGGGCGGGTCACGTCGGCCCGCGCCCCCCAGGCGCGAAAGCTCCGCGACACCGAGCGCAGCGCCGTGACCACGTCCTCCGGGATCCCGTGGCGAAGCATCAGCGAGGCAGCGAAGCGGTCCTCCAGCTCGACGTCGTTCCCGAAGTTCTCGATGAAGGGGACCACCACGTCGATCGCGGCGACCTCGGCGCCGGACCGCGAGGCGATGATCTCGACCAGGCCGAGGTGGTCGATGTGCTGGTGCGTGAGGACCACCAGCTCGAGTTCCTCGATCGAGCGCCCCAGGGCCGAGAGCTGGTGCTCGAGCTCATCCAGCGACTTGCCCGAGTTGGGGCCCGTGTCCACCAGGGTCAGAGGCTCGTCCTCGATCAGGTAGCAGTTCACCCTGCCGACGGCGAATGGCGTCGGGATCTGCAGGCGATGGATCCCGGCTTCCGCCGCCTCGCGCAGCGCCTCCTCCGGCGTCATCTCCTCCGTCGTCACGCCCGGATCAGCGCCAGGACCGAGTCGCGCTTTGACTCCATGTCCTCGCGCGAGACGAGCGATTCGAGGTTGAGCCTCAGGAGCGGCTCGGTGTTGGAGGGCCGAACGTTGAAGTGCCAGTCCGGATAGTCGATCGAGACTCCGTCCAGCCACGAGATCTCGCCATCGGAGTACCGCTCGGCGAGCTCACGCATCTTCGCGTCCTGGTCGTCGACCTCGGAGTTGATCTCGCCGGAGATGAAGTAGCGGTCCCGGTAGGAGTCGACCAGCTCAGAGGGCCTTCGGCCCTCGACCGACAGCAGCTCGAGTACCAGCAGGGCGGGGATGGTGCCTGAGTCGGCGCACCAGAAGTCCCGGAAGTAGTAATGGCCCGAGACCTCGCCGCCGAAGGCGGCGCCGCGGTCGCGCATCGCGCGCTTGAAGAAGGCGTGGCCGACCCGGTTGACGAACGAGGTGCCGCCGAGCTCGCGAACCGTGTCAGGGACCGCCCGGCTTGCCCGAACGTCGTACAGGATCGTCGCCCCGGGATCGCGACGCAGCACCTGCCGGGCCAGGATCGCGGTCAGGAAATCGCCGTCCACGAACTGGCCCCGGTCGTCGATGAAGAAGCAGCGGTCGGCGTCGCCGTCCCAGGCGATCCCCAGGTCGGCCTCCTCGTCAAGCACCTTCTCGACGATGAACTTCCGGTTCTCGGGCAGGAGCGGGTTGGGCTCGTGGTCGGGGAACTCGCCGTCCGGCACCCAGTACGTGGTCACGAGGTCGAGGCCGAGCCGCTCGAGCAGCGGCCCCACCATCGGCCCCGCCATCCCGTTTCCGCCGTCGACCACGACCCGGAGCGGCTTCACGCTGTCGGCATCGATGAACGAGAGGACGTGGCGGTGGAACTCGTCGTAGACGTCGATGGCCTCGACCGTGCCGCCTCCCGTCGGCTCCGGTAGCCCGGCCTCGATCGTTGTCCGGACGTCGTCTATCCCGGCCTCGCCGGAGAGGGCGAGCGCTCCCTCTCGCACCAGCTTCACGCCGGTCCATGCCTTCGGGTTGTGCGACGCGGTGACCATGGCGCCGCCGTCCAGCTCGTGAGACCCCACCAGCTCGTACAGCATCTCGGTGGCGATCATGCCGGCGTCGAGCACCGCGCACCCCTCCGCCACCAGTCCGTCACGCACGCGGCGGCTCATCTCGGGCGCCTCGAGTCGCATGTCACGGCCCAGACCGACCCGAAGCTCCCCCGTCTCCTTCGCGCGCAGCCGGGCGAGCACGCGCGCGAAGGCGCGGCCAACCAGGTAGCCGGCCTCCCCGTCCATCTCCTCGCCGTAGAGGCCGCGAACGTCGTAGGCCTTGAAGATGCCTGCGGGAAGCCCGCTCAAAACGCGCCCTTGAGAGCCTCGTAGCTGTCCTCGAGCGACTGCGGCATCACCCGCGTGTCGGCGAGCACCGGCATGTAGTTGGTGTCGCCGGCCCACCTGGGCACCACATGCAGGTGGATGTGCGAGTCGAATCCGGCTCCGGCCACCCGGCCCTGGTTGACGCCCACGTTGTAGCCCTGGGGCTGGTAGGCCTTGTCGAGCGCCCTCATGGATCGCTGCGCGAGAGCCATCACCTCGGCCGACGTCGGTCCGTCGAGCTCCTGGAGGGTGGCGACGTGGTCGAAGGGGGCGACCATCAGGTGCCCGTTCGTGTACGGGAACAGGTTCAGGATCACGAAGCAGCGCTCGCCCCGGTGGACGATCAGGTTCGCCGCGTCGTCATCCTCGCCCGGCTTGGCGCAGAAGATGCACCCCTCCTCCGCGTCCTTGGAGGCGTCCTTCACGTAGGGAAGGCGCCAGGGCGCCCAGATCCGCTGATTTGCCACACGGCGCATCGTATGCACCCGGCACGCCCCGGCGAACGCGGGCGCACCGCCCCGGACCTAGAGCCAGCCGCGGCGGCGGAAGAAGGCGACCATGGCGACCAGCAGCACGACCATCGCGCCCACGATCACGTAGAAGTCCTCGCTGTCGCCCTGGCCGGGGACCCCGACGTTCATCCCCCAGATGCTGGCGATCAGGGTGAGGGGGAGGACGATCACGCTGATCGCGGTGAGGAAGCGGAGGATGTCGTTGACGCGGTGGGAGATCAGCGACTCGTTGGTGTCCTCGAGCGCCTCGACGACCTCCTTGTAGTTCTCGAGCATGTCCCAGATCCGCTCGTGCGCATCGACGACGTCGTCGAAGTAGATCTCCAGGTCCTCGCCCTCCCGCGCCGCCAGGAACCGCTGCTTGACGCCTTCGAGGTCGCGAAGGACGGGGCGCTGGGGGCGGATCACCTTGCGGAAGTTGATGATCTCCTGCTTCACGTTCGAGATGTCCCGCACTACCTCCTCGGAGCGCCCGGAGAAGATCTCGTCCTCCACCGCGTCGAGCTTGTTCCCGATCTTGCGCAGCATCGGGAAGCAGTAGTCAAAGCTGTCGTCGACGATCCGGTAGAGGAGGTATCCCGGTCCGTTCGAGAACAGCTGCTCGCGAAACTCCTCCTTCTGGCGACAGCGCTCGAACAGGTACTCCACCGGCTGGAGCGGCTGGTTCGGGATCGTCACCAGGTAATCGGGCCCGACGAAAATGTCGAGCTCGCCGGCGTTCAGCCGGCCGACTGCGCGATCGAAGACCGGGAAGTGCAGGACGATGAACAGGTAGTCCGGATACTCGTCGATCTTCGGCCGCTGGTTTCGCGACATGACGTCCTCGAGATCGAGCGCGTGGAAGCCGAACTGCTCCTCGAGCCAGGCGCACTCCAGCGGCTCGGGCCCCTCGATGTTGACCCAGCGAAGCCCCTCGCCGGTGATCGTCTCGACGTTCGGCTTGCGCTCGGCGGGCTCAGCCGGCGTGACGAGCTGGCCGGCGCGTGTGGCTCTTCTGAGCCTCGGCTTCGGGAGGTTCGGCATCGGTGCTCGTCTCGCTGAGTCGCTGGTCCATGGACGCTTAAGGGTACCGTCGCGCCCGGGGCGCGGCGACGGGCGAGCCGTGGGCGGTCGCGCCCTTGCGATCGACGACGGAGCCGCGATTCGGCTTGGTATAGTGCCGCGCCACATAACCGCCACATCGAGAGGGGTGGAGGGACTGGCCCGTAGAAACCCCGGCAACCCCCCGGAGCTAACGCGAAGGGGTAGGTGCCAATTCCAGCAGGTTGAGAGCCTGGGAGATGTGAGTGGGAGTCCCATCAGGACCTCTGCTCGCCAGCCCAGCAGAGGTCTTTTTCGTGGCGGGCGTCCGGCGAGACGAAAGGGTCCTGATGGCAACGTGGGAACTGAAGTGCAAGGAATGTGGGACGGCGTACGAGCCCGAAGCCCGGTACGTGTGCGAACGATGCTTCGGACCGCTGGAGGTCTCCTATGAGCTCGCCGACGTCGATCCCGACGAGCTGCGGCGAAAGATCCAGGCCGGCTCGCGGGGCATCTGGCGCTACGCGGACTTCCTGCCCTTCGCGGAGCGCCCGCGCGATCCGCTCGAGCCGGGCCTGACCCCCCTGATTCGCGCCGACCGCCTGGCCGAGCGGCTCGGGCTGGGCGAGCTGTGGATCAAGAACGACGCTGCCAATCCCACCCATTCGTTCAAGGACCGGGTGGTCGCGGTGGCCCTTGCCAAGGCGCGCGAGCTCGGCTTCGAGACGGTGGCCTGCGCCTCGACGGGCAACCTGGCCAACGCCGTCGCGGCTCACGCGGCCGCTGCCGGGCTGAGCTCCTATGTCTTCGTTCCCGCCGACCTCGAGGAGCAAAAGCTCCTGGCCACCGGGGTCTACGGCACCCGTCTGGTCGGCGTCCGCGGGACCTACGACGACGTCAACCGGCTGTGCACGGAGCTATGCGAGACCCAGCCGTGGGCGTTCGTCAACGTCAACCTGCGCCCCTACTACTCGGAGGGCTCCAAGACGCTCGCCTTCGAGACCGTCGAGCAGCTCGGCTGGTCCCTGCCTGACCGCGTCGTTTGCCCGATTGCCTCGGGGTCTCTGTTCACGAAGATCGCCAGGGGGTTCGGCCAATGGATCGAGCTCGGCCTGGTGGAGGGCGAGTTGCCGGTGTTCGACGGCGCCCAGGCGGCCGGCTGCAGCCCGGTCGCCACCGCCTACGACGAGGGCTGGGAGATCTGCAAGCCCCAGCGGCCCCAGACGATCGCCAAGAGCCTGGCGATCGGCGACCCCGCTGACGGCGTGTACGCGCTGGAGCTGGCCCGGCGAACGAACGGCGCCATCGACTCGGCGTCCGACGAGGAGATCCGCGAGGGCATCCGGTTGCTGGCGGAGACCACCGGCATCTTCACCGAGACCGCCGGCGGCGTCACCGTCGCCGTGCTGGCGAAGCTGGCCGAGCGCGGCCGCATCGATCCCTCGGAGCGGGTGGTGGCCTACATCACGGGGGAGGGGCTGAAGACGCTGGAGGCCGCCCGCGAGGGGTTCCGGATGCTCGAGATCGAACCCACGCTGGAGGCCCTCGAGGCCGAGCTTGAACCGGTCGCCGGTCGCTAAGGTTCCCGGCCGATGGCGGTGACCGTCAAGATCCCTTCCCAGCTCCGCGGCGTGACCGAGGGAGAGGGCGAGATCGAGGTCGAGGGCGCGACCGTCGGCGAGGCGCTGGACGCGGTCTTCGACCAGCACGCTGACCTGCGCGAGCGGATCACCGAGGATGGCGGGCTGCGCAGGTTCGTCAACGTCTACGTGTCGGGGGAGGACATCCGCTTCCAGGACGGGCTCGACACCGAGCTCTCCGACGGCGACGAGGTGACCATCCTGCCGGCGGTCGCCGGCGGCTGAGCCGGACCCCGCGCTCCCGGCGGCTCGCCGGGAGGCCGCCGCGCGGCCGGCAAGTCCGATAATCCTCCGCCGTGGACGACTTCGGCCCGGTGGTGATCCTCTGCGGGGGCCGGGGCACCCGGCTGCAGGAGAGGACGCACGCCATCCCCAAGGCGCTGGTCGAGATCGGCGGCATGCCGATCCTGTGGCACGTGATGCGGATCCATGCGTCCCAGGGCCTGCGCCGCTTCCTGCTGCTCACCGGCTATCTCGGGGAGATGATCGAGGACTTCGTGGCTGCGGCGGCCTGGCCCGAGCCGGTGGAGGTGGACTGCGTTGACACGGGCCTCGACACGAACACCGGCGGCAGGATCGCTCGAGTGCGCGACCGCCTGGCCGCGGGGCCATTCTGCGTCGCCTATTCCGACGGCGTGGCCGACCTCGACCTGCGGGCGCTGATCGCGTTTCACCGAGGCCACGACGGCCTGGGAACGGTGACGGTGGTACGGCCCAGGAGCCAGTTCGGGGTGGCCGAGCTCGACTCGGCGGACCGCGTGCTGGGCTTCGAGGAGAAGCCCCGGCTCGACCACTGGGTCAACGGGGGGTTCTTCTGCTTCGAATCCGGGATGCTGGACTACCTGGAGGCCGACAGCGTGCTCGAGCGTGGGCCGCTGCGCCATCTGGCGGCCGCTGAGCAGCTCCACGCCTTCCGGCACACCGGGTTCTGGGAGTGCATGGACACCTACAAGAACGCGGTCATGCTCAACGACCTGGCGAGCGGGGGGGAGGCGCCGTGGGCGGTATGGGCGCGCGACCCGGCCACCGAAGCCGGTGCCGTCTAGCTCCACTCTGGTCACCGGCGGACGAGGGTTCGTCGGCGCCTGGCTGTGCAGGCTGCTGATCGAGCGAGGCGAGCGGGTCATCGTCCTCGACCGCGCGGGCGATGGAGGACCGCCGTCGACACTGTCGCTGCTGGGCATCGAGGGCGACGTGACGATGGTGGAGGCCGACCTCCTGGATGCCGCCAAGCTTCGGCGTCCGCTCGCGCAGGAGCAGGTGGGATCCGTCTTTCACCTCGCCGCCCAGACGATCGTGGGCGATGCCGCCGGCTCGCCTTCGCAGGCCTTCGAGGTCAACGTCCGGGGGACCTGGAACCTGCTCGAGGCGTGCCGCGTTTACGGCGCGCCCCGGGTGGTGGTCGCCTCGTCGGACAAGGCGTACGGCGCCCACGACGAGCTTCCCTACCGCGAGCACTTCGCGCTTCGTCCCACGGCCACGTACGAGGCGAGCAAGGCGGCCGCCGACCTGATCGCCCGCACTTACTGGCACGCCTACGGGCTGCCCGTCGCCGTGACCCGCTTTGCCAACGTGTATGGAGGCGGCGACACCAACTTCTCCCGCCTGGTCCCCGAGGCCGTCAGCGCGGCGCTCGACGGGCGCCCTCCGGTGCTCCGCTCGGACGGTTCACCCCAGCGGGACTTCCTGTACGTCGAGGACGCCGCTCGGGCATACGTCGCGATCGCGGATGCCCTCGACCGGGACGAGGCCCGTGGCGAGGCATTCAACGCCGGTGGGGGGAGGCCGTACCCGGTCAGCGAGGTGGTCAACCTGGTCGCCGCGCTGGCCGGCACCGGCATTCGGCCGGAGATTCGGGGAACGGGCAGCCCGGCCGGTGAGATCGACCGCCAGTACGTGGATACGAGCAAGATCCGCGAGGTCACCGGGTGGGAGCCCGAGGTCGAGCTGGAGGACGGGCTTGGCCGCACGATCGAGTGGTACCGCGACCATCCCGAGGTTCGGGCCCCTGCCCCCGATTCGAGCGGACTAAGAAGTTCGTAAAACCGATCCCGAGGGGGTGGACTTTGCGAATCCGCGGCGAATAATGAGAACGACCACGCGCCACGGAGGAAACGCATGTCCCCAGTCATCCTCGGTTTCGGTGCCCTCGACGCGATGCTCGCGGCTCAGGCCGCCTACGCCGCCAGAGACCTCACCCGCAAGCGCAAGCGCAGGAAGTAGCCCGCCCGCCCCACACGGCCGACAGGATTCCAACCTGTGACTTCCGGCTCCGGAGGCCGCTGAGACGCGACGACGAAGGACGACGCAAGGAGCGTTTTCCAGCTGTCGCTGCAGGATTGCGCCAGGTCGAACCGCAGAGGCAAGCGGAGTCGTCACCGTTCCATGCCCCGACGCCCCGCTTGAAGATCTCCACGTTCTCCTGCGACATCGCCTACTCGGACAGCCCTGCGGCTTCGAGGGCTGACGCCCGGTCCGGGTATTCGAACAGGTAAACGATTCTGCCGCCCCGCAGCTTGAGGTGCTGGTAGACGTCAAGGTTGACGTCAATGCCGCTCCCTTTGCCACGTCCGCTGATTTGGACCGCCGCCACGACGTTCTCTCTCCCGCCCCTGAGGTCCTCGACCGCCATGTTGTGCCCCTCCCAGGTCTCGAGCCAGCGTTTGCGGACTGCCTTCGCCTCCTCAATGCCCCGGCGCGGGATGTGGCCGTCCTCAATCGGATACCAGACGAGGTCGGGGTCGAGAGTCTCGAGCCAGGCCTCCTCGTCGTCCTGAAAGGCTTCGAAAGCTCGCCGCACGACGTCCACGTTCTCCTGCGACATGGCCCGCGCAGTATCTCGCGAACGTTGAAAACGAGTGCGCTCCGCATCACTGCATGAATGCCATCCCGGAACGACCGCTGAGACGCAACGACCTAAATCGGTGGGTTGGCCGTGCCTGTCGCCGGATTGCCGAGTCAATGTGAGGCGACATATGATCGCCGCCGCGCGCGAGCGAGCCTAGGAGGGATGTCCCCTGGAGGGCAAAAAGCGACCCCTGATCGTTTCTAAGGCCTGGTTGCAGGCGTCGCTCCTCGTCTTCCTGCTCGGGTTCCTCGTCCTCGGCCTGCTCGCCTACCGGACCTACAGCAGCGACCCCCCGCGCCCCGACCGCGTGGTCGACGAGTCGGGGCGGACCCTGTTCACCGAAGACGACATCGAACAGGGCCAGAAGACGTTTCTGCGGCGGGGTCTCATGGAGTACGGGTCGGTGTTCGGCCACGGCGCCTACCTAGGGCCAGACTTCACGGCCGACTACCTGCACCGGGCCGCTCGGGCGGTTCGGAGCGACTACGGCGGTCCGGGCTCGGATCGGGCCGTGCAGCGGACGATCCGCGACTTCCAGCAGAACCGCTACGACCCGGACGCCCACGAGCTGACCTACACCAACGCGCAGGGCCGCGCGTTCGAAAAGCTCCGCAGGCACTACGGCCGGTATTTCGGGGAACCGACCACCAAGTTCGGCTTGCGGCCGAACGCGATCGACGACCCGCACACGATCCACGACCTGACTGCCTTCTTCAGCTGGTCGGCGTGGGCCGCCTCGGCCCGGCGCGAGGGCCACAACTACTCCTACACCAACAACTGGCCCCCCGAGGAGCTGGTGGACAACGGGCCCACGGCGAACGTCGTCCTGTGGAGCGTGGTCTCGCTGATCGCCCTGCTCGGCGGCATCGGCCTCCTCTTCGCCGCCTTCGGGCGGTGGGACTTCCTCGGCTGGCGGGGGCGTGAGCGGGCGGCGCTGTCATTCCGCGCGCCGGGCGACGTGGCGCTGACCCCGGCCCAGCGAGCCACCGCGTACTTCTTCCTGGTGATGGCGGCGCTGTTCCTGATCCAGGCGCTGGTCGGCGCCGCCTCGCAGCACTATCGCGCCGAGATCGGAGACTTCTTCGGCCTCGACATCGCCCAGCTCCTGCCCTTCAACCTCGCGCGCACCTTCCACGTCCAGCTGGCGATCTTCTTCGTCTCCAGCTCGTTCTTGGCCGCCGGAATCTTCCTGGTCCCGATGATCACTGGCCGCGAGCCTCGGGGCCAGGCGACGCTCGCCTATGTGTTGCTGGGCGCCGTGGCGATCGTCGTCTTCGGCAGCTTGATCGGCGAGTTCGCCGACGCCCACGGATGGTTCGGGAGCGTTGGCGGGTGGATCGGAGTCCAGGGCTTCGAGTACCTCGACCTCGGACGGCTGTGGCAGGTGCTGCTCGTCGTCGGCCTGTTCTTCTGGGTGGCGATCATCTTCCGCGGCATCCGCGTCAGGCTCGCCCGCGAGCGGTTCGGCAACCTGCCGTGGCTGTTCTTCTTCGCCGCGTTGGCGATCCCGGCCTTCTATGCGGTTGGCCTGCTAGCCCGCTCGGGTGACAGTTTCACGGTCACCGACTTCTGGCGCTTCTGGGTGGTTCACCTCTGGGTCGAGGACTTCCTGGAGCTCTTTACGACGGTGATGGTCGCCTACGTCTTCGTCCTGCTCGGCGTTGTGCGCGAGAAAGTCGCTCTCACGGTGGTCTTCCTCGACATCCTCCTCTACTCCGTGGGGGGCGTGATCGGGACCATGCATCACATTTACTTTTCCGGCGCTCCGGCGGAGAACATGGCACTGGGGGCCGTGTTCTCCGCCCTGGAGGTGATTCCGCTCACCTTCCTGACGGTGGAGGCATGGAGCTTCCTGCAGCTCGGGGCGCGCCAGGAGTCGCGCTCCGCCACGCCCTTCCCGCATCGGTGGGCCGTGATGTTCCTGGTTGCGGTGGGTTTTTGGAACTTCCTCGGCGCCGGAATCTTCGGGTTCCTCATCAACCTCCCGATCGTCTCGTATTACGAGATCGGGACGGCGCTGACCGCCAATCACGGCCACACGGCCATGATGGGCGTCTACGGGATGCTTGCGGTCGGGCTGGCGATGTTCTGCCTGCGCTACCTGATTCCCGACGACCGCTGGCCCGAGCGCGCCGCGAAGACCAGTTTCTGGTCACTCAACATCGGCCTCGCGTGGATGTCGTTCGCGACCTTGTTTCCGCTGGGCTTGATCCAGCTCTACGAGTCGGTCAATAACGGCTACTTCAGCGCCCGCACCCTCAACTTCCTCACCAACCCCACTAACGAACTGATCGAGTGGATCAGGTTCCCCGGCGACATCCTGTTCATCGCCGGCGGCGTTTTGCCGCTTCTCTACATCTGCTACGTGGGAGTCCGGCATCGCGTCACCCGGGTGACGATGGAGGAACCGGAGGAGATCCTGTTCACGGAGGTGACAGAGCCACCTGCCGAGGCGGTGACGCGGTGAGCTCGGAGGTGGCGATCGCCCTTGCGTACGCGCTGTTCCTGATGCTCGCGGCCCTGGGCCTGGACTTCATGGCCCGCCACACCCACCGGCGCTCCGAGCGCTTCCAGACCGCCGGATTCACCTATCACAGCCATCTGGACGTCTGGGAGTGTCCGGAGGGACAGCACCTGCCTCGGCTGGACCATGATCACGATCGGCGCCTGGCCCGCTACCAAGGAAAGCCGGGAACCTGCAACTCATGCCCCAGCAAGGCGGGATGCACCGACTCCGACGAGGGGCGGGAAATCCTCCGCTCCCTGGACCCGTGGCCGCACTCGGAGGCCGGGCGCTTTCACCGTGGGATCTCGGTGGCCATGGTGGCCCTCGCTGTCGTCGTGAGCGGGGTGGCGCTGGTTCGTGCTGGTTCGGCGACCGATGTGGCCGCCCTGGGGGCCTGCCTCATGGTCGCCCTGGCGATGTTGCTTCGGATGGCGGCCGCCCTGCGGGCGACGCCGACCGGCTTCCCCACGCCGAGCGCGTAAACGGGACAATCGCAGCCGAA
>JBIOZP010000097.1:0-2008 GCA_044871225.1 Solirubrobacterales bacterium
TCGCCGAGGACGGCCGTCGCGCGAAGAACCACCTGCTCGAGGCCAACCTCCGTCTGGTGGTCAGCCTGGCCAAGCGCTACACCGGCCGCGGCATGCTCTTCCTCGACCTGATCCAGGAGGGCAACCTCGGTCTGATCCGCGCGGTCGAGAAGTTCGACTACACCAAGGGCTACAAGTTCTCGACCTACGCGACGTGGTGGATCCGGCAGGCGATCACCCGGGGCATGGCCGACCAGGCGCGCACCATCCGCATCCCGGTGCACATGGTCGAGGTCATCAACAAGCTCGCCCGCGTCCAGCGACAGATGCTCCAGGACCTCGGGCGCGAGCCCACGCCGGAGGAGCTGGCCAAGGAGCTGGACATGACGCCCGAGAAGGTCGTCGAGGTCCAGAAGTACGGCCGCGAGCCGATCTCCCTGCACACGCCCCTCGGCGAGGACGGCGACAGCGAGTTCGGTGACCTGATCGAGGACTCCGAGGCGATCGTCCCGGCCGACGCGGTGAGCTTCACGCTCCTCCAGGAGCAGTTGCACGCCGTACTCGACACACTGTCCGAGCGCGAAGCCGGCGTGGTCTCGATGCGGTTCGGGCTCACCGACGGACAGCCGAAGACGCTCGACGAGATCGGCAAGGTGTACGGCGTGACCCGCGAGCGGATCCGTCAGATCGAGAGCAAGACCATGTCGAAGCTCCGTCACCCGAGCCGCTCGCAGGTGCTGCGCGACTACCTCGACTGAGCCGAGATGAAGGCCCGCCGCCCCTGAAGGTGTGGGATGGGCAGCGGGCCTCGGTCGAGGCGTGCGTCTCGACCTCCCCGATTTGGCCCGTCTAGGTGCCGCGGTTCCGCCGCCACCGGTTCGCCGGGGGAACGTCGGCGGCGTCGCCGCGCAGGCCGAGCGCCTCGTCTGGTGATGAGCTCGCACCCGACGAGGCTTCGTCAGTTCGAGAGCGCCCTCGAGCTGACACCTCCATGAGATGCCTGGTGATTCGCTCCAACTAGGGAAGGAGGTCCCTCGTCGAGCGCCATGCTCCCCAGGAGGCCGGGGACCAAAGTCCTTGAGGCTCGCCGCGTCCGGACGAGACGTGACTGGGCAAGCGTCATCAAGAGGGAGCGGGTGCAGAATGGCGGGGAGGAGTTTCACATGGCGCAGAAGAGCACAGCCAAACGAGTCACCGGAACGCTGGCAGACCTGACCGGCACGTCGGACGAAGAGCTCCGTCTGGCGCTGACGGTGGCGGCGATCGGGGCGGGTCTGTTCGCCGCGCTCCGACTACTGAAGTTCTTCGGGGACCTGGGTAGCAACGTCCTTTCTCACTCCAAGAAGTGAGACCGGACCCCAGACGGCAGTGGCCGAGTGCGCGCAAGGATCGAGCGGGACCACGAACGGGCCCACGCAGTCGAGGCTGCCGCGAGGGGCGCTGGGACGGGTCTGGAATGGGTCTGGGATGGGCCTGGGATCGGCATAGCGATGCCCCAACGCTTGAAACGCCGGGGCATCGCTACGGGCCCATGACTCCTGGACGGCCCCCGAGTCGTCGTCCGGTGAGGGTGGCCCAGGAGGGCCGATCGCCGACGCATCCCCCCGTTGTGGGTCGGCAGCGATTCTGTACCCCGGCGTCCAGGCACCTATTCCGGCTGGCTG
This sequence comes from Solirubrobacterales bacterium, assembly GCA_044871225.1. GTDB lineage: Bacteria > Actinomycetota > Thermoleophilia > Solirubrobacterales > 70-9 > AC-56. The sequence goes on from JBIOZP010000097.1 coordinate 1,644, forward strand.
GTGAAATGTCGGACGCCCGCCGGGCGGGCATCCACGTGGGAGAGGGTGCCCTTCGCGCTGCTCGACGGGCGTCGGACCCCAACGCTAGGAATGGCCCACACGAACGCGCGTCCGCCGAATTGGGGAAGGTGCGAAGCTGCCCGAGATCGGGTCGGAGCACGGAAGTGGCGGGTTGAGGCTGTCGGCCGAGGGCGGCGCCGCTGAGCGCGGCCACGCGAGCGTGACGGCGGCATCGTTGACTCCGGTGGCTAGCGTTCGTCCTGTGGACGAGCACTACGAGCGGATGCGCGGGCGCCTCTTGGAGGCGATCGCGGAACACGAGCGCGGTGAGCTCGACCATGCCGGCCTCCGGTCCACGGTGGAGG
>JBIOZP010000098.1:0-73079 GCA_044871225.1 Solirubrobacterales bacterium
GTCGGCTACGTCGATCGCGAGGAATACCGCCGCGGCATCGACGCGATCGTCGACTTCCTCTCGGGCCGCTACCGCGACGTCGAGCGCGATCTCGAGCGCAAGATGGCCGAGGCCTCCGACGCGGAGGAGTTCGAGCGTGCCGCCGTCTTTCGCGATCGCCTCGAGGTCCCTGGCGATCTCCTTGTAGCGGCCGGAGAGGAAGCCGACGATCGCGTCGATGTTGCGCCGGTACTCCTCCTTGTCGATGTAGCCGACGCAGGGCGCCTGGCAGCGCTTGATGTAGTAGTCGAGGCAGGGGACGCCGGACCGCCGTCCCGGCTCCGGCCCCTCGCAGGTCCGGTACTGGAACAGCTTCCCCAGCAGGTCGAGGGTCTCCCTCACCCGCCTGGCGCTGGAGAAGGGCCCGAAGTAGATCCGACGCGAACGGTGGCGCTCGCGCGTGAAGTACACGCGCGGGAACTCCTCGTCGAGGCTCACTCCCACGTACGGGTAGGACTTGTCGTCTCGCAGCCGGATGTTGAAGCGCGGCCGGTGGCGCTTGATGAACTGCTGCTCGGCGAGCAGCGCCTCGGCCTCCGTCTCCGTCACCAGGAAGTCGATCGAGGCGACCTGCCCGGCGAACTCGAGCCCGCCTCGGTGGGGCCCGGAGAAGTGCGAGGCGACGCGCTTGCGAATCGAGGTCGCCTTGCCCACGTAGAGGACCTCTCCCTCGGCGTCCTTGAACACGTAGACGCCGGGCTGGTCCGGGAGCCGCTTTCGCTGCTCGTCGACGTCCAGCGCCCGGCGAGCGGCCAGCGCGGCGGCGTTTCGCGGTCTCTTGGCCATCCGGGGAAAGGTTAGGCTGCTGCCCCGCCGGCTAACGCAGAGGGAGATGACGATGACGACGACCACCGCTCCGAGCCCGCCCCGGCTCGACAATCTTCGCCTCGAGATCGACGGGGAGGTGGGGACGCTCACGCTCGCTCGCCCCAAGGTGCTGAACGCGATGAGCCCCGAGCTGATCGCCGAGCTGGTCGTGGCGGCCGCCTGGCTGGCCGACCGTGCCCCGCTGCGCGCCCTGATCGTCACGGGCGAGGGACGTGCGTTCTCCGCCGGCGGCGACGTCACCTGGTTCAAGCGGGGCCTCGACGAGTCCGGGGCATACCTGTCGGCCGACGTTCGGCGCGGCGCCGACGTCCTCCACCAGGCGATCGTGGACTTCAGGCGAATCCCCTATCCGGTGATCGCGGCGGTCAACGGAGTGGCCGCCGGAGCCGGGTTCTCCCTGGCGCTCATGTGCGACACGAGGCTCGCCGCCGAGGAGGCGGCGTTCGTGTGCGCCTACGGGCGGATCGGTGCCTCGCCCGACGGGGGCATGACCTACTTCCTTCCCCGGATGGTGGGTCCCGCCCGGGCCACCGAGCTGCTGCTCAACGACCCCATGCTGAGCGCGGCCGACGCGCAGAAGATGGGCATCGTGGCGGAGGTCGTCCCGGGCGAGCGGCTGATGGAACGGGCCCGGGAGAAGGCCCGCAAGCTGGCCGCCAAGGCGCCCCACTACGTCCGGATGTCGAAGGCCCTGGTCGCTCAGAGCCTCGACAACGGCCTGGCCGAGCACCTCCAGGCCGAGCGCCATGGAATCGCGGACAGCATGGCGACCGAGGACCTGCGGGAGGGAGTCACCGCCTTCCTTGACGGCCGGGAGGCGATCTTTACCGGGCGCTGAGGCCAGGGGCTAGACTCGCCCCGCCGACCTTCATGGAAAGGGGACCCCGATGAGGAAGCTCGCACTGCTGGTGGCGCTCGCCGCCGTCGCCCCGCTAGCCCTGGCAGCGTGTGGCGGAGACGATGACGGAACGACCTCGGCCGCAACCACGTCCACGACCACGACGCAGGCCGCCGGGGGCGGCGGCGGCGCCGGAGGGACCCTGAGCCTCGCGGCCGATCCCACTCAGCTCGCCTACGACACGACCTCGCTCGACGGCAAGGCCGGCAAGGTCACGATCGATCTCGACAACCCGTCGGCGACCGGGCACGACGTCTGCGTCAAGGACACGAGCGACAAGGAGATCGGTTGCAGCGACGTAGTCCAGCAGAGCAACACGTCGCTCTCGGTGAACCTCAAGCCGGGGACCTACACCTTCTACTGCAGCGTCCCGGGCCACGAGGCGGCCGGGATGGAGGGGACCCTGAACGTCAACTAGGACCGCTGCAACCCGTCGCCTGGCCGCGGACCCGGTCGCCCTATCCCATCAGCGCCCGGCCCACGCCCTCGGCGACGCAGACCGGCTTCTCCTGTCCCTCTCCTTCGACGGTGAACTTGGTGACCACGTGCCACCAGCCCTCGCCGAGCTCCTCGATCGACTGGATCTCCATCCGCGCGCGCACCCGCGTTCCGACCGGGACCGCGGCCGGGAAGCGCACCTTGTTGAACCCGTAGTTCACGCCCATCTTCACCCCGCGGTTCTGGATCAGCTGCGGGCGAAAGTAGTCGAGCAGCGAGAGCGTGAGGTTTCCGTGCGCGACCGTGGTGCCGTAGGGGCTCTCCCGCGCCGCTCGCTCGGGATCGACGTGGATCCACTGGTGGTCGCGTGAGACGTCCGCGAAGCGATCGACGTCCTCCTGCGTGATCTCGAGCCATTCGCTCGGACCGAGCTCGCGGCCCAAGAGCTCCTTCAGCTGGTCGATTCCCTCCACTTGGACGGGCGGCATCGGGCCGGAGCTTATCCTCGCCCGGCACCGGCTGGCTGTCGTCCGTGAGGATGCGACTCAATCGCACCCCGACGAGCAGCGAGCGTTCATCGCGGCGCGCAGATCGACCGCCGTGACGGCGCCCGCGGGGACCGGTTGCGCGCGATAGCTGCTGCGCGTGTTGAAGGTCAAGAGGAACGTTCGCTCGCCATTGGGCCTGTACCCGCCGATCGGGTGGTGCGGAGCCTGGCCCCAATCGACCAGCCAGTCGCCGTTGGCCAGCCGCCGGGCCGAGCCGCAGCACGCGGACGACGTGACCGCCGGATCGCTGATGGACTCGAGCATGGTGGCCGTCCTGGCCTGCTGGTTGATCCGGAACCTGACCGCGCGCGGCGCCGGGTCCCCGAGGTAGCTTCGGTTGTCGAACACGGTGACCGTGCCGTCCGCGAGCAAGCGGGCGTCGTGCTGGGCCCCGAACGTGTAGGAGCGAGAGTCCCCGAGTGTCGTCAGGCTCTCGGGACGGGTCGTGCCACCGAGCTTCCAGACGATCGCGCCGGTGCTCTTCCTGATCTTGTAGACGGCGTCGAGGCTCCGAAAGGACGCGAGCACCGCGTCATCTCCCGCGGACGCGATCGAGTTCCAGTGGGTGACGTCATACGGCTGGTTGTCGGTTTGCGGCAGGTCCCACCAACGTCCGACCTCGGCCAGCGAGATGTGGTCCTGGCTCTTCCAGTCCCAGACTCGCTGTCCGCTCGGGGTGACCTGCTCCAGCTCGGCGTTCGCGACGGTCGCATCGCTGGAGCCGCCGTAGGCGCTGGCATCCACGTGGCTCTGCCGGGGCTGGCTGGCGATCAGGCGGTCGCCGTTGGGCAGGAACTGCAGGTCGTGTCCATCAGGCGGCAGGCCAACCGGCGGGAGGATTCGGATGAGGCTCCCGTCGAGGCGGTGGAGCTCGTACCGGGAGGTGGAGCCGTTGTACCAAGTCACCCGGCCGTCGGGCAAGACCCTGATGTTTCGGCTTGGTTCGTGGACCCACCAGATCGGCACGCCGCGGTTGTCGAAGATCATTCCGTAGCGGGCATCCCTGCGGTCGGCCGCGAAGAACTTCGGAGTGACGGGCCCGTAGCGGGCGTACGAATAGGCCGGGAAGTCGGTCGGCAGGCACCGCACGTGATACCGGTAGACCGCGGAACCGGTTCCCTTGCGGGCCGTGACCACGAAGGCCCGGCCGGAGCTCAATCCCACCGTCTGGCGAAAATCGCCCGTTCGGAAGGGATGGTTTGCGATCGAGACCTCCCACCCGCCCGCCGCGTGGGCCGTGACGGCGACCGGAGCGTCCTTGCAACGGACCACGTAGTCCTCCACCCCGGGCGCGAAAGCGGGGAACAGGCTCGGTGCGCTGAACCGGACCTGCGACGGCGTCGGACCAGCCTGTGCCACGGCGCTCAGCCCGAAGAGGGAGAGGGCGAGGACCCACATCGCCAGCGATGCGCGCATGGCAGCGCTAAGACGCCAATTCCGGTGCGCGGGCGCGCGGCAGCCGGCCAGGCCCATTCGGCTCATTGCTGGGGATCGAATGGTTGTTCCTCCCTCGATTGCCGGCGGACCGTATACCGACCCGGTAGGTCGGTCGCAACCCTCGACCGCGACTTCAGGCTTCTGTCGGTCAGCCGAAGCTCGGATGGGTCAATCGACCAGGCGAACCTCCAGTACCGGGGCGGCCAACTCGCCGGCGCCCTCCAGCAGGCCGAGGATCCGCGCCACGTACGCCCGGGTCTCGGGGATCGACGGTACGCAGCCGCAGTCGGCCACCGGGGCCGGTCCAGCGTTGTAGGCGGCGAGGGCGAGGGCGACCGTGCCCCCGAACCGGCTCAGGAGATCGGACATCAGGTGCGCCTGGGCGTCGATGGCCGCCGGAGCGTCGAAGGGGTCGTCGAGGCCGTACGCGGCCGCCGTTGACGGCATGAACTGGGCGATCCCCCGGGCGCCGGCGGGTGAGATCGCGTAGGGGTTGAAGTTCGACTCGGCCATCAGCTGCGCCGCGAGCAGTCCGGCGGAGACGTTCCAGCGGGCGGCCGAGCGCAGGATCGCCCGCCGGAGCCCGGGCGGGACGAATGCGGGCAGTCCCGCGGTCCCCGAGCCCCGCCCGTCGGCGACTTCGCCGTCGGCTGTGGGGGCCCCGGCCCCGGGCGAGCACGGCGCCGGTCCACGCGCGTAGCCGAAGTGCCACGGCTCCCACGAGTAGCGTCTGAGGAAGCCGTACCGCGAAGCGTTCGCGGCCAGCCAGGGATAGGCGGCTGATGGCCCGAGGTCGAGCTCGGTCCCGCAACGGTGCAGGGACTTGCCGGGCGGCGCCACCCAGCGGGGATCCGGGTGGCGGGCGAAGAGGCGGGCCTGCTCGGCGTCCGAGCGGTACGCGGACGTGATCGTCAGAGAGATGCCGGCCCGTCCTGCGGCGGCGGCCAGCCGGTCGAACGCCACCGCGACGTCGGGCCGCATGGGCTTGCCCTGGCGGTAGGCCAGCGGTCCCGTGTACCCACCGCCCTCCGCTTCGGAGGAGGCCCCTGCCGGTGCCCCCGGCGGCGAGGCGGAGGCCTCGGCTCGGAGGACCCGGATCGGCCGCCCTGCGGGTGGGCCCCCGTCCCCCGATCGCTCGGCGTGCCCCGGAAGCGCTCGCCGGTTCACGGAGGCGACCACCTCGGCCCGGACCCGCAGCGGAGCGAACGACGTGACGTCCGGAAACGAGACCCGCAGCCGCGACGCGCTGACGTCGTTACGCGCCGCGGCCTCGAGCGCCGCCGCCCTGGCGCGGGCGAGGTACTCGCGCCGATCGAGGTGGAGGGGATTGGTCGCTCCTCCGGGGAGTCGCGGCGGCACGAACAGGCGTGGGAAGTCGTCGCGCAGGGACCGCGCCCCGGAGAGGGCGATCAGGTCGGCGGCGCGCTGGGCGCGCGCGGTGCCCGCCAGCGCTCCTCCCAACGCCACGAGCAGAGCGGCGGCGAACAGGAGCGCGAACGCAGCGCCCAGCGCCATCACGAGCGCCTGGCCTCCCTCGCCCGTCGCCTTGGCGCCGCCGGTCAGCCCGCGGACGAGGCGCGAAACGCGCTTCGCCGCCGCGCCTCCGACCTCCAGGCCGGCGAGCGCTCGCCGGGAGGCGACGCGGCCCAAGGGCCGGGTAGCGACCCGGGCGGGCAGGCCCCGCTCGCGCAGCTCACCCACGGCGAGCGCCACCAGCGGCCGCTCCGCGGGGAGGTCGGCCCGGAGGAGCGCCGCGTCAGGTTCCAGGCAACCTTCCAGCGCAAACGGCCACACGGACGCCGGCAGGTGGACGATGGCCGCCGATTCGGGACCGAGCCGGTCGAGCAGAGACGACAGGCCTGGGAGCGCCCCCTGGTCGCCTGGAAGCCCCAGCCAGCAGAGCCGCCCCCGCGCCGCAACGCCATCCACCCCGGCGTCGCGAAGCCGGTCCTCGAGCCGGCGCGCCTCGGCGGAGGCGAGCATGGTCGGGCCGCGGCCCCGCTCGGCTGTGAGGTCGGTCATCAGGACGCCGCCGGCGGACCGGGGGTCCTGCAGCGAGATCGCGACCCCCACCGCCGCAGCCACCGCGAGGCCGCCCTTGGCTTCGCCGAGCTCCGTCGTGATCACCAAGAGCGGACGGCCAGGCGCGTCGGCGGCGGCGTCGCCCGCAGGCGCTTGCGTCGCCCCACGGTCGGCGACCCCGCTCAGGCCCTTCGCACCCATGCCGACGAGGAGATCTCCAGCCGTTGTGCCAGTCCCCTCAGCGGCGAGGGCGGCCGCAGGCGCACCGTCAGCCTGCCGCCTCGGACCTGGACGTCCATCCGGTCGCGCGCCCACCCGGGAACCGCCTCACGAACGGCGGGCGCCGCCGGGCGTCCCGCCGCCAGCGCGATGGCACCGGCCTCGGCGGCGGCGTCGGCGAGGGTCAGCGAGTACCCGGTGGCCAGGAGCTGCAGCGCGATCAGACCGGCCAGCGCGAGGGCCGGGATGCCGGCGACCACCTCGAGCGACGCCTGGCCGCGCTCACCATCCACGACTGGCTCCGGGTCCCAGCCCTGCCCGAGCGCTCAGCGGCGCCGCTTGTATCCCGGGGACCAGTGACGGCGCCCGCAGTCGCACCTGGACCGGGTTGCCCCGGGTGACGGATGCCCGTTCACGCAGGGCCGGCGGCAGGGATGCCCGCGCGGCGCGGCGCGCATCGCCGCCGACGAGCTGCGCGCGCGCCCCGGCACGGGCCGCGAGGCCGGCGCTCCACAGCGCGTACCCGGCCAGGGCCAGGTGGGCGACGAGGGCCACGGCCAGCGCCAAAGCCGGAAGCGCGGCGACCAGCTCGACCGAGGCTTGCCCGCTTTGTGCGCGTCGGCGCGTCATGCGGGCGAACCTAGGAAGGGCGGCCGCGCAGGTGACGCTCTAACGGTGGCGACTCAGTCCCGAGTCAGCGCCGAAGCGCCGGCGCCACCCGCTTCCGTGCCCGTGAAATCGACCTAGTAGCTGTGGGAGCGCATCCACACCCCGACGATCGCGAGCACCGCGCAGGCCATCAGGGTGACCCACAGGATGGCGCCCAAGCCGCCGCCGCCCAGCATCTCGTCGGCGCCGGCCACCATCAGCACGATCACGCCGAGGGACCCGAGCAGGACCGCCCGCTGGTCGTCGGGCAGGGTGTCGAAGGTGAGCCGGTTCTCTCGGTAGACCTGCCGGGCCGCGACCGCGAGGGTGGCCAGGAATGCCATCATCACCGCCGCGATCACTGCCTGCGCGGCGTTCCCGCCGCCGGGCAGGAACGCCACCCCGGCGGCGATCAGGGCGAGAATCGCGATGTTGCGTGCGGTGCGCACGTGACCCGGCTGCCTACCTCGCTCACTTGCTGGTCATCACGATTATCCCGATTGTCACTCCGGCGGCCGCCACGGCAAGCGCGACGAGAGTCAGCGCACCGAACGCCGCCGCGGAGACCGGACGACCGTCACGACTCATGTCCGCGAACCGGGCAGCCCCAAGGATCGCGAGCGAGAAGACGAGCGTCACGCCGACGCCGGCGACGAAGGCGGCGAGCACCGTCTGCAGGAGCGCATCGGTCTCGACGACGGTCGCCAGCATCTGATCAGGCGGCCGTGACCGGGGCGCCGTGGCGGAGGCGGCGCGCGAAGGCGGCGAAGACCAGCGCCAGCCCGACTGCGGCCACCACGGCCGGGCCCAGCGACCCGGTTCCGAAGATCCTGGTGACCCCGTACGCGGCGGCCCCGATCGCCGCCGCCCCGGGAAGCGTCAGCAGCCACGCCACGACGATGTTCCCCGCCACCCCCCACCGCACCGCCGACACCCGCTTTCCGGCGCCCGCTCCCATCACCCCGCCCGAGATCACCTGGGTGGTCGAGAGCGGGAACCCGTAATGCGAGGAGGCGAGGATGACCGCCGCGCCCGCGCCCTGGGCCGAGAACCCCTGAGCCGCGTCCATCTTGATGATCCGGCTCCCCATCGTCCTGATGATTCGCCAACCGCCCATGTAGGTGCCCATGGCGATTGCCGTGGCGGCGGTGACGATCACCCAGGTGGGCGGGTCGGCGTCCGCCGGCAGGTTGCCGTTGGCGACCAGCGCGAGGGTGATCACGCCCATCGTCTTTTGGGCGTCGTTGGTCCCGTGCGCGAGCGCCAGCAGGCCACCGGAGGCGACCTGGCCGAGACGGTAGCCGCGGGTCACCGGCCCCGGTCGAAGGCGTCCGACGGTCCGGTAGCAGATGACGATGCCGATCGCGCCGACGATGAAGGCCAGGATCGGAGCGACCACCGCGGGGATCAGCACCTTGCCGAGGATGCCGTCACCGAGCACCGCGTCGGCGCCCGCGGCGACGAACGCTGCGCCGACGACCCCTCCGATCAGGGCGTGCGAGGAGCTGGAGGGCAAGCCGAAGTACCAGGTGATCAGGTTCCAGGAGATCGCCCCGATGAGCCCGGCGAACACGACGGTGGGCGTGATCGCGTCGCTTGCGACCACGTCCTGGGCGATCGTCGCGGCGACCGCGATGGACAGGAAGGCGCCGGCGAAGTTGAGCACCGACGCGTAGGCGACGGCCAGGCGGGGCGCCATGGCCCTGGTCGAGATCGAAGTGGCGACGACGTTCGCGGTGTCGTGGAACCCGTTCGTGAAGTCGAAGGCGAGCGCGGTCCCGACCACGATCACGAGGATGACGTCGTTGTGCATGGGCTAAGGGCGAGGACGCGGCGCCAGCGTCACGAGTTCTTGATCACGATGCCCTCGAGGATGTGGGCGGCGCTCTCAGTCGCGTCGATGGCGCGCTCGAGGACGGTGAACAGGTCCTTCCAGCGAATCACCATCATCGGGTCCGGGCCGTTGGCGAACAGCGCCGCGACCGCGTCGCGGTAGAGCCGGTCGCCGTCGTTCTCGAGCCGGTGGATCTCGATCCAGTAGCCCTCCAGATCCTTGAACCCCCGCAGGGCGGCGAGGGCACCGGCGAGCTGCTCGCAGGACTTAACCAACACCTCGGCCATCGCCTGCGCCTGCGCCATCGGGGCCTCGATCTTGTAGAGGCCTAGGAAGTCGGCCGTCTCCTCCGTGAAGTCGACGATGTCGTCGACCTGCGTCGCCAGCGCGTAGATGTCCTCGCCGTCGATCGGGGTGACGAAGGTGCTGTTGACGCGCTGGACGATGTCGTGGGTGATCCGATCGCCCTCCTGCTCGGCGAGCAGGATCTCCCGCGCGAGGCCGCTCTCGTCCGGCCACTTCTCGAGCATCTCCTGGAGCATCCGCGCGGCGCGAAGGGTGTTCTGGCCGGCCTCGTTGAAGAGGTCGAAGAAGACCCGATCGCGAGGAACCAGGCTCGGGAGCGGCACCGCCCGGAAGCTACCAGCCTGCGAGGACATCGGCGACCCGTCGGGCCGCCTTTCCGTCCCAGAGCGGGGGAAGCTCGGCGTGCCGCCGCTGGGCACTCGCCAGCATCGAGGGGATCTCGGCGATCCGGCTCGGGTCGAGGCCTAGCAGGGTGTTGGTCCCGAGGCGGATCGTGACCGGTCGCTCGGTGTTGTCCCGCAGGGTGAAGCACGGGACGCCCAGGTAGGTGGTCTCCTCCTGGATCCCGCCGGAGTCCGTGAGGACGGCGCCGGCGCCGGCCTCCAGCGAGAGGAAGTCGAGGTAGCCGACCGGATCGATCAGCCTGAGGCCAGCACGCCCGTCGTCGCCCAGCGCCTTGCGGGTCCGCGGGTGAACGGGAAACACCACCGGCAGCTCGCCGGCGACCCGCGACAGCGCGTCCATCGCCTCGCCGAGCAGGGGGCCGTCCACGAGCGCGGGCCTGTGAAGGGTGACCAGCAGATAGCCCCCGGGTTCGAGCCCGAGCGAGGCCGCGGCCCCGCGCTCGCGAATGCGCTCTTCGAGCGCCACCAGCGTGTCGATCATCGTGTTGCCGACGAACTGCAGGCGCGATTCCTCCACGCCCTCGGCGCGCAGGTTCTCGATCGCCTCGTCGCAGTGCAGGAAGCAAAGCGACGCGAGCAGGTCGGCGCCGATGCGGTTGGTCTCCTCGGGCATCGTGCGGTCGAAGCTCCGCAGGCCGGACTCCAGGTGAGCGACCGGGATCCCCAGCTTCGCAGCGCACAGCCCAGCCCCGAGGGTGGAGTTGACGTCGCCCGGCACGATCACCAGGTCCGGGCGCTCGTCCCGCAACACCGGCTCGAGGCGCTCCATCACGCGCGCGATCTGCTGGGCGTGCGTCCCCGAGCCGACACTCAGGGAGTGGTCGGGGTGCGGCACGCCCAGCTCCTCGAGGAAGACCTGCGACATCAGCCGGTCGTAGTGCTGGCCGGTGTGCACGATCGAGTTCCGCCACTCGGGGAAGCGATCTCGAAGCGCCCCGATCACCGGCGCCGTCTTGACCAGGTTGGGCCGCGTCCCGACGACCTGCAGGACGCGCATCTAGCGCTCGCCCGCGAGTGCCTCGATCCGCTTCGCCAGCTCGAAGTCGTTGGCCGTGAGCCCCCCCGCCGCGTGGTTGGTGATCGAGACCCGCACCTTGTCCCACGACACCGTCAGGTCGGGGTGGTGGTTCATCTCCTCCGCCGGCTCCACGATGGCCTGGACGAATCGAACCGAGCCGACGAAGTCACCGCGCTCGAACGTCTTCACGATCTTCTCGCCGTCGCGCTCCCACCCCTCGACCTGCGCCAGCCCGGAATCGATCTCGCTCTCGGAGAGGAGCTCCACGGCAAGGAGCTTAATCGCGCGTCACCGCGGATCGCCGCCGGTGGCATAGTCGAGCCATGCGGATCGCCAGCCTGGTCCCCTCGGCGACGGAAGCCCTGTTCGCGCTCGGCGCCGGCGACCGCGTCGTCGCCGTCACCCACGAGTGCGATCACCCGGCGGAGGCCCTGCGGCTCGCGCGGCTGACGCGAAGCGTGATCGCGCCGGGCCTGGAGCCGGACGAGATCGACGCCAGCGTGCGCCAGATCACGGGGCGAGGCAAGGCCCTGTACGAGCTGGACGAGGAGGCCCTGGCGCGCCTGGAGCCCGATCTGATCGTGACTCAGGCCCTGTGCGCCGTCTGCGCCGTCTCCTACGACGACGTGCGAGCGGTGGCCGAGCGGCTTCCCTCCCGGCCCCGCGTCGTCTCGCTCGACCCGACGACCCTGGGTGAGGTGCTGGACGACCTGGTGCGGCTGGCGGAGGCGATCGGGGACAGCGGCGCCGGCGAGGACCTTCGCGAGTGCCTTCAGGCGCGGCTCGATCGCGTCAGCGATTGCGTCTCGCGGGCGAGGCGGCCCGCCGTGCTCGGCCTGGAGTGGCTCGACCCACCGTACGCCGCCGGGCACTGGGTGCCGGAGATGATCGCGGTGGCCGGGGGGGCAAGCGCCGCGGGAGAGGCGGGTCGTGACTCGCGCGCCGTCGGCTGGGGTGAGCTTCGGGATGCCGGCCCCGAGATCGTCGTGGCGATGCCGTGCGGCCTCTATGCCGAGGAGGCTGCGCGGCAGGCCCTGCGGCGAGGCGAAGAGCTCGCCTCGCTCGGAGCGGAGCGGGTCTACGCCGTGGACGCGGCCTCTTCGTTCTCGCGGCCAGGCCCGCGCCTGGTCGACGGGGTCGAGCTGCTGGCGCACCTGCTGCACCCCGGGCTGGCGCCGGCGCCGGGAGCGTTGAGCTTCCGGGAGTTGACCGCCGCCCTGCCGCGAGTCGCCGCCGGGTAGCCGGTCAGGCGGCCGCCGCCACGGCGAGCGAGCCGCCGATGCTCACCGCCGCGATCGCGGCGATCCCCAGGAACTCGTACGGAATCGGGCTGCGGGCGCGGCGCTCGGCCGAGGTGATCAGGAGCGCGCCGAGCGCCCCCCCGACCAACCCGCCAAGATGGCCCCCGACGCTGATCCCGGGGACGCCGAAGGTGAACGCCAGGTTGAGGATCACGTAGAACCCGATCTGGGAGGCGAGCTGCTCGAGGCCCCGGTGGCGGGCGACGATGAAGGCCGCCGACATCAGCCCGAAGATGGCCCCGGAGGCGCCGACGGTCGTCTCGCGCGGGTCGAGCAGCAGGGCGCCGAACGAGCCCGCGAGCAGCGAGACGAAGTAGATGGCCAGGAACCGCGGCGTGCCGATGGCCGGCTCCAGCAGGGTCCCGAGGATGAACAGCGCGAACATGTTGAGCGCGATGTGCAGGAAGCCGGCGTGCAGGAAGCCGGCGGTGACGATTCGCCACCAATCGCCGTCGGCCACCGCCGGGCCGTTCAGGCCGGCGTTGTCGATCAGCGACCCCCCTCCCCTGAACGAGGCGGCCCCGCCGCCCGCGAGCTCGGCGACGAACGCAGCGACGTTCAGGGCGATCAGCGCGTAGGTGGCCGGGGCCGCTCCAGCTCGCAGGCCACTGCCCACCCGCCGCACCTGCGTGCGCTGCCGGGCGCACTCGGGGCACCGCATGCCGACCGGGGTCACCGTCATGCAGTCGGGGCAGATCGGCCGCCCACAGCTCGAGCAGGAGACGTTCGTCTCGCGACTGGGGTGGCGATAGCAGGCGGGCAAGCCGGCGGAATGTACTCAGCGGAGCGACGGCGGCAGTACGTCCGCGCGCCACAACATAGTTCGGAAAGAGACAACCCCTTCCTCGAAGGAGGATCCCGATGGAAGCGTCAAGGACCACGAGCGACACCTCGAGCCCAGCCAAGCTGTATGCGACGGTGGTCGGAGCGGTGCTCACGATCGCCGGCATCATCGGTTTCTTCTACAGCGCCAGCTTCGGCTCCCCCGGGGACGTCGACGACGTGTTCGGCATCCTGGCCGTCAACGGTTGGCACAACGTCGTCCACCTGGTCACCGGCCTGCTGGGCCTGGCCGCCGCGGGCTACGCGGCGCGCGAGTACGCGCTCGGGCTCGGGCTCGTTTACCTGTTGGTGGCGATCTGGGGCTTCATCATCGGCAGCGGTGACTCGATCCTGAGCATCGTTCCGGTGAACACCGAGGACAACATCCTGCACCTCCTGCTCGGGCTTGCCGGCCTCGGCGCCGGAGCCGCAACGCCCGCCCGCGCCCCGGCGCGAACCGCGGCGGCGTAGCCCCGACACCGTCCTGCTCGGCCCCCGGACGCCGGGGGCCGAGCAAGGCCATGCCGGATCCGCGGCCTAACCCGGCCTGACGGTCTTCAGCACGCTCTCGGCGGTCGCGCGCAGGCCGGTGGGCCGGCGGCGGCGGCGCATGCCCACGACCACCAGGGCGCCCGTCGCGACAGTCCCGGCGGCGGCGGCAGCGACCGGTCGCACCCAGTTGCGCGGGTCGCGCAGCGCCTCGAGCTCGCCCTCGGAGAGCTCCTCCGCCCAGCTCGAGAGCTCGGCGGCGGCCTGCTCGGTGATCGCCGTCAACGTGCTCTCGACCCGCGTGGCCAGGTCGTCCGGGGGCTCGATCGGCTGCAGCGCGTCGCTGAGCAGGGCCTCGAGGTGGCTGCCTCGGGTCTTGCTCATCGTCCGTCTCCCGGCCGGTGTGCGGCGCTCATCTCTTCATCTCCTCCTCCAACTGCTTGATCGCCCGGTGCAGCAGGACCTTCGTGGCCCCGTCCGTCCGTCCCAGGGCGCGCGCGATCTCGCGGTTCGACATCCCCAGGGCGAACCGCATGATCAACGCCTCCCGCCGGTCGTCGGAGAGGCTGTCCAGCTTGCCCATGACCGCCCGCAGCTCCTCGCGTCCCTCGACGATCTGCTCGGTGCCCAAGGGATGGGAAGGCGGCTCGACGGCATCCAGGTTCGCCTGGGGGCGCCGCGCCCGGTCGCGGTGGTAGTTCGAGGCGAGGTTGTGGGCGATGCGGATCAGCCAGGGGCGAAGCGGGCGCCCGTTTGATTCGCGCCGGGCGCGCTCGAAATGGCGATAAGCCTGCAGGAAGGCCTGCTCCGTCAGGTCCTCGGCGTCGTGATGGTTGCCCACCCGGTAGTAGGCGTACGAGTAGACGTCCCGCAGGTGGGCTCGGTAGAGGTCCTCGAACGCCCGGTCGAGCTCGGCCTTCGACCCCGCGTTGGCAGACGAGGCCTCCTGCTTCACGGCGCTCACCCGTCAAGCGTAAACCTCTGCCCCGGCCCCCGACGATCAGGCGGCTCGCCGCGTCCGCTCCGCGCGGCGCAGCCCTGCCACCCATTCCCCGGGATCGATATGCCCTGCGATCAGCGCCGAGAGCCCGTCGAGACCCGGCGTCTCGAGCCCCGCGCGAGCGGCGGACTCGGCCAGCAGCGGGACCGTGTCGAGGCCCTCGGAGGCCTGGCCGATCCGGCCCGGGATCTGAGCGGCCGGGACCCCGGCCCCCAGGAGCTCCCCGGCTCGGCGATTGCGGCTCTCGGGAGCGATCACCGTGGCGGTCAGGTCGCCGACCCCCGCCAAGCCAGTGAACGTCTCCAGCCGCGCGCCAGCGGCCAGCGCGCAGTCCACGCACTCGCGCCAGATCATCGCCGTGGCGATGCCCGCGGCGTTCAGGCCGTATCCCTCGGCCGCCGCGGCGCCTAGGGAGGCGGCGTTCTTGGCCGCTCCGGCCATCTCGACGCCCACCACGTCGTCGCTTCGCTCGCACACGAGGCCCGCCCGGTCGAAGACCTCCCCGAGCTGGGCGCGCAGGTCCGGGTCACCCGTTCCAAGCACCAGCGCAGCCATCCCGGCCGCCGCCTCGCGGGCATGCGCGGGGCCGCCCAGGGACGCGATCGCCCTGGCGCGAACGCGGCTGCCCACGTAGTCGCTGGGAAGCTGTCCGAGCGGGCCCGTCAGGCCCTTGGTCAGCAGCAGCAGCGCCGTTCGCCGGCCGATCCGGTCCGCCAGCGCGCCAACCGTGGCCGGCAGCGCCGCCGAGGGCACCGCCAGGCAGACCAGGTCCACGCCGGCCAGCTCGATGTCCCCGGCGCGCTTGACAGCGACCCCTTCCGGCAGTCCCACGCCGGGCAGGTAGCGCGCGTTCTCGCGCTCGGAGGCGACCTCGGCGGCCTTCTCCTGGGAGCGCGTCCCGAGCTGGACCTCGAGCCCGCCGCGGGCCAGCAGCACCGCCATCGCCGTGCCCCAGCTGCCGGCGCCGATGACGGCGGCTTTGCGGAGTGGCGGCAGGCCGCCCAGCCACTCCCACTGCAGCTCGACGCTGGGCCAGATACGAGCGGTGACGGCCGCGGCCAGCGCCGGGGACGGATGCTCTGTGCGGGGATAGGTCACCGCCCTCCCCACGCGCAAACTGACCTTCCGGGGCCGAATCCGCCACCCGCGTCGCACCTGCTCGCTGCCGTGCACGGCCACGGGGGCGACCGCGGCCCCGCTCTCCAGAGCCAGGCGGCCCACCCCCCTTCTCGGAGTTCCGAGAGAGCCGGATCGGATCCGCGTCCCCTCCGGGAAGATGCAGACAGTCCCGCCGCGCTGCAACACGACCCGCGCCGTCTCCATCGCCGTCTCGTCGGACTGGCCCCGCCGGATCGGGAAAGCGCCCATCCGCGACAGGAGCCACCCGCGCCAGGGTCGCTCGAAGAGCTCCACCTTGGCGACGTACTGCATCGGCCGACTCCACGGCAGGGTGACCCCGATCACGAACGGGTCCAGGAAGCTTCGGTGATTCGACGCGACGATCAGCCCGCCGCCGATCCCCCGCAGGTGCTCGCGACCTGTTCGCGAGAGGCGAAGCCAGACCAGGAACGCGGGCTGCAGGAAGAGGCGCGCCAGCACGTACATCGGGCGGTTGACGCCGCGCCTTCGTGCATACGCGTGATAGCGCTGGAAGCGCTCCTCGCTGATCACCTGGTCAGTGCGCGGCGGCGCGGAGGCCCGCGGTCCCTGATCCACGACCATGCCTACACACGTCGGCCGTCCGCGTTACTGGCTGGGAGCCGGGCGAGCGCGCGCTTGCGGTCGGCGCGCACCTCGCGAGCCTCGGACGGGCTCCGTCCAATCGCGACGGCTGCCTACCAGGCCGCGTCCAGCAAGCGCTCGAGCTCGTCCCTCCCCGGCGCGTCCGGGGTGCGGCGAAGCTCAGGACGGGACATCGTCGCGTCGACCACCCGCCGAAGCCGGCCGCGGTCGGCGCCCAGGTCCCCGAGGCGCCGCGGACCGCCCCCGAGCGCCTCGATCCGCTCCCGCAGGCCGCCTGGATCGGTGTCGAGCGCGCCCGCCAGCGACGCGATCGCCTCGGGGACGCGCGGGCGCATGGCCTCCATCGTCAGGGGGAGGACGGCCGCGTTGGTCTCGGCGTGCGGCGTCCCGAGCACCCTCACCAGCGTCTGGCAGACCACGTGGTGGAGGGCGTAGCCCGCCGAGTCGAGCGCGTACGCGCACAGCAGTGAGCCCAGCGCGAGGTCCGCCCGCGCCCCGTCCGCGGCCGGGCGGTCGAGCCCGCTCGCCAGGAGCTCGGCGCCGCGAAGGGCGGCCAGGGTCGCGACCGGGTTGGCGCCCGGCCCGTACAGGGACTCGGCCCCGTGGGCGAGCGAGTTCATGGCGCTGGCCCGCAGGCGCTGGTCGTCCAGGCTGGTCATCTCCAGCGGGTCGGCGACCACGAGCTCCGGGCGAACGAGGTGGCGCGCCTCGTGCTCACGGCCGCGGGGAAGCCTGTGGATCGTCGTCATCTCCGCCCCGGAGAGCGTCGTCGGCACCGCGCAGACGCGTCCCCCCCGCACGGCGGCGATCGCCTTGGCCGTGTCGATCACGCGCCCACCGCCGAGGGCGACCAAGGTGGGGTTTCGGACCGCGTCGAAGATGGCCGCGGCCGCGTCCGGCACCGGCCCGCGAGGCACCTCATGCACGGCGCCGGCCCGCTCGGCGAGCTCCAGCGGCGCCGCGCCCAGGGCGCGTCCCGTGGTCACGAGCTCGAACCGTTCCCAGATCCCCTCGCGAGTCAACGCCGGGCTGTCCGCCAAGGCTCGCTCACGGAAGACGATCCTCCGCTCCCCGTCGCACCAGGTGAAGTCGCGGTCAGGGGGCGCCGAAGGCATCGAAGCCCGGGGCGGGGCTCGAACCCGCAGCCTGTGCTTTACAAGAGCACTGCTCCACCAGTTGAGCTACCCGGGCGGGGCCAACGCAGGATAGGCACGCCGAGCGCGCCCAAGGGGAGCGGCCGCCCGAAGCGGGCTAGACGGCAACCTCGCGCGATGCCACGTGCAGGCTGACCTTGCGCTTCACGCGCTGCAGGGCGTTGTCGACCGTCTTCGTGTCGCACTCGAGGCGGTTCCCGATCTCCTCGTAGGAGTGGCCGTCCAGGTACAGGGACAGCACCTGGCTCTCGAGCTCCGACAGCACGCTCGACATGCACGACACGAGGCTCCGGAGCTCCTCGGTGGCGATCACCCTCTCCGAGGGCTCCTCGCTCCCGGGGCCCGGCAGGACCTCCTCCAGCGTGGTCTCGGAGTCGCTCGAGCCGGCCGGGGTCTGGGCGAAGGAGACGTACTGGTTCAGGGGCGCGTGCTTGTTGCGGCTGGCGGTCTTCACCGCGGTGAAGATCTGCCGGGTGATGCAGAGCTCGGCGAAGTTACGAAAGCTCGACTCGCGATCGGTGCGGAAGTCGCGGACGGCCTTGTAGAGGCCCAGGAGCCCTTCCTGGACGAGGTCGTCGCCGTCGCCGCCGAGCAAAAAGTACGACGACGCCTTGAGGCGGACGAAGCCGCGGTAGCGCCTCACGATCCGGTCATAGGCGTCGGCGCTCCCCCGCTTCGCGAGCGCGACGAGGTACGTATCCTCTAGCTCAGGTTGAGCCTCTGGCTTTCGCGCGGTGGCCGCCGCCGGGGCGGCCGGGGGGACGGCGACGAACTCGTGCGTAGGGGTCGGTACGGCCACTGGATCCTCCGTTCTGGATGGGAACCGAGTGGCGCCCGCAACCTCCCCTGGGCGCCCTCTCCTTCAGGTGATCGTCGGGTCAGACTCGACCTTTAGTTCACCCTTATGCGGCAAGTGTAGTCATGCCGCGGATGTTCTGTCAACCAGGTCGGCTCGTCCCTGCACGATTCGTTGCAGCGGGCGCCCTCCGTCCGCGAGCGCTGCTAGGCGCGCTGCCTGGCCGCCTCGTACAGGAGCACCGCGGCGGCCGCCGCCACGTTCAGGGACCGCACCCTCCCGTGAACCGGGATCGACACGAGCAGGTCGCATGACGCGGCGACTCGCCGGCGGAGCCCCTTCCCCTCGCTGCCCATCACCAACACAACCTTGCCGCTGAGGTCGGCGTCGCCGAAGGCCGCGGGAGCGCCGGGGTCGGCGCCGTAGATCCAGGCACCGCGGCGCTTGGCCTCGGCGAGCCAGTCGGCGAGGTTCGGGACGCGTGCGACCGGCAGGTGCTCGAGGGCCCCGGCGGACGCCCTGCACGCCGCCGCGGTGACGGCGGCCGCCCGCCGCGAAGGAACGACCACGCCGGTGGCGCCGGCCGCTTCCGCCGAGCGACAGACCGCGCCCAGGTTGCGTGGGTCCTGCACCTGGTCCAGCGCCACGATCAGGGCATTCGGCGGCTGGAGCAGGGACTCCGGGGCGGCGTAGGGGTACGGGTCCACCTCGGCCACGACGCCCTGATGCTCCGGTGAGCCCGCCAGGCGAGTGAGCTCGGACGGCGGGAGGTCCGCGGTGGTCCAGACCCGGCGCACTCGACGCCTGCCGCGCTTCGCCTCGGCCACCGGGCGACGGCCGTGGATCAGCTCGCCTCGCCCCGGTCCCGGGGAGCTTTGCCTTCGCGGTGGGATCGCCTACCCCGGGCGCCTGACGAGCCGCGGGCCCTCGGGCGTGTCGCGGACCTCGTAGCCGCGCCCGGCCAGCTCGTCCCTGAGCCGGTCGGCCCGCTCGAAGTCGCGCCCGGCCCGCGCCTGCTCGCGCGCCTCCATCAGCCGCTCTGCCTCCGCGTCCACCACCTCGGCCGGCACCAGCAACGGCTCCAGGCCCAGCAGCGGCAACATCTCCTCCAGCGCGGCGCGGGCGCCGGGCAACGGCCTGCGGTTTCCCTCGGCGACCAGCTCGAACAGCGACGCGAGCGCGCGCGGCGTGTTGAAGTCCTCCGTGAGGGCCTCGACCAGGGATTGGCGGCGCGCGGCGACCAACCCGTCCTCGGCGCCATCTCCCTCAGGCGGCAGGCCGATCACGAAGTTGCGCACCCGATCCACCCGCGCCGCCGCCTCCTCAAGGGCCGCCTCGGAGAACTCGAGCGGCTGCCGGTAGTGGCCCGAGATCAGGTAGGCGACGACGGCGTCGCGCCCGTGGCGGTCGAGCGCCTCAGAGAGCCGGAAGATGTTGCCCGCCGACTTCGACATCTTCTCCTGCGCAATCCGCACCATCCCGTTGTGCATCCACGTCCGCGCCAGCGGGACTCCGCGGGCCGCCTCCGTCTGCGCGATCTCGTTCTCGTGATGCGGGAACACCAGATCGACGCCGCCGCTGTGGACTGCGAAGTCCGTGCCGAGGAGCTTCTCCGCCATCGCCGAGCACTCGATGTGCCAGCCGGGGCGCCCCTCCCCCCACGGCGACGGCCAGGCGGTGTCCTCGTCGGGCTTTCGGGCCTTCCACAGGGCGAAGTCCAGCCGGTCCTCCTTCAGCGACTCGGTGCCCGCCTCCTCGCCCTGGTCCATCTCCTCGGGATCGCGGTTGGAGAGCTTTCCGTATCCCGGAAAGCTGCGTACGCGGAAGTAGACGTCCCCGGCGGACTCGTAGGCGTGACCCCGCTCGATCAGCGCCTCGATCAGGCCGACGATCTCGGGGATCGTCTCCGAGGCGAGCGGCTCGGCGTCCGGGCGGCCCAGCGCGAGGCGGTCCGTGTCCTCGACGTACGCACGGGCCATGCCGGCGGCGAACCGGTCCGAGGGGAGGCCGGCACCACGAGCCGCGTCGTAGATCTTGTCGTTGACGTCAGTGACGTTGATCACCAGCCGGGGCCGGTGGCCGAGCCGCTCGAGCAGGCGGCGCAGGAGCATCGGGACGACGAAGGCGCGCGCGTTGCCGACGTGAATCCGCGCGTACACGGTCGGGCCGCAGGCGTAGATCCCGATTTCCCCCGCGCGGCCCGGCTCCAGCGAACGCAGCTCGCCGCTCAGCGTGTCCCGAATTCGCACCGGTGGCGCCATCTCGTTGATGCTATTTGCGGAAAGCCCGGGGCGCCGGACATCCTGGACGCCCGCCGGCCGATTAGGGTTCCCGCGCTCCGATGAGCTGGGTCTCGCTCCAAGCGCAGCGCCTGCGAAGGGCCGAGGAAGCGTTCGCGTCGCTTCCGGCCCGCTACCTGGGCGCCGAGCCGGACTTCGACGCCACCTTCCAGATCCGGCTGGGTGACATCGGCAGAACCTGGGAGGTTCGTACGTGCGGGGACCGCTGTGAGGTGCGGCCGTCGCCGCTTCGGGACCCCGATGTGGTCATCGGCACCGACGCGCAGACCTGGCTCGCCCTGCGGGACGGGCGGCTGTCAGGCATCGATGCCTTCGCGCAGCACCGGCTGTACGCGCGGGGAAACCTCGACCTGGCGACGGGCTTCGAGGGCCTGTTCCACCTACCCGGAGAGCGGCCGCCGCTGCTTCGGGTGATCGAGGTGAAGACCCGCAGCGGCACGATCTCGAGCCTGATCTCCGGAGAGGGAACGGAGACGGTCATCTGCCTGCACGGGCTGGGATCGAACAAGTCCTCGTTCTTCGCGACGATCTCGACCCTGACGCCGGAGCATACGGTGCACGCCATCGACCTGCCCGGGTTCGGCTCCTCGTCGAAGCCGGCGCGCGCCAGGTACGACGCCCCCTACTTCGCGCGGGCGGTGCTCGGCTACATGGAGGCGGTCGGGATAGAGCGGGCGCACCTGGTGGGCAACTCGATGGGCGGGCGTGTCGCCCTGGAGGTGGCACTCGCCGAGCCGGAGCGAGTCGGGACGCTGAGCCTCCTTGCTCCCGCGCTTGCCTTTCGGCGCCGCCGCGAGCTGGCGCCGCTGGTGAAGCTGATGCGGCCGGAGCTGGCCGCGATCCCCCACCCGCTGCGGGCGGCCAGCGTGCGTGCCCAGTTCTGGAGCCTGTTCGCGCGCCCGGAGCGGCTCGACCCGGCCGCGGCCGACGTCGCCGCGGACGAGTTCTGCCGCGTATACAAGTCTCGATCCGCGCGCGTCGCCTTCTTCGCCGCCGCCCGCAACCTGTACCTCGATCCCGCGCACGGCGAGCGCGGGCTGTGGACGCGACTCGCCGGCCTGCGCCCACCGGCCCTGTTCGTCTGGGGCGACCGCGACCGCCTGGTTCCGCACGCCTTCTCGAGGCACGTCGCCGACGTCGCCCCCGCCGCCCGGCAGGTGGTGCTGGAGGAGTGCGGCCACGTTCCACAGGTGGAGCTGCCCGAGGTCACGAACGACCTGGTCCGCGCGCACGTCGCCGGAGCGCCCGCCTCCCTCGCCGGGCGCCGAAGCAGCGCGGCATAGAATCGCCGGATGCCCGGCCCCCAGGACTTCGCTCGCCAGTCCACTGAGAACGGCGCCGGGAACGGGGCGGCCAACGGAGTCGCCTGGAACCGCCTCGCCTCGCTTGGCGGCCTGAGCCGCGCCGGCGGCGAGGTGGCGCGCGCCGGCCGAAAGGCGGCCGGCGGGCTCACGGGCGGGATCTCACGGCGCCTCCGGCGTCGCCTGACCGCGGACCTCGACGACCGGGACCCGGACTACATCCGGGAGAACTTGCCGCTGACGTGGCTGCTGACCACGCTGTGGTTCCGAGGGGAGGTCCGCAACCTCGCCAACGTCCCGGAACGCGGCCCCGTGCTGTTGGTGGGAAACCACTCCGGCGGCAACATGACCCCGGACACCCTGCTGTTCACACTCGCCTTCTCGACCTACTTCGGCGTCGAACGCGCCTTCTACCAGCTCGCCCACAACCTGGTCCTGGTCTCGCCGATCGGACAGATCCTGCGCCGGTACGGCACCGTTCCCGCCTCGCCGGCCAACGCGCGCGAGGCGCTCGAGGCCGGCGCCGCGGTGCTCGTCTATCCGGGTGGCGACTGGGAGGTCCACAGGCCGACCTGGGAGCGGAACAGGGTCGATCTCGCGGACCGCAAGGGCTTCATCAGGCTGGCCCTGGAGGCCGGCGTCCCGATCGTGCCGGTGGTCTCGATCGGAGGCCAGGAGACGGCGCTCTTCCTGAGCCACGGCGGGCACCTCGCGCGTGCGCTCGGCGTCGACCGGGCCCTGCGGCTGAAGGTGATCCCCATCTCGCTGGCGCTGCCGTGGGGGCTGAACGTCGGCGACCTCCTCGGGCATTTTCCATTGCCGGCGAAGCTCACGGTGGAGGTCTTGCCCCCGGTTGACGTGCGCGAGCAGTTCGGGGACCAGCCAGACGTGGACGAGGTCTACCGGCACGTCACGACCCTGATGCAGGAGACGCTCGAGACCCTGGCGGCCGAGCGGCGATTCCCGGTCATCGGCTGATGCGCCTGAACGAGTCGATCGCGATCTCGGCGTCGCCGAAGCTCGTCTGGGACTACCTGGCCGAGCCGTCAAACTACCTGCACTTCATGTCCGGGATCACCCGCTGGGAGGTGGCCGGGGAGCCGCGCACAGGCCTGGGCGCGCGCTACCGCATGCTGATCAGGGTCGGGGCGGCCGAGGTGGGTGGCCTGATCGAGATCGTGGAGTGGCACGAGCCACGCGACATGGCGTGGAGCTCGGTGCTTGGGGTGGACCAGCGGGGACGATGGCGGCTTCGCGAGCTCGACGACGGCCGGACCAGGGTGGAGCTTCGCTTCGCCTATGGCGTCGCCGGCTCAGGCCTGCCAGGCTGGATCGCGGAGCTGGTCGCCGCCCCGCAGCTCGGCGGACACCTGCGGCGCTCCCTGCGTGGCCTGAAGCGCCACGTCGAGCACGAGCGCATGCGCGCCGACGCAGCCCGCCTTCGTGGCCAGCAGGCCCCCTCGATCTGAGCAGCCGGGGGACGATGGGGCGAGGCGCTGGGGTCGCGGTCCGACGCCACTCCAGTTGTACCGACAATTGTCATGACAACTGGAGGTGTCTCCGGGCCGACCTCACCGGTGGGCAGCACAGCCAGTTGTCACAGACAATTGTCAGGCGACAACTGGAAAGGCGCCGATACCGCGACCTCCAGCGCCTCGCCCCCTTCACGCCGCCCGCTAGGCCAGCTCGCGCTTCAGGATCTTGCCGGTCGCGTTTCGCGGCAGTGAGTCGAGGAACTCGACCTCGCGAGGCACCTTGTAGCGGGCGAGATTCGTCTTCACGTGGCGCTTGACGTCCTCGTCGGTGAGCTGGGCGCCCTCGCCGAGGACGACGAACGCCTTCAGCCGCTGGCCGAAGTCCTCGTCCTCGACCCCGATCACCGCCACCTCCTTGATCTCGTCGTGATCGGCCAGCAG
The DNA here is from genome assembly GCA_044871225.1 of Solirubrobacterales bacterium. Taxonomy (GTDB): domain Bacteria; phylum Actinomycetota; class Thermoleophilia; order Solirubrobacterales; family 70-9; genus AC-56. Next base: position 23,462 of record JBIOZP010000098.1, read on the forward strand.
GTCCTCGACCTCGCGCGGGAACACGTTCTCGCCGCCCGAGACGATCATCTCGTCGTCGCGCCCGTCGATGAACAGACGGCCCTCCGAGTCGAAGTGGCCGACGTCGCCCGAGGAGAGCAGGCCACCGAGCGCGTCCTTGCCGCCGCCGCCGGTGTAGCCCTCGAACGCCATCTCGTTGCCGACGAACACGCGGCCGGTCTTCCCGGGCGGAACGTCGGTGCCGTCGGCGTCGACGGTCCGCACCACCGTTCCCCTGGGCGGGCGACCAGCGGTGCCGGGCGCCGCGCGCAGGTCCTCCGGCGTGGCGATCGTCGCCCACGCGACCTCGGTGGATCCGTAGAGGTTGTAGAGGTTGTCGCCGAACGTGTCCATCCACCTGATCGCGAGCTCGCCCGGAAGCGCCGAGCCGCTGGCCGCGGCCACCCGGAGGCTCGACAGGTCGTATCGCTCCAGCGTCGCCCTAGGCAGCTCGAGGATGCGCTGCATCATCACCGGCACCACGACCAGGGCGGTCGCTCTGCTGCTCTCCACCGCCCTCAGCGTGTCCTCCGGATCGAAGCGCCGGCGCAGGACGTACGTCGAGCTCAGCGACAGGCCGAGCACGAAGTGCGCGAAGCCCCAGGAGTGAAAGAGCGGCGCGGCGATCATCGTTGACTCGCGCGCCCGCAGCGGGATCTTCGAGAACAGTGCCGCAAGGGGCCCGAGGGTGTCCGGCTGCGCCCGCTGCGCTCCGCGAGGCGTCCCGGTGGTCCCGGAGGTGAGGATGACGAACCGGCTCGACTCCTCCGGCGGGTCGAGGTCGCGATCGTCTCCGGCAGCGATCAGGTCCTCGAGCTCAGGGTCCGCGGCCGGGCCGTCCCCATCGCCGAGAGCGACATAGCGGCGCAGGCCGATCTCCTTGCCCGCCTCCGCCGCCTGCTCGAGCAAGCCCGAGAACTCCCCGTCGTACACCAGGGCCACCGGCTGCTCGCGCTCGACCACGTCCGCGAGCTGCGGCGCCGCGAAGGCCGTGTTCAGGTAGAGGCCCGTGGCGCCGAGCTTCGACACGGCCAGCGTCGCCTCGACGAAGCCGTGGTGGTTTCGGCACATGATCGCGATCCCGTCGCCCTCCCGGACCCCGTCGGCCGCCAGTCCCCGCGCCAGCGCGTTGGAGCGGCGATGCACCTCGGCGAAAGTCAGCGACCGTGACTCGTCCTGGACCATCGGCTCGTCCGGGTGGTTGATGGCGGCCCCGGCGATGCCGGCGGCCGGCGATGCTCCCCACCGGCGCAGAACCCGGACCAAGAGCGCCAGCCTGTCCGGCCGCACCGGGTGGATCACGCCGGCCTCGGTGAGCGTCCTCAGGTTGAACGGCACGTCGCTCAGGGAGCCGAGCTTCCCGAGCCGCACCTTGCGGCCGACGTCGCCGATGGGGCCGGTGACGATCTCCGTGGACAGCTTTGCCGCCGCCGAGCGCAGCATCAGCCGTAGCCTAGTGGTGAACGCCGGAGCGACTCCCCGCCGGCGCCGTCAGTCGACTTCCAGCAGGGCCACGGCGAAGCAGGCGATGCCCTCCCCCCTGCCGATCCACCCGAGCCGGTCGTTCGTCGTCGCCTTCACGATCACGGGCGCCGACAGGATCTCGCCCAGGTTCCGCTCCATCTGCGGGCGGTAGCCGGCGAGCCGCGGCGCCTCGCAGATCACCGTGGCGTCGACGTTCGCGATCCGCCCGTACAGGTTCCCGAGCGTCACCGTGAGGAGGTCCAGCGAATGGGCGTCTCGCCACTGCTCCTCCTCCGACGGAAAGAGCGTCCCCAGGTCTCCAAGCCCCGCTGCTCCCAGCAGGGCGTCGATGACCGCGTGCGTGAGCACGTCGGCGTCGGAGTGCCCCTCCAGGCCGAGCTCGTTCGGGATCTCGACCCCGCCCAGCACCAGCCTGCGCCCGGCGGCGAAGCGATGGGCGTCGTATCCGATCCCGACCCGGGGGCTCACGAAGATCCGCTCCGCCAACTCATTCCAGGGGCTCCAGGCGCCGCTGTCGGCGCTCGAACACGGCAATCCGGTCGATGCCCCAACCGCGCATCTCCTCCACGGCGCGATCGTAGTCGCGGCCCACGTCGCCGGGCAGGTGCGCGTCGGAGGAGAGCGCGAAAGTCGCCCCAGCCTCCACGCACATCGCGGCGAGCTCCGGCGACGGATAGATCTCGCCCACGGGCTTGCGAAGGCCGGCGGTGGAGACCTCGACCGCCACTCCGGAGTCCGCCACCGCCTCGACCGCGGGCTCGTAGTAGAAGCGCGGATCGCGCTCGGGGCGCGGGCGCGCGCGCCCCCACATCTTCACCAGGTCGGGATGGGCGAGGATGTCGAAGATCCCGGATCTCGCCGCCTCGGCGAGGAGCTCGAAGTACCGTCGCCAGACGGCGTCGGCATCGCCCTGGCTGTCCCAGATGTCGTAGCCGTCGTGATCCACTGCCCGGTCCCCGACGAAATGGACCGAGCCCACCACGTAGTCGAGGCCGAGGCCGTCGAGGAGGCTCGCGGTCCGGTCCTCGGCGCCCGGCACGAAGTCGACTTCGAGCCCCAGGCGAAGGGGCGTCGTGCGCACGAAATCGCAATAGGCGCCGAGGTCGTCCTTCGCCTGTTCCTCCCAGAACGGGTGCCGCCAGATCGCCAGCGCTTCCTTGAAGCGGTATACGTGCTCGGAGCAGCCCAGCTCGTCGACCCCGGCGCGTTTCGCCGCCTCCAGGTAGCGCTCCACGTTCTCGAGCGTGAACGCAAAGCGCTCCGGGGGGCCGTCGTCGTCGTCCGGGCGCAGGTGGAGATGGTAGTCGGTCAGCACGGCGGCCCAGGCTAACCGACGCCTGCCGCGCTCAGGCGGAGCGCTCGGGCGAGGGTAGGCTACGGGCCGCGTGGTCCACCTCAGGATCGTCGTTCCCAGGTATCAGGCCGAGCACACGCTCGAGTTGCTCGATAACACGTCCTCGGTCACCAATCTGATCTATCTCGAGGGCGCGGCCCGCAGCCCTACGGGCGACGTGATCCTGTGCGACGTCGCCCGCGAGGACGCGAGCGTGATCATCTCCGACCTTCGCGAGCTCAACATCGATCGTGAGGGATCGATCGCGATCGACACGATCGATTCCGAGGTGTCGGACGCCGCCCGGACGGCGGAGAGAGCCGCCCCGGGATTGCCCTCCGATGCGGTCGTCTGGGAGGAGGTCGAGACGCGCACCTCCGAGAACGTGGAGCTGTCGGCGAGCTTCCTGGCGTTCATGGCCCTGGCGATGCTGATCGCGATGGTCGGCATCCTCACCGACCAGCTCATCTTGATCATCGGCGCGATGATCGTCGGACCGGAGTTCGGGCCGATCGCCGGGCTGTGCGTGGCGACCGTGGAGAAGCGGAGGGACCTGATGAGACGATCCCTCGCGGCGCTTGCGATCGGCTTTCCGGTGGGAATCACGGTGACCTTCGCCGCCACGCTCCTGCTGGACGCCATCGGCCTGATCCCCAGCCAGTTCTCCCAGGAGGGGCATCCGTTCACCGCGTTCATCTCGAGCCCCGACCGATGGAACTTCATCGTCGCCTGCCTGGCCGGAACGGCCGGGGTCCTGTCGCTGACCTCGGCCAAGTCCGGCGCCTTAGTCGGCGTGCTGATCTCGGTGACCACGATTCCGGCCGCCTCGAACATCGGCGTCGCGGCGGCGCTGGGCGACTGGGAGGAATGGCTCGGCGCGATGGAGCAGCTATCGCTCAACTTGGTCGCGATCTTCCTCGCCGGGATCTGCGTTTTGTTCATTCAGCGTCGCCTGTACGTGCGCCGGCGGCGCAAGCGCCTCCACGACGACGCGCGCGAGAAGGCCGGCTTGCCGATCGGGCAAAGCCGGCGAGGGCGGCAAACGGCGGCGGGGCCGGCCAAGCCCGCGTCGAAGTGAGTGGCGCGTCCCGGACGCTTGTCGACCTTGTGGTGCTCGCCGCCGCGTTCGCGGTCTGTGCCGCCCTGGCCGCCGCCTTCGGCGCCGCGAACTTCGGCACCGCCCTGGCCTTCGGCCAGATGGGCTTCGCGGCGGCGCTGGTCTGGGTGCTACTCAGGCGCTAGGCAGCGACCCTGGACGGGGCGCGTCGGACACCGCTCGAGGAGCGGGTCAGCCGCGGCGGGCGCCCGCCCGCCTGGCCCCCTCGGACGCCGCCTCGCGCCCGCACCGCAGGCAGACGCACCGGCGCCCAACGAGCCCCCACCGGTGGCCGTCGACCGCGCAACCGAACCTGGTGCGAAGCCACTTCACGCGTGGCTCCAGTATCGGGACGTCGCCGGTCGGAAGAAAGTGGCCATGTCCCGATAACCCCCTCCCCGGCGCCAAGTTGCGCCGCGCTCGCTAGGCGCCGCGCTCGCCGAGCAGGAGCTCAGCGACCCGCAGGTCGAGCGGGCTCGTCACCTTGAGGTTCTCCGGGGGGGCCGGATGGATCAGCACCTTGCCGCCCGCCTTCTCCACCAGCATCGCGTCGTCGGTCGCGGCCGCGACCCGCTGGGGGTCGGCGTCCATCGCCTCTCGGAGCGACTGGGTGCGGAACACCTGGGGGGTCTGGGCGGCCCACAGGTGATCGCGGCTGACGGTCTGGGCCACCGTCGGGCCTCCCCTTGGGAACTCCCCCTTCGCGGGGCGGGGCTCACGGGCGCGCTTGACCGTATCGGTGAGCGGCGCCGCCGCGATCACGCCGTCGGCGTCGACACGCGAGGCGAGCTTCTCCACCAGCTCGTCGATCAGGCCCGGCGTGACCAGCGGCCGCGCCGCGTCGTGGACCGCCACGAGCTCGGTCTTGACGCGCTCCAAGCCGGCCGCCACGGACTGGGAACGCCGCTCCCCTCCGGCCACGACGCTGATCCCGTCACCAAGGTCACGGACCTCCCCCGGCGGCAGGGCGACGATCACCGGGCCGATGCTCTCCGCTTGGCGGAAGGCCTCGAGCGACCACTCGATAAGCGGGCGTCCCCCGACGGGCACGAAGGCTTTCGGGCCGCCGGCTCCGAGTCGCTCTCCGGAGCCGGCGGCCGCGATCACCGCTGAGGATGGGGGGCGCTCAGGCAGACGCCTTGGCCCCGAACCGCTCCTCCAGCAGCTCGTCCAGATACGCCTCGGCCCCCTCCTCGTCCTTGCCGAGCGCGTACATGAACTCCGACGCGAGGATCTTCTTCGCTCGCGTGTACATCTGCTTCTCGCCCGTGGAGAGACCCTTCTCCCACTCGCGAATCGCCAGGTTGCGGACCACCTCGGCGAGCTCGAAGACGTCGCCTGTCTTGATCTTCTCCCGGTTGTGCTTGAACCGGCGATTCCAGTTCTTCGGCATCTCCGAGACCTCGCCGGTCAGCACGCTGATCACCTTCTTGACCTGCTCGCCGTCGATCACCCGCCGCAATCCGGCGCGATGGGCGTTCTCGCAGGGGACCATGACGGTCATCTCGTTGTGCAGGATCTTGATCGTCAGGTAGTCACGCTTCTCGCCGAGAAGGTCCTTGGTCTCCTTCACCAAGACCACGCCGGCCCCGTGGTGCGGATAAACGACGTTGTCGCCAACCTCGAACGTGCACTCGACGGGGCCGAGATCGGGGTCGATCTCGATCGCTTCCTCGGTAGCTATGTCTGGAATTTCGGCCTCCTTACGTAACGAGGGCCGCCGGGGCGGCCATCTGGTTTCACTGATAACGGTCGACGATGTCGACCTCCTGAAGCCTGCGGAGCCCCTCCCGGATCTCCCGAGCCCGGGCCTCTCCCACGTCCTCGACCGAGGCGAGCTCCTCCTCGGAGGCGTTCGAGATCGCCTCCAGGTCGCCGAACCGGTCCACGATCTTCTGCACCACGAGACGCGGAAGGCGCGGGATCCCGGACAGGACCCGGTAGCCCCGCGGCGACACCGCGAACTCGAGGGTGCTGGTCTTGCGGTCGTAGCCGAGCAGCTCGGCGAGGCGCCCGAAGTCCAGCAGCTCCTGGTGCGGAAGGGAGGCGAGCTCCCCGATCGTCCGCTCGATGTTCTCCTCGGTGTCGAGCACGACGTAGTCGCGGACCAGCGCCGCCCGCTCGCCGATCACCCCGACGACCGTCTCCTCGAGCTGCATCTCGATCAGCCGGCCCTCGGAGCCCAGCTCGATGATGTAGCGCTCGACCTCGGCCGCCATCCGGGTCACGAACTCGGCTCGCTGCAGCACCGAGATGACGTCGTGGAGGGTGCAGCTCCCGATGAACTCGAGGTTCGTCAGCCGGCGCGAGAGCTGGTCCAGCCGGGCCCGGTACTTCTCCAGCGTGGCCAGGCCCTGGTTCGCCTTCGACAACACCGTGGGGATGTCCTGGAGGATGCACTTCATCCCCTCGATGTAGAGCGAGACGACGTCGCGCCGCTCCGAGATCGAGATCACCAGCGCCTTGGTCTGCTTCGAGACGCGTTCGGCGGTGCGGTGGCGGGTGCCCGTCTCCATCGACAGGATCGTCGGATCGGGCATGAGCTGGACGTTCGCCCAGCAGATCTTCCTGGCCTCGAGATCGAGGACGATCGCCCCGTCCATCTTCGCGAGCTGGTAGAGCAGCGCCGGCGTGTAGTCGATATCCAGCTTGATTCCGCCGCTGAAGAGGAACGAGACCTCTTCGGCGTCGGCGATCAGGATCAGCCCGCCGCTTCGGGCCTGGATGATGTTGTCGATGCCCTCGCGCAGCGAGGTGCCGGGCGCGACCATGTCCAATGCCCGCAAAAGCCGGGGATCGAGACGGGCTTCAAGCTCGTTCAGCTCATCCCCGTTGTGGGCCACCATCGCCCAGTCATGATGGCAAAGACCCCTCACCCCCCGTCCTCAGCCCAATCCCGTGTGGAGAGGTCGGATTGGGGGTTGTCAAGCTGCCCGGGCCGCTGCCGGACGCGATCGCCGGGCGCTCTGGAGGGCGGCGGCAAGGGTCGCGGCCCCGTTCAATCCCTCGATCGGCTCCGCCGCCGGGGGGCCGATCACCGGGCCCAGGCCGAACTTCAAGCCCTCTGCCACCCTGCGTTCGGGGTGGGCGACGAAGCGCAGCTCGCCCGTCAACCCGACCTCGCCGAAGCAGGCAAGGGGCCTCCCCTCGCCCGCCGACAGGGCCTCTCCCCGGTGCGCCGACGCGAGGGCCAGGGCCACCGCGAGGTCGGCGCCGGGCTCGTCGACGCGAACCCCGCCGGCGACGTTCACGAACACGTCGGCGGAGGCGAGGGCGGGGCCACCGTGGCGCGCCAGCACCGCCAGGACCATGGCCAGCCGGTTGCGGTCGATCCCGGTCGCGATGCGCCGCGGCGGGACGATCTCCGTCGGCGCGACCAGCGCCTGGACCTCGACCAGCAGGGGCCGGGTGCCCTCCATGGCGCACAGGACGCAGGATCCGGGGGCCCGGCTCGCCTCGCCGACGAAGAGCGCCGAGGGATCTGCCACCTCGACCAGGCCCCCGGACCGCATCTCGAACACGCCGACCTCGCTGGTCGCGCCGAAACGGTTCTTGAGCGCGCGCAGGGTGCGAAAGCTCCGCTCGCGCTCGCCCTCGAACAGCAGCACGCAGTCGACCAGGTGCTCGAGCGCCCGCGGGCCGGCGACGGTCCCGTCCTTGGTCACGTGCCCGACCAGGATCACGGCCGTGTCGATGCGCTTTGCGACCTCCATGATCGCCCCGGCCGCCTCGCGGACCTGGCCGACCGATCCCGGTGCCCCTCCCATGTCCGCCACATGGAGGGTCTGGATGGAGTCGAGCACGCACGCCTCGGGGCGCTCGGCGTCCAGGGTGGCGATGATCGACTCCACCGAGGTCTCGCAGAGAATCGGGACGCCCAGCGCCTGCTCGCCCAGCCGCTCCGCTCGCAGCCGAACCTGAGCGGCCGACTCCTCCCCTGACACGTAGAGGACGCGCCGCCCGGCCGCCGACAGGTTGCCGACCGCCATCCCCGTGAGCGTGCTCTTGCCGATGCCGGGCGACCCACCCAGCAGGACGAGCGATCCGGGAACGAGCCCGCCGCCCAGCACGCGATCCAGCTCGGCGACGCCGGTGTGCAGGCGATTCGCGGCCGGCGCCTTCACCTCGCGCAGCGGCACCGGCCGCCCCGCGCCGCTCGCGGTCCCGGCGGCCCGGCCTCGCGATCCGCGCCGCCCCCCCGCCTGCGGCCGCGGCGTCTCGACCAGGGTGTTCCACTCCCCGCAGCCGGGGCAGCGGCCGGTCCACGCGGGGGCCACGTGGGCGCACTGCTGGCAGACGAAGTGGGAATCGCGGCGGGCCACCAAGTGACTGTAGGAAGCCCGCCCGACGGCACCGCGCCCCAGGAGCGGCCTACTCGATCCCGTAGATCTCCGTGACGCGCTCGCGTAGCTGGCGCAGGTACGGGCCCACGTCGATCGGCCCCTCGACCACCCGCTCGATCATCTCCTTCGGCATGAACTTGCCCCCGTGCCGGTACAGCCGCTGGCTCAGCCACCCGTGGAGCGGCTCGAGCTCGCCCGCTCGGATCTGGTCGTCGAGGTCGGGGAGATCGTCGCGGACCGAGTCCCAGATCTGGGCGGCGATCACGTTCCCCAGCGAGTAGGTGGGGAAGTAGCCGAAGGCGCCGCCCGCCCAGTGCACGTCCTGCAGGACGCCGTGGGCGTCGTCCGGGACGTCCGCGCCGAGGTACTCGGCCATGCGCGCGTTCCACGCTTCCGGCAGGTCGGACAGGTCAAGGCCCTCCTCGAAGATCTCCAGCTCGAGCTCGAACCGCAGGACGACGTGCAGATTGTAGGTGAGCTGGTCGGCCTCCACCCGGACCAGCGACGGCTTGATCTTGTTCGCCGCCCGAAACAGCTCCTCCGGCTCGACCTCGGCGAACTGCTCGGCGAACCGACGGCGCAGCCGCGGGTGGATCCACTGCAGATAGGGCCGGCCGCGCCCCACCCAGTTCTCCCACAGTCGGCTCTGGGACTCGTGAAAGCCGTAGGAGACGGGACTGGACAGCGGGGAGCGCCAAAGCTCCGGGGCCACCCCGTTCTCGTACATGCCGTGGCCCGCCTCGTGGATCACCGACCACAGCGCGGTGCCGACGTAGCTCTCGTCAAAGCGGGTCGTGATCCGGATGTCGGAGGGTGAAATCGCGGTCGCGAACGGGTGCACCGTCGGGTCCAGGCGCCAGGCGCCCTCCTGAAGGGGAAGCGCGGCAACCACCTCGCGGGCCAGCTTCGCCTGATCGCGGACGGGAAAGCTGCCGTACAGGCACGAGTCGTCCACGCCCTCGCCGCCGCCCGCCTTCGCCACCAGCGGACGGATGCCATCCCGCAGCTCGTCCAGCACCTCCGCCACCTCGGCTGTGGTCGTCCCGGGCTCGTAGTCGTCCAGCAGTGCGTCGTATGGGCGCTCGAAACCTTCGAAGCCGTCGAAGCACTCGGCGTAGCGGCGCTTCAGGTCCACGATGCGCTCCAGGTGCGGCAGGAACCCCGGGAAGTCCGAAGCCGCCCTGGCGTCCACCCAGGCGTGCTCGGCAAGCGAGCAGGTCCGTGTGATCTCGGCCCGAAGCTCGGCAGGCACCCGCCGCGCCTTCCCCCACTCGCGGCGGATCACCCGAACCAGGCTGGCGTCGTCCGTCTCGAACGACAGCCCCTCCACCTCCGTGCCCGCCCGGTCGATCAGCTCGCCGAGCTCGTCCGAGACGAGGCGCTCGTGCTCGATCCGCGCCAGGGTGGCGACCTGATCGGCGCGGGCCTCCGCTCCCGCCGGCGGCATCTGGGTTCGCTCGTCCCAGTCCAGGAGCGCCCGCGCGCGAGAGAGGTCGCTGAGCTCCCCCAGCGCCGCCCGCAGCCGATCGAGACCTCTCTCCACGCCCGGACGTTATCCGCAGGCGCCCCGGACGGGCGGGTCGGCGCCGGCGCTTACGGGAGGCCCGCTATCGGGGCTCGGTCGCGGGACCGGCGTCCGCCGGAGGCTCGTCGCCGGGTACCGGCGGATCCTGAACCGGGTCCTCGGCGCCCCCCTCGGGCCCCGGCTCCTCCACGGGCGGAGCGGGGGACCCCTCCGAGTCGCCGGCCTTGGCCGCGACGCCGACCGGCTCGCGCTTCTTGGCCGGGCGCTTGGCGGGCTTGACGATCTTCATCTTCAGGGGCCGATCGTCCTCGTCGCCGGACGGATCACGCTCGACAACCACGGTGCTGCCGGGCGTTACGTCGCCGACTCGGAGCACCTCGTCGGCGAGCGGGTCCTCGATGTAGCGCTGGATCGCGCGGCGCAGCGGCCGGGCCCCCATCGCCGGGTCCCACCCGCGCTCGGCGAGCAGCTCCTTGGCGCCCTTGTCGAGCTCGAGCTGGAGCTCGTGCTCGGCGACCTGGGCTCGCACCCGCCCGATCATCAGATCGATGATCTCGGTGATCTCCTCGCGGGTCAGCTTGTGGAACACGATGACCTCGTCGATCCGGTTCAGGAACTCCGGCCGGAAGACCTTCTTCAGCTCTCCCATGATCCGGTCCTTCATCTCCTCGTAGGAGGTGCCGGTCTCATCCGAGGTGCCGAAGCCGAAAGAGACGTTGCGGGCGATGTCCTTGGCCCCGATGTTCGAGGTCATGATCACGATCGAGTTCCGGAAGTCGACCGTGCGGCCCTGGGCGTCGGTGAGCCGCCCGTCCTCCAGGATCTGGAGCAGGATGTTGAAGACGTCCGGGTGGGCCTTCTCGATCTCGTCGAGCAGGAGCACCGAGTAGGGCTTGCGGCGGACCGCCTCGGTGAGCTGGCCGCCCTCGTCGTAGCCCACGTAGCCCGGGGGCGAGCCCACCAGGCGCGAGACGGCGTGCTTCTCCATGTACTCGGACATGTCGATCCGCACCATGGAGTCCTCGTCGCCGAACAGGAACTCGGCCAGCGTGCGGGCGAGCTCGGTCTTCCCGACGCCCGACGGCCCGAGGAAGATGAACGAGCCCGCGGGCCGCTTGGGATCCTTGATCCCGGCGCGCGAGCGGCGGATCGCCTTCGAAACGGCGGTGATCGCGACGTCCTGGCCGATCACCCGCTTGTGCAGCTCGTCCTCCATGCGCAGGAGCTTCTTGGTCTCGGCCTCGGTGAGCTTGAAGACCGGGATGCCGGTCCACATCGAGACGATGTCGGCGATCTCCTCCTCGCCCACCTCGGGGCGCTCGCCGCCCTCGCCGGCGGCCCACTGGTCCTCGAGCTCGCGCTTGCGGTTCGTGAGCTGGCGCTCCTGGTCGCGGAGGTTGGCGGCCTTCTCGAACTCCTGGGCCTCGATCGCCGCTTCCTTGGCGCGGCGGGTCTCCTCGATCTCGTCCTCGAGATCGCGGTAGACGGGCGGCTGCGACATGGACTTGATGCGCATCCGCGAGGCGGCCTCGTCGATGAGGTCGATCGCCTTGTCGGGCAGGAAGCGGTCGGAGATGTAGCGGTCGGCGAGCTCCCCGGCGGCGCGCAGGGCGTCGTCGGTGATCTGGACGCGGTGGTGCTCCTCGTAGCGCTCGCGCAGCCCCTCGAGGATCGAGACCGTGTCCTGGATCGACGGCTGGTCGACCTTGATCTGCTGGAAGCGCCGCTCGAGCGCCGAGTCGCGCTCGAGGTACTTGCGGTACTCGTCCATGGTCGTCGCGCCGATCGTCTGGATCTCGCCCCTGGCGAGCGCGGGCTTCAGGATCGAGGCGGCGTCGATCGCGCCCTCGGCCGCGCCCGCGCCGACCAGGTTGTGCAGCTCGTCGATGAACAGCACGATGTCGCCCCGCTGGGTGATCTCCTTCATCACCTTCTTGAGGCGCTCCTCGAACTCGCCGCGGTACTTGGAGCCCGCGACCAGGGCGGCCAGGTCCAGCGTGTAGATCTGCTTGTTCTTGAGCAGCTCCGGGACCTCGCCCTTGGTGATCCTCGCGGCCAGGCCCTCGACGATCGCCGTCTTGCCGACGCCGGGCTCGCCCACCAGGACCGGGTTGTTCTTGGTGCGCCGCGAGAGGATCTGCATGATCCGCTCGATCTCGGTCTCGCGGCCGATCACCGGGTCGAGCTTCGACTCGGCGGCGAGCTTGGTCAGGTTGCGGCCGAACTGGTCGAGCAGCTTCGAGGACTTCTTGCCCTCCCCGCCGCCGGCGGCGGCGCCCTGGCGGCGACCGCCCGGGCCGGAGAGCATGCGGATGACCTCGTTGCGGATCTTCTCGGAGTCGGCGTCGAAGTCGAGCAGGATGCGCGCCGCCACCCCCTCGTTCTCGCGCACCAGGCCGAGCAGGATGTGCTCCGTCCCGATGTAGTTGTGCCCGAGCGACAGCGCCTCGCGCAGAGCGAGCTCGAGCACCTTCTTGGCCCGGGGCGTGAACGGGATCTGGCCGGAGGTGACCTCCTCACCGGAGCCGACGATCCGCACCACCTGGGCGCGGACTCGCTCGACGGTGATGTCCAGCGACTCCAGAACGCGGGCGGCCAGGCCCTCCTCCTCGCGCAGCAGGCCGAGCAGGATGTGCTCGGTCCCGATGTAGTTGTGCTTCAGCGTCCGCGCTTCCTCTTGCGCGAGGACGACCACCTGGCGGGCACGTTCTGTGAATCGCTCGAACAATTACGTCTGCCTTTGCTCTAGGTCGAGACTTTCCGCCTCCGGGATCGAATCCCTCTGCTCAGTATGGCCTACTCGGTGGCCGTCTCCGGAGACCCGACGCGGGGACGCAAGATCGCCGGAGTCCGATCCAGTGTTTCGGCCGAGACCTGCCGTCGGATTAGACCTCCGGTTTGTTGCTTACGGCGAGGCCGAAGTATATCCGGCGCCCCTTCGGCCCCCATGCGCCTCCCGCCGCCCCCCGGGCCGGATCTGCGCAGTTTGCGGGGGGTTGGACGGGTTTCCGCCGGATAGCGTCAACAGCCCGTCCACTTCCCTCGGGCTTCCGGTACCCCGCGGCGGTGGGACCCCTCAGGTGCGCATCGCCGGGAACAGCACGACCTCGCGCACGCTGCGGGCCCCCGTGAGGAGCATCGTCAAGCGATCGATGCCCAGGCCGACCCCCCCGGTCGGGGGCATGCCGTTCTCCAGCGCCTCCAGGAACACCTCGTCGAAGGGCTGCGCCTCCTCGTCTCCACGCTGGAGCTCGGCCCGCTGCTGCTCGAACCGGCGTCGCTGCTCGTCCGGGTCGTTGAGCTCCGTGAAGGCATTGGCGATCTCGATCCCTCCGGCGAACGCCTCCCAGCGCTCCACCAGGTCGTCGTCGGAGCGGTGTCGCTTGGCGAACGGCGACAGCTCCACGGGGTAGTCGAGCACGAATGTAGGCTGGATCAGGGCGGGCTCGACCAGCTTCGAGAGCAGCCCGTCGACGAGCCTCCCCCAGCTCTCTCCTGGATCGCCCGCGGGGCCCAGCGCCTCGGCGAGCTGCTGGCGGCTCGGGCGCTTGGCGAGGTCGATCCCGGTTCGGTCCTCGATCGCCTCCCGCAGGGTGATCCGGCGCCACGGCGGGGCGAAGTCGATCTCGGTGCCCTCCCGCTCCACGCGGGTGGTCCCCAGCACCCGCTCCGCGACGTGGGCGACGAGCTGCTCGAGGCGCTCGGCGGCGTCGGCGTAGTCGGCGTAGGCCTCATACCACTCGAGCATCGTGAACTCGGGGTTGTGCTTCGGCGAGATGCCCTCGTTGCGGAAGTCCTTGCCGACCTCGTACACCCGCTCCATGCCTCCCACGACGCAGCGCTTGAGGTAGAGCTCCGTCGCGATCCGCAGGTAGAGGTCGCGGTCGAGCGCGTTGTGGTGGGTAACGAAGGGACGGGCCAGAGCCCCCCCGTACAGCGGCTGCAGGACGGGTGTCTCGACCTCGAGGAAGCCGCGGGCGTCCAGCCATTCGCGGACCGCCGTCACCGCGCGAGCTCGCGTCTCGAACAGCTCTCGCACGCCGGGGTTCGCCATCAGGTCGAGCTCGCGATGGCGGTAGCGGAGCTCGACGTCCTCGATCCCGTGGTACTTGTCGGGTGGCGGGCGGAGGCTCTTCGCCAGCAGCGTCCAGTCCTCGACTCGCAGCGACAGCTCACCGCGGTTGGACGCGAACGCCACGCCGTCGGCCCCGATGATGTCCCCGAGGTCCAGGCCGATCAGGCGCTCGAACGAATGGCCGCCCAGCAGGTCCTCGCGGGCATGGAGCTGGATTTTCCCGGAGCCGTCCACCAGGTCGATGAAGGCCGCCCTGCCGTGGGTGCGCCGGGCGGCGATACGGCCGGCGACGCGGTAGCGGTCGTCGGTCTCGGCTCCGGCCGCCAGCTCCCGGTGCGCCTCGCGGACCTCAACGACCTCCGTGCGGCCGGCGAACGCATGGGGAAACGGCTCCACCCCCTCCCGGCGAAGTCGCTCGAGCTTCTCCCGCCGTTCGGCTACCAGGTGGGACTCAGGGCGCTCGGGACCGTCGCTCACAAGCGCGCGAGCCTATCGCGAGCCGGTCAGGCCGCTTCGATCTTGGTGATCTTGAGCTTGCGCTTCGGGCCCCGCGGGACGTCGACGGAGACCACGTCGCCGCGCTTGTGGCCCATCAGGGCGCTGCCGATCGGCGACTCGTTCGAGAGCTTCTCCTGGGTGGGATCGGCCTCCGCGGAGCCCACGATCTGGAACTTCCGCGAATCGCCCGACTTCTGGTCCTTGACGTGAACCCGGACGCCCACCGAGACCACGTCGGTGCTGACGTCCTTCTCGTCCACGACGGTCGCCCTGCGGACGCGCTCCTCGAGCTGTGCTATCCGCTGCTCCAGGAGCGCCTGCTCGTTCTTCGCATCGTCGTACTCGGCGTTCTCCATGATGTCGCCGAACTCGCGGGCGTCCTTGATCCGCTCGGCGACCTCGCGACGCTTGACCGTCGTCATGTACTCGAGCTCCTCGCGGAGCTTCTCCAACCCCTCCTGGGTGATCAGTGATTCACGCGCCACTTTGCGTTTCCCCTCGTCCCTCGGACCTGATGAAACAAACGCCCGAGACGCGGCGCCTGGGGCGCTCGCGCGGTCGGGCAGCGGGCGATTATAGCGGTCGCCCGCGGGCTCTCAGGCGGGGGGTCAGGGGCCAGGCAACCCCGGGTCAGAGCCCGCTCACGCCGCCAGCGCCATCGGCCCCTCGTGGGAGGCGAGGAGCTCCAGCGCCTGGTCCAGTGTCTCGGTGCGCTGGAAGGCATCTGCCTCGCGGCCGCGGATGCCGAGCCGCTCCAGATACCAGGGGTAGAACTTCCGCGCGTATCGCGCGGCGCGCTGGGGGCCGAGGTGCTCCTCGGCCCGCGCCATCGTCCACCGCAGCTCGTCCAGCACCTCTTCCGCGGCCGGCGGCCGGCTGCGGCGCCCGGTCAGTTCGCCGAAGATCCACGGGTTGCCCAGCGCACCCCGGGCGAGCATCACGCCGTCGGCGCGCGATTCCTCGTAGGCCCGGCGGGTGCTCTCGGCCGAGTCGAGGCCGCCCGAGACGATCACCGGCGCGCCCGATCCCTCCAGCCGCCTCACGAGCTCGCGCACCAGCCCGTAGTCCGGAGCGCCGCGATGCTGGACTGCGGCGCTTCGGGGGTGCATCGCGATTCCGGCCACCCCGGCCTGCTCCACCAGCCGCACCGCCAGCTCGAGCCCAGAGCGGTCACCACGGGAAAGCCCCGAGCGAAGCTTCACGGTCACGGGCAATCCCGAGCCCTGGCGCGCGGCTTTCGCGAGGCGCACGGCCAGCTCGGGCCGGGTCAAGAGCGCCGCGCCGGCGCCCGTGGCTCGCACCTTTCGCACCGGGCACCCCATGTTCAGGTCGATCGCGTCGGCGCCGGCCGCTGCCGCGATCGCCGCCGCGGAGCGCATCACCTCCGGGTCGTGGCCGAAGAGCTGGATCGCCGCGGGATGCTCGTCCGGGTGGATGCGCAAGAGCTCCCGCCGCGTCCGCTGGTTTCGGTGGTGGAGCCCGAAGCTCGAGACCATCTCCGAGACGGCTAGCCCCGCCCCGTGGCGACGGGCCTGAAGCCGCACGAACCAATTGCCGATCCCCGCCAGCGGAGCGAGCAGGACCCGGTTCGCAACCTCCAGCTCCCCGATCCGGAACGGAGTCGTCAGCGCCGGGCGACTCAAGAGTTCAGCTCCCAGATCAGGTGCAGGCCCTTCAGGGTCAGCAGGTCGTCCACGTAGTCGATCATCTCGCAGAAGGGGACGATCGCCGCGGCGTGCCCTCCGGTGGCGACGAACTGGGCGCCGTCGTCCAGCTCGCGCTGGACGCGGCGGGCGATCGCGTCGATCGCGCCGGCGAAGCCGTACACGATGCCGGACTGGATGCTGGCCTGGGTCGTCTTGCCGATCACCCCGCCGGGCTCGCCCAGCGGCTCCCCCAGCTCGACCGGAGGCAGCTTCGCTGCCCGGGCGGCGAGGGCCTGCATCGAGATCTCGACCCCAGGCCCGATCACGCCGCCGAGGTACTCACCATCCCCGGAGACGGCGTCGAAGGTGATCGCGGTGCCGAAGTCCACCACCGCGCAGGGCCCGCCGAACCTGTCGAACGCCGCCACGGCGTTGACCAGGCGGTCGGCCCCCAGCTCCAGCGGGTTGTCGAGCCTGATCGCCATCCCGGTCTTGACGCCGGGGCCAACGATCAGACACTTGCCCTCCAGGTAGCGCTCGCACATGGCCCCGTACTCGGGGGTGAGCTGGGGAACCACCGACGAGACCACCGCGCCCTGGATCCGATCCAGCTCGAGGTCTCCCAGGGCCACCAGGGCCGAGATCCGCACCGCGATCTCGTCGGCCGTGTCGTCCGCCTCGGTGGCGAACCGCCAGTGGGCGATCAGCTCCGGCCCGTCGAAGACGCCGACGTGGCTCTGGGTGTTCCCGACGTCGATCGCCAGCAGCATCGCGCCCATTATTCGGACTGGACGTTCTCGGTGATCCGCCGATAGCACTCATATGATCGGCTCGGTGCGCTGTCTGGCTCTCGTTTGCGTCCAGATCGCCGCCCTCGTGGCTCTCGTGGCGCCCTCGACCGCCGCGGCCCGCGCGCAGTGCTTCGGGCACAAGGCGACGATCGTGGGCAACGGTCGGGGCAACCGGATCATGGGGACGGGCCACCGCGACGTGATCGCGGCCCTGGGCGGGCGCGACGTGATCATCAGCAACGGTGGGCGCGACCTCATCTGCGGGGGACCGGGCCGAGACCGGATCTTCGGCGGCAGCCACCCCAGCCGGCTGGGCCGGGACGACCCCTCCACGCTGGTCGGCGGCCCCGGCAACGACCGCATCCAGGGCGGGCACGACGACGACCTGATCATCGGCGACAACGCGAACCTCTCGGGCGACGCCACGGGCCACAACGGGAAGGACAGGATCGACGGCGACTTCGGCGCCGACTTCGTGGTCGGCGACAACTACTCCAGGTTCGACGCGAAGGGAGGAAAGCACGACGTCCTGCTGAGCCAGAAGCAGAACGACACCCTGATCGGCGACAGCGCCGTCACCGGTGCCGGCACCGCCCGCGGTGGCGGCAACGACCACTTCGAGTCCATGTCGGACAAGGACTTCGAGGTGGGCGACAGCTACTCGCCGTTCGGCAAGGCGGTGGGCGGCGGGAAGGACACGATCAACGCCGGCCCGCAACGCGACTTCATCGTCGGCGACAGCTACACCAAGACGGGCGTGGCGAGGGGATCCGGCCGGGACCACATCCACGCGCGCCCGGGGCCGGACACGGCGTACGGGGACAACTACGCGGCCAGCGCGCGCGGCCGGGCGATCGGCGGCGCGCACGACTCGATCGGCGGCGCCGGCGGGATCGACCACCTGTTCGGCGGCCCGGCCCGTGACATCTGCAACGGCGGCAAGGGGCGCCGCGACACGGCGCGCCAGTGCGAGTACGTGCTGGAGGTTCCGTAGGCCCGCACGTCACGCCCCGAGATGGGCGGCGGTCGGCAGCAATTGACCTCCATGAGGTTCGTGGTCTATATGACCCCCAACCTCATAAGCGCGCCCATATGGCCTGTAGGCCTGTCGGGAAGAGCGAGATCGCTGCCCCGGCGGCCCTCGGTGCCGAAATTCCCGGCTAGCCGCTCGCCGAAGTTTGCGGAGTGCCGCGCAGGGGCTCCAGCCACTCCGCGGGGAGGACCGGGACGGCGCGGCCCGGGAAGTCGGGGACGGCGCGCATGGCCATCTCGCCTGCGGGGCGCGACTCGATCACCGGGCGAAGGTCGTCCAGCGTCATCGCCAGGCGCAGGCTGGCGGCGATCTGCAGGTCGGCCGCATTCGGGGGATCGGAGCCCAGCACGCCCTCGGCGATCCAATCGTCGATCCGCTGAAGCCAGCCCGGAAGCGCGGCGACGTCGGCGCGAACGGCCTCGTCGCCCGCCTGGTTCATCCGCGCCGCGGTGGCGACGATCGGCGCGGCGGTCTTCACGGCGACCCCGACGGGCACTCCCAGGCTCGCGCCCTCCGCGTAGCTCTCCAGGGAAGAGCGGTCGCGCTTGATCGCGTTCCACAGGATCCGCCGCACCGCCGGCTGCAGGACCTCCTCGCCCCAGCGCTCGGCCTCCTCGACGGCTGCCCGCCGGGAGGGGTCGGCCGGATAGAGGGGCGGCTCGGGCTGCAGGCGATCCAGCTCGCGCGCGATCTCGCGCGAGCCCGTCACCTTGCTGCCGGCGATCCGCAGCGACGGAACCGTGTCGGAGGGGAACCGCAGCGCCCGCAGGACGCCGTGCGAGATCACCGGCATCAGGTCGACGCGCCGGTACGGGATGCCTTTCAGCTCCAGCATCCGCCGGGCGGCCATCGCAGGGTGCGAGCCGGGAATCACGTAGAGCTTCGGGTCCAGCGGCGGCCCGGCTTCGTTCATGCCCGCATCGTATTGCTCGGGAAGCGGGCTCACCGGCCGGCCGGCTCAGGATGGGGCCAGGGTGCCCGCGCGCTCGACGCGCTGCCCCTCGCCGAGCGAGTCCAGCGCCGCGGACAACCGGGTCCCGTCGGGCAGGGCCAGGTCGGGAGCGAGCTCCAGCAGCGGCTCCAGCACGAAGCGCCGGGTCCTGAGCTCCGGATGTGGAAGGGTCAGGCGCTCGTCGTCGAGCTCCCGATCGCCCAGCAGCAGGAGATCCACGTCGAGGGGGCGCGGGCCGTGCCGGGGACCGCCGAGCATCCTGCCCTGCTCGACCTCGATCGCCTTGCACAGGTCCAGCAGCTCCAGGGGCTCCAGCTCGGTGCGGACCTCGACCACCACGTTCAGGAAGTCGGGCTGGTCGAGTACTTCCCCCACGGGCTCGGTCTCGTACAGGGATGAGATCGCCCGCACCTGGACGCCGTGCTCGCGCAGCGCCGCCACCGCCGCGCGAAGGTGCGACTCGCGGTCTCCCACGTTCGATCCCAGGCCGAGGTAGCCGACTGCCGGCGCGCTCATTCGGGCTCGCTCTCCTCGTCGGCTTCATGCCGATCCTGCACCACCTCGACCGAGACCTCGTCCACGGCCAGCGGCAGCGGCGGCTCCGGCTTCGCCGCCCGAACGCGCACCGACTCGCAGGCGAACCGCTCCATCAACCGCTCGCCGATCACGTGACAGAGGCGCTCCAGCGTCTTGTAGCTGCGCTCGGTCGCCGCGAGGGCGACGATGTCGCACACCTCGGAGTAGTCGATGGTGTCCTCGAGGCGATCGGTCAGCATGGCGTCGCAGTCCGGGACGTCGAAGCCGACGTCGATCTCGAGGCGCTGCCCGATCTCGCGCTCGGCCTCGGTGACGCCGTGATGCGTGTAGATCGAGAGGCGGCGGATCTCGACCTCGACGGAGGAATTCAGCCCCGGGCGGTGCGCCTCCACGGAGCGGGACGCTAGCAGCGGCCGCCCGGCCCTACGCGGGGGCGAGCGGCTCCCCGGTCTCCCAGGCGCGACGGCCCAGGATCGCTTCGGCGACGCCCAGCGCCTGGCGGTGCGCGGCGACGTCGTGGACCCGGAACACGGACGCTCCCCCCAAGAGCGCCAGCACGTTGGAGGCGATCGTGGCGCCGACCCGCTCCGTCACCGGCCGCCCCGTGAGGGTGCCAAGAAAGCTCTTTCGCGACGTGCCGATGACGATCGGCCTCCCGAGCTCGCCCAGCTCCCCCAGCCGCCGCAGGAGCTCAAGGTTGTGGCCTGCGGTCTTGCCGAACCCGATCCCGGGATCGATCCAGATGCGCTCCGGCTCCACCCCCTGCGAGACCGCGAACTCGATCCGCTCCGACAGGAAGGACTTCACGTCGTCGACCACGTCCTCGTAGGTGGGGTCGCGCTGCATGGTGCGCGGCGTCCCCTGCATGTGCATCAGCACGAGGCCGCAGGCGCGCTCCGCGCACAGCGCGGCGAGGTCGGGCTCCGACCGCAGCGCGGTCACGTCGTTGACGACCCGCGCTCCGGCGTCGAGCGCGGCCTCGGCGACCGCGACCTTGGAGGTGTCGATGGAGATCGCCGCGCCGTCCAGGCCCTCGAGCACAGGGACCACCCGCGCCCGCTCCTCGGCCGCCGACACCCCCCGCGCCCCCGGGCGGGTCGACTCACCGCCGACGTCGAGCAGGTCGGCGCCCTCATCCAATAGGCGGCGGCCGTGCTCGACCGCCCGCTCGGGCCGGAGGAAGAGGCCCCCGTCCGAGAACGAGTCGGGGGTCACGTTGACGATCCCCATGATCAGACTCACGGGGCGAGTATCGCGCCGACCGGAGTCGCCCGCAGGCTCGGCCAGCCGCTAAGCGTCGGGGGCGTCGGCGCGCATCTCGGCGCTGCCGGCAAAGCCGGGGCGCGGCCGCGGCACCGGTCTGGGGCCCTCGCGGCCGGCCCGCTTCTCGGGCTCGGCGGGGACCTCGGGAGGGGTCGGCTCCTCCTCGGGCGCTCCAAAGACGTCCTCCTCGGAAACGCCCTCGAGCAGCTTCGCGAACTCCTCCGAGTTGATCGTCTCGCGCTGGAGCAGGATCCTCGAGATCCGGTCCATGGCCTCCCGGTGCTCGATCAGGATGTCCTTGGCGGTCTGGTGCGCCTCCTCGACGATGCGGCGGATCTCGTCGTCGATCTCGCGCGCGATCTCGTCGGAGTAATCCGGCTCGGAGGAGAACTCGCGGCCGAGGAAGGGCTGGGAGCGATCGTGGCCGAACACCCGCGGGCCCAGCCGCTCGGACATCCCGTAGCGCATGACCATCTGCTTGGCAGTCGCCGTCACCTTCTCCAAGTCGTTCGAGGCGCCGGTCGTTATCTCGCCGAACACGATCTCCTCGGCGGCGCGGCCGCCCAGGGTCATGCCCATGGTGTCGGTGAGCTCGGCGCGCGTGGTCAGGAACTTGTCCTCGGTCGGAAGGGAGATCGTGTAGCCGAGCGCCTGGCCCCGGCTGATGATCGAGATCTTGTGGACCGGGTCGCAGTTGGGCAGGACGTGCCCGACGATCGCGTGGCCGAGCTCGTGGTAGGCGGTGACCAGGCGCTCCTTCTCGCTCATCACCCGGCTCTTCTTCTCGGGGCCGGCGATCACGCGCATGATCCCCTCCTCGAGCTCGCCCATGGTGATCTCGCGCTTCGACGAGCGGGCGGTGAGGAGGGCCGCCTCGTTGATCAGGTTGGCGAGGTCCGCGCCGGTGAAGCCGGGCGTCTGGCCGGCGAGCGCGTCCAGGTCGATGGCCTTGGCCAGCGGCTTGCCGCGAGTGTGCACCTCGAGGATCTGCTTGCGGCCCTTCCGGTCGGGGCGGTCGACGACGATCTGGCGATCGAAGCGGCCCGGCCGCAGCAGCGCGGGGTCGAGGATGTCGGGCCGGTTGGTGGCGGCGATGAGGATGATGTTGTCCTTCATCTCAAAGCCGTCCATCTCGACCAGGAGCTGGTTCAGGGTCTGCTCGCGCTCGTCGTGGCCGCCGCCCATTCCCGCCCCGCGATGCCGGCCCACGGCGTCGATCTCGTCCATGAAGATGATGCAGGGCGAGTTCTGCTTCGCCTGCTCGAACAGGTCACGGACGCGGCTTGCGCCAACCCCCACGAACATCTCGACGAAGTCGGACCCGGAGATCGAGAAGAACGGCACCCCGGCCGCGCCGGCCACCGCGCGCGCGAGCAGCGTCTTCCCCGTCCCGGGCGGGCCGTACAGCAGCACGCCCTTCGGGATCCGGGCGCCGAGGGCCTGGAATCGCTTCGGGTTCTCCAGGAACTCCTTGATCTCGTGCAGCTCCTGGACCGCCTCGTCGACCCCCGCGACGTCGCGGAAGGTGATCTTCGGAGCGTCCACCGACATCCGCTTCGCGCGCGACTTGCCGAAGCTCATCACCCGCGAGCCGCCGCCCTGCATCTGGTTCATCAGGAACAGCCAGAACCCGAAGAAGAGGATGAACGGGAGGATGTAGGTGAGGATCGAGAGGAAGCTCGAGCCGCCCGTGCCCTCGGCGTTGAACTCGACGTCGTGGCGCTCCAGGATCCCGACCAGCGTCGGCTCGTAGTTGTTGGGGTAGCCGACCGAGTACTCGTTGGCGTTCTTCGGCTTGACCTGGATCGTGTTGCTCTTCGGCTGGAACGTGACCTCGTCGAAGGCGCCTGGGTCGTTCCGCACCTGGGTCTGGAACTCGCTCAGCGTCGGTGTCTTCTCCGTCTTGTCGCCGTTCAGCAGTCGCTGCGCGAAGAACGCGAGCACGATCACGATCAGGATCGGAAAAGCGGCGCTGCGGAAGAACCGTCTCATGCGGGTCAGCTGCCGCGCACGTCGCCCCACCTCGCCGTTGAGGCAGAAGCGGGGGAGTGTCGGCGGATTTCGAGCATGGCCATGCGGGGATCCTGCCCCGGCAAAGGTCTGAGGATCAGCGTACCAGGGTCTTTTCGGCGCGAAAAGCGGCTATCCCGCCTACTGACGGTCCTCGTTCAAGGCCGCCACGTAGCTCAGGTTCCGGTAGCGCTGCGCGTAATCCAGGCCGTATCCGATCACGAACCGGTTTGGGATCTCGAAGCCCACGTACCGCACCGGGAGCTCCACCCGGCGGCGCTCGGGCTTTGCCAGCAGCCCGCAGACCTCGAGCGTGCCCGGGTTGCGGGCGCGCAGGTTGCGCAGCAGGTACTGGAGCGTCAGGCCGGAGTCGATGATGTCCTCGACGATCAGGACGTCGCGCCCCTCGATCGGGGCATCGAGGTCCTTGAGGATCCGGACGACGCCTGATGAGTCCGTCGAGGAGCCGTAGCTCGAGACGGCCATGAAGTCGATCTCGCACGGCACCGTCAGCTCCCGCATCAGGTCGGCGATGAACAGCACCGCTCCCTTGAGCACGCCGATCATCACCAGGTCGCGGCCTTCGTAGTCGCGGCTGATCTCCCTCCCAAGCTCCGCGACTCGGCGCTTGAGGTCCGCGCTCGAGACCACCACCTCGCCGATCGCCGGATCGCCAGCCACGCGAGCCCTCCGTCAGTCCAGCATGCGCGCGGTGAGGATCGCCGCCTCGCGCGTCGCCGGGCCCAGCCGGAAGTCCTCGGAGACGGCCACCCCCGCCACCCAGACGAGGCGGTCGCCGGCCGTCACGACGGGCAGGTCGTGGCGCAGCGAGCGGGGAACCCCTCGATCCGTGAACAGGTCCTGGAGCGTCTTCGTCCCCGTCATGCCGAGCGGTCGCATCCGGTCGCCATCCCTCCACGTGCGGACCACCAACCGCTTTCCCAGACACCCGGCGTCGAGTGTCGCCAGGTCGGGGCCGGCCGGCTCCACCGGGCCCGGGCGAAGCTCGGCGCGGACCTCCCAGCGACCGATCCGGCAGCTACCGGGCACCCGCAGCGAAGTGGGCTGGGGCGCCGCGTCGGTCTCGGACGAGACGGCGAAGCGGATCAGGCCGTGCTCGCAGACGCCGCGAACGCCCCGGCCGAGATCGACCTGGCCGCCCTGGGGAAGGGCTGCCAGCCGCATGAGCTCCGCAGCGCGATGGCGGCCGAGTGACACGGCGCGTCCGGTCGCCCGCTCGGCCAGGGCGCGGAGGGCGAGGCGGCGAAGCGCCGGCTCGGTTCCCTGGAGGGCGTCGGCCCGGATCGCCACCGCGCCAGCGCCGGCCCCCGCGGCCTCGAGCGCCTCGAGCACAACCCGCTCCAAGAGGTGCGCCTCCTCCTCCAGCTCGGCGCGCGTCTCGGCGATGTTCCGCTCGGCCGTGGGGCTGAGCTCTCGCAGCGCGGGCAGCGCCTCGGCGCGGATCCTGTTGCGCGCGAAGCCGACGTCCAGGTTCGTCTCGTCGTCGGCGAACGGCAGGCCGGCCTGGGCGGCGAGGCGGCGTGTCTGGGAGCGCTCGAGCGCCAGCAGCGGGCGCACCACGCGGCCGCTGCGTGCCGGCAGGCCGCGAAGCGCGCGCGCTCCCGGCGATACGGCGAGCCGGTACAGCACCGTCTCCGCGAGGTCGGTCCTGGTGTGGCCGGTGGCGACCCAGTCAGCGGACGACCGCACCCGCAGCCGCTCGGCGGCCGCATAGCGGGCCTCGCGCGCCGCGGCTTGGAGGTTGCCGTCGAGCCCCGCGGGCCGCTCGATGTGGAGGTCGATGCGAAGCCGCGAGCACAGGTCGCGGCAGGCGCGCTCGTCGCGGTCCGCCGACTCGCGGAGGCCGTAGTTGACGTGCAGCGCGTGGACCTTCTCCGGCCCGATGGCGCGCGCCAGCCCCGCGGCCGCGCAGGCCGAATCGGCCCCGCCGGAAACCAGCACCACCCCCGAGGAGCGGTGCTCGACGAGCCCGCTTCGTCGGACCACGTCGGCCAGGGACTCGAACGCGCTCTCCTGGTCCGCGGGCCCCATGGCGCGATCTTACGGCTCGCACCCGCGGATCCCCGAGGGCGCCGCCGGGGACTTTGGGGCTAGCCCCCTTCGTCCTCCCCGGCTCGCCCGCCGACCTCACGGGCCCGGGCCACGAACAGCTCCACCGGCTCCGGAAAGCCCTTCAGCTCGACGTCGCCGATCGGCTCGAACTCGAGGTAGTCCGAGCTGCCGACCGCGTCAACGACCGCGGTGGTCACCATCACCTCTCCGCCGAGCGCGCGGGCGACGACGCGGTGGGCCAGGTTCACCTCGGTGCCGAAGTAGTCGCCGTCGCGGTAGACGGCTCGGCCGTAGTGGATCCCCACCCTCGGCTGCGGTCGCTCCTGGAAGAGGGCCAGGAACCCCACCGCCCATTCCGCGAGGGTCACGCGATCGGGCGAGACGATCATCACCTCGTCCCCGATCGTCTTCACGATCGTGGCCTCGGCCGGCAGCGTCGCCTCGACAGTCTCGACGAAGCGCTCGACGAGGTCGAAGGCCTCCTCGTCGCCCTCCTCCTCGGTGTAGCGCGTGAAGCCCGTCAGGTCGACGAAGCAGAACGCCATCTGAACCCGGCCGAGCTGCCGTTGTCCTCCGAGCTCGGCTTCCATGTGGCCGACCACGTCCTGCTCGATGTAGAAGCGCAGGTAGCGCTGGTGGATGTACTCCATCAGCGGCGACGTCAGCGGCAACAGGTCCCGAGCCAGTCCCTCCATCTCCTCGGCGATCTGCATGGCGTCGAGCCCTTGGCGGATCAGCGGCTCGTGCACGTAGAGATGGAACAGGCGAACCTCCGCCTCGGCGATCTTGCGAACCGACTGCGCGTACACGCGGATCAGCTGCAACAGCGCGACCAGTGGGAAGCCCGCCCCAAGCACGTCGGCGATCCGCTTCATCGCGGCCACGTCCTGATCGTTGAGCGTTCCCTCGACCGCCGTCGGCGTCCCGAGCAAGGCCATGATCCGCTCGATCAACGCCTCCTCGAGCCCCGCCTGCTCGGCCGCCTGGTCGCGGGTGATCGACCGCTCCCGGCCCGGCAGGAGGTCCTCCACGTACCCGAAGGCGAGCCGTCCCTCGCGAACCGCGCGGCGCAGCTCGTCGAGCGAGTGCCCGCGCTCGCGCATCCGCGCCACCACGCGCGCTTGCGCCGCCGCCGCCGTCGTCCACCGGTCGCGCTTCACGGGGACGACGCCGGCGCGGGCCCACCGCTGGAGGGTGGGCGGCGTGACGCCCGCGATTCGCGCGGCCTCGCTCAGCGAGATCAGGTCTTCCGTCAAAGCCATCTCGTCCGCGCTCCGCCCTGGACTCGGCACCGCGGGCGCTCGCGCTGACCGCGATCCTAGTCCGGGATCCCCGACGCCGATGGGGCCCGGCCGTGACTCGACCGGCGCGGAGCCTTTTCTCGACGCTTATGACTTTGTACGTCCTGTGGGGGTCGAAAGTCATAAGGATCCAGTCGCCGGGCCGGCGGTGTTCGGCGGGGATTCCCCCTATCCCCCTACATGCCCGGTCAGAGCAGAAGGTGCGGGTGGCTCCGCGCCACCAGCCGCCGGTAGGCCGGCACCACCAGCCGCAGCGCCGGGACGTAGAGCAGGGCGCACCGGGTGTCGCCAATGGCCTGGACCCGGCCCCGCGCGATCGCGATCGCCAAGCTCTCCTTGCCCTGGAGGTATGCGTTGGCCACCTTCGAGTCCATCCGCAGGCTGAGCTTCGGCTCCCACTCCACCGAGTCCGAGAACTGCCAGCGCAGGTGGTGATGGGCGTCCTCGCTGGCCGCGACCTGCAGGACCAGTGGCAGGTCCGGCAGCTCGAGCCGCATCCGCAGGCCGGTGGCCCGCAACAGCGGCCCGGCCCGCAGGTCGGCGTCCAGGTCCGACAGCATCTGGTCCAACAGCTCCCGGTACTCGGCCGCCGAGCCGGCCCGAGCGCGGCTTGCCTCGACCGTCGCCATGGGCGCTGGAGTCTATTGCCACTTTCTCGCGGCCATCGGCGAGTGAGCGATTGGGACCCACATGGGTAGTCAACCCCACACCCGATGCCGTGTGGCCCACCCAGCCGCTCCGTCCGGCGAGCAAGACCCCGCCGAAGCGCCGCCTACAGAAACGCCGACCCGCGCTTGACGAGATTCTCGTACAGCCGCTCCTGAATCGTCTCCCGCACCCGCTCGGAGACGTCGAACAGAAGCCGACGATCCTCGGCGGCATCGGGACCGTATTGGGAGAGGTCGAGCGGCTCGCAGAACTCGATCCGCCACTTGGAGGGGAGCGGGATCAGGCCCAGCGGCCCCAGCCACGGGAAGGTGGGCGTGATCGGGACGAAGGGGGCTCCGATCGCGCGCGCCAGCGGCTTGGCGTCCGCGAGCTTCGGGTAGATCTCCTCCGAGCCAACCACCGCCACCGGGACGATCGGAGCGCGGGCCCGCAGGGCGACCTCGACGAATCCCCCACGCCCGAAGCGCTGCAGCCGGTAGCGCTCCGAGAACGGCTTGCCGGTCCCCTTGACCCCTTCGGGGAACGCCATCACGAGCTCGTCCTGCTCGAGGAGGCGGGTGGCGTTGTGGGGGCTGGCGGGAACGCCGCCGACCCGGCGCATGAAGGTCGAGATGAACGGCAGGAGAAAGGCCCAGTCCAGGACCAGGAAGCGCGCCCACCGGGGCAGCGGGTGCTGCTTCATGATCGCCCCGAGGATCATCGAGGCGTCGAACGGGAACAGCGAGCCGGCGTGGTTGGCCACCAGCAGCGCCCTGCCGTGCGACGGCACGTGCCGCACCCCCTCCGCCTCGACCCGCCACCAGACGTCGTAAAGAAACTCGAACCACGGATAGACGGCCTCGGCGAACTGCTCGTCGAAGCCCCACTCGTCCTCGTGGTAGTCGCCGCGCATCCGCGCGGACAGGCGCTCGACCGCCTCGCGCAGGGTGTCCGGCAGCTCGACCGCGGCCCGGCGCGCGGCGGTCCGGGGGTCGAGTCCGTCCTCGATCCCGAGTCGCATGCGGCGAAGGAAGTCGGCCACGGCCTCGGGGCCCGGGATCCGCGGGGCCTCGGTCCCAGCCTGTGGGGTCACCTCGCGAGTCCCGCGAGCCGGCCGGCGAGGTCGCCCGGGTGAAGCGAGGGCCCAAGGCGCCGGCCGGTGGTCTTGGCGGCGAAGTCGCGGACGGCCGCGACCGCGTCGAACCTCGGCTCGTAGCCAACCGCCGCCCGCAGCCGCTGGTTGTCCACGCCGCGCCCGAATCGCAGCAGGCGCACCCCGTCGCCGTACAGCGGCCCGGCGCCGAGGTACCGGCCAAGCCGCTCCAGGGCGGGACCGAACAGCGGGTGCGGGATCGGGAGGGACGGCCGTCGGGCGAGTCGCAGGATGTGGCTCAGCGAGATCGCCCCGGTCGGCGCGACGTTGACCGCGCCGCGCACGGGGTTGCTGGCGGCCGCCACCAGGGCGCCCGTGGCGTCGTCGGCATGCAGAAGCTGAAGGCGCGGATCGAAACCAAGCTGGGTGGGAACCACTGGCAGGCTCAGGTAGCGGACCAGCGGCAGCTCGAGGCCCGGCCCGATCTCGGGCTGGTAGCGGAGCATGCAGCACGTGAGCCGCGGATAGCGGCGGGCGAAGTTGTCGAAGTACCCCTCCAGCTCCCAGACGTCGCGCTGGAACTTGGTGCGAAGCGGAAGGGTGCCCGCCATCCGCTCGGTGAAGAAGCTCGGGGATGGGCCCTCGCAGCCGTAGATCGCGGCGGAGCTCCGGACGACGACCCGCTCCAAGGTTTCCATCCGCTGACACGCCGCCAGGAGCTGGAGGGTCCCGATCACGTTGACGTCGTGGAGCATCCGGGCCGGCTTGCCCGGCTCCGGATACCAGAGGATGCCGCAGTGGACGACCGTGTCGGCGCGGGTCGCGGGCAGCAGGCGCGACAGAAGCGGCGAGCGGATGTCGGCCTCGATCAGGTCCGTTCGCTCGAGCTCGACTGCAGGCGGCCCGATGTCGATCCCGGCGAGGTACTCCACGGAGGGGTCACGCTCCAGGGCTCGTGCCAGCTCCGCTCCCCAATGGCTGGCGACCCCGGTGATCACCACGCGGCGGCCCAATGTCTAATCCTTCGCTTTAGGCTTAGGCTTTCGGAGCCGTTCCTCGAGCTCCGAGAGCAGGGCGCCGAACCGGGCGCCCACCTCCCCCCGGGCCTGGTGGCCCCGCCTGGTGAGCTCGGCTCCCGCCTCCTGACTCCTTCGAGCCAGCTCGTCGCGCGCTTCCTGTCCCCGGCGAGCCGCCTCGTCCCTCGCGCGCAGCCCGCGCCGGGCGACCTCGTCGAGGAGCCGGGTGGCGCGCTCCGGGCGCAGGGCGGCCGAGCCCGCGCGCGCCTGACCGCCTGCCGTCGACAGCGTGCTCTGGATCGCGTCCCGAAGCGCCTCCGTCGCGCCCCGGTCGCGGGATGTCCCGGGACCCTCCGGCACTACTTATAGGGCTCGCTGTACGACTCGTCGTACGGCTCTTCCGGGCCCTGGAGCGAGACCTGTCGGGGCATGGCGCCCGGCTCCGGCTGCTGGGCCGTTCGCCGCCGCAACGCCGCGAGCTCGTCGCCCACCTCGTCGAGGCGGTCTTCCATGGACTCGAGACGGTGGGAGAGCGAGCGCAACCGCTGCTCGAGACGCTCGAGCTCGGAGGCAGCCGGGATGTTGAAGGCTCCCATCGCCGTGCGCTGTGCCTGCGCGGCGCGTTCTCCGGCCCCCATCGCGGCCGTCAGCGCCTGGTTGAAGAGGGGGTTCTCCAGCAGCGCCTGCGCCAGGTCGCCGAGCGCCTCCTCGCCGCGCGCCCGAAGGCGGCCGCCGCCGCCTTCCTCGCTCACCCGGGATCCTCCTTCATCGTCGCCCGCGACCAGCCATTTCGCGCAGCGTAACGCTTCAAGCCGGGCGGCCCGCGTGCCGATTGATTAGCCCGAGGAGGTCAACCTTCAGCTTGGGCAGGGGACCGGACGCGTGGGATACGGTTCCGCCCTCACTTCCGAATTGCAAACGCCCAATCGAACAAGTAGCGTAGGCGCGGCCACGAGCATGCAGTGGAGTAGCGTTAGCAAGGCCACGAGCAGGCACTTGGCATTGTTTTGGGTATCCGCGTTTGCGGAACAGGGGCCGGGGAGGCCCTCGGGCTGATCAGCAGATCCGAGACTGAGATGCGACGGAAGCTTCTACTGACGGTTGCGCTTGCGGTTTTGGGCACCGTGATCGCGGCCGCGGTCGTCAACGCCCAGGTCGAGCAGGCGCCCGGCGGCGCCAGCCCGGGCGGCTCCACCACCACCACTCCCGCCCCGGCCGCGGCGTGCTCGAACGGCGCGGACGACGACGGCGACGGCCTCGCGGACCTCGCCGACCCCGGCTGCTCCGGCGCCCTTGACCCCGACGAGACCAACCCCGCGCCTCCCCCGCCGCCAGACGACACCGGCGGCGGCGACACCGGCGGCGGCGACACCGGCGGCGGCGGAAACGGCGGCGGCGGGTTCACCGGCGGCGGCGGTGGCGCCGGCCCGGCGGGCCCTGGAGGCACCGGCGGGCACGGCACTCCGGGGAGCGCCAGCGCCGGCGACAACGGCAGCGGGGGCACGGCGAGCGATTCCGGCGGCGGCCGCGAGCCGGTGGCGCAGCGCCCCACGCGCTCCGCCGGGGGCGTCCCCACGAACGCCAACCCCACGGTCACGGTCGCGGACTTCGGCCCCGCCCCGATCGGCGTCCCGAGCTTCCTGATCGACCAGTTCACGATCCCGCCCTTCCTTCTCCCCATCTACCAGGCTTGCGGGACCCAGTACGGGATCCCCTGGGAGGTGCTGGCGTCGATCAACCGGATCGAGACCGCCTTCGGCACCAACCTCAACGTCTCAACCGCCGGGGCCGTCGGATGGATGCAGTTCCTGCCCTCCACCTGGGACGCGTACGGCGTGGACGCAAACGCCGACAACCGCAAGGACCCTTACAACCCCGTCGACGCGATCTGCGCCGCGGCCCGCTACCTCCGGGCGGCTGGGGGCGAGAGTGACCTGCGGCGCGCGATCTTCGCCTACAACCACGCCGACTGGTACGTGGACGAGGTGCTGCTGTACGCCGGCCAGTACGGCAAGCTCCCCGAGGACTTGGTCGGCTCGATCACCGGCCTCACCCAGGGTGCCCGGTTCCCGGTCGCCGCCGACGCCCGCTACGCCGACGACATCGCCGAGCGCAAGGCGGTGGAGCGCGCCAAGCCGGGCAAGCAGGCCGCCGGGAACGCCGCGGACGTGGTCTCGAGCTCACCTACACGTCGAGGGATCAACATCTACTCCCACAAGGGAGCCCGCGTCGTGGCGGTGAACGACGGAACGATCAAGCGCATCGGCAAGAACTCGAGGCTGGGCAACTTCGTCGTCCTGGAGGACAACTACGGGAACCGCTTCACCTACGCTCAGCTCGGACACGTCTCCAAGGTCCACCCCGTGCCGAAGCGCAACAAGCTCTCCCACGCGGACTTCAAGCTCGTCCGTCCCAAGCGGGACCAGACCCCGGATCAGCCCGCCACCCGCGGCAAGCCGGTGGCCAAAGCCAGCGCGCCGGGCAAGGGCCACGACAAGGGCGGTGGACAAGCCGCCGCGTCCGGCCCGAGGAACACCGAGGACCTCCGCCAGCGCCTGTACGCGCTGCCGGAGCGGCCGCACAACCTCGACCGCGCCGACGTCACCGGGCAACTCGACCACCTCCTGTCGAAGAAGTTCCCGGGCTACTCGACGGTGAAGTCGTACTTCGGCGGCGTGTTCCAGTTCGAACGCGATTCGATGGAGCTGCGGCCGCTTCGCGAGGGCTCCCAGGTGGTCGCCGGCACCGTCCTCGGGCGGCTCGGCAAGACCGGCAAGCTCGCCCCCCATCTGCACTTCTCCATCCGCCCGGCGGGCCGCGGCGCGCCGCGGATCGACCCCAAGCCGATCCTCGACGGCTGGAAGCTCCTGGAGGAGACCGCGATCTACCGCGCCGCCGGGAAGAACCCCTTCGACTTCGACGGCGGCAACGTCACCCAGGATCTGCTGATGCCGAAGACCCAGCTCGAGCGCCGCGTGCTCGCCGACCCCAGGCTGGCGATCTACGAGTGCGGCCGCGACGACGTCCGCACGGGCCAGATCGACCAGCGTGTCCTGGCCGCGATGGAGTACCTCGCGGACAACGGCTTCCGGCTCACGATCACCTCGATGAAGTGCGGCCACAGCGTTCTGACCTCCTCCGGGAACGTCAGCGAGCACTCGACCGGCGACGCGATCGACATCGCCCAGGTCAACGGGATCCCGATCCTGGGCAACCAGGGCCCCGGCTCGATCACCGAGGCCGTGATCAAGACCCTCCTGCGGCTCCAGGGCCAGATGCAGCCGCACCAGATCATCTCCTTGATGGACATGGGCGGACCGACGTTCTCCATGGCGGATCACGACGACCACATCCACGTGGGCTACTACCCGAGGGGCCAGGCCGGCAAGGACGGCAAGCGCTTCGTCCAGCTCCTGAAGCCGAAGCAATGGAAGCGGCTGATCGGCCGGATTGCCCAGATCGACAACCCCGCCGTGCCCACGCGGCCCTCTCGCTTCGCGATCCCGGCCGAAAAGGACAAGAAGGGCGCCAAGCGCGCGAGCCGCGCGCACGTGGGCGACTAGGGTCGCCCCCGGGATCTCGCCGGCGCCCGGCGCCGCCGGAGTAGGGTCGCGCCAGTGAGCGACGAGCGCTTCGCCTGCCTACAGGTGGACCTGCCGGGGCAGCTCGGCATCGACGACGGGCGCTACCTGCTGCGCGCACGAGACGGGCGCGAGGAGTCCGTGCTGGTGGTCCAGACCCTCGGGTCACCCGTCCGCCCCTCGCGTCGGCGCCGCCTCCGGCGAGTCGAGCCTACGAACGAGCCACCCGAGGTGCCGATCACCCGCATCACCGTGGTCGATCCGCGCCCATCAACCTCCCGAGACGCGGCAGGCGAGCTCGGGCGGCTCGCCGGCGACGCCGACGCCGCTGAGGCCCGCGTCGCGGAGGGCCTGAAGACCGCCAACGCGCTGCTGCGCGCCCGTCGGGTCGCCGCCGCCGACCCCTATGGTCGCGAGACGAGCCGCGAGGGAGCGCTGGCGGTACGCCTTGGCTATGGCAGCGGAGAGGGTCTCGCCGCCGGCTCCTTGGAGGAGGTTGTGCAGGTGCCGCACCCCGACCGGCAACGCCGGCGCGCCGAGGCCCTGCGCCCGCAGGAGCGGATGGCGGCGATCCTGGGCGGTCGGCAATCCGTCGACGCGTGCGAGACGCTGCTGCTCAGAGCCCGGGCGGACCTCGACCAGGGGCTCCCCAGGGAGGCGGCGCTTCAGCTTCGGATCGGCCTGGATGCGCTGCTGGCCGAGCTCCCCGGCCGGGCCGGCCCGGAGCAGGAGGACGACCTGGCGGGGCTCTCCGCCCGGCGCGAAGCGGTCCACCGGGCGGCGGACCAGGCCGTTCGCGGCCCCTTGTCCGCCGAGCACGTGAGCGAGGTGGCGCAGACGCTCGGCGTCTGCGAGCGAGTCCTGCGCCGGCGCCAGATCCTCTCGGGCTGAGCTAGATCGTGGCCACGGCGGCGGTTAGCTCCTCCGCCACGTCCCCGTCCAGCCGCAGGGAGGCCGCGGAGTCGTAGGGCGTCGGGCCCTTGGTCACGATCACCACGGTCCCGCCGCGGTCCAGGGTGAGCTGCGGCAGCCCGGCCACCGGGTGGACCTCCAGCGAGGACCCTACGCACAGGAGCAGGTCAGCGGCTTCGCACAGGCGCTCGGCCTCCGCCATCTCCTCCTGCGGGAGCAGCTCGCCGAACAGCACCACGTCGGGCTTCACCTTGCCGGCGCACGAGCCGCAGGTCGCGACCCCGTCGGCGTCGAACAGCGATTCCAGCCGCTCCACCGGATAGCGGGCGGCGCAGGCCGTGCAGCTTGCCGTCTCGATCGATCCGTGCACCTCCACGACCCGCTCGGACCCCGCCTTGCGATGCAGGCGGTCGATGTTCTGGGTGATCACCGCCTCCAGCAGCCCCCGCTGCTCGAGCTCGGCCAGCGCCAGGTGCGCGGGGTTGGGGCGCTTGTCGGCGAGCATCCCGAGGCGCGGCCTGTAGAAGTCCCAGAAGCGCTTCGGGTCGCGGTGAAAGGCGCCGATCGTCGCCACCGACGTCGGGTCCACCTTCTCCCACAGCCCCTTGCCCGGGGTGCGGAAGTCCGGGATCCCCGACGGCACGGACGTCCCGGCTCCGGTGAGCGCCACGGTGCACTCGCTGTCCCGGATGAGCCCGGCCAGCTCCTCCGCGGCCGCGCGCGAGGTCTCGGTTCGTCGTCCAGCTTCCATTTCAGCTAGGTAGGGCGGTGTTCGGGGGGCCGGTGATCGACGCCAATCCACTTGTACTTGACAATTGTCATGACAACTGGCCCCGCTTGGCCCGGGACCCCGAGAGGACGCGTCCAGTGGTCATGACAATGGTCAGTACAACTGGAGAGCGCCGTCACCGGCCCCCGGACGCCGCCCTACTTACCGCGCCAATTCGGCTTTCGCTTGCCGAGGAACGCCGAGATTCCCTCGCGCGCGTCCTCGGAGGAGAAGGCGGCGGCGAAGCCGCCCTTCTCCGCCTCGATCCCCTCGTCCAGGTCGCCCTTGGCGGAAACCCGCTTGATCTGCTCCACCGCGACGGGGGCCTGCGCCGCGAGCTTGCGCGCCCATGCCACCGCGGTGTCGAAGAGCTCGTGGTCCGGGACGACCTCGTTGGCGAGCCCGAGCCGGTGGGCCTCGTCCGCCGAGATCGGCTCGCCGACCAGGTTCATCTCCAGCGCCTTGGCCTCGCCCACCAGCCGCGCGAGCCGCTGGGTACCGCCGAAGCCGGGGATGATCCCCAGGTTGATCTCGGGCTGGCCGAAGCTCGCCGACCGCGCGGCGATTCGGAAGTCGCAGGCCATCGCCAGCTCGCAGCCGCCGCCCAGTGCCAGTGAGTTCACGGCGGCGACGGTGAGCTTGCTCGACTGCTCCATCCGCCGCAGGAGCCCGTGGCCGCCGTCGAGCAGGTCCTTGCCCGCCGCGGGGTCGGTCATCTTCGTGAACTCCTTGATGTCGGCGCCGGCGCAGAAGACCGCGAAGTTGGAGGAGGCGATCACGGCCGCGCGGATCTCGTCGCGCGACTCGACCTCGTCCCAGGCCGCGGTCAGGTCACTGATCATCTGCGGTGAGATCGGGTTGGTCGGCGGGCGGTTCAGCCACAGGATGGCCAGCTCGTCCCGGGTCTCGACCAGCACCGTTTCCCGCTGCTCGGCGCCCTCGTCCGGCCGCGGGTAGAAGAAGAACCCCTGGCCGACGCTCCTGCCCAGGCGGCCCTGGTTGACGAGCCGCCGCAGCAGGAGGGGCGGCGCGAACCGGTCCCCCCATTCGCGTTGCGCCAGCTCGAGGCGCTCGAGCATCCCGTCCAGCCCAGCCTCGTCGGCGCGCGAGAGCGGCCCGGGAAGGATTCCCGCCCCCATCATCATCCCCAGCTCGACGTCCTTGGTGGTCGTGACGCCCTCGTCGACCAGCATCACGGCCTCGACGAACGCCTTCAACTGAAAGCGCTCGACGACGGTCAGCTCGCCGGTCGTGGTGGCGGCCTCCATCACCCCTCCCCTCCGTGCCGGTAATAGCCCTCGCCGGTCTTGG
Organism: Solirubrobacterales bacterium; assembly: GCA_044871225.1. Taxonomy (GTDB): domain Bacteria; phylum Actinomycetota; class Thermoleophilia; order Solirubrobacterales; family 70-9; genus AC-56. Next base: position 58,771 of record JBIOZP010000098.1, read on the forward strand.
CGCCCAGCTTGCCGGCCTCCACCAGCTCCCTCATCATCGGATGGACGTAGAAGCGCTCACCGTAGCTCCGCTCCAGGTGCTCGGCGACGTGCAGCACCGTGTCGAGTCCCAGGAGGTCCGACAGGTAAAACGGGCCCATCGGGGTCACCTTCGCCTCGGCGATCTCCTTGTCGATCTCCTCCGGCGGGCGACCGCTCTCGTCCTGGTAGCGCCAGATCTCCGCCGCCGCCGAGTTCAGCACCCGGTTGACCACGAAGCCCGGCTGCTCGCCGCAGCGGATCGGGTTCTTGCGGATCTGCATCGCGAAGTTGGCCGCCGCCTGCGCCGTCCCCTCGGAGGTGTCCTCGCCCTCGACCACCTCGATGAGGCGCATCACCGAGGCGGGGAAGAAGAAGTGGAAGCCCACCACCTTGTCTCGCCGGGTGGTGGCCGAGCCGATCTCCGAGATCGACAGGGCCGAGGTGTTGGAGGCGAGGATCGCGTGGCCGGGCGTCACCTCGTCGAGCTCGCGAAACACGGCCTGCTTGACCTGCATCCGCTCCGGCACCGCCTCGACCACGAAGTCGACGTCGCCGAACCCCTCGTAGTCGGTCGTGCCCTCGATCAGGCCCAGGATCTCCTGGCCGCGGGCGTCAGCCTGCTCCTGGGTGATCTTCTCCTTGCCCACCAGCGCCGCGAGCTGGCCCTCGGTCACCTCCCGCGCCTTCTCGAGCCCGGCGTCCACGAGCTTCTGATCGATGTCCTTGAGGACGACCGGGACGTCGGCGGAGGCGATCACCTGTGCGATCTCGCCTCCCATCGTCCCGGCGCCCAGCACCGCTGCCTTGAAGACGAACATGAGGCGGGGAGCCTATCGGGACGGCGCTAGCGCTCGCCCGCCCGATCCTCGGCCTCGAGCTTGAAGCGCGTCAGCGTGCGCACCAGCGAGGCGCGAAGCTGTCCGCGGATGAACAGGCGGTCGGTCAGCCACGTGAGCGGGCCGCCGCGCCGCAATCGGTAGTCGAGCTCCAGGGCGACCCGAGTCCCCCCGCCCCCGAGCCTGAAGCGGGTGCGCAGCTCCCCCGAGCTCTCCGAGTCCCGGTACTCGATCCGGTGCAGGCGGCGGGGCTCGTGCTCGAGCACGCGCTCGCTCACCTCGCCGCGACCGGCCGGCAGCGAGCGCCAGCGCAGCGTGCCGCCGACCTCGGGGTAGCGCTCGGACGCCTCGAGGTGCCCGAATCCGTCCACCCACAGGGGCCAGCCCGCCGGGTCGAAGTAGCAGTCCCAGACCTCGGCCAGCGAGGCCTCGACGACGATGGCGGCCGAGACCGTGCTCATCGCCCGCCTCGGCTGGACGAGCCGTCCCCGTAGATCTCGCGCTTGATCAGCGACACCGCCTCGATCACCGAGTCCAGGAAGGGCTCGAGCTCGGCGCGCAGGCGCTTGTGCTCCCGTCGTCCCGCCGGGGTGATGGAGTAGAAGCGGCGCGTTCGGCGGTCCGGGTGCTCCCACTGGCCCTCGATCAGCCCCCGGGCCTCGAGGTCGCGCAGGAGCGGGTAGATCGTGTTGGGATTGACGGAGATCGCTCCGTTCGAGATCCCCTCGATCTCCTCGATCAGCCGGTTCCCGTAGGCGGGCTCGCTGGCGATCAGGTGCAGGACCAGCAGCGGGAAGACGTCGCGGCGCCGGATCTCGCCCCCGAAGACGTCCATCGCCCCGCCCCGGCGCCGGGCGCTTCCGGGGGCCCCCTCGGGCGCGGCCCGCTCCCTCGCGGCCCGCGCCGCCGCGGCGAGCGTGCGGGCACGCTTCTCGCCTCCTCGCGCCATCCCGAGCGACTATAGGTGTAGCCTCATCGAGACTGCGAAGGAGGGCACCAGATGTCGAACATGACCAGCAGCGACCGGGCCCAGTACGAGAGGCCCGACCTGAGCGCACCCGACCGGACGATGCGAGTTCGCGATCGCCGGCCGGTGATCGCCTACACCGTGATCGCCATCCTGTTCGCCGCAGCGCTCCTCTACGCGGTCGCCTGGGGCATCGACGGCTGGGCTCAGGCGCTGGTGCTCGTCGTGATCCTGCTGACCGCGGTGGGGCTGATGATCGCGGTCAGCCCCAACCGGCGCGCCTAACCCGGCGCCGGGGCCGTCAGGCGGCGGCGGGGGCCTGCTCCGCCGCCTTCTCCGTGGTCTCGGCGGCCTCCTTGGCGGCCTGCGGCTCCAGGTCCTCGACCTGGCGCGGCATCAGGATCTCCCGGGCGATCACGAGGCGCTGGATCTGCGAGGTGCCTTCGTAGAGCTGCATGATCTTCGCGTCGCGCATCAGCTTCTCGACCGGGTAGTCCTTGATGAAGCCGTACCCGCCGTAGACCTGCACCGCGTCCACCGTGACCTCCATCGCGGTGTCGGCGGCGAACCGCTTCGCGTGCGAGGAGACCAGCGTGTTGCGCTTTCCCTGGTCGAGCAGGACCGCCGACTCCCAGACCAGCAGGCGGGCGGCCTCGATCTTGGTCGCCATGTCGGCGATCATGAACGCGACCGCTTGGTGCATGGCGATCGGGACGCCGAACTGGACTCGCTCCTTCGAGTACTCCGAGGCGAACTCGAACGCCGCCCGGGCGATTCCGACCGCCATCGAGGAGACCGCGGGACGGGTGCGGTCGAGCGTCATCATCGCGATCTTGAAGCCCTGGTTCTCGTCGCCGAGCCGGTTCTCGGCGGGGACCTCGACTTCGTCGAAGGAGATGGTCGCCGTGTTGGAGGCGCGCTGGCCGAGCTTGTCCTCCTTCTTGTCGACGGTGACGCCGTCCGCGTCGCGATCGACGACGAACGCGCTGATGCCGCGGTGGCCGGCGTCCGGATCCGTCTTCGCGTACACCGTGTACCAGGAGGCGTAGCCGCCGTTGGTGATGAAGGTCTTGGAGCCCGAGAGCACGTACTTGTCGCCCTTCCTCGTGGCCCGCGTCTTCATGCCGCTGACGTCGGAGCCCGCGTCCGGCTCGGTGAGGCAGAACGAGGCCAGCTTGGCGTCCTCCGTGAGCATGCCGAGGTACTTCGCCTTCGTCTCCTCGGAGGCGGCGATGAGGAGCGGGGCCGACGCCAGGCCGTTGGCCATCAGGCTGGTGCCGATCCCCGAGCAGCCCCAACCGAGCTCCTCCTCGATCAGGCAGCCGGAGAGGTAGTCGAGGCCCGGTCCGCCGTACGCCTCCGGGACGTGGACGTTCATCAACCCGACCTCGAACGCCTTGTCGACGATCTCCTGGGGCCAGGTCCCGTCGCGGTCGTAGTCCCAGGCCACGGGGCGGATTTCCTTCTCGGCGAAGTCGTGGGCCAGCTCCCGAAGGTCCTTTTGCTGGTCGGTCAGCGTGAAGTCAACCAAGGCTCGGTCTCCTTTAGTTCGTGGGACCAGCCGCAAGCGGCGAACCGATTGACTGGTCAGTCAACCAAACGGGACGAAGGATAACGGAATCCGGCGACGCCGCCGCCGACCGAGAGCGCTCGATCGGGCGAGCCCGGGGTCGCCTTCGTCTCGACGACGGCCCCGCCGGGGCGCCGGCGGCGTACGCTAGGTGCGTGCTGCCCCTCGGCATCAGCCTCAGCACCGGCGAGGCGATCCTGATCATCGTCCTGGTGGCGATCCCGATCGCCCTGGTCACCTTCGTGTCCGGCGCCGGCAACGCGCTGCGGCAGATCGGCAAGGGCCAGTTCGCGGTCGAGTTCGAGAGCGACCTGCCCCGGCCGTTGACCGACGAGCCGCGCCGAGGAAGCGGTCCGGGCCGCGAGGCCGAGATCCGCCAGATGCTCGAGGCCAAGGCCTACCGTCAGCACGCTCGCGGCGAGGTCCCGCTGGACATCCAGACGGAGCTCGATCGGCTGCTCGCGGACCGGGGAGCGCCGAGCGCCGGAATGGACGCGCGGCTCGAGGAGGAGATCCGCCAGCTCGTGGCCGCCAGGAACGAGCGACGCGCGCGCCAGGGAAAGGAGCCGCTGGACGTCGAGCGGGAGGTCCAGCGGCAGCTCCGGGAGCTGGAGAACCTCGGGCAGTAATAGGATCGCGCCGGTATGGCCCCCGACATCGAGAGCCGCACGGTCGAGGTCGACGAGATGCTCCTTCGCCCCGGCACCTACTTCAACCCCCAGACCGAGATCGTGGTGGTCGTGGACGACTCGAGCTCGATCGACCAGGAGATCTTCAACATGGAGGCCTACGAGGGCTCCGACTGGGTCAGGATCGCCGACGACGTCCCCGTCGACGAGGACGGCCTGCAAGAGACGCTCGAGCAGTTCCAGACCCACTACCACGGCGGCACCTCCGGGTCGGTTTCCGCCACCGCCCTCGAGCAGGGGGACGGCACCGACGACGAGGAGGAGGAGGCCGAGCCGCAGGAACCGGGCCGGGAGGACTGATGGGCGACTATTCCGTGGCCAACCGCGAGGATGCCGTCGACTGGATGGCGGACTATCCGGGCTTCGGCGAGATGCGCTGGTACTCAGACGCCTGCGGGACCGAGCAGGTCTCGTTCAGCTGGCGGACGATGCCGCCCGGAACCGGCGGCCGTGGCAGCTATGGCCACCGCCATCCGGGTCAGGAGGAGGTCTACTTCGTGATCGCCGGCCGAGTCACTTTCAAGGTGGACGACGATGTGTTCGAGGCCGGTCCGCAGACCGGGGTGCGGATCGGCGGCGACGCCTTCCGCTCGGTCCACAACGACACGGACCAGGACGCCGAGCTGCTCCTGTTCTCGACCCGCGACCCGAACGCGACCACCGAGCGCACCGGTGAGGACTTCTGGCCCGAGGGCTGAGGCTCACCCGAGCGCCACGTAGAGCAGGAACACCGCGTACAAAGACCCCCAGGCGACGATCGCGGGGACACTGAAGCGTCCCTGCAGGCGCAGGGCCCAGTAAGCGACGGCGCCACCGGCCAGCCCGAGCACCGCCGACAACGTGGCGAAGCGATCGAGATCCCAGTCGGTGAACGCAAGGCCGAATGCCACGGGCAAGGTCGACTGGAAGACCATGGCGCCGGTGATGTTGCCCAGCGCCAGCGTGTCCTTGCCCTCCCTGACCCAGAAGAAGCTGTTCGCCTTCTCGGGCAGCTCCGTTGCCAGCGGCGCGAACACCAGCGACAGGACGAGCGGCTCCACGCCGATCGAATCGGCCAGGTCGACGACCTGCTCCACGAACAGATGGGCGCCCCCGACCATCGCCCCGAGGCCGACCAGGAACTGGAAAGTGATCAGGTTGCGGTTCGGTTCGTCACCTGGATCACGCGCCAGGATCAGGGGATGGATCGAGTCGGCCGCCTGGACGTCGCCGCCGTGGCGCAGGGTCCGCCGCACGTACAGGACGTACGCCGCCACGAACCCGAGTGCGAGCACGATCCGCACACCCTGCGGCGCCCCGAAGCCGAGCACGGTGGCCACGCCGAAGAAGCAGATGAAGAACGCCAGATCGCGGTCCAGCGTCGGCACGTGGGCGGCGAGCCTGCGACCCTGATCGCGGCGATTGCGGTAGGCGAGCGCCGAGAGGCCGACGAGCATCATCGCGATCGTCGCGAGCAGGAAAGGAGCGCCGATGATCGCTCCGATGGCCACGCCGTCCGCCCCAGGCTTCCCGCCGATCAACGCCACGACCGGAATCAGCGTCTCCGGCATGGCGGTGCCCACCGCCGCGAGCAGGCTCCCCACCGCTCCCTGACCCATGGCGAGCCGCTGACCGGCCCACTCGACTGCGTTCGTGAACAGCAAGGCGCCGGCCAGGATGACCGCGAAGCTGGCGAGCAGGAGGATCACCGTCCCCACGTCGGCCTCCTAACGCCTCTGCGCCGCCGGGCTCATTACGCGAATCCGAACGCCAGACCCAGGATCAGGTAGATCGCGAGGAGCTGGACCCCCTCGAACCAGGTCGATTCCCCCTCGTGGGTGACGTAGTTGGCCACCAGGACGGCGAACAGGATCGCCCCCATCTCGAACCCGTTGAAGACCAGCGCCATCGGCTCGGGGCCGAGGACAAAGGAGGCGAACACCAGGAGGGGGGCGACGAACAGGGCGACCTGCGCACTGGAGCCGATCGCGATGTTCACCGCCAGGTTCATCCGGTTCTTGTAGGCGACCAGGATCGCCACCCAGTGCTCGGCGGCGTTACCGACGATCGCGATCACGATCACGCCGATGAAGAACTCGCTTAACCCCACCGACTGGGATGCCTCGGAGATGGACCCCACCAGCACCTCGGACATCAGCCCCACAGCGGCGCCCGCCACCGCCAGCATCACCACCGCACGACGTGCGGACCAGCCGAACGTGGACTCGTCATGCCCCTCCTCGGACGGATTAAAGATGTCGCGGTGGGTCTTCAGCGAGAAGACGAGCCCCGCGACGTAGGTAGCGGCGAGCACGATCGCAACCGCAAGCGAGAGGTGCTCGACCGTGGGGTCGTAGTTGACGCGCTCCGCGTTCACGGACGGCAAGCCCTTTCCCTCCACCAGCTCGAAGATCGCGGGCATCACCATGGCCGCGGCGGCCAGGAACAGCATCAGGGACTGCGCGTTCGCAGCCGTGGCGTTGAAGCGCTGGCGATCGCGGCCGATGCCCCCGACGAGCATCGCCCCCCCGAGGACCAGCAGGATGTTGCCCAGGATCGAGCCGATGATGGACGCCTTCACCACCTCCTGAAGGCCCGCGCCCAGGGCGAAGAGGGCGATGATCAGCTCGGGGGCATTGCCGAACGTGACGTTCAGGAGCCCTCCGATCCCGGGGCCCGAGCGGGCAGCGAGCTCCTCGGTCGCCAAGCCCATCAGGGCCGCCGTGGGGATGATCCCCAGCGCCGCGGTGAAGAAGACCACCGCTGCCGACGAGTGGGCCAACTCCAGGCCGACCGCCAGCGGGATGAATGGCACGAGGAGGTAGGGCCAGCCCTGCGCCGTGAGAAGGAAACGGGCGCCCCCGGGGTGATCTGATCGCTCGTTCGCCATCGCGGAGGGGCAGACTATGCGGTCGCCTCGTCGCGCCCATTGGGGCGCGGGACCGAGCGGCGGGGCCGACTAGACTGGCCCGCGTGAAGACGCGCCACTTCGGGGACACAGAGGTCCAGGCGTCGGAGATCGGCTTCGGCACCTGGGCCCTGGGCTCCACCTGGTGGGGCGACGTCAGCGTCCAGGCAGGCGAGCGCCTGTTGCTGGAGGCGCTCGACCTGGGAATCACGTTCTTCGAAAGCGGCGACGCCTACGGGCAGGGGGCAAACGAGGAGCTCGTCGGGCGCGTGCTCGCCCCGCACCGCGACCGGGTCCAGCTGTCGAGCAAGTTCGGTTACGTGCTGGAGGAGACCCGCCGGGAGCACTCGGAGGGCGAGCGTCCGCAGCGCTGGGACGGCCCGTTCGTCCGGCGCGCCCTGGAGGCCAGCCTGAAGCGCCTGCGGACCGACCACCTCGACCTCTACCAGCTCCACAACCCCCGGCTCGACGCGATCGAGTCGGACGAGTGCTTCGAGACGCTGGAGGATCTGCGGAGGGAGGGCAAGATTCGCGGCTACGGGGTCGCCCTAGGGCCCGCGATCGGCTGGCGCGACGAGGGCCTTCGCGCCATCCGCGAGCGGCCGATCGCCTCCGTGCAGACGGTCTACAACCTGCTCGAGCAGGACCCGGGCCGCGACCTGATGGCGGCCGCCGCGGAGCACGGCGCCGGCGTGATCGCCCGCGTGCCGACCTCCTCCGGCCTCCTGGACGGCAACCTGACGCTCGAGACGACCTTCGGCGCGGGCGACCATCGGCGCCATCGCCCGCGCGAGTGGCTGGTCGAGGGGCTGCAGAAGATCGACCGGATCCGCTTCCTGTGCGGCCCCGAGACGGGGCGCACCATGGCTCAAGCGGCGCTGCGCTACATCCTCGCGCAACCCCAGATGACGGTGGTGGTGCCCACGATCACCAGCGCGGCCGAGCTCCGCGAATACGCCGGCGCGGCATCGGTCCCGGACCTGACGGAGGAGGAGCTGGCGCGGGTGGACGAGCTCTACGAGCGGAACTTCGACGTCGCGCCGGTGGCCTCCGCCTGAGCCCGTTTCGCAGCGCACCGGGCGCACGAGTGCATCGTCGACCCTCCATGAGGCGGTCAAGCCCACCCTCGATCGCTAGCCCGCAAGGACCGCGTGCCGGCGGCGGAGCGCGTCTGCCACGTCCACGCCGCCCCCGGTGCGACTCGGCCTCAAGCGCTGGTCAAAGCTGGGACGCGCACTTGCCGGTGTCGGAGGGGTGCTGCTGGATGCAGTCCAGGTAGGCCGCGCTCGGCCCTCCCCCGCCGCCGGCGCTGGGCCCGTTCAGCGACCCGAGCGGACCGAGCCCCTTGATCCCAAGCTTCGAGATCGGCTGCGCGTTCTCGGGCGCGCTGATCGTCTGCGAGGAGTTGACGTCGCTCAGCTCGACCGAGAAGTTGACGTCCACCGAGCTGATCGGGACCGCCCCACTGCCGAGCTCGGACGGGTCCAGGGACAGGTTGACGTCCAGCTTGCGCAGGAGCTTGTCGTCCTCGCCCGAGTAGACGTCGATGGTCGCCGTGTTGACGGCCGGCTCGACCTGGTTGAGCTGATCCGGGCTGAACCCGCTTGCGGAGGCGCTCGGAAGCTGCTCCGCGATCTTGGCGACGTCCGTCAGGATCCGCTTGACGTCGGCGTCCCCCGAGATGTGGATCGCGTCCGTGCCGCCCACGCTCTCGGTCCCCTCGTTGGTGACGTTGGTGAGCCAGTCGGCCGGGTTGACGTCGCAGACGCTCTTGTCCCCGCCACCCTGCTCCACAGCCTGCTCGCAGGCCTGCGTGAAGCTCTGGCCGTCGCCCTGCTGCTGGGCGTTCGCCTGCTGGTAGCGGTCCTGGAGCTGCTTGAAGGCCCGCGTGCCGACCTCGTACGCCTGCCCCTGGTAGGTGACGTAAGCGTTGTCCTCCGTGATGGTGAGGCCGCCCTTGAGGTTGAGATTTCCCTGGGGGCCGCTCGCGTCGAAGGTCCCGGTCAAGTCGGCCTGAGGGAGCTGAGAGGAATCGGACGTCCCCTGGAACGGTCCGCTCAGCTCGGCGGACAGGCTGCCCTGGTCGCCCGCCGAGCCCTCCAGGCGAAGGTCGAGCACGCCGCTGTCGACCTGCTCGGGGTTGTTGAACGTCTCGTCGAGGACCTGGTTGGGGTCCTCGCTGCTTCCGCCGTCGCCGCCGCAACCGGCAAGCCCGGCGGCGAGGACGAGGATCAGGGCGACGATCGCGGCCTGGATTCGGTGACTCAAAGCGAGGCTTCCTTGAATGGTCGAGGTGGCGAGCTCCGCGGGTGGGCGTCCGCGGCGCTCGTCTCGGATCGGGCAGAGTAGCGGACGGTCCTAACGGCTTCCTCAGGCACCCACCGCAGCGGCCCAGGCCGGCTGGGACCAGACCGAACTTGGCACCCAGGGCGCGGCGTCATGGAGCGGCGGAAGGCGCGGTGGTTGAGATCTGCCCGGGGGCCGGGCAGAAGGTCAACCATCCGGAAGCAACGGCCCTGCCTGAGTGACACATATCACTCAGGGCTCCGACGCCCACTGCGTATCGTTCAGCACGTGGGCGGAGGGGCTTGCCCGAGTTGCGGAACGCAGAACCCCGAGCGGGCTCGCTTTTGCATGTCTTGCGGGGCGACCCTGTCGCCGAGCTGTCCCACCTGCGGCACCGAGAACCCGGCCGGGGCGAAGTTTTGCATCGAGTGCGGGACCGGGCTCGGCTCGGGCGGCACCGGCGCCAGGCCGACGCCCGCCGGCCCGGCCTCCTCGCCGAGCCCGCCCGGGGTGGCCGCGCGACGGGCCCCGGCCCCGACCGCTCCGCGCGGTGGGCTCTTCGGCGGCCAGCTCCCGGGCGTCGCCGCCCCCGAGTGGGGCCCGGCGGCCGGGGCGCTGCCCGAGGAGCGCCGCAAGGCGACCGTGCTGTTCGCGGACCTTTCCGGCTACACGGCGGTGGCAGAGCGCATGGACCCCGAGGCGGTCAAGTCGATTGTCGATCGGGCCCTGCGCCGGCTGGGCCAGGAGGTGGTCCGCTACGGCGGCTCCGTCGACAAGTACATCGGCGACAACGTCATGGCGGTCTTCGGAGCGCCGGTTGCCCACGAGGACGATCCCGAGCGCGCCGTTCGCGCCGGCCTCGCCATGCAGGCCGCGATGGAGGAGCTGAACAGCGACACCGCCGCGGCGGCCGGCGGCGACTTCCAGCTCCGGGTGGGGATCAACTCCGGCGAGGTGCTCGCCGGGCAGGTCGGCGACGGCTACACCGTGATGGGCGACGCGGTGAACGTGGCCGCGCGGCTGCAGTCCGCGGCCCGGCCGGGGTCCGTGACCGTGGGAGAGACGACCCAGCGACTGACACGTGACGCCATCGAGTACCGCGAGCTCGAGCCCCTGAGCCTGAAGGGGAAGGCCGAGCCGGTGCCCGCGTGGGAGGCGGTGCGCCTCCTGGTCCACGGCCCGGCTCCCCGCGGCGCGCGGGCAGTGGCGCCGCTGATCGGCCGCGAGGACGAGTCGGCGCTCCTGATGTCGCTCTTCGACCGCGTGGTCCGTGAGGGCCGCCCGCACCTGGTCACGGTCATTGGGCAGGCCGGGGTCGGCAAGTCGCGCCTGCTGCGCGAGCTCGAGGCGCGAATCGGCGAGCATCCGGAGAAGCCGGCCTTCAGCGTCGGCCGGTGCCCCGCGTACGGCGCCGGGCTTGCCTACTGGGCGCTCGGCGAGATCATCCGCGGGCAGTTCGAGCTGGTTGACACCGACGACTCCGAGCAGGCCTGGGAGAAGCTCCGGGAGGGGATCGAGCTGGTCGTCTCGGACGCCGAGACGGACGAGCCGCCCGAGCGGATCGCGGCCACGATCGCGCGGCCGCTCGGCATCGAGCCGCCGGGCGAGCATGCGATGTCCACCGGCACCCACGAGATCGAGGATCCTCAGCAGACTCGCGACCGCCTGTTCTCCGCCGTGCGCTCCGTGGTGGAGGCGGCGAGCCGAAAGCACCCGGTGGTGATCGCGCTCGAGGACATCCACTGGGCGGACGAGGGAATGCTCGACCTGATCGAGTACCTCGCCCGCTGGGTGCGCGGACCGGCGCTGATCGTCTGCTTGGCCCGCGACGAGCTCCTCGACCGCCGCCCCGGATGGGGCGGAGGCAGGCGCAACGCGACCACGATCGCGCTCGAGCCGCTGTCCCCGGACGAGACCCGCGAGCTGGTCGCCGCGCTGCTTCCGGAGGGCGGCAACGGTGCGGGGCCGAACGGGGCCCGGGAGCTCGTGCCACAGGTGGCCGAGCGCTCCGCAGGCAATCCCCTGTTCGCGGAGGAGATCGTCAACCGGATCCGCGAGGAGGGGTCCCCCGACGTTCAGACGCTGCCGGAGACGGTCCACGCCGTGCTGGCTGCGCGCCTCGACTCGCTCTCCCCCGCTGAGCGCAGAGTCCTCCAGCACGCCTCGGTGGTTGGCCAGGTCTTCTGGGAGGGCTCACTGGCCAGGATCGAGGAAGAGGAGGGAATCGACCTCGAGGATGCCCTGATCGCCCTCCAGGAGAAGGACCTGGTGGTGCCGAGCCCGGGCAGCCGCCTGGCGGGCGAGCACGAGTACGCGTTCAAGCACGTCCTGATCCGGGACGTCGCCTACTCCACCCTCCCCAAGTCCGTGCGCGCCTGGAAGCACGCCCAGGTGGGCGGATTCATCGAGGAGCGCGCCGCCGACCGCTCCGAAGGCGTCGTCGGGATGGTCGCCGACCACTACGGGCGGGCGGCCGCCCTGGGCGCGGACGCCGACCTCGAGCCGGCCGAGCTCGATCGCATCAACCACCGGGCGCTGGCCGCCCTGGAGAGCGCCGGGGACGCCGCGGCCTCGCTGTACTCGAACCAGGAAGCCCTCGGCCACTACGAGACGGCCCTGTCGCTGCGCCGCGAGCTCGACCCCGCCACGCGCGCCCGGATCGCCGAGAAGCTCGGCGACGTGGCGCTTCGGTTGGGGCGAATCGATCAGGCCACCGAGGTGTGGGAGCAGTGCCTGGAGTTCCACCGCCGCGAGGAGGACCTGTCGAGGGTGGGCGACCTGCACCGCAAGATCGGAGCCGGCCTTTGGCACAAGGGAGACCGCGAGGGCTCGATCGAGCACTACCAGAAGGGAATCGACCTGCTCAAGGACGGCCCGCCGTGTCTGGAGCTCGTGCGGCTCTACGAGGAGGCGGCCTCCCTCTACATGCACACGGGCGACAACATGCTGGCCATCTACGCCTCCGAGAAGGCGCTGCGACTGGCCGAGAGGTTGGGCGAAGCCGCGGCGGCGAGCCGCGCCCACGGGATCTTCGGGCGCGTGTTCGGACGCATCGGCGACTCGGAGCGCGCGCGCCAGAACCTGGAGCGCTCGGTCGAGCTCGGACGCGAGTCGGACCTCGCCGAGGCGGTCCGCGCTCTCCTCACCCTGGGCTATCACCTCGAGATCTCCGAGGCCGACTACGAGGGAGCCGGCGCCGCCTACCAGGAGGCGCTGGAGCTGGCCGAGCAGACCGGCGACCTGCCCTCGAAGGTCGAGCTGCACGCCGCGCTGGCGGAGCTCGCCGTGCACCGCGGCGACTGGGAGGCCGTGGAGCGAGAGGCCGAGGCGTCAGGCGGCCTGGCCGAGCGCGAGGGCCTGACGGGGAAGCTGTGCTTCCCCTACATGATGCGCGGCATGCTGCGCTGGCGGGAGGGCCGCTTCGACGAGGCGGCCCGGGGCCTGCGCCGCGCGGCCGACCTCGCCGAGCAGGTGGGGCGCTCCGAGGTCGCCTTCCAGTCGCTGTTCTGGCTCGCTGCGTCGCTGCGCCAGCTCGGTGAGCACGGCAACGCAGACACCGAGCTGGCCCGGGCGCTCGACCTGTGCGAGCGCGCCGGTCTCGTCGCCCAATCGGTCGAGGCGATCTCCTCGCGGGCCATCAACCTCGCTCTGGCCGGGCGGCTTGACGCCGCCCGCGAGGCGGCCGACGAGGCCGAGCGCCTCGCCGATCGCCTGCGCTACCCGGTCGGCAAAGCCGCGAGCCTGGAGGCCAAGGGCGCGGTGGCCGGCGACCCCGAGGAGGCCAGCGCGGCACTGACTGAGGCCCGCAAGGCCTGGCGCGCGCTCGGCCGCCCCCTGGACGCGGCCCGCTGCGAATACATCAGGGGGCGGGTCCTGCGTGACTCGCGGCCCGACGAGGCCCGCGAGGCCCTCGACACGGCGGCCGTCGAGGCGGACCGCTACGGGGTGCATCACCTCGCCGAGCTGGCGCGCGAGATGATGCCCGCCTCCTCCTAGGCCAAGCCCTCGGCCTCGTACTCGCGCAGGAAGCCCTCGAACAGGCGCAGGTGGCCCTGCTCGTCGTGCAGGATGTCGATCGTCATGTCCTGGGTGACCGGGTCGACGCCGTCCGTCTCGGCGACGATCCGGCTGTAGTGCTCGATCGCGCCGCGTTCCGCCTCGATCACGCCCTTGACCACGTGGACGACGTCGGTCTGATGCTCCGGCGGCTGCAGGTAGGACTGCTCGGCGTTGAACCTCTCCGACCCCGGCACGACTCCGTACAGCTCCTTGATGCGCTGGGCGAACAGCTTGGCGTGGCCCAGTTCCTCCTCGATGTCCTCCCGCAGGGACTCCTTGATCTCCTGGGCGCGGACGCCGTCCGGGTTGGTGGAGTTCGCGATGTAGCTCATCACGGTCTCGATCTCCATCCAGTACGCCGTTTCGAGCATGCCGACGATCTGGTGCCGCTTGTCGGCGTTCTCCTGGGCCATGATGTCCGTGCTCGTGGCGGTCTCGGTCATGTGGTCTCCCCTCGGCCGGAAACGAAGCTCACGATATCCGTTACCCGTGTCCACCTGGGAGAATCGCTCTCGTGACCTGGCTCGAGCGTGCGGACGGGACCGAGATCCACTGGAGTGAGCATGGCGAGGGGCCGCTCGTGGTCCTTGCCCCCTACTCCATCTTCCATCCCTCGGTTTACGACCCGATCGCCGCCGAGCTCGCGGGCGACCACCGCATCGTCCGCTATGACGATCGCGGCACCGGCGAATCGACCCGCAGGGGCCCCTACGACATGGACACCGGGGCACAAGACATGGCGGCGGTGATCGAAGCGAGCGGATCTTCGGCGGTGATCGTCGGCCTGGGAGACAGCGTGCATCGCGCCGTCCGCGTCTGCGCGGAACAGCCGGAGCTCGTCGAGGCGATGGTGATCCCGGGCGGCATGCCCGCGGGAAGGGACAGGCTGGAGGGCTCCGAGGCGATGGCTGCCTCCGACACCGTCGTGAACGCCTTCCTGAGCATGTGCGAGACGGACTATCGAGGCGCGCTCCGCTCCCTGGTCACGGCGGGCA
>JBIOZP010000099.1:0-147345 GCA_044871225.1 Solirubrobacterales bacterium
CGAAGTCCTCAGGCGTCACCTGGTCGAGGAAGTCCTTGAACTTCTCGACCACCTCTTCGGTGTCCTCGACCTCGTGCTCGAATTCGATCGACGACTCGTCGATCACGTCGTCGGCCGCGAAGATCGGCGCCTGGGTCCGCACCGCCAACGCGATTGCGTCGGAGGGGCGGGAGTCGATCTCCAGCTCGGAGCCGTTCATGGAGACCGTGATCGAGGCGTAAAAGGTGTTGTCGCGAAGCTCGGTGACCGCCACCCGCTCGCACTTCGCGTCGAGCTGCTCGAGCAGGTCCGAGAGCAGGTCATGCGTCATCGGGCGGGGCGTCGACGCTCCCTGCAGCTTCATCAGGATCGCCGCGGCCTCGGGATGGCCGATCCAGATCGGCAGGAACCGGTTCCCGTCCACGGTTTTCAGCAGCACGATCGGCTGTTTGCCGACCATGTCGAAGCTCACGCCGTAGATCTGCATCTGCTGCAAGGTGGTCTCCCGGTGGGCCGCTCGGCAGGCCTGGCCTTCGAGCCATTATAGGAGTGGGGGTTAGCCGCGCCGGGCGGCTGGCACACGTCAACCGGAGCTGCTCCGGACGACCGTCCCGGTGCTTCGCGGCCCCGCGCCAGTGGGCGATCCTGGACTCCAGCGAGCCGGGAGGGCGAGCGGTGTGAGAGGCCAGGACTCGCCCGGACAGGGACGGATGGGCGATCCTGGACTCGAACCAGGGACCTCCTCCTTATCAGAGAGGCGCTCTAACCGACTGAGCTAATCGCCCGGGTGACGGTCCATTTTAGGAGCCGCGGCTGGGTGTGTACGAGCGGTCGCGAACGCGCCAAGCGTTTGCGCGCTTCCGGACGAAGAGGGCATGTAGGGCAGCATCGTGTAGTGGTGCGTTTCTGATGAGCGGTCCTTGGTGGGCCTTGCCCCCTCCACCCAGCCAACGGCGGTTGGACGGCCGGGGCGATCCCGTAGCCACCTCGCCGCCACGATCTCGGCCCGCCTGGGACTAGGGTGCCCGGGCGATGCCTAGACGCCCCGACATGCCGCCGCTGGAGCGCTCAGCGCTGGCGGACGATCCGATCGAGCAGTTTCGGGACTGGTACCGGCAGGCGGAGCGCGAGGTGCCGCTTCCACACGCGATGGCCCTGGCGACCACGGATTCGGACGGATCTCCGGACGTCCGCATGGTGCTGCTCAAAGGCTTCGGTCCCGGGGGGTTTCGGTTCTTCACCAACCGCGAGTCGTCGAAGGCGGGCCAGCTCGCGGCCCTGCCTCGCGCGGCCTTGGTCCTCTACTGGCGCGAGCTCGATCGCCAGGTGAGGATCCGCGGCCCGGTCGAGCCGCTCCCACCTGAGGAGTCGGATGAGTACTGGCGCACGCGCCCGCGTGAGTCCCAGATCGGCGCCTGGGCGTCCCCCCAGAGCCGACCGCTGCCCGACCGGGCATCGCTCGACGCTCGGGTGGCCGAGATCGAGCAACGCTTCGGGGACGGCCCGGTTCCGCGCCCCGAGTTCTGGGGCGGCTACCGCCTGCGACCCGAAGCGTTCGAGTTCTGGCAAGGCCAAGCCGGGCGCCTGCACGACCGCTTCGTGTACACCCGGAACGAAGAGGACTGGCGAATCGAACGACTGGGGCCCTAGGCGGCCAGTTCGCGGGCGAACGCCAGGAGCTCGTCGAGGTCGTCGAAATGAAGCTCCGCCCGGATGCCGCGCCGCGCCGCGCGAACCCTGACCACCGTGCCGAGCGCCGACTCCAGCGCTTCCTCCGCCCGGGTCAGGGCGGCCTCCTGGTCGGGATGTGGAACCACCCGCGGGCGCTTGGCAACCGCACCGCGCTTCGCGCGGCGCTCGGTCTCGCGAACCGACCATCCCTGGCCGGCTGCCGCCCGGGCCAACTCGCGGCGAACGTCGTGCCCGCGCGCCTGGAGGATCGCCCGCCCGTGGCCCTCGCTGAGCTCGCCCGACGCGATCAGCTCGAGCGCCTCCTCCGGGAGGTCGAGGATCCGGATCAGGTTCGAGATCGACGGGCGGCTGCGACCCAGCCGGCGTGACAGCTCTTCCTTGGTGACTCCGAGGTCCTCGACCAGCGCGGCGCACGCGCGCGCCTCGTCCACCGGATTGAGGTTCTCGCGCGCCATGTTCTCGATCAGCGCCGTCTGCAACCGGTGCGCTTCGTCCTCGTCACGGACGATCGCCGGCACCGTTTGCAGCCCGGCCTCCCTTGCGGCCCGCCACCGGCGCTCGCCCGCGATCAGCTCGTAGCGGCCGTCCGACAACGGCCGGACGATGAGCGGCTGGATGACACCGGCCTCGGCCAGCGAGGCCGACAGGGTCTTGATCGAATCGGGGCTGAAGCGGGTACGTGGCTGGTCGGGATTGCGTCGGATCATCTCCACCGGAAGGTCCCGGAGCGCCGCGTCGTCCGCGGCGGCCTCCGGCAGGATCGCGGCGAGGCCCCGACCGAGGCCGGCGCTAGGCACCGTCGACCTCAAGCCCTACTCGAGGGTTCTCTCCCGCCAGGCGCTCGACCCGCGCCTCGTCCACGGCCTCGCGCTCGGAGAGCTCCGCTGAGAGGTCGCGATAGGCGCCCGCGCCGCGCGAGGACCGAGCGTGGGCGATCACGGGAAGCCCGAAGCTCGGCGACTCGGCGACTCGGACGCTGCGGGGTATGACGGTGCGAAACATGAGCTCGGGGAAGTGCTCGCGGAGCTGGCGCTCGACGTCACGGGCCAGCTTCGTCCGCTCGTCGTGCATCGTGATCACCACACCGGTCAGAACCAGCCCCGGGTTGAGCTCGCGCCTGACGAGCTCCAAGGTGTCCAGGAACTGCACCAGCCCCTCCAGAGCCAGGTACTCCGCCTGCACGGGGACGATCACCCGATCGGCCGCCACCAGCGCGTTCACGGTCACCGGGCCAAGCGCCGGCGGGCAGTCCAGCAGGGTGATCGCGAACCGCTCGCGTACCGGTCCCAGCATCTCGCGAAGGCGCCGCTCCGAGCCCTCGATGCGCGGCAGCTCCACCGCGGCGCCGGCCAGGTTGCCGTTGGCCGGCACGATCCACAGGTTGTCCGGGCCCGCAGGCCGGGCGGCCTGGGCCACCGAGCACTCCCCGGTCAGGCAGTCGTAGGAGGAGGGACGGCTGTCGCGGCCGAGCCCCACGGCAACCGTCGCGTTGCATTGGGCGTCGAGGTCGCACAGCAGCGCCTGCGCACCACCCGCCGCCGCACAGGCGGCGACGTTGACGGCGGTGGTCGTCTTGCCGACTCCGCCCTTCTGATTGGCGACCGCGTACACGAACCCCATCGGCGCTCGACCTTACAAGCGCCATCCGATGCTTCAGCGACGGCCGAAAGGCCGCTTCTTGGCCACGCCGGGGCGCCTTGGCAGATCGGCCGGCGTCGCTGCGACCTTGCGGACCACGTGGAGGTGGCGATGCCGCGACCCGGCGTACGGGCCCACGGACTCGACACGGACCGGCTCGACGGCGAGCCGATCGGCCGCCCGGTGAAGCTCGGCCTCCTCGTCGGGATCGCGCCGCCCCTTCCACGCGACCAGCACACCGCCGCGCACCAGCAACGGCGACGCGAGCTCGGCCAGCGTCGACAGCCGTCCCACCGCGCGGGCGGTGACGGCGTCGTACGAGTCGCGCCCGCCAGCCGGTGGGATCGTGGAAGCCCAGGCTTCCGAGCGGTCACAGATCACCCGCGCGTTTCGAAACCCGGCCCGCTCGATCGCCCGGGCCATGAACTCGCACTTGCGGCGGCTCGATTCCACCAAATCGATCTGCGCGCCGCGCAGGGCGGCCGCGAGGACAAGTCCCGGAAAGCCGGCACCGGCGCCGACGTCCGCGATTCGCCTCGCGGAGCGCAGATCTTCGACGCCCAGGCCGCTCAGGGAATCGGCGACGTGGACTTTCCATGCCCGCTCGGGATCCCGTACCGCGCTGGGGGCGCTCCGGTCCTCCGCGAGCAAGTCCAGGATGGCCCGCAGCGCTGCGCGGGCATCGGCGGGGATCTGCGCGAAGGCCGGTGGCTCGGCGCTCAATCGCGCAGAAGCGGCGCCACGATCACGCAACGCTCAGGCTCGTCGCCCTCGCTGAACGTCTCGACCCCCGCCCGGTCCTTGAGGTGTTGATGAACCACCCGCCGCTCGGTCGGGGTCATCGGCTCGAGCTCGATCTCCCTGCCCGACTCCAGGGCCCGCTCGGCGGCGCGACTGGCCTGCCGCTCGACCGCCTCCCGGCGTCGTACCCGGTAGCCGGCGGCATCGACCACCACACGCTTGCGTTCCTGCAAACCGCGAAACGCCGCCCGGTAGCAGAGGAGCTGCACCGCGTCGATCGTCTGTCCGCGGCGCCCGATCAAAAGACCCACGTCGTCACCGTCGATCCGGCCGACGATCTGGTCCGAGTCCTCCTCCACCTCCACCTCGGCGTTCACCCCGAGCGCATCGACGACCCGCTCCAGGATGGCTCGCACTCGCTCAGCCGGTTGCTCGGAAGGCCGGGTCTCCACGCCGTTCACCAGCCGGCGAGTCTAAAGAGAAGGAATCGACCACCGCCGCGTCGAAAAAGGAGGGTTGGCCCCCGGCGCCCAGAACCCGTCGGCGTGCCGCTGCCCGCGCGCGACCGGGCGAACGCATCACGGCCCCCGCCGGCCTATCGGCGGCGTTTCTTCTTGCGCGGAGGGGGCGGCGGGGGCTTGGCCGCCTTCTCCTCGGACTCGGTCGGCTTGGGCGGCGGGGGGATGACCTGCTTGACCACCCACTGCTGGCCCATCGTCCACAGGTTGGTCGTGATCCAGTAGACGATCAGCCCGGCCGGGAAGCTGATGATGAACGGCGTGAAGAAGACGGGGAGCGCGTACATCATCAGCTTCTGGTTGCCCTCAGCGGAAGTTGCCATGATCGACGTAGACCCGACCATGGTCACGAAGTAGAGGGCGATCAGGATGACGAGGGCCGCCCCAGTCGCCTTCTCGTCGAGAGTAAGGCCGAGGAAGCCTGGGTCGCCGCTTGCAGCGAGCTCGTTCGAGAACTCGTCGCTCCGCAAGAGCTGGAAGAGGGCGAAGAAGACCGGGAGCTGGAGCAGCAGCGGCACGCACGAGGCGAACGGGTTGATTTTGTTCTCGCGGTAGAAGTCCATCATCTCCCGCTGCATCCGCTGGCGGTCGTCCTTGTACTTCTCCTGGATCTTCTTGATCTCCGGTTGATGGGCCTGAAGCGAGCGCATCGAGCGGATCTGCTTCAGGGACAGGGGGAGGATCGCGATCCGGGTGACGAAGGTCAGGAGGATGATCGCCACCCCCCAGCTCGTGCCGACGTCGTCGTGGAAGAAGGTCAGCACCGAGTTGGCGACGTCGACCAGCGGCTGCAGAAAGGTCGCCTCGGGCACTAGACCGTCACCCCCGGCTTCGACTTGAACCACGGTCGCGCCTCGACGGGGTCGTAGCCGCCGTGGCTGAACGGGTTGCAGCGCGCCAGGCGCCAGGCGGCGAGAAGGCCGCCGCGGACCACCCCCAGCTCGCGGATCGCCTGCTCGGCGTAGGCGGCGCAGGTGGGCTCGTACTTGCAGCGCCGCGGCAGCGCGGGCGACACCCACCGGCTGTAGGCACGAAGGGGAGCGAGGGCGATGACGGCGAGGACGCGTTTCACGTGTTACGCCAGCCTAGGGACTCCGGTCCCCGCCGCTCGCGTCGCGCACCAGCTCCTCGAGCGCCTCGGCCAGACCTCGCGACCCTTCCCGCTCGAGCAGCCCAGCGGCATCGGGGCGGGCGACGAGCACGAAGTCGTGCGCCGGGGGAAGGGCCTCGTCGAGCGCCCAGAACGCCTCGCGCAGGCACCGTTTAACCGCGTTTCTCTCCACGGCGCCGCCCACCTTGCGGCTCACCGAGACCCCGAGCCTCACCTCGGGCCCCTCCTCGTCGCGCTCGCGTCGCGGAAACGAGTACAGGACCAGGAACCGGTTCGCATGCGAGCGCCCCTCGCGATAGACCCGCTCGAAGTCGCCGCTGCGCGACAGGCGGCCTCGCCTGCGGCGCCCGCCGGGGGTCACGGCGTCAGCCGCTTACGACCCTTGCGGCGCCGGCGCTTGATGATCTGGCGGCCGCTGCGCGTGCGCATGCGGGCACGAAACCCATGCGTCCGAGCTCGCTTGCGCTTCTTTGGCTGGTAGGTCCGCTTCACGACCGGCGCCGCAGTATACGGCTCGCCCTCCGGCCACTTTCCCGGGTCGCCGCGATTCTTTTCGCGCGAAATGCGCGCTTGGGATGGAGGGATCGAAACACCCCCGGACCGCGCGCCTATGATCGCCCGCCGTGTCCTCGGATGCCGCCCACGACGATCCCACCACGGCTTGGGAGCGGGTTCGCGACGAGCTGCGGGCCAGCCTCACACCTTCGGTGTTCGAACTGTGGATCCAGCCGATCAGGGCGGTTTCCAGGCAGGGATCCACCCTTTACGTGAGCGCCCCGCCCACCGCTCGTGCTTGGGTCCAGCGCCGCTACCAGCAGACGATCGAGGCCACCATGCGGGCGGTCGCGGTCGATCTCGACCGCATCGCCTTCGTCGCGGAGGACGCTCCGTCCCGCACGAAAGCTGGACTCGACCGCCCGAAGCGAGGCGTCGTCGCGGCCCCGATCGATCCCGGCCATACCTTCGAGCGCTTCGTGATCGGGTCGGGCAACCGGCTCGCCCACGCCAGCGCCCTCGCTGTGGCTGAGCTCCCGGGCGAGGCGTACAACCCGCTGTTCCTCCACGGCCCGCCCGGGTTGGGCAAGACGCACCTGCTTGGGGCCATCGTCGACTACCTGCGGCGGCGCCGGCCCGAGCTGACCGTCCATTACACGACCGCGGAGCAGTTCACGACCGACTTCGTGGGGGCGCTTCGCCACGACGGGCCCGACCGCTTCAAGGAGCGCTATCGCAAGCTCGATGCCCTGCTGATCGACGACGTGCAGGCCCTCGAAGGCAAGGAGCAGACCCAAGAGGAGTTCGTCCAGACGTTCAACGCGCTGCACGCCGCCGGCAAGCAGATCGTTCTCTCGAGCGACCGCCCGCCGGAGGCCATCCCTCGCCTGGCGGATCGTGTGCGCGACCGCTTCGCATGGGGGCTGCGTGTCGAGCTCCAGGTGCCCGACCTACGCACCCGCATCGCGCTCCTGTCCCGAATGACGCTTGAAGGGCAACTCGACCTGCGCGACCCGGCGGCCCTTCGCGAGATCGCTTCCCTGGTGCTCGGGAACGTGCGCAGCCTTCAGGGGGCCATGACCCGCGTTGCCGCCATGTCCTCCATCCTCAGCGAGCCGGTGACGCCCTCCCTCGCCCGCCAAGCACTTCGAAGCGCCTCCGCCCCCGCTCCCGGCCGTTTCGACAACCCGCCGGGCGCTACGCCCAGCGTCGAGTCCATACAGGAGGCGGTCTGCTCGACCCTTGCCGTCAGCCGCACCGACCTTCTCTCCCCCGCCCGCACCGCTCGCGTCATTCAGGCGCGACAGCTCTCGATGTACCTGACTCGAGAGCTGACCTCACTCTCGCTCGCGCAGATCGCTCGCGCCTTCCAGCGAGATCACAGCACCGTGCTCCATGCAGTACGCAGCGTCTCGAAACGGCTCGATCCGGGATCCGACGTGTCTGAGATGCTGAATCGCATGCGCAGCCTGATCCAGAGCGAGAGCGAGCTGTCGCGATCAGACGCAAGCGCGATCCACCACTCCAGCCCTCCTCCACAGGGCCAATCCACCGCTCTGCCCCGCATCACCTTGCCGTGACCCCGGCTTCTCCACCACCATCAACCACTACTGATACATCTGAGACAGATAGGAAGATTCAGGATCCATCCCCCATGAGGCTTTCACTCTCACGTGACTCCTTTCTCTCTGCCCTGCAAGTCGCCGGCCGAGCCGTTTCGACCCGTACGACCCTGCCTTCGTTGAGCGGGATCAAGCTGACTGTCACACCAGGCTCTCTGATTCTTTCCGCGACGGATACCGAGTTGGGCCTGATCTTGGAGGCAAAGGACGTCTCGGTAGAGACCGAGGGGACTCTCTTGCTGCCGGGACGCCTGTTGGCGGACGTGGTTCGCAGCCTTCCGGACGGGCAGGTGACCCTGGCGCTGCGGGCTGAACAGCGAGACGTGGAGCTCACCGCGGGCAGCGCGCGCTTTCACCTTCGCACGCTTCCCGCAGAGGACTTCCCTCGGCTGCCTGAGCTGGGCGATGACGCGGCACGCCTGCCGGCAACTCCCCTGGCGGAGACGATCGACCGGGTTGCCCGGGCGGCGTCGAGGGATGAGGTGCGGCCCATCCTGACCGGCGTCCTCGTTCAAGCCGAGGACAACCGACTGACGATGGTCGCAACCGACTCCTACCGGCTGAGCGTCAAGCACACGGAGCTCGAGGCCTCGCTTCCCGAGGCAATCGAGGCAAACGTTCCGGCCCGCGCGCTCAGGGAGCTGGCGCGGATCGTGGCCCAGGAGGGGCCCGAGGAAGTGGCGATCTCCCTGGCTCGCAACCAGGCGGTGTTCCAGGCCGGGCCGGTGGTCCTCTTCTCACGGTTGATCGACGGCCAGTTTCCGAGCTGGCGGCAACTGATCCCGGAGTCCTTCGAGCACGAAGTGCGACTGCCCAGGGCAGAGCTCGTGGACGTGGCGCGCCGAGTCAGTCAGCTCGCCCAGCGAAACGCGCCACTGCGGTTCGCCTTCGCCGAGGGAGAGCTCACCGTGGCGGCCGAGACACCGGAGGTGGGTGACGCGAGCGAAGCCCTTCCCGCGCCGTACTCCGGGGAGCCCCTCGAGATCGCCTTCAACCCGCAATTCCTGATCGAGGGCCTGGAGAGCGTCGAGGGCGACGAGCTCGCCATGAAGCTCAGCTCGCCGCTTCGCCCCGGCCTCCTCCAGCCTGTCGGCCGCGACGACTTCAGCTACCTCGTGATGCCGATTCGGCTGAACGTCTGACGCGCGACGGGCCGGCTCGGCAGGTTGTCCGCACTGGTGGTCACGGCGCTCCGCACACGTGGCTTTCGCAACCTGGTCCCGGGAGAGATCGACCTCGGCGGGCAGATCAATCTGCTGTGGGGGCCGAACGGATCCGGCAAGAGCAACGTCGTGGAGGCGGTCTGCGTGGCCCTCTCGGGACGCTCGTGCAGAACTCGAAACGAGCGGGAGGTGATCGCCTTCGAAGAGGACCTGGCGCGCGTCGAAGCTGAGGTGACTGACGGCGCGGGGGACCGGCATCTCTTCCTGTGGTCACTCGAACGCTCGGGAGAGCGCCGCCACCTGGTGGACGATGCGCAGGCGGGTTCCGAGCACGTCGAGTTGCGCCCCGCGCTGGCGATCTTCTTGCCCGAGCGGCTCGCCCTGGTGAAGGGCCCGCCAGCCGTCCGGCGGGCGCACATGGATCGCTTCTGCGCCGCGGTCTGGCCGGCCCGCGCGGAGGTCCGCCGCCGGTACGGGCGCGCCTTGGCGCAGCGAAACGCCCTGCTCGGCCGGGTTCGATCGGGTATCGCCAGCCTGGACTCGCTGGCCGCGTGGGACCGTGAGCTCGCGGAGCTCGGCGTTGAGCTGGTCGCGATCCGCCGCCAGGCCGCGGATCTCCTGGCGGTGGAGTTCCACGAGGCGGCCAGCGACCTGGGCCTGTCGCGGGACGCGCGCCTTCGGTACTTGCCCCGCGCTGACTTCGCCGATCCGGATGACTTGGCAGCGGCTTTCCGGGAGCGTCGCGAATCCGACCTGGCCCGCGGGCACACCGGCTTTGGCCCCCACCTCGACGAGGTCTCGGTCGAAGTGGAGGGTCGGCCACTGCGGCGCTACGGATCGCAGGGAGAGCAGCGCCTGGCGGTCTTGGCGCTGCTGTTCGCGGAGCGGCGGGCCCTGCTCGAGGCGCGCCGAACCCCGCCGCTCATGCTTCTCGACGACGTCATGAGCGAGCTCGATGCCAGGCGGCGGGCGCTGCTCGCTGAGCGGCTTGGAGAAGGCGTCGGGCAGGCGGTCGTGACCGCCACCGAGCCCGACCACCTGCCCGAAGGTTGCGAGCGGACCGAGGTGGCGCTGCGAAGGGGCGAGCCCCTGCAGGCGCCGGTCGGTGAGGTCTCGCAGGCCAGCCCCGTGGTGGCATGAGCCGTCGTCGCGGACCGCGTTCCCTGGCCACGGCGCTGGGCGACGCGCGCTGGCGAGCCCAGCCGATCACCTTGCTGGCCGCGGTGCAGGGTGCCTGGACGGCCGTGGCCGGCACGCGGGTGGCCGATGAAGCGGAACCGGTTGCCGAGCGCGACGGGGTGGTGACGATCGCCTGCCGGTCGGCCACCTGGGCGCAGGAATTGGACCTGCTCTCGCCGGAGCTCGTGAGGCGGCTGAACGCCGCGCTCTCGGTCTCGGGGCAGGACCCGCCGCATGCGGCCGTCACGGCGCTTCGGTTCACCGCCGACCGCTCTCCGGCGTTCCCCGACGCTTGATTCACTTTTATGCGTGATTTGCAGGTCATTCGCGTATTCCTGCGGGGTTTTCCGAGGGCCGTCCCTGGTATCCTTATGTGAACTTGGACGTACGTCCCAATCGCCTGGCCAGCCTCTGCGGCGCCGTCGCGGCCGGTTGGGGCTCCTAATGGCGCCAGGGTTTCCGATCGCGCCAGCGAACCGAAAGGACTGAGTGGCAAATACCAAGGCTCGGAGCGGCGGCAGCGCCAAGTCCGCCCCTTCGAAGACGCCGAAGAAGAGTCCCGCGCCCGGCACCCGCGGGCGGGCCGCCAGCGACGGCTACAGCGCCAAGGACATCACCGTCCTGGAGGGCCTCGAGGCCGTTCGCCGCAGGCCCGGGATGTACATCGGCTCGACCGGCCCGCGCGGCCTCCACCACCTGGTGTACGAGGTCGTGGACAACTCGGTGGACGAGGCCATCGCCGGCTACTGCGACCAGGTCTCGGTCATCCTCCATCCCGACAACGGGGTGACGGTCGCTGACGATGGCCGCGGGATCCCGGTCGAGGAGCACGAGAAGGAGAAGCGCCCGGCGGCCGAGGTCGTGATGACGACCCTCCACGCCGGCGGCAAGTTCGGGGACGGCGGCGGCTACAAGGTCTCGGGCGGGTTGCACGGCGTCGGTATCTCGGTGGTGAACGCGCTGTCGGAGCGGCTTCACCTCGAGGTCCGTCGCGACGGCTTCAAGTGGACTCAGGACTACGTGCGCGGGGAGCCCCAGGGCCCGCTGAAGAGAGGCGAGAAGGTAAAGGGCACCGGCACGATCATCACCTTCCACCCGGACCCGGACGTGTTCGAGGACGTGGTGCTCGACTACCGGACGCTCTCCGAGCGTCTTCGCGAGACTGCCTTCCTGACGCGCAACCTGCGCATCGAGCTCGTGGACGAGCGCGGGGCAGGGCAGCGGGAGACCTTTCAGTACAAGGGCGGGATCGTCGACTTCGTTGCCCACCTGAACGAGAACAAGGACGCTCTGCATCGCAAGACGATCTACTTCGACAACGAGACCGCCGACGGACAGGTCGAGATCGCGATGCAGTGGAACTCCTCCTATCAGGAGGCGGTGTTCAGCTTCGCCAACAACATCAACACCCACGAAGGCGGCTCGCACCTGTCCGGATTCCGTGCGGCCCTGACCCGGACCCTGAACGCCTACGCGCGGGAGAAGGGGCTGCTCAAGGAGCGCGACGACAACCTGTCGGGTGAGGACGTCCGCGAGGGCTTGACGGCGGTGATCTCGGTCAAGCTTCGCGACCCGCAGTTCGAGGGACAGACGAAGACGAAGCTCGGCAACCCCCCGGTCGAGGGGCTGGTGAAGGAGACCGTCAACCGCAAGCTCGGCGAGTTTCTGGAGGAGAACCCGGGTGAGTCGCGTCGGATCCTTCAGAAAGCGGTCGACGCGGCCCGCGCCCGGGAGGCGGCCCGGAAGGCCCGAGACCTGACCAGGCGCAAGTCGGCTCTCGAGAACTCGACCCTGCCGGGCAAGCTCGCCGATTGCACCGTGAAGGACCCCCGCGATGCCGAGCTGTTCGTGGTCGAGGGCGACTCGGCGGGGGGCTCGGCGAAGCAGGCCCGAGACCGGAACACGCAGGCGGTCCTTCCGCTGCGAGGCAAGATCATCAATGCGGAGAAGAACCGCATCGACAAGGTGCTCTCGAACCAGGAGATCCAGGCGCTGATCACGGCGATCGGCACGGGGGTCCACGACGAGTTCAACCTCGAGGACCTGCGGTACCACAAGGTCGTCCTGATGACGGACGCGGACGTCGACGGCGCCCACATCCGCACCCTCGTCCTGACCTTCCTGTACCGCCAGATGCCGGCCCTGTTCGAGTCCGGTTACGTGTACATCGCTAAGCCGCCGCTCTACGGGGTCAAGAACGGAAAGCAGGAGCTCTACATCGAGAAGGAGTCCGAGCTGGAGGAGCTGCTCCTGCGGGACAAGCTCGAGAAGTTCTCCTACACCAACGGGTCGGCGAAGAACCGGTCCTGGACTGCCGCTCGCTGGCAGCGCTTCACCCGCGACTTCAAGGAGTACGACGGCTGGACCGCGTCCCTTCAGGCCTCCTTCGGGCACGAGGCCGTGAACTTCCTCCTCGAGTCGCAGATCCTGGACGAGGGAGCCACGAGCGTCGCCGCCGTTCGCAAGCTTGTCGACCGGGCCGACCCCGAGGAGGAGCCGTTCGAGACCGAGCTGACCGCGTCGAGTGACGAGGAGATCGTGATCAAGGCGATCCACCGCGCGACCGGTTTAGCCCGGACCCACCGTCTGCGGTCGGAGCTGTTCAAGTCCACGGAGTACCGGCGCCTGGCCGAGGTGCACGCGAAGCTCGTCAAGCAGGTGGGACGGCCCCCGTTCGAGGTGACCCTGGGCTCCAAGCGCCGCGAGGCGCTGTCGTTCGGCGAGCTGCGCCAGGTGACCCTGGACCTCGCGAAGGAGGGCATCAGCCTGCAGCGCTTCAAGGGCCTCGGCGAGATGGACGCCGAGGAGCTGCGTGAGACCACGATGGACCCGGAGTCGCGGACGTTGCAGCGGGTGACGATCGACGACGCGGCCACGGCCGAGCGTCTGTTCACCGACCTGATGGGCGACAGCGTCGAGCCGCGGAAGGTGTTCATCGAGCGCCACGCGAAGGACGTCCGCTTCATCGATGTCTGATCGGAGGGGCTGAGATGGAAGGATCGCTCGCGGCCCTGACCGGCCGCATAGAGGACCGTCAGCTCGAGCACGAGATGCGGTCGTCCTACCTCGATTACGCGATGAGCGTGATCGTGGGCCGGGCGCTGCCCGACGTACGCGACGGCCTGAAGCCGGTCCATCGCCGAGTGCTCTATGCCATGCACGATCTCGGCTTGCAGCCGAACCGGCCGTTCCGGAAGTCGGCGTTCATCGTCGGGGAGGTGATGGGTAAGTACCACCCCCACGGCGACCAGGCTATCTACGACACCCTGGTGCGGATGGCGCAGGAATTCTCCATGCGCTACCCGCTCATCGACGGCAAGGGGAACTTTGGCTCGATCGACGACGACCCCGCGGCGGCGATGCGGTACACGGAGGCGCGCCTGGACCGTCTGGCCACCGAGATGCTTCGCGACATCGAGGCCGAGACGGTCGACTTCGGCCCGAACTACGACGAAAAGGCGCAGGAGCCGCTGGTCCTTCCGTCGCGGTTCCCGAACCTGCTCGTCAACGGCTCTTCGGGGATCGCGGTGGGGATGGCCACCAACATCCCCCCCCACAACCTGGTGGAGGTGGCCTCCGCGGTCCACGCCTATGTCGAGAACCCGGACATCGACCTGGCCGGGCTGATGGAGCACGTGAAGGGGCCGGACTTCCCCGGGGGCGGCCTGATCATGCGCGGCCAGGGCATCCGCGACGCGTACGCGTCGGGCCGGGGCTCGATCAAGGTCCGGGCCAAGGCCCACATCGAGCCGATCAAGGGCGGCAAGGAGGCAATCATCGTCTCGGAGCTTCCCTTCATGGTCAAGAAGGGCGGCGACGGGGGCCTGATCCAGAAGATCGCGGACCTGGTGCGCGAGAAGAAGGTCACCGGCATCTCGGACCTGCGGGACGAGTCCGACCGCTCGGGGATGCGACTCGTAATCGAGATCAAGCGCGGCGAGGTCTCGAAGGCGGTCCTCAACCAGCTCTACAAGCGCACTCAGATGCAGACCAGCTTCGGGGTGAACATGGTGGCGCTGGTGGACGGCGTCCCGCGCACGCTGGGCTTGCGAGAGCTCATCCACCACTACGTGGTGCACCAGCGCGAGGTCGTCACCCGTCGCACCCAGCACGAGCTGCGCCAGGCGGAGGCCCGGGCGCACATCCTCGAGGGGCTGCTGATCGCGCTGGACAACCTCGACGAGGTGATCGCGCTGATCCGCGGCTCCGAGGATCCCGAGACCGCGCGCAACGGGCTGATCGACCGCTTCGAGCTGTCCTTCGAGCAGGCGCAGGCGATCCTCGACATGCGCCTACAGCGCCTGACCGCGCTCGAGTCGGACAAGGTCCGCTCCGAGCACGCCGAGCTGATCGAGCGGATCGCCAACCTTCGGGCGATCCTCGGCGACGAGTCGCGCATCGACGGCCTGATCACGGACGAGCTCGGTGAGATCACGGAGCGCTACGGCGACGAGCGGCGAAGCGAGATCACCTTCGCCGAGGGCGACGTCGACATCGAGGACATGATCGCCGACCAGCAGATGGTGATCTCGATCACCCACTCCGGCTACGTGAAGCGCCTGCCGCTGGCGACGTACCGCCAGCAGCGCCGCGGCGGAGTGGGGGTCATGGGCATGGACCTGAAGGAGGGCGATTACATCGAGCACCTCCACATCTGCTCCACCCACGACTGGATGCTGTTCTTCACCAATCGCGGCAAGGTGTACCGCCTCAAGGTCTACGAGTTGCCGGAGGGCGCTCGCACCTCGAAGGGCAAAGCGCTGGTGAACGTGTTGCCGCTTGCCGACGGCGAGCGAGTCATGGCGGTGAAGCCCACGCGGGACTTCTCCGAGGGCAAGTACCTGGTGTTCGCCACCGCCAACGGCCTGGTGAAGAAGACGGAGTTCACCGCCTACAACACGCCCATCCGCGCGGACGGGATCATCGCGATCAAGGTGCGCAACGGCGACGAGCTGGTGCAGGTTCGCCTGACGTCGGGATCCGACGACCTGCTCCTGGTCTCCAAGTCGGGGCACGCGTCGCGCTTCAGCGAGAAGGCGGTGCGCCCGATGGGCCGCGACACCTCGGGAGTGAAGGGCATGAACGTCTCGGGGAAGGTGGACGGCGCTCGCAATCGGGTCTTGGCGATGGACGTGGCCAAGGACGACGCCGAGCTGTTCGTGGTCACCGAGAACGGCTATGGCAAGCGCACGGCGGTCTCCGAGTACCCGGTGAAGGGGCGCGGCACCAAGGGAGTCCTGACCGCCAAGCTCACCGCCAAGCGGGGCGGGCTGGCTGGCGCTCTCATCGTCCGCGAGCACCAGGACCTGCTGTTCATCTCGGAGAACGGCATGGTCCAGCGCACCAGGGCGGGAGGGATCTCGCAGATGGGCCGGCCCACGCAGGGCGTGCGGGTGATGAACCTCCGCGAGGACGATCGGGTCAGCGCCGTCGCCCTGGTGGTCGAGTCTGCGGCTTCGGTCGAGGAGGACGGGTCGGGTTCCGACGGCGCCGATCCCGCCGCCGGCGCCGAGCA
Source organism: Solirubrobacterales bacterium (assembly GCA_044871225.1). Taxonomy (GTDB): domain Bacteria; phylum Actinomycetota; class Thermoleophilia; order Solirubrobacterales; family 70-9; genus AC-56. The sequence continues at coordinate 15,654 of JBIOZP010000099.1, forward strand.
AAGATTCGAGGCCGCGAGCGCCGATGGGAAACCTCTCGATGGAGAGGCCGCCCCCGGGAGTAAGCCCTCGCAGTAGGGTGCGCGGCCGTGGAGGAGCTTCGCGGCCGTAACGCCCTCGTGACCGGCGCCGGCGGTGGTCTGGGCGCCTACATCGTCCGGGCGCTGGCCGCCGAAGGGGTCAACCTGGCCCTGACCGATCTGCGGGACGACGCGATCGGCTCCCTGGCCGACGAGTTGGACGGTCGCGGGATAGCCACGGCGCGCTCCGCGGCTGACCTGGCTGTTCCCGCCGACCGCCAGCGCCTGACGGGTTGGGCCGAGGAGGCTCTCGGCCCGCTTGACATCCTGGTCAACAACGCCGGCCTCGAGTTCGGGGGCAGCTTCCTGCGCATGACTCGAGAGGAGCTGGAGGCGACCGTCCACGTCAACCTGGTGGCAACGATGGACCTGACCCGGATGCTGCTTCCCGGGATGCTCGACCGCGGCCGTGGCCATGTCGTGAACGTCGCCTCGCTGGCCGGACGGGTGCCGGCCCCTTATCTGGCCGTTTATTCGGCGACCAAGCACGGGGTCGTGGGGTTCACCCAGGCGATGCGAATCGAAAACGGCGACGATCCCGTGGGCTTCTCGGCCGTCTGCCCGAGCTTCGTCAGCCGGGTCGGGATGTGGGCGCGCTTCGAGGACCAGATCTCTGCACCCGGGATCATCGGAACCGTGACTCCCGACGCCGTCGGCGAGGCGGTGGTGCGGGCGATCCGCAGGAACCTCGCGGAGGTGATCGTCAGCGCGCGACCCGTCCGGCCGCTGGTGTGGCTGAACGCAGCCGCGCCGCGTTTGGCGTCGAAGCTGGGCCGAACCTGGTTGTTGAGGGAGTTCTCGGAGCAGTACGCGCGGGTCCGCGGCCGCCCTTAGCCGCAGCCGACCCTCGCGTTTGCTTCAATCGGAGGACCGGAGAAAGGAGGTGGTCCTAACTTGAGTCACATGTTTTCTGGGACACCGGAGGTGCAGGGCCGCTAGGAGGTCCAAGGGGCACGGTGCTCCCGCCCGCTGAAGAGGGCGGAGTCCCGCGGGCCGCCCGGCGGAATCCACCCCGGGCACCGGCGAGCAGGAGAGGTGGGGAGCTGTCCCGCCCCGCCGTCAATCTCCACCTCGTTACCACCGCACCTGCGACGAAGGGCCGCCCTCAGGGCGGCCCTTCGCGCGCTTGCGCGCTAAGCGGCGACCAGGTACGGCTGCCAGGCGTTCGGGATCCGCGGGCTGGCGAGCCGGATGAAGACGGTCGGCCCGGGCGGCCGAGGGCGGCTGCGGGGGTGCATGCGCGCCTCGCGGGGGGTGAGGTTCCCCTTCTTGCGGTTGCACGGCGCGCACGAGGCGACGATGTTCTCCCACACCGATTCGCCGCCGCGGCTGCGCGGGATCACGTGATCGACGGTGAGCCCCGATGCCTGGTGCCCGCAGTACTGGCAGGTCCAGGCGTCACGAGCCAGTACGGCCTTGCGCGTGATCTTTCGGCGGTGGACGTCGCGGGGAATCCGGATGTAGCGGATCAGGCGGATCACGCAGGGACGATCGAAGGTCAGGCGCTCCGAATGGAGCGCTCCCTCGCCCCGTTCGATCAGCTCGGCGCGCTCCTTCAGGAGCAGAACCGTGGCTCGCCGGACGTTACAGACGTTGACCGGCTCGTAGCTCGCGTTCAGCACCAGCACCCGCCCGCCCACGCCACCGTGCGGCCGGTGACCGTTGAGCTGGGAGATGGAGCCCGCACGGTGGCCGTTCACGTGTCCGTCGGCAGCCGGCCCACCTATCCCCCGCTCCGGGGCCCCGCCCTGGAGCGCTACGTGCGGGTCGGCCTGGGTGTCCATGGCGCCAGGATTGTAGAGGGCGACCCCTTTCGTCCCTGGCGGGCTAGGAGCCCGGGACGCCGTCGGATGCGACCGGGTAACTGCCGAGAACTCGAACCGATTCGGCTTTGCCACGCAGCGCTCCGATCGCTTCGGCGACCGCCGGCTCCTCCCTCGCCCCGTCGAGGTCGACGAAGAACATGTACTGGCCGAGGCCCCGGCGGCGCGGGCGTGACTCGATTCGGGTCAGGTTCACCCCGCGGCTGGAGAACTCCGTCAGCGCCTCGACGAGGGCGCCAGGGTGGTCCGCCCCGAGCTCCGAGAAGACCAGCGTCGTGCGCCACGGGCCGTCCCCTTGCGCCTTCGTTCCCTGCGGCGCTATCCAGACGAAGCGGGTGACGTTGTCCGGCGTGTCCTCGACCGCCTCCCGCAGGACGACGCATCCGTAGATGCGCGCCGCGGACGCGGCGGCGAGCGCCGCCCACGGCTCCGGGCTGGCGGCCACCTCGCGCACCGCCTCCGCCGTGCTCGTCGCCGCGCGCACTCGTGCGCGCCGCAGCCGCTGGCGGATGAAGCGAGCGCACTGGGCGCTGGCCTGGGGGTGTGACAGAACCTGCTCGATCCGGTCCAGGGCGAGCTCGCGCCGGGCGATCAGGCTGGTGGTGATCGGGTGGTCGTGCTCGCCGGCGATCGTCACCGACGGCGCCTCGAACGCCAGGGTGTCGAGCGTGGAGCGCACGGCGCCCTCGATCGAGTTCTCGAACGGCACCAGCGCCCGATCCGCCTCGCCCTCGGCGACCGCGCGAATGGCCTCGTACACGCTCGGCGCCGGGCGGGGGTCGATCTCGGCATCCCCGGCCGCCGCGCGGAGGGCGTCCTCGGAGAAGGTGCCCGAAGGGCCCAGGTAGGCGACGCGCATCGTCACCCGACCGAGTCTATGCAGCCCTTCGCTACCTGAAGGTGACCTGGTAGCTGGAGCGGTTGTTGTCGGCGATCCGCTCGCCGGGAACGGGTGTCACCGTGATCTCCAGGGTGAGCTCCTGACCGCTGTCGGGGGCGGGGTCGATCGGCATGGTGGCGGTCTGGATGCCGCCGGCCGCGATTCGCGGGATCGTGGTGTCGCCGGAGATCGTCTGGCTGCCGCCGGTGAGCTCGAAGCTGACCCCGACGTCGGTCTCCTGCGAATCGCCCTGGTTTTGCACCTCGACGTCGATCTGCGGCGGACCACCGCCGCTGATCGTCGCGGTGGTGGTGGGGTCGAGGTTGACGTCGCCGGGCTTGATGATGGTTTGGTAGAGCGCCAGGCCGTGGGTTCCTCCGGTGGCCTGCTTCTCCCCTGATACCTGCGCCAGCGCGGAAGTCACCTGGAGCGAGTCGAGCCAGCGCTCGGGGTCGGCGAGGAAGACGCTCTCGGGTGCCCTCTCGTCGATGCCCTGGTCCTCCAGCACGGCGTCGATCTCGGTCCTGGCGCGCTGGTAGAGGACGTCGCTGGCGAGGAAGTAGCGCATGTAGCCGGCGATCGCGTTCTTGGCCTGACTTGAGCCCTGGGCCCCGAGGGCGGTGGAGATGTTGTCCGAGATGCCCGTCAGGGCGTCGCGCCGCAGGTCGAAGGCGAGCTCGAGCTCGCTCTGGGCTCCGTTGAGCTCGTCGGGCGTATCCAGCGAGTCGACGCGGTCCGCGAGGCTCTCGGCGCTGCCGCGGTACGTCGTGATCTCGGCCTCGAAGTCCAGGGCGCTCGAATTGCCCGGGTCATCGAGCCGGTTGAAGAAGTCGTCCGACAGCTGCTTCGACTGCGCGGCGATCGCGTTCAGGTCGCGGACGTAGTTCTCGAAGCTCCGCTCCTTGCGGGCGTTCAGGCAGCCCCTGATCCCGAGGACAACCAAGATCAACAGCAGGATCACGATGCCGGCCCCCACGGCTCGGCGCACCATGATCTGACGGTGGTGGTCGTGGCGGCGATCGCCGTACGTGCCGCGGCGGCCTCGGGGTGTCAGTGCTTCTTGCTCGTCACCGAAAGCCAAGCGGGCTCCGTCCGTGTGGGTGGACGCACGTGGCTGCGTGCGACGCGGAGAGTATGACCCGCCGGCCCAACGGAGCCGACCGACCCCTCCCATCGCACGAACCGTTGCGGCTTGTCGGGAGGTTCTGGGAGCACGGTGGCGAAGCTGCACCCGGAATGGTCGGCGAGCTCGTCATGGAACGCTTCCGGGTCCTCGATCGGCTGGGCTCGGGGGGCATGGCGACGGTGTACCGGGCGTTCGACGAGCGGCTGCAGCGCCAGGTGGCGGTGAAGGAGATCGCCGGAGCCGACGCCGCCCGCGTGTTGCGAGAGGCGCAAGCGGCTGCCCGGCTGAACCATCCAGGGATCGTGACGCTCTACGAGCTCGGGTCGGCGGACGGCCGCGCGCTCCTGGTGACCGAGCTGGTCGAGGGCGCGACGCTGGCCGAGCTCGCCCGCGACGGCGAGCTCAGCGATCGCGAGGCCGCCGAGCTGGGCGCCGACGTGTGCGAAGCGCTGGCGCACGCGCACGAACGTGGCGTGATCCACCGCGACGTGAAGCCGCACAACGTGATCGTCCGGGTCGAGGACGCTCTCGGTCGCCGGGCGAAGCTGATGGACTTCGGGATCGCCTCGCTGGCCGGCGCCCCGACGCTGACTCACAGCGGAGAGGTCGTCGGAACACTGGCGTACATGGCGCCGGAGCAGGCTGAGGGCGAGCCCGTCGACCAGGCCACCGACGTCTATTCGCTGGCCCTGACGCTGTACGAGCTCTGGGCCGGGACGAACCCGGTCGCCCGCGCCACTCCCGCCCACACCGCCAGGCAGATCGGTCAGCCGGTTCCGTCGCTTTGCGAGCTGCGGCCTGATCTTCCGGAGCCGCTGGCCGCTTGCGTCGACGCGTGCCTGGACCCCGACCCGCGCTCGCGTCCTGCGCTGTCGGACCTTCGCGAATCTCTCGAGGCCGCGGTCCCCGCCCTCGACGGCGAGCGCCCCCTCCCTTCTCCGGGGGAGGCCTCAGGGGAGCGGATCGCGTGGCTGCGAGCCGGTCAGCTCGTCGCGCTCACCGCTTGGGGGCTCACGGTGACGATGATCGCCGCGGCATTGGGGCAGCCCGGGCTCGCCTTGATGCTCGGAGCGCTCACGGTTCCCACGATTCTGGTCGCGTCGCGCCTCGCGTGGGCCGGCTTGCCCCTCGCGGCCCCGCTGCTCGGCGCGGTCTCGGCCGCCCCGCTGTACCCGGCGCTGGCCGGGTCGCGCGGTACCTCGCGGGAGCGCGCGGTGCTCGGCGCGCTGGGCTGGTGGTGGCTGTTGGCCGGCGCGGCGACGCTGGGCCTCGGCCCGGCGATGACCGTCGCGCCGCAACTCCCCGACGGCTGGGCGGAGTCCACGGGCGGCGCCGTGACCGTGCTGACCTCGATGTTGGGCCCGCAGGCTCTGCTCGGGGCGGGCGTGTTCGCGCTCAGTGCCGTCCTGCTGGGAGTGGTCCTTCGCGCCGGGCACGTGGCCGTGGCGCTGCTCGGAGCCCTGCTGTGGGCGGCAGGCCTCGAGGGAGCCCTAAGCCTGGTCGGGGAAGGTGGGCTTGCCGGACGGCCCGTGTTGATCGCCGCGGCGGCCGTCGCGGCGGCGATCCTGGAGTTCCGGTGCCGTCCGCCCCGCCCCGAAGGCCGCCGGGCCCCCATCCCACACGCCCGCCCGGCGATCCAGGCATGACCTCCGGCTGAGAGAGGAGGGCGGTCGGGAGGGAACCGCACGCGGGCGCCGCGCCCGGTTCGCGCCGAGCGAGGTCGAAACTTACGACGGGCGGCACTTTAGGATTGGCAGCGCCCGCACAGAGCATCGGCCTCAGGCGAGCCCGCGCACGTCCCTGTCCAGCCGGGTAAGGAGCTTTCGCATCAGCGTTCTTCGAAACCTGGAGCAACGGATCGAGAACCTCGTCGAGGGGGTGTTCAGTCGCGCCTTCTCCTCGCAGGTCCAGCCCGTCGAGCTGGCGCGCAAGCTCGCGAAGGAGATGGACGCGCACCGGGCTGCCTCCGTGTCCCGGGTCTACGTGCCCAACCAGTACACGGTGTGGCTGTCGGCCGAGGACCATCAGCGACTCGAGGGATACGAGCGCTCGCTCGAGCAGGAGCTTTCCGGCTATCTCCTCGAGCACGCCCGCCGGCACGACTACGCGCTGCTCACCCGGCCCGAGGTCAAGCTGGAGACCGACGAGCGCCTGCGGCTCGGCGAGTTCGGGATCCAGACGCGGCTGGTGAAGCCTCCGGCGCGGCAGGGCGAGGAGCCGTCCCAGGGCGATCAGGGGCACACGATGGTCTACTCGGTGCCGCCCAAGCAGTCGCGACGGGAGCGGCGCCGTCCCGCCGGTCGCCTGATCGAGACGAAGGCGATAGTCAACCTCGACGATCGCCGCTACGTCCTCGACGGCCCCGTGGCGGTCCTGGGCCGATCGCGGTCGTGTGACTGCGTGCTCTCCGACCCGAACGTCTCACGCCGCCACGCCGAGCTCCGCCGGGGCGAGACCGGCGACTGGCAGGTCGTCGACCTCGGCTCGACCAACGGGGTCAAGGTCAACGGCAGACGAGTGGACAGCGCCCGGCTCTCGCCGGGCGACGAGGTCACCCTGGGCACGACGAGGTTCAGCTTCGACATCGAGCAATGACGAATCGCGGCACGCCTGGGCGAATCGCTGCCGGGCACGGAGCGAGCTGACGTGGATACCGAGCCGGTTGCCGTAGCGCTCAAGTTCGGCTTTCTCGCCGTCCTCTACCTGTTCCTGTTCTGGGTCGCCAGAAGCGCCTTCAAGGAGCTGCGGCGCACCACGGCGCCCGCCCCGGAGGCGACGGGTTTCCACCCGATCGGACCCGGTGGCCGGGCGGCGGCGACCGACGCGTCGCTGGTGGTCGCCCGAGGTGGGGGCCTGCAGGCCGGGGAGCGGTTCGACCTGTTCGGCGGCCTCTCGATCGGGCGATCCGCGGACGCCGACGTCAGGATCGAGGACCGCTACGCGTCGGGCATCCACGCGCGCCTCTATTCCCGAGGGGCCAGTTACTACGTTGAGGACATGAACTCGACCAACGGGACGTTCCTGAACGGGAGCCGTCTCGACGGCGAGGCGGAGCTCAACGACCTCGACGAGCTGCGAATCGGCGACACGGAGTTTCGCTTCGAGCTCGACGTGCCGGGAATCGAGTAGTGCTGCGAATCGTCGAGCAGGCCCACCGTACGGACACGGGGCGTCAGCGCAACGCGAACGAGGACGCCTACTTCGCGCGGGCGCCGCTGTTCGCGGTCGCCGACGGGATGGGCGGGGCCCAGGCGGGCGAGGTGGCGTCGCGCCTGGCAGCGGAGTCGTTCGAGCCCGTGGAGCGCGGGGACGAGGCACCCGAGGCGTACCTGCGGGCGATCGCCAGGATGGCGAACGCCCGCATCCATCGGCTCGCGCAGACCGACTCCTCGCGCTCCGGGATGGGGACGACTCTGACGGCGGCCATGGTGGAGGACGACGAGGTCAGCTTCACCCACGTCGGCGACAGCCGCGCCTACGTCTTCCGCGACGGCGAGCTCAAGCTCCTGACCTCCGACCACTCGCTGGTCGAGGAGCTGCGGCGCCAGGGCAGGCTGACGTCCGAGCAGGCGGAGGACCATCCCCAGCGGTCGATCATCACCCGGGCACTGGGGCCCGACCGCGAGGTCGAGGTGGACACGATGACCTACCAGGCGCGACCGGGTGACGTCTACTTGCTGTGCTCGGACGGGCTCACGACGATGGTCCGGGAGGAGCGCATCGCCGCCATCCTGGCCGGCGCGCGGGACCTCGACCAGGCCGTCTCGCGCCTGGTTCGCGAGGCCAACGAGGCCGGCGGCCGGGACAACATCACCGTGGTCGCCTTCCGCCTCGACGAGGCCGAGGCACCGGCCGAAGTCGATGCGCAGCGGACCCTGATCGGCCCCACCGCCGAGGAGGCGGGCCTGACGGCCGAATCGGTGCGCGCGGGCGTCGGCGAGCGGACGGGCCAGGGCACCACCCGGCGAGGCCGCACACCTCGCCGGCCCAAGGAGCGCCGCGAGCCCCGCGCCTGGCCCGGCCGGGTGGTCAAGGGGCTCGTCGCGGTGGCGATCGTCGCCGGGCTCGTGGTCGCGGCCGTCTACGGGGCCCGGCAGGTCTACTTCCTGGGGACCGATTCGGGTGGCCGCGTGGCCCTCTATCGCGGGCTCCCGTACGACCTCCCGCTGGGGATCGAGCTGTACTCCGAGGTCTACGCCGCGCCGGTGCAGGTGTCGGCCATCCCCGCCGAACGGCGCGACAGCGCCACCGACCACACCTTGCGCTCCCGCGACGACGCGGTGGACCTGCTCGACGACCTGGAGCTGGCCGCGACGGCTCCCGCTCGCCAGCCGGGGGGTCGGGGGGCCGGGGGACAGCGAGGCGAAGGCAAGCAGGGCAGCTCGGACCAGAGCGGATCCAAGCACAGCCGCTCCCAAGATCACGGCGGCGGAGGCCGGCGGTGAGCGCTCGCAATCGCGAGCTCCTGGCCCTGGTCCCCGTGGCGCTCCTGGTCACGGCCGGCTTCACCGCGGTGTTCATCGTCGAGTCCAACCGGATCGGCGACCTGAGCCTGATCTACGGCGGCTACTTCCTTGCCGTCTGCCTCGGTGTCCACCTGTTCATCCGGGTCCGCCTTCCGTATGCCGACCCGTACCTGTTCCCGCTGTGCGCCCTGCTGGCGGCGATCGGCCTGGTGATGCTGTTTCGGATCAACGAGGACCTCGCCTTGAAGCAGGCCTCCATCTTCGTCGGCGGGGCCGTCCTCCTGGCGCTCACGATCCTGTTGCTTCGCGACTACCACGTGCTGCAGCGCTACCGCTACGTGATCGCTACGGCGGGCATCCTGCTCCTGCTGGCGCCGCGGCTGCCCGGGATCGGCTCGCAGGTGAACGGCGCCTACCTGGGGATCGACCTCGGGCCGCTCTCGTTCCAGCCGGCCGAGGTGGCGAAGATCTGCGTGGTCATCTTCCTGGCCAGCTACCTGTACGAGAAGCGGGAGCTCCTCACCGTGGCGGCGCGACGGGTGGCGGGCCTGACGATCCCGCCGCTGAAGCACTTCGGGCCGTTGCTGGTGGTCTGGGGTGCATCGATGGTGATGCTGGTCTACATCCGCGACCTCGGCAGCTCGCTGATGTTCTTCGGTGCGTTTCTCGCCCTCCTGTACGTGGCCACCGCCCGGCTCTCCTACGTGGTCGCCGGGCTGGCGCTCTTCTTCCTGGGCGCCTGGGTGATGGAGCACGCGGTCCCCCACGTGGGCGAACGGATCGACATCTGGCTCGACCCCTGGGGGCGCGACGCGCCGTCCGGGGCCGGCCAGATCCAGCAGTCGCTGTTCGCACAAGCCGACGGCGGCCTGTTCGGCCAGGGTCTTGGCGAGTCCCTGCTGCGGCTTCCGGGCCCGTTCGCCCCGGACTGCGCCCAGCCGTTCCCGGACTGCGGCAGCATCCTCCCGGCGCCCCACACGGACGAGATCTACGCGCTGATCGTCAGCGAGCTCGGCTTGTTCGGCGGTGCGGCGCTGGTCCTGGTCTACGGCCTCATCGCGGCGCGGGGGCTGAAGACGGCGGTGATGGCCCGCGACGGGTTCTCGAAGCTGCTCGCCGCCGGGCTCACCGCCGTGTTCGCGCTCCAGGCCGTGGTCATCATCGGCGGCGTGGTGCGGCTGATCCCGCTGACCGGCGTCACGCTGCCGTTCGTGAGCTTCGGCGGGAGCTCCGTGGTCGCCAACATGATCCTGCTCGGGCTGCTGTTGATGATCTCCAACGACGCGCGGCGCCCACCGGGGCCACCGCCCGATCGTGATGCGGACTGGGAGGCCGTGGGCGCGCGCGAGTCAGGCGGGCGGCCGTGGGGCGCGCGCGAGCACGGGAGCCTCGCGTGAACGCGCCGATCATCCGCCTGTACGGGCTGATCCTGGTGCTGTTCGCGGCCCTGGTGGGGTTCACGTCGTACTGGGCGGTGTTCGACTCGGACAACCTCAAGGACAACCCGCAGAACCGGCGCCCGCTGATCGCCGAGCAGACGGTGAAGCGGGGGACGATCCAGACGGCTGACGGGGTCACGGTCGCGGAGAGCTTCCCCCAGGGGGGTGGCAAGCACCCGGTCTACGTGCGGCAGTACCCGCAGGGGGCGCTGTTCGGAAATCCCGTGGGCTACAGCTTCATCGAGGCCGGCCGGTCGGGAATCGAGCGCTCCGAGAACGCCTTCCTCGCGGGCGAGCGCAACGAGTTCACCTCGATCCTGGACCAGCTTCGAGACGTCCCGCAGGAGGGCGACGACCTCACCCTGACGATCGACTCGCAGGCGCAGCGGGTCGCCACGGAGGGGCTTCAGTCCGCGATTGCCTCGACGCCCGGGGCGAGCGGCGCGGGTGGCGCCGCCGTCGCCATCGACCCGGCCACGGGGGCCGTGAAGGCGATGGCCTCGGTGCCCGGGTTCGACCCCAACCAGGTCAACAGCGCGGACACGCTCAAGGAGCTGAACAGGGACGAGAGCGCGCCGCTCGTCAACCGGGCGACGCAGAGCACCTATCCGCCCGGCTCGACGATGAAGGTGGTGACGGCCGCGGCGGCGCTCGACTCGGGCGAGTTCACCCCGGACACGGTGCTCAGCGGAGCCTCTCCCAAGGACATCGGCGGGGTGCCGCTGTCGAACGCCGGCGGGGAGCAGTTCGGCGACATCGACATGACCACCGCGCTCACCCACTCGGTCAACACCTACTTCGCCCAGGTCGGCGAGAAGCTGGGCACCGACACGATGGTCGAGTACATGAAGCGGTTCGGCTTCTACGGCGACCCGCCGCTCGACTACCCCGACGACCAGATGAGGGCCAGCGGGCCCTACAACTCCGACGGCGACCTGGTTACCGACGGCTTCGACGTCGGGCGGGTGGCGATCGGGCAGGGCGGTGAGGAGGGGCAGATCCTCGCCTCCGCGACGCAGATGGCCGAGGTGGCGGCCACGGTCGCCAACGGCGGCGTCTTGATGAGGCCCACCTTTCTCCAGCGGGTCACCGACCCCGACGGGCGGGTGACCGCCGAGCTCGATCCCGCCGAGGAGGACCGGGCGATCAGCGAGGAGACGGCCTCGCAGCTGACCGAGATGATGACCCACGTCGTCGATGAGGGGACGGCGGCGGGGCTGACCGTGGGCGGAGAGTCCTTCGCCGGCAAGACGGGAACCGCCGAGATCGACCTCGACGCGGGCATCAACCAGCCCTGGTTCATCGCCTTCGCCCCGGCCGCGGACCCGCAGGTGGCGGTCGCGGCCACGATCGAGCGCTGCCAGGGCTGCTTCGGCGCCGAGGTCGCGGGGCCGATCGCCACCCAGATCATGGAGAGCCTGCTGAACCGATGAAGCTCGAGGCCGAGACCCTGGTCGCCGGCCGGTACAGGCTGCTGGGCCGCCTGGGCGCGGGTGGCATGGCCGATGTGTGGTGCGCGGAGGACACGATGCTCGGCCGGCGGGTGGCGTTGAAGTTCCTGCACGAGCGCTTCGCCCAGGACGAGCAGTTCGTGGAGCGCTTCCGCCGCGAGGCATCGTCGGCCGCGGGCCTGCAGCACCCGAACGTCGTCGGCGTCTTCGACCGCGGCACCTACGATGGCAGCCACTACATCGCCATGGAGTACGTCGAGGGCGCCTCGCTGAACGATCTGATCGAGCGGGGCCTCTCCGTCCCCGAGGCGGTCGAGATCGTGCGGCAGGTGCTCGGCGCGGCGCGCTACGCGCACGCGAACGGGATCGTCCACCGCGACCTGAAGCCGCAGAACGTCCTCGTGGACGCGGAGGGCCGGGCCCGCGTCACGGACTTCGGGATCGCGCGCGCGGGAGCCTCGGAGATCACCCAGACGGGATCGGTGCTGGGAACCGCGCAGTACCTCTCCCCGGAGCAGGCCCAGGGGCTCCCGGTGACGGCGGCCTCGGACATCTACTCGATTGGCGTGATGCTGTACGAGGCGCTCACCGGCCGGGTGCCGTTCGAGGCCGAGTCGCCCGTCACCGTGGCCCTGAAGCAGGTGTCCGAGCGCCCCCGGCCTCCCAGCGAGCTGAACCCGCAGGTCTCGCTGGCGCTGGACGCCGTGGTGCTGAAGGCCCTGGCCAAGGACCCCGCCAACCGCTTTGCCTCGGCCGACGAGTTCCTGGCCGCGCTCGACGCGGCCGAGGCCGACCCCAGCGGCACCGCCCTGGGTGGAACCGCCTCCTATGCGGCGGTGGCCGCCGCCGCCGGCGCTCCACCGGCCGAGCCTCCCCCGGAGCCCCCGCCGGAGGACCGCGGCTTCTTCACCCCGGGGCGATTGGTTGCCTTGGCGCTGCTTCTGCTGCTCGTCCTGGGCGGCCTGCTGGCCTTCCTGCTCACCCGCCCGGACTCCATCCTGGTGCCGACGGTGATCGGGCAGGACCAAGCGCCCGCCACGGCGACCCTCGAGGACGCCGGGTTCGAGGTCGCGGTGAAGTCGGAGCCGAACGACGCTCCGAAGGGCACCGTCCTGGAGCAGGACCCGCGAGCTGGAGAGAGAGCCGACGAGGGGTCGACGGTGACGATCAGCGTCTCGGGGGGCCTGGGCACCATCGTGGTCCCGTCGGTGGCCGGGGATCGAGCCAGCGAGGCGCGAAAGACGTTGAAGGACGCCGGGTTCCGCGTGAAAGAGCGCGAGAGACCTTCGAGCGCCCTGAGGGCGGGCCTCGTGATCGACACCCAACCCCCCGCCGGAACGGAGCTCGCCCGCGGGAGGACGGTGACCCTGCTGGTCTCCAGCGGGGCGAGGCTGGTTGACGTTCCCGCGGTCATCGGCGAGCAGCAGGACCTCGCGGAGAGCCAGCTTCGGGCTCTTGGGTTGATCCCCGACGTCGAGCAGCGCGACTCCGACGAGCCCGAGGGCCAGGTGATCGCCCAGGATCCGGCGGCCGGCAGCAGCGTCAAGACGCACACCGCGGTCACGATCGTCGTCTCGACCGGCGCCGGCACCGCGATCGTGCCGAACGTGGTCGGCAAGTCCAGGGACGATGCGAGAGCGGACCTCCGTACCGCCGGTCTCGACGTGCTGGTCGTTTCGCGCACGACAAGCGACGAGAATGAGGACGGCATCGTCTTGGACCAATCGCCGAGCGCCGGAACCAGATTGCAAAGCGGGGAGTCGGTGACCGTCTTCGTCGGCAAGTTCGAAGCCCCGCCCCCCGCCACCAGCACGACGACCGGCCCGACCCCGCCCTGATGCGGGTCGCGGTGCTCAGCGGAGGGCGCTCCTCGGAGCACGAGGTCTCGCTCCAGTCCGGGGCGTCGGTGGCGGAGGGACTCCGGGCCGCCGGCCACGAGGTGATCGCGGTGCGCCTGGAGCGCGATGGGCGGTGGACTTCGGATGGGAGCGAGGTCGAGTTGCGGGCCGGGGGCGGCCTGCTGGACGCCGAGGTGGCGTTTCCCGTCCTGCACGGGCCGTTCGGCGAGGACGGCACCGTTCAGGGGATGCTCGAGTGCCTCGACCTCCCCTACGCCGGGCCCGGGGTACTCGCGGCCTCGCTGGCGATCGACAAGCTGGTCTTCAAGCGGCTGCTGGCGTTCGACGGGATTCCGCAGGTGGACTTCTGCGAGGCGGGCAGCGACGGCTGGCGCGAGCAGGCGGCCGCCATGGGCCTGCCCCTGTGGGTCAAGCCGGCCCGGCTGGGCTCGAGCGTGGGCATCTCCAAGGTGACCAACCCGGAGCGGGGCCTGGACGAGGCCGTGGAGCTGGCCCGGCGGCACGACCCGCGGGTGATCGTGGAGGGCGACGGCGCAGGCAGGGAGGTGGAGTGCTCGGTGATCGGCAACGACGAGCCGCGAACCTCACCCCCGGGTGAGATCGTCGCCCACGCCGACTGGTACGACTACGAGGCCAAGTACTCCGAGGGAGGCATGGAGCTGATCGTCCCGGCTCAGATCGGCGAGCCGGAGACGAGCCGGGTCCGTGAGCTGGCGGCGAAAGTCTTCCGGGCGATCGGCGGGTCCGGGCTGGCTCGGTGCGACTTCTTCGTTCGCGAGAACGGCGAGGTGCTGGTGAACGAGCTCAACACGATCCCGGGCTTCACCTCGACCAGCGTGTTCGCGAAGCTGTTCGAAGCGGACGGGGTGCCCTATCCGGAGCTGTGCGACCGCCTCGTGCGGCTCGCGGTCGAGCGCTACGAGACCGAGCGCGCGTTTCGGTTCTAGGTGTTGAGCGACACGTTGTCGATCTCGAGGCTGTACCCCGTGTCGACGAAAGTCGGCGAGACCTTGGTCACCCAGATCAGGAAGTAGCGGGCCTTGTTCGCGTCAAGCTGAATCGTTTGGTCGGCGTTCGCGTCGCTCACGGCCCCGAGCACCGTCCCGACCGGCTCACCCTCTGCGTCGACGGTCGGCGGCGTCAGCGATCCGTAGATCCGCGCGTCCCAGCCGCCGTCGGCGGTCTTGATGGTCATCGTGCGGGCGGTCACGGGCTTGCCGGTGCTGACGATTAGACCGACGCCCTGCTTGTTCGCGGCTTCGGACATCACGGGACTGGCGCTGTAGGTCTCGGTCGTCCACCCGGTCCCCGAATCGGGGTCGATGGCCAATTCCGCCTCGTCGTTGTGCTCCTCATTCGGCGGATTTCCGCCTGGATCGAATGCGCGGACGCTCTGGATGGGGATCGGCGCGCCCGACGCGACGGCGTTCGACGCGTGGTTGTCTCCCTTGCCGGTGAGCGCCGCGATCAGGAGGGCGGCCACGGTGGCCGCGAGCACCAGCAGGACCCCGGCGGTCGAGACCCGCCTGGGCGTCAACAGCTTGCGGCGCGCGGGCACCGCGTCGAGCACGTTGGTCGCCTCGCCGTGCGAGCGGCCGCTGCGGGCCACCTCGACTTCGAGCGCCCCCTCGAGATCCCTCAGGAAGGCGACCATGTCCGGATACCGCTTGTCGGGGTCCTTGGCGGTGGCCCGCTCGATCACCGCCGCCAGGGCCGAGGAGACCTCGGGCCGCGGGCCCTGGACGTTCGGCATCTGCTCGTTGACGTGCTTCATGGCGACGCCGACCAGGGTGTCGGCCTGGAACGGGACCTCCCCGGTCAGCATCTCGTAGAGGAGGACGCCCAGCGAGTACACGTCGCCACGCGCGTCCATGCCCCTGCCCATGGCTTGCTCCGGCGCCACGTAGTCGGTGGTCCCGAGCACCCTGCCGGTCTTCGTCAGGCCGTCCGACTCCAGCGAGCGGGCGATGCCGAAGTCGGTGACCTTGGCTCGTCCATCGGAGTCGATCAGGACGTTTTGTGGCTTCACGTCGCGATGGATCAGGCGCTGAGCGTGGGCTGCCGCCAGCCCGCGGCCGATCTCGATCGCGTACGCGACCGACTCGTCGACGGGCAGGCGCCCCAGGCGGTCGATCCGGCCCTTGAGCGTCTCGCCCTCGACGTACTCGAAGACGATGTAGGGGAAGCCGCCGTCCTCCCCGGCGTCGATCACCGAGACGACGTTGGGGTGGGAGAGCTGGGCCACCGCGCGGGCCTCGCGCCGGAAGCGCTCGAGCTGGTCCGGTTGGTCGGACATCTCGCGGTGCATGACCTTGATCGCCACCCAGCGCTGCAGGGTCTCGTCCCTGGCCAGGTAGACGGTTGACATGCCGCCGCTGCCGAGCTTGGACTCGAGGCGGTAGCGCCCTGACAGCACCGTCCCGATCAGGCTGATCGCGAGCCCCGTTGTCGCCTCCTCGCTCATCTGGAATCTATTTTCGGTGACTCGGCCGGGGACTCCTCGGCCGCAGATCGGGAGCACCCTGGTTTGGGCGCTTTCGTGCCGGTTGATCGAACCGCGAAGGGGAGGTCTTCCGGGAGTGGGAGGCGGCTACGCTGGCTCGGCAAATGGCCGTCGAAGTCCGTTACTACACCGATCCCGCCTGCCCGCTGTCCTGGGGAAACGAGCCGACGCTGCGCCGCCTGATGTGGGAATTCGGAGAACAGCTCCAGCTCACCTGGGTGATGGGCGGTCTTGCACGGCAGTATGGACCCGATTATCGCGATCGGGAGTCCGGAATCGGGTTCGGAGGCGACCGGTTCGCGGACCTGATGGGCCACTGGCTCGAGGTGGCGGCCGAGAGCGGGATGCCGATCGATGCCCGGCTGTGGCGGCAGAACCCGATCTCCTCCACCTACCCGGCCTGTCAGGCGGTTGAGGCGGCGGCCGAGCAGGGCACGACCCTCGCCTACCGCTACCTGCGGCGCCTGCGGGAGGGACTGATGGTGGAACGCAAGAAGCTCGACCACCTGGAGGCGCTGGCTGGCGAGGCGGGGCCGGCGGGGCTGGACGCGGACCGGTTTCGGATCGACCTGAGCTCGCACGCGATCACCGAGGCCTTCGGCGCCCACCTGGAGGAGGTGCGAAACCCTCCGGATGCGGCGAAGCAGCAGGGGCGCGTGACGGAAACCGAGGGGCGCGAGCGGGTCAGCTTTCCGTCAGCGCTGTTCAGGGGCGAGGATGGCTCGGAGCGCGGCGTGTGGGGCCGAAAGCCCTACGAGGCCTACCGGCAGGCCGCGGAGGCGCTCGGGGCCGAGATCACCGCCGGCCGACCGCAGGCGCTGGAGGCGGTGGAGCGCTTCGGTCGCTGCGCGACGCGCGAGCTCGAGGAGCTCACGGGAACGCCCCGTCCGGTGCTCGAGGCCGAGCTCTGGTCGCTGGCGCGCGACTGGAAGCTGAAGCCGACCCTGGCAGCGGCGGGCACGATCTGGGAGCTGCCCTAGCTCGACCGGCGGCGCGCACGCGCCCGTAAGGGACGCGCTAGGGCTCGCCGCGCTCCGCCGCCCTCACCAGCTCGATCGCCTCGGGTGGAGCCTTTGCCGGGGAGCCCGCGTCGAACGGCGGCCGCGGGTCGTACTCGATCCCGAGTTGAATCGCCTGGGCGACCGCATCCCCGGCGATCCGTGCGGCCAGGGTCAGCGCCATGTCGATCCCCGCCGACACGCCCGCGGCGGTCATCACCTTGCCGTCCTCGACCACCCTCTCATTGACCGTCTCCGCCCCGAGCTCCGCGAGTCGCTCCAGGAAGGCCCAGTGGGTGGTGGCGCGCTTTCCCTTCAGGATTCCCGCTGCGCCCAGGACCAGTGCCCCCGTGCAGACCGAGCTGGTCCAGGTCGAGCGCTCGTGGGCCGCGCGCAGCCAGTCCAGCACCTCGGTGTCCTCCATCAGCGGCCGGCTTCCGGCGCCACCCGGCACCAGGACGACGTCAGGATCGGCCAGCTCGCCGAGAGCGAGGTCGGCCTGGACCCCCAGTGCCCCCGTGTCGGTGCGCTTCAGCCCGGGCTCGGCGGCGACCAACCGAAGCTCGGCGCCCGGCAGTCGCGACAGGACCTCGTACGGCCCGATCGCATCCAGGGCCGTGAGCCGGTCGAAGACGAGGATCGCGATCCGCATGGGCGGACGCTAGCGCCTGACGACGACCCCGGCCCTGGCGGTGGCGCGCCCGATCCGCTTTGCGCCCGGGTAATGGGTCCGCAGCAGCTCGAGCGCGGCGCCCTCGTCGGCCGCCGCGACCACGCAGCAGAAGCCGCAGCCCATGTTGAAGACCTGGTGCATCTCGTCGTCGGAGACGTCGCCCACGTCGCGGATCAGCTCGAACACGGCGGGTACCGGAAGCGGGTCCTCGATCTCGAACCCCACCTCGGCCTGCAGCCGCAGCAAGTTGTCCAGGCCGTCGCCGGTGATGTGGGCGAGACCGCGCACGTCGACCGGCGAGCGCAGCAGTTCGAGGATCGCTCGGACGTAGATCTCGGTCGGCTCCAAGAGGACCTCTCCCAGCGGGCGGCCGAGGCGCTCGTCGTCCAGGGACAGGTCGGCCAGCGTGTGACGCGCCAGGGTGTAGCCGTTGGAGTGAAGGCCTGAGGACGGGAGGCCGATCACCGGGTCGCCCGGCTCGGTGGCCGCCCCGGTGACGACCGCGTCGAGCTCCACGACGCCGACACAGGTCCCGCCCAGCTCGTGGCCGGAGACGATGTCGCCAACCTGCGCGATCTCGCCGCCTGGGATCTCGATGCCGGCCAGCTCGGCGCCCTTGGCAAGGCCCACGCCAAGCTGGCCGCAGATCGCGGGGTCCGCCCGCTCGGTGAGGATGAAGTCCAGCATCGCGATCGGCTCGGCGCCGACACAGATCACGTCGTTGACATTCATCGCCACGCAGTCGATCCCGATCGTGTCGTAGCGGCCGAGCCGCTCGGCGACGACCATCTTGGTGCCGACCGTGTCGGTGGAGAGAGCCAGTCCGGATCCTGCGTCCAGTCGCAGGACGCTGGCGTAGTGGCCGGGAAGCGGGACCACCCTGGACGGCTTGCCGGTGTCGATGGCCCGCAGGCTGCGCGCCAGCGCGGCGACGGCGTCGTCCGCCGCCTCCTGGCTCACGCCGGCCCGCTCGTAGGCGCCGTTCATCGCCGGCCGAGCCTATAGAGCACGATCGTCGCCAGGACCAGGCGGTAGGCGGCGTACGGCCACAGCGCCCGGTCGCGCTCCACCTGCGCGATCAGCCTCTGCGACCCCATCGTCGAGCAGAACGAGGCCGCGACGCCCGTGACCATGGCTCGGCGAAGGCCGGGGTCGAGGCCGCGACGGCGCAGGCGGATCCCCTTCAGCAGCGTGGCCCCGACGATCACCGGCAGGGCCACCGTGCGCGACAGGAGGTTCGCCTGCTCGCGCGTGAACTGCCGCCACCGCGCGACCGCCAGGGTGGCGCCGTTGCGCGAGACGCCTGGCGCCAGCGCCGTGGCCTGCGCCAGGCCCAGCGCGAGGCCGTCGCGGGGGGTGGCCTCGCCGCGCCCGCGCCGCTGCGGACGGCGGTCGGCGATCGCCATGGCGACGGCCCCCGCCGCGAGGCCGACCGCGGTCGTGCGCGGGCCGCCGAGGCGCCCTTCGATCTGGCGCTCGAGCCCGTACCCGACGATCGCCGGCGGGACGAAGGAGAACGCCACGACGGCCGCCCGTCGACGGTCGAAGCTCCGAAGCTCCTCGGCGATCAGGCGCCGCTGACCGACCAGCAGCGCACCCGCCGCCCCGGCGTGGAGGGCCACCTCGAAGCTCTTGCGGGCCTCCGGGTCGAGCTCGCGCCAGGGCCACCCGGCGAGCCAGGGCAGCAGCGTTAGGTGGGCCGAGCTGGAGACGGGCAGGAGCTCGGCCGGCCCTTGGACGGCCCCCAGCACCGCCGCCCGAGCCGGCGTCAGGCCGGGGGCGTCGGCTCCCACTCGGCCCTTCTACGGCGCCGCCGAACGAGCAGGTAGACGATCGAGGCGACGATGGCAACGGCCACGGCGTAGTCGGCGTAGTGGAGGTGGCTTTGCCATTCCTCCCAGCGGTCACCGACCTCCCGGCCGATGAGGCCCAGCATCAGCACCCACGGGATCGAGCCCGCCAGGGTGAAGGCCACGAACCTTCCCAGCGGCATCCGCGCGACGCCCGCCGGCAGGGAGATGAAGGTTCGGATGATCGGGAGCATGCGAGTGAAGAACACCGTCGCCGACCCGTGTCGCTCGAACCAGCGGTCCGCCCACTCGAGGTGCTTGCGGTTGACGTGAAGCAGCCGGTTTCGATCCAGCAGCTCGAGGCGCCCGTAGTAGCCCGCGGCGTAGGCGATCAGCGAGCCGGCGAGGTTCCCCAAGGAGCCGGCGGCCACGATCCCGAACAGGGTCATCTCCCCCTTCGAGACGTTGAAGCCCGCGAACAGCATGATCGCCTCGCTGGGGACCGGGATGCAGGCGCTCTCCAGGGTCATGAGCACGAACACGCCGGCCAGGCCGGTGGCGTCGATGAAGTCCGTCGCGGCACGGACCAGTGGGTCGAGGATCTCACCGGCCACGGGGCGGCAGCATTACACTCGCCAGGATGTCCCGCCGCATCGGTCGAGGAATGCTCGATCACGTCTACGGCCGGTGGCTGCTCAAGTTCGGCGCCGACGCCGTCCTGGCGGCAGCCGCCTTCGCGCTCGCCTTTCAGCTGCGCTTTCTCGACCAGCCCGGCGGCATTCCGGACCGCTACTGGACGATGCTCACCGGCACGATCGTGTTCGTCGCCATCGGCAAGGCGATCGTGTTCACGGCCCTGGGCCTGAACCAGAAGTGGTGGCGGTACTTCCAGCTTCCCGACCTGTGGCCGGTGGTGCGGGCCGCCGCCGTGTCGAGCGGGCTGCTGGTGGCCGTGTTCACCCTGGCGAAGCCCTACTCCTACAGCCTGCCCCGGTCGGTGGTGGTGTTCGACTTCCTGCTGACGATCGGGCTGCTCGGTGGCGCCCGGCTGGCCAGGCGGATGATCGCCGAACGGCCCGATCGGGCCACTCGCCGCCGCGGGATCCGCGGGGTGCTGATCGTGGGCGCGGGATCCGGCGGCCAGATGGTGGTCCGGGAGCTGCGGCTGAATCCCAACCTGGGGCATCGCGCGATCGGCTTCGTGGACGACGACCCCCGCAAGCGCGGCATGCACGCGGCCGGGATCAAGGTGCTCGGGTCGACCGACGAGATCGGCCGGATCCTGGATCGCGAGTCTCCGGACGAGGTGATCATCGCGATCCCCTCGGCGCCGGGCGTGCTGCGCGCGAAGGTGGTGGCGGCGTGCCGCGAGCGCGACATCGCGGTCCGCACCTTGCCGACCGTGTTCGAGCTCCTTCGCGGAGGCGTGCAGCTCACCCGCCAGCTTCGCGAGGTGCGAGTCGAGGACGTGCTGGGACGGGACCCGGTGGTGATGGAGCTGGATCGTGTCGGCGCCTACCTGGACGACAAGATCGTCATGGTGACCGGAGCCGGGGGCTCGATCGGCTCCGAGCTCTGCCGCCAGATCGCGCGCGTGCGCCCGAAGCTCTTGGTCATGCTCGACCACGCCGAGGACAACTTGTTCCGGATCGACCGCGAGATGCTCGACGAATGGCACTTCACCCGAGTCGAGGCGGTGCTGGCGGACTGCAAGGAGGCGGACCGCATGCTCGAGGTGATGCAGCGCTTCAAGCCGGACGTCGTCTTCCACGCGGCCGCCTACAAGCACGTGCCGCTGATGGAGGCGAATCCTCTCGAGGCGGTTCGCAACAACGCGATCGCGACCAGGGTGACCGCCGGGATGGCCGCGGCCGCCGGCGCGGAGCGCTTCGTGTTGATCTCGACCGACAAGGCCGTGAACCCACGCACGGTGATGGGCGCCTCGAAGGCGATGGCCGAGTGGATCGTGGAGGCGAATGGGCACCACCACGCCGCCACCCGGTTCCTCATCGTGCGCTTCGGCAACGTGCTGGCCTCCTCCGGCAGCGTGGTCCCGATCTTCCGCAGCCAGATCGAGAAGGGCGGCCCGGTGACTGTTACCCACCCGGAGATGACCCGCTACTTCATGACCATTCCCGAAGCGGTGCAGCTCGTGATCCAGGCGGGTGACCTGGGGGCGAGCTCGGGGGACGTCTTCGTGCTGGAGATGGGCGACCCGGTGCGGATCGTGGACCTGGCCCGCAACATGATCCACCTCGCCGGGTATGAGCCCGGCCGCGACGTCGCGATCGAGTTCGTCGGCCCCCGGCCGGGCGAGAAGATCCACGAGGAGCTCTTCAACCGGGACGAGCGCGCCAGGCCGACCAGCGCCGAGCGCATCGTCCGCGCCGTGCGCGACACACCGCTGGATCCCGCCTGGGTCGACCGCACGATCCAGCGCCTGGAGGCGCTGGTTGCCGCGGGTGACGAAGCGGGCCTGGCCGATCGCGTGATCGAGGTGGTCACCGAGCGGATCGCCGATTCGCCGCCGTCGCCCGCCCAGCCCGCCGCCCCCGGTAGCGACGTTCGGGCCTAACCGGCGGCCCGCGGCCCTCCCGGACCCGGGTGATGGGCGCCATAAGATGCCCGCGCACTGATGCACGTGATCGAGTCGATCGGGCCCATCCTCGGCATCGTGGCTTTCGTGGGGCTGGCGACTCTGGCCTTTCTGCTCTTTCAGCAGGGACGGGACATACGCCGCCTGCGTGAGTGGGCCGGCCGGGCGCCCGAGCGGGCCAGGGAGGCGGCCGAAGCGACGCAGGCCGTGGGAGAGGCATCGCGGAGCGAGCCGGCCGCGGCCGACGAGCCGGAGGGCTCACCGGGCCGCCTTCGCGCGTGGTGGGCCCAGGCGAGGAACGCGGTCGGCTCACGGATCTCTCGCCTCGACCGGCGGCTTCCCGTGGACGGCCGCTACGTGCTCGCTGCCGCACTGGTCGCGGTGGTGGTCGCCGGTGTGGTCACGAGCGGCTTCGGTCTCCTCGGCGGGGACGAGCACAAGCGGGACCGGCACGGCG
The DNA here is from genome assembly GCA_044871225.1 of Solirubrobacterales bacterium. Lineage (GTDB taxonomy): Bacteria > Actinomycetota > Thermoleophilia > Solirubrobacterales > 70-9 > AC-56. Next base: position 37,793 of record JBIOZP010000099.1, read on the forward strand.
GGTCCTCTGGCAAGCCGAGCGTCGCGGTGCTGAACGGAACGGGGGTGCCCGGGCTCGCGGACCAGGTGGACAAGCAGGTGGTCGAGAAAGCCGGGTACAGGACCCGCACGGTGGCCAACGCGGGCGCGAGCTTCGACAACACGGTCGTGATGTTCGCCGCCGGGCACGAGGCCGACGCCAAGCGCCTCGCGAAGGAGATCGCGCCGCAGCTCGGGGACACCCCGACCGAGAAGATGACCGCCGACCTCGAGACGCGCTCGAAGGGCGCTCCGCTGGCGCTCGGGCTCGGGCTCGACGATGCCCAGTTCACGAGCTCCGGAGGGTGAGGGCGCTGGCGATGGTCCTGCCGATCGGCGACCTGTACGACACGCTCTACGACGCCGCCACCGCCCTGCCGGCGTACGTCTCGCTGACGGCGGTGGTCGCGTTCCTGCTCCTGCTTCCGCTGTACCTGTCGCAGCGCCGCGACCTGGAACGCCTTCGCGCTTGGATGGAGCGCGAGCCCTCCCACCCGGCGGCCGATCTCGCCGCCAGCGAAGCTCTCCTCGACCGCGCCGAGGCGGAGCTCGAGGCGATCTTCGGGGGCCAGCCTCCGTCCGCGGCTGCCGTGAGCCGGAGCGCCGCGGCCGAGCCTACGGCGGTGCGCCCACCGGAGCCCACTCCGGTTCCCGGGTCTCTGGCGCCGGCGCAGAGGATCACGCACGAGCGCCCGGCCCTGGAGCGGATCACGATGGAGCGCGCCGCTCTGCAGCCGCACCCACGGTGGCGCCGGCTGATGGCGGTGGTCGGCCAGCCGAGCGTGCTGTCGACCGTGGCGGCGGTCGCGGTCATCCTGGGCCTGGTCGCGATCTTCGGTTCCGGCGAGCTCCTGCGCGGCGGCGAGGACTCGGGGCGGGGCCCCAAGCCGGGAGCCGTCGTGCCCGGCGAGGTCGAGGTCGCGGTGCTGAACGGGACCTCCGTGCCGGGATTGGCGGCCAAGGTCGGCGACGACGTGCGGGTGAACGGCTTCCAGCTCGGGGTGGTCACCAACAGCAGCCACCAGTTCGACCAGACTGTGGTCATGTACGAGCCCGGTCAGGAGCGGGCCGCCAAGAAGGTCGCCAACGACCTCGGGGTCAAGCCGGTGCAGCCGATCAATCGCCAAACGGAGCGGGCTGCCGATGGCGCCGACGTCGTCGTGATCGCGGGAGCGGACCGCGCCCAACCGTGAGCCGCGCCGGGCCCGCCCTCTTCGTCGCGCTGCTGGTTGCCTCCGTGGTCACGGCGGCCGGGGTGCTGCACGCGCGAACGCCCGACCTCGCCCTCCAGGTCACGCACTTCACGACCGAGGTTTCGCCGGGGGCTCGGGGAGCCGCGGGCCGCGCTCGCATCGCCTTCTTCGTCCGCGAGGGCGATTCGGACGCGCGGGTGGAGATCGTCGGCCCGAGCCTGCGGGTGGTCCGCACCCTGTACCGGGGCCCCCTGGTGGCGGACCGGCCGGTGTCGTTCGCGTGGGATGGGCGAAGGGACAGCGGACACTCGGTCAGCTCGCGCCATCGCTACCGGCTGCGGGTGATCCTGCCCGGACAGGATCGCGACATGGTCTATCCGAGGCGGATCAAGGTCACGGCCTCGAGAGGCGGATGACGGCCTCGGCGCTCGAGGTCGCCGGGTTGCTGGCGGCCTGCGGGGCCGCCGCGGTGGCCCTGGTCGCCGGGCAGCCGCGACTTCGCTACGGCGCTGCCGCGATCGCGCTGATCGCGACGCCGGCCCTCGTGGCGGGGGACGTTTGGGACTCGTCGCGCTTCGTCGACCTTCGGGAGCATCCGGCAACGCTCGCGGCCGCGGCCGTCCTGGCGGCGCTCGCGGTTGGCGTCGCGGTGCTGGCCTTCACGCGCCTTTCGTGGGCGTTCCCCGTGGCGGTGTTCGCGGCCCTGCCGCTTCGCGTGCCCGTGCACCTCGGCGGGGAGACCTCCCACCTGCTCGTTCCCCTGTACGTGGTGATCGCCGGCGGGTTGATCCGATTCGGCTTTCTCGCGCTGAGCGGCGGTCGCGCCCGAGTCCCTGCCGGGGACGACAGGCGACCGAACGAGCAATCTCTCGCAGGCTGGCCGGCGGCGGTGTGGCTCTATCGCGTCCTCGCGGCCACGCTGGTCCTCTACGCGATCCAGGCCACCTACTCGGTGGACGTCTCGAACGCGATCGAGAACGCCAGCTTCTTCCTGGTGCCGTTCGCGGTCATGCTCGCCCTACTGGGGGAGGTGCGCTGGACCCCGCAGATCTTGCAGGGCGTCCTGATTGCTGCCGCCGCGATGGGCCTGATCTTCGCCGGCGTGGCGTTCTACGAGTACGCGGCGCGCGACCTGCTGCTGAGCCGCGGCGACCTCCTGCAGTCGAATCAGCTTCACCTCTACTTCCGGGTCAACTCCCTCTTCTACGACCCGAATGTCTTCGGCCGCTATCTCGCGCTGACCCTGGTCGCCCTGGGTGCGTACCTGGCCTGGTCGGGCGGCACCCGTCTGCCGATCCTCGCGGCAATCGTCTCCGGAGTACTGCTCGCCGCGTTGACGATCAGCTACTCGATCTCGAGCTTCGCGGCGCTGATCGCGGGGCTGCTGGTGGTCGTGGGGCTGCGATGGGGGGTGCGACGGGGGGTCGCCGCGGGGGCCGCGGTCCTCGTCTGCGGCGCGATCTTCCTCGTCGCCACGGGGACCGGTCGCGAGAACGTCAGCTCGAACGACAGCAGCAGCACGACGACCAGCGGCAGGGTGAACCTGGTGAGCGGAGGCCTGGAGCTGGCAGGAGACCGCCCCGCGTGGGGCTGGGGCTCGGGCTCCTTTGGCGCGGCCTTCGCGCGGCACATCGAGCGCGCCAAGACGACCATCTCCCACACGGAGCCGATCACCGTGGCCGCGGAGCAGGGAGCCATCGGGCTCGTGGTCTACGCGGCGCTGGTCGTCCTGGCGGGCTTGGTCCTGCTCAGCGGCGCCGGAGCTTCAGCGGCCACGACCGCCGTGGGCGCGTGCTTCGTGGCCATGGTCGTTCACAGCCTCGGCTACGCCGCGTTCACGATCGACCCGGCGACCTGGGCGCTGCTGGGGATGGGCGTCGGGCTGCCCCGGGCCCCCGTGCGGGCTTCCTCGACGGCCCGGGTGGGAGCGCTGGGCGACTCGGAGCCCCGGCGTTCGGATCGCGATCCGCGCCCCGCCGCGCTCTAGCGCTGCGATGCAACCGCCGGGCTGATGTTCGAGTACCTGCGCCGTCTCGCGACCACCGGGGCCGCGTACACCGCCTCGAGCGTGCTCTCGAAGCTGATCGCGGTCTTCCTCTTGCCGATCTACACCCACTACCTCTCGCCCACCGACTACGGCGCCGCTGAGGTGATGCTGGCTTCGGTGATCGCGGCCAGCATCGTCGTGCGGCTGGGGATCATCGAGGCGATCCTGCGCTTCTACTACGTCGCCGGCGAGCGTCCGGAGGCGGTCGTGGCCACCGGCTTCGCGTCGCTGTTCTGGGGGGCGACCGTGGCCGCCGGGATCGCGCTCCCGCTTGCGGGGCCGATCTCCGATGCGCTGCTTGGCCACACGGACGCCGGGCTTGCCCGGCTCGCGATCCTGGGCCTGTGGACGCTGACGCTCTACGAGTACGCGCTGACCCTGCTGCGTCTGGACGAGCGGGCGCGGGCGTACTTCTCCCTCACGGTCGCGAACGTCGTGGTCACGATCCCGTTCACCGTCTGGTTGATCGTGGTGCAGGGCGAGCGAGCGAGCGGCATCCTGCTGGGCACCTTCGGAACCGGCGCGGCCTTCCTGCTCGGGATGTTGTGGGTCCAGCGCCGGCGCCTGTCGCTGGTGCCCGACCGGGCCCTCCTGCGGCGGATGCTTCGGTTCGGCTTCCCGACGATGCCAGCCGAGCTGTCGCTTTACTCGCTCAACTTCATCGATCGGATCATCCTGGTTCGGTTCGCTGGCCTGGCCGAAGCGGGCCTCTACGCGCTGGCGGTCAAGTTCGCGCAGGGCATCAACGTCATGGCCAGAGGAATCCAGCTCGCGTGGCCGCCGCTGGCGTACTCGATCCGGGACGACGAGGAGGCGCGGCGAGCGTACTCGGTGATCTTCACCTGGTTTGCCGCGCTGCTCGCCTTCGGGGTCGCCGGGCTGTGGCTCGAATCCCGCTGGATCGTGCGGCTGCTCGCCGCGCCCGACTTCTTCAGCGCCCACCGGGCCGTGGGGCTGCTGGCGACCGGCATCGCCCTTTACGCCCTCTACCTCGTGATGGTGATCATCCTCGGCCGCACGGGCCGCACGGAGTTCAGCTTTCCGGCGACGGCGGCGGCGATGGCCACGAACGTAATCCTCAACCTGGTCCTGGTGCCGCCACTCGGCATCGTGGGAGCCGGCCTGGCGCTGATCGCGTCCTATCTCGTCGTCCTCGCCCTCGTCTACGTGTTCACCCAGCGTCTGTTCCCGGTTCCCTACGAGTGGCGGCGGCTGGCGCTCGTCGTGCTCTCGGCGGCGGCGCTGGTCGGCGCGGGCGAGGCGCTCCTCCCGACCTCGGGGTTCGCGGGCCTCGTCGGCCGTGCGGTGCTGTGGCTCGCCTACCCGGGGATCCTGTTCGCGATCGGCTTCCTGCACGAGGAGGAGCGATTCAGGCTGGCGGCGATGCTGCGGCCGTCGGCGGTCGCGGCCCGCGCGCGCAGCCTGCGCGCGGCCACTGCCCCGCAGGACCCCCAGGAGGAGCGCCCGCTCGGGCCGGAGGTGTACGAGCTCGCCAGCCGCGATGAGGATCGCGGCGGCGCTTGACGAGCCCGACAGGCGGTCAGGCGCTGGCGGTGCCCTGGCCCTGAGCCGGCTTGGCCGATGCCCGCCGAAGGTTGTAGGCCTCGGCCGCCTCGCGCATGCCCTCGCCGACGCTGGGTCGAAGGGCGCGCCGGGCGTGCAGCCAGTACCAGCCCGGGTCGTGGCCGGACGTGAATGCGGCGGCGATCGCGCGCGGAACGTACGACCACGACCACAGCAGGCGGCAGAGCAATGCGACGATCGCGGAATGGTGCTTGCTCATGTACATGGCCCGGCCACGGTGGAACTGAACCACGCGGCGGGCCCCCGCCGAGCGGTCGGTAGCGAGCTGCTCGCGGTGAATCGCTCGCGCGGCGGGGACGTGGAGGATGTGCCAGCCGGCGTCGCGCATCCGCTTTTGGAAGTCCACCTCCTCCGAGTACACGAAGAAGTCGGGGTCGAGGTATCCGACCTGCCGAGCGGCTACGCGCCGGACGAGCATCGCCGCGGATTGCACCCAGCCCACCTCGCGGGCGCTGGCGTCACCGGGATGCGCGCCGGAGTCCTGGGTGACGAGGCGCCGGTGCAGGAACAGGGCTTGCGCGACCGCTGTTCCCAGGCCCGGCAGCCGCCACGCGCACGGGATCGGGTTGCGGTCGGGATCCAATAGCTGGGCGCCGGCTGCGGCTGCCGCGGGGTCGGCTCGCAGGGCGCCCAGCAGGGCCGCCGCCGCGCCGTCGAGGATCTCGCTGTCCTCGTTCAACAGCAGGCAGAACGGCGCGCGTGCCTCCCGCAGCAGGAGCGAGTTGTTCTCCGCCAGGCCGGCGCGCCGGTCGCGGGCGATGATCCGCACCGCCGGGAAGCCATCCGATGCCGCTTCCACCGAACCGTCGTCGGATGCGTTGTCCAGCACCAGGACCTCGTGCCCGATCTCCGCCGGATGCGTGCGAGCGATCGACTCCAAGCAGGCGAGCAGCAGCTCGCGGCCGTTCGTGTTGACCACGCAGTAGGAGAGGTCCATCAACCAGAATCCTTCCGGATGCGCGTTCAGATAGTCGATCCCCCGGCGTACACGCCTCCCTACGACCGCTCGCTGTGCGCCGCGCTGGCCCGCGCGGGGGCCGACGTGGAGTTGGTCACGAGCCGCTTCGCCTACGGCCCGGTGCCGCCCGCCGAGGGCTATTCGGTCACTGAGGGCTTCTACCGGCGCTCTGCCGACGCTGGCCGTGGACGCCGCGCGACCAGAGCGCTGAAGCTCGCCGAGCACGTCGCCGACATGCTGCGTCATCGCCGCGACGGTGAGGGCAGGGATCTCGTCCATTACCAATGGCTCACGGTGCCCGCGCTGGACAGCGTGATGCTGTCCGCCTCTGGCCCCAAGGTCCTGACGGCGCACGGCTGGCTGCGGGAGGAGGGCTGGCGGGGGCGCCCCAACAGGGGCCTTCGCCGCCTCTGGGGGCGCATGGACGCGATCGTGACCCTGTCGGAGCACGGCGCCCGGCGGCTCACCGACGAGGCGGGCATTCCCGCCGACCGCGTGAGGGTCATACCTCACGGGGCCCTGGACTACCTGACGCGCCTCACGGACCCGGTCTCCCTGCCGGACGAGCTCGCCGGCGTGAAGGGGCCGGTGATCCTGTGCTTCGGGCTGATCCGGCCCTACAAGGGGGTCGATGTGCTGCTGGACGCGTTTCGGGCCGTGGACGGGGCGGAGCTGTGGGTCGTGGGCAGGCCGCTGGGCATGTCGCTCGATCCGCTTCGCGAGGCGGCTGCCCGCGCGCCCGGGAAGGTGCGCTTCGTGCCCCGGTTCGTCTCCGACCGCGAGCTGCCCGCGTACTTCCGCCGCGCCGACGTCGTCGTGCTCCCGCATCGAGACGCCGAGCAATCGGGAGTGCTCTACGTGGCGCTTGCGTTCGCGAAGCCGATCGTCATGAGCGCAGTGGGGGGGTTTCCCGAGGTGGCCCGGCACGGCGCCGGGCGCCTGGTCCCCCCGGGCGACAGCGAGGCGCTGGCCCAGGCGGTGGACGAGTTGCTCGCTGATCCGCGGGCGCGTGAGCGGCTCGCGCAGGCCGCCGGGCGAGCGGCAGCGGGGCCGTATTCGTGGGACGCGGTCGCGGCCCAGACCATGGGCCTGTACCGAGAGCTGGTCGGGTGACCGTCGTGGCGATCGCATTCTGGGTCTCGGTCGGCCTGCTCCTCTACACGCATCTCGGCTACCCGGTGCTCCTGTGGCCGCTCGCGCGCGGGCGGGAGCCCGACGGAGGACCGCTCGCTCTGGGCGATCCGCCCCCCGCCGTGTCGCTGATCGTCGCGGCCCACGACGAGGAGGCGAGCATCGCTCGGTGGGTCCGTGCGACCCTCGACTTCGACTACCCGCGCGAGCGCCTGAAGGTCGTGGTCGCATCGGACGGGTCCACCGACCGCACCTTGGAGTACGCGGCGAAGGCTGGCGCCGACCTGGTGCTGGACGTCCCCCGGGGGGGGAAGGTGGCGGCCCTCAACGCCGCCGTCGAGCGGGCGCCCGGGGAGGTGCTGGCGTTCTCGGACGCGAACTCGATCTGGCAGCCCGACGCGCTCGCCAGGCTGGTGGCCCGCTTCGAGGACCCTCAGGTCGGCTACGTCTGCGGGCGCCTTCGGCTGGAGGGCGAGGGGGGCGAGAACCAAGAGGGCCTCTATTGGCGCTACGAGACGGCGATCCGAGGCCTCGAGTCGAGGTTCGCCGGCGTCACCGCCGGAAACGGCGCCATCAACGCGGTGCGTCGCGACGCCTACATCGCGCTGGAGCCCACCCGCGGCCAGGACATCTCGCTCCCGTACGAGCTCACCAAGCGGGGATGGCGGGCGGTGTTCGAGCCCGCGGCCGTGGCGCGTGAGCCGATGGCGGCGACGCTCGGCTCGGAGTTCCGCCGCAAGCGGCGCATGCTCGCCGGTGCCTGGGCGACGATGCTGCGCCACGGGATGCTCTCGCCGCGTGGCTACGGACCGGCCTACGCGTTCGAGATCTTCTCCCATCGGGCGCTTCGCTACGCGTCGCCAATCCTGCACCTGATTGCCCTGGCGGCAAACGTCGCCCTCCTGGGCCAGGGCCCGATCTACGCCGTCGCCCTGGCGGCCCAGCTCGCCCTGCTGGCCGCCGCGGCGCTGGCTCCGGTCGTCCCGCTGCGCGTCTTCCGGGTCGCGCGCTACTACGTCGGCGTCACCGCGGCCAGCGCGGCCGGACTCTGGGATTGCCTTCGCGGCTCCGTGCCGCGGACCTGGGAGAAGGCGGAGGGGACGCGGTGAGAGGGTTGCCGCGGATCGCGGACATGGCGCTCGCGGCGCTGGGGTTGGTCCTGGCGAGCCCCGTCGTGGCGATCGCGGCGATCGCGATCAAGCTCGACTCGCGCGGACCGGTCATCTACCGCCAGCGAAGGGTGGGCCAGGATGGCCGGGCGATCGAGGTCTTGAAGCTCCGCACGATGCAGCTCGGCGCCGATCCGGTGGGCGTCGGCACGCCGGTGCTGGAGGACGACCCCCGCGTGACGCGCGTGGGGCGCGTGTTGCGACGCCTGTCGCTTGACGAGGTCCCGAACCTGGTCAACGTGCTGCGTGGCGATCTGGCGATCGTCGGCCCCCGGCCCACCCTGGCGGCGCAGGTGGACCTGTACACGCCGCACCAGCGGCGCCGGCTCGAGGTGAGGCCCGGCATCACCGGCTGGGCTCAGGTGAACGGGCGGGCGGGGATTCCCTGGGAGGAGCGGATCGAGCTTGATGTCTGGTACGTCGACCACCGGTCGCTCGCGCTCGACCTTCGCATCCTGGCGCGGACCGTGAGGCTCTTGCTCACGGGCCACGGGCTGTACGGCTGATCCCGGCCGGGGCCGGGTGGCACGCTGTCGCGGCCGTTCAGCTAGTCCGGGAGCAGCGGGACGACCGGCCCCTGGTCGCGGCCCAGGAGGACGGCTCGACCGATCGCGTCCTTGCCGAAGCGATCCCGGATCTCGTCGAGCGCCGGGTCGAGCGTCGGATGCCGGGCGTCGTTCAGGCGCAGGGCGAGCTGGAGGGCCCCGTCGTCCTCGAGATTGGAGAGAACCACGCCGAGCAGGGTCAGCCCCCGGCGCTCGATCGCCGGCATCGCCGCGGCCAGCAGGTCCCGCGCGGTGCAGAGGATGCTGTGGGTCTGCGCCGTGGCCTCCGGCAGGGTGTGGGAGCGGGCCGCACGGGAGAAGTCGGCGAAGCGCAATCTGATTCCGACCGTGCGGCAGACTCGCCGCGCCGCGCGCAGGCGCCGGGCCAAGCGGTCGACGAGGCCGATCAGGACCACCTCGAGGTCTGCCCGCGACCTGGGTGAGCGTCCGAGAGAGCGCTGGGCGCCCATCGAGCGCCGACGCCGCCCGCGCACCCGCCGCGGGTCGCGGTTGTGAGCGAGCGCGTGCAGGTGGCGCCCCGCGGCCCGCCCGACGATCGTGACCAGCTCGTTCTCGCCGACCAGCGCCACCTGGCCCACCGTCTCGAGGCCCCGTTCGCGGAGCTTTCCAGCGGCCGCCGGCCCCACCCCCCACAGCCGCTCCACGGGGAGCGGGTGCAGGAAGGCCAGCTCCGTGCCGGGCGCCACCACCAGGAGGCCGTCGGGCTTGGCGACTGCGCTCGCGACCTTGGCCAGGAACTTGGTGGCTGCGACCCCGACCGTGATGGGGAGTCCCACCCGCTCTCGAACCCGGCGGCGAAGGTGGGCGGCAATCCGGGGCGGCGAGCCCGAGATCCGGGCCAGGCCCCGCACGTCGAGAAACGCCTCGTCGATCGACAGGCCCTCGACCAGCGGAGTCGTCTCGTCGAAGAGCGCGAACACCGCCCTGCTGGCGGCCGCGTACGCCGACATGCGCGGCGGCACGACCGTTGCCTGCGGGCACAGCTGCCGAGCCTGGGCTCCCGGCATCGCGGTGCGAACGCCGAACGCCTTCGCCTCGTAGCTGGCGGCGAGGACCACGCCGCCCCCGACGATCACCGGCCGGCCGGCCAACCGGCGGTCGTCGCGCTGCTCCACCGACGCGTAGAAGGCGTCCAGGTCGGCGTGCAGGATCGTCGCGGTCGTGGGCACGAACACATGTTCGCACGCGCATCCGACGCGGCCAGCCACGCCGGCAGCCCCCAAGGCCCCGGAAGCGGGGAGGTAGGGTCCCAGGCCGTGGCGACGATCGAGCTTCGTGACTTCACGCCCGCAGACGCCGCGGCGGTCCACAGGTGGTTCAACGATGCTCGCGTCACGGCCGACCTGGTCGGCCGGCGAGAGAGCTTCACGGAGGAGGACGCCCACGGCTGGGTCGAGCGGGCGATGGACGGCAGCCGTGACCGAAAGTGGGCGATCGTGCTGGAAGGCGGCTCCGAGCCGGTGGGGTTCGTGGCGCTGTTCGGGCTCGAGCGCGAGATCGGGCCGGAGCTGGCCGTGATGGTCGGCGATCCGGCGGCGTGGGGGAAGGGGGTCGCCAGGGAGGCGGAGCGCCAGGCTTGCCTGCACGCGTTCGAGGACCACGGGGTGCACCGCATCCACGCCGAGATCCCGGCCACGAACAGGGCCGCGCAGAAAGTGGTCACCCACCTCGGCTTCAAGCGGGAGGGGGTCATGCGCGGCGCGATTCGCCGCGGCGCCGAAGCGATCGACAACCAGGTCTGGGGCCTGCTGCCGGAGGAGTTCACGGGTTGGGGGAGCGGTCGGAGCTGACCACGGACGGCGGCGGCCTGCTCGCCATCCTCACGAACGACCGCGGGGAGGCGTCCGAAACCGACGACTTCTTTCGCTCGCGTCCCTTTTACGACGCGGAAGGGGTGACGCACACGCTCAGCGTCGAAGGCCCGGACAGCATCGCCTTGCCCCTGCTCGTCCGCGAGATCGCGGACACCGGCCTGTCCGACGCGACTTCCCCGTACGGATATCCGGGCGCCATGGTGAGCGGCGACGAGGGCCGTGCGCCGGACCCCGCGGCGATTGACTGGTCGCGATCAGGGCTGGTCAGCGTCTTCGCTCGCGACCGCGTCGGCAAGGCGCCCTTCCTGGCGGGAGCGACGCGACGCGGGGTGGTGCAGGTGCACGACCCCGCCAGGCCCCGCAGCCTGAGAGCGCGGTTCGCGGAGCAAATCCGGCGAAACAGCAGGCTCGGCTACCGGGTCGAGGTGCTGGCTGGGCCCGACACCTCGGTCGAGGACCGGACGGCCTTCCATGTCGCCTACACGCAGACCATGCGCCGCGCGGAGGCGGCACGGCGGTACTTCTTCGAGCCCCCGTACTTCCGCGACGTCCTTCGCTTCGAGCGCTCGTGGCTGCTGCTCGCTCGGAGCCCTGAGGGGGCCACCGCCGCGGGCGCCGTCGCGGCGTTTTCGGACGGGCTGCTGCATTACTACCTCGGCGGCACCGTCGACGCGCACCTCGAGGACTCGCCGTTCAAGAACGTGGTCGAGGCGATGGTCCAGCTCGCGGATGAGCTCGGGGCCGGCCTCAACCTCGGAGGGGGAGTGCGTCCCGGGGACGGCCTGGAGGACTTCAAGCGGGGCTTCGCCAACGCCGAGCTTCCCTTCCACACGCACGAGATCGTGTGCGATGCCGCCGCCTACGGAAGACTCTCCGAGGGCCGGGGCGACACGGATTTCTTCCCCGGGTATCGGGCGGGGGCTGCCTAGAATCTCCGCCCCCGTGATCTCGCTCTTCCTGCCGGTCGCGCACGGCGTGCTGATCGGCCGCCAGGACCTGCCCATCCCCACCTGGCTGTTCGCCTGGGGGGCGTCTCTGGTCCTGATCGTCTCGTTCGTCGCGCTCTCGCTCGCGTGGCGTGACTCGGTGCTCACCGCGGAGCGCTGGCGGCCGCTGCCCGTCCCTTTGTCGCGCGCGGTCACGTCCCTCGGAACGCAGGTCCTCGCCGGCGCCATCGGCGTGCTGCTGCTCGTCGCCGTCGTCTACACCGGGTACGAGGGCACCCAGGAGCCGAACCTGAACTTCGCGGTCACCTTCGTCTTCGTGACCTTCTGGCTCGGCATGGTCGTGCTCAGCGTTCTCCTCGGCGACATCTTTCGCGCCTTCAATCCCTGGCGCGCCATCGCTCGCGGGACGGGCGCGGCCTTCAGGCTGGTCGCCGGGCAGCCGCACGCACCCCCGCTGCGCTACCCGGAGCGGCTCGGCCGCTGGCCGGCGGTGGTCGGGATCGTCGGGTTCGTGTGGTTCGAGCTCGTCTACGGGACGGGCGGCTTTCAGGCGGCGGGCCTGGAGCCCTCCACGGTGGCGACCGGAACCCTCGTCTATACCGGCTGCACGCTGGTCGCGATGACCCTGTTCGGGACCGAGACCTGGCTGGCCAGGGGCGAGACGTTCTCCGTCTACTATGGGATGTTCTCCCAGCTCGCGCCGTTGGAGGTGCGCCACGGGTGCCTCGGAGTCCGGCGGCCGCTCGCGGCGGCGACTCATTGGGCCACCGAGCCGGGCTCGATCGCGCTGGTGGTGGCGACGATCGCCAGCACCACCTTCGACGGCGCCCAGGAGGGGTTGTGGCAGCAGCCGATCACGGATCTGTTCGACCGCCTCGTGGACCTCGGGTTCGGCCCCACTGCCGCGCTGCGCATCTCGGAGTCGCTCTTCCTGGCCCTCACACTGGTGGGGGTGGCGGCGATCTACTGGGCGGGCGTTCGCGGCATGCGGACCGTGCGCGACTCGCCTTCGGCGAGCTCGCTGGGGCGGTTGTTCGCCCATACCCTGATCCCGATCGGGGTCGCCTACCTGGTGGCGCACTACTTCAGCCTGTTCGTCTTCGGCGAGCAGGCCCAGTTGACCTACCTGCTCTCGGACCCGCTGGGCGACGGCTCCGATCTGTTCGGCACCGCGTCCGGCGGCATCGACTACGGGCTGCTCAGCGCCAACACGATCTGGTACGTCCAGGTCGGGGCGCTGGTGGCCGGACACGTCACCGGCCTGGTGCTGTCGCATGATCGCGCGATCACGGTCTATGGCGACCCTGGGCGCGCTTCGCGATCCCAACGGTGGATGCTGCTGGTCATGGTCGCCTTCACCTGCCTGGGGCTCTTCCTGCTCTCACAGGGGAACGCGTGACGCCGATCCTCCTGGCCCACGCGGCGCACTGGTACTTCTGGCCGCTCTACGCCCTGCCGGTGCTGATCGTGCTCTGGTCCGCGGTCGCGACCACGCTGCGCGAGCGCCGCGAGCACAGGGACGAGGAGGGGAGCGAGGGGCGCCCCGACTCCGAAGCCGACCGAGCGCTCAGGGAGTGATGGGGACCTGGCCCTCGGGCCCGCGTCCCCTGTATTGGTCGCGGAAGTCGCGAATCGCGTCCAGCGTCTTGTCGCCCTCGTAGCGCTTGCACCCGATCATCTGCGTCCACGCGGTCGCCGCGACCTGGTAGGGCATCCGGTCGTTCGGGAACAGCAGCATCCCCGAGGGGCTCTCGTCGAAGATCCCCTTCAGGGCGAGCTGATCCTCGTCGGGCAGGTCCGGGGCGTACTGGATCTCGATTCGGCCGTGCTCGAGCGAGTGGACGACGTTGATCAGGTCCGGCACCTCCCGGTACGCGCCGTCGGCCTCCTGGAAGGGCGTGGTCACGTGGTCGCCCGAGGTCGGCGGATTCGTTCCGTACTTCGGAGGCTTCGACCCCGGCTTCAGGTGCTGGTTGCCCTCGTCGGGCAGGTCCAAGCGAAGGTCGCAGTTGGCCTCCTTCGCCGCGTTCTGGAGGTCGAGGTTGGCGACCGGCGGCGGAGCCGTGCCCTCGCGCGAGTCGGGTGCGAGGCCGTTGAGCGACCCGGTGGCCAGGTCGATGTGGGCCGCGGCCGGCGTGTCCTCGCTTGACCCGCCTCCGCCGCTCGTGACCACGACGACGATCCCGGCCAGCACGGCGGCGGTGAGGAAGCCGGCGACGCCGTATCCGAGGAGCAGGCGCTTGCGCGCCGAATCGGCCTCGCGGCGCTCGGCGGCCAGCCGTTCTGCTCGCAGCCGCTCCTTCTCTTGCTTCCGGGTGGCCATCGGCGGGCCAGGGTAGCGAACGCCCCTTAGGGCGCCCTTAACCGCTGGCCGCGCTGGCGGAGGCCGGATCCGGACGCGCGGATTCGGCGAAGGCCTGGTCCAGGAACGCGGCCAGCTCGTCGTCCAGGCGGCTGGGGGTGAGGCGCCACTCGAGGATCGAGTTCGCGTCCACCAGCCTCGCGTTCGGCATCTCCCCGACCAGCATGTCGGCGTCCGAGAAGGGGTGGAGAGGGTCGTTCGGGTGGCCGATGACGAGCGCCGGCTGCCGGATCGCCCGGCGCTCCTCCGGGGGAGGGGCGGCGCCGGCGAACAGGACGCCCTCGAGGACGGCCTGCGAGCAGGCCGGATCCCGCCGCAGGAAGTCGAGCAGGATGTCGAGCAGGTGGTTCGTGCGTGGCACCCGCCGAAGGGCCTGGGAGCTCGTGCTCAAGAGCGGCCTTCCGAAACGCAGGGTCAACAGCAGGGGGGTGAAGATGAGCGCCGCCCCCAGGAGCGCGTCCTCCAGGACGGGCATCTCGAGCAGCAGGCCGCCGGCCCGCTCGGGATGGTGGACGGCGAGCTCGAGGCCGACGTTCGCCCCCAGCGAGGTGCCGCCCACGACCGGGTCGCGGAGGTCGAGGTGGTCAACCAGCGCGGCGACCTGCTTCGCGAACGAGCTCATCGAGTAGATGCGCATGTCCGTGGGCTTGTCGGAGTCTCCGTGGCCGAGGAGGTCAACCGTCACGACACGGTTTCCCCGCGAGGCCATCTCGGGGGCGAGGCGGTCGTACATGCGGCGGTTCATGAGCAGCCCGTGGATCAGGACCAGGACCTGCTCGCCCTCTCCGTGGACGTCGTACACGATCCGATGTCCCCGGTAATCGAGGTTTTCGGTGACGGCGGCCATGGCGGCGAGTCTAGTTGAGGCCGGCGGAGGCCGGCGCGGGCGCACGGGACGCGGGCGCTCGCTCCCACGGCCTGGCGACCCGCAGCGCGCCCAGCACGGCGCGGGTCTGCGGGGCGGTGTTGAGGGTGTAGAAGTGAATGCCGGGCGCCCCGCCCGCGAGCAGCTCTTCGCACTGGCGCGCCGCGTACGCGGTGCCCAGCTCGGCTTCGGCCTCGGGGTCCCCGGCGACCGCCTCCATCGCCTCCGCGAGCCGCTTCGGGATCGAGGCCGCGCACAGCTCGCAGAAGCGCGTGATCCTGGCGTAGCTGGCGATCGGGATCACCCCCGGGATGATCGGTACGTCGATCCCGGCCGCGCGGGCCGCATCGACGAACTCGAAGTAGACGCGGTTGTCGAAGAAGAGCTGCGTGATCAGGAAGGTCGCGCCGGAAGCGACCTTGCTCTTCAGGTAGGCGAGGTCGGCCTCGAGGCTGGCGGCCTCGGGGTGGACCTCGGGGAAGCAGGCGCCGCCGATCGCGAACGGGTATCGCTCCGAGATGAAGGACGCCAGCTCCGCCGAGCTGTCGAGCCCGCCCTCGGGGCGCTTGAACTCCTCCTCGCCACGCGGCGGGTCTCCCCGCAGGGCGAGGATGTTCTCGATCTTCCCGGCCTCGAGCTGGTCCAGGATCTGGATCAGGCCCTCGGTCGTCTCACCGACGCAGCTCAAATGCGCCATGGTCTCGATACCGTGCTGGTCCTTGATCCGAGTCGCGATCTCCACGGTTCCCTCGCGCGTGGCGCCCCCGGCCCCGTAGGTCACGGAGACGAACGACGGCTCGAGCGGCTTCAGTGCCTCGACCGTCTCGAACAGCGCCTCGACCCCCTCCGGGGTGCGCGGCGGGAAGAACTCGAACGAGAACACGGGAGTGCCCGCGCCCAGGAGGTCGTCGATGCGCATGGTCGAGGATGGTAGAGCCGACCAGCGGCCCCAGGCTAGGCCTCGAGCACCATCGCGATTCCCTGGCCGACGCCGATGCACAGGGCCGCTAGGCCGTAGCCGCCCCCGCGACGCCGAAGCTCCCAGGCGAGCGTGGCCAGGATGCGTGCTCCGGAGCAGCCGATCGGATGGCCCAGGGCGATGGCGCCGCCGTTGACGTTCAGGATCTCCGGGTCGAGATCCGGCCATTCGGACACGCAGGCCAGCACCTGTGCGGCGAACGCCTCGTTGAGCTCGGCTGCCGCAAGGTCCCCCCACCCGATGCCGGCGCGCGCCAATGCCTGGTTCGCCGCCTCCACCGGCGCGATGCCGTAAAGCGGCGGGTCCACCGCGTGCAGCCCGCGCGAGACGATCCGCGCCAGAGGCTCGCGCCCGATCTCATCCGCTCCCTCCTCGCCGGCCACCAGCAGGGCCGCGGCGGCATCGTTGAGCGGGGAGGCGTTGCCGGCCGTGACCGTTCCGTCCTCCCGGAAGGCCGGCGGGAGCTTGGCGAGCTTCTCGAGCGAGGTGTCCGCGCGAATCGGCTCGTCGCGCTCGAGCTCCACGTCAGGGACGTCGACCGTCTCGTCGGTGAAGGTGCCCCCGTCCCAGGCCGCGGCCGCCCGGCGATGGCTGCGCAAGGCGAACTCGTCCTGTGCCTCCCGGGAGATCCCGTAGCGATCCGCCAGGATCTCCGCCCCCTCTCCCAGAGCCACGGTCCATTCCTCACGCATGCGCGGGTTGACGAGCCTCCATCCCAGGGTGGTCGAGTGAAGAGTCTGGTCCCCGCGGGGGTATCCGCGCTCGGGCTTCATCACGACCCACGGGGCGCGGCTCATCGACTCCACTCCTCCGGCCACGCAGATCGACGCGTCTCCCACGGCGATCGCCCGGTTGGCCTCGACGGTCGCCTCCATCCCCGAGCCGCACAGGCGGTTGACGGTGGCGCCCGGGACGCTGGTCGGCAGGTCGGCCAGGAGGACCGCCATCCGCGCGACGTCGCGGTTCTCCTCGCCGGCGCCGTTCGTGTTTCCGAAGTAGACGTCGTCGATCCGCACCGGGTCGAGGCCCGGGTTGCGCTCCACGAGCGCGCCGACGACCGTCGCCGCGAGGTCGTCGGGGCGAACCGAGGCGAGGCCGCCCCCGTAGCGCCCGGTCTTCGTCCGCACGGCGTCGACCAGGTACGTCTCCCCCGCCATCAGGCCGGCCTCGGTGCCCCGGTGCGGTGCATGGCGCTGCATTAAATAGGCCCTTCGCGGGGTTGCATAGGCCGACCGGGCGCGAGCGAGGCGGCGGGGCCGGCGAGGGCCGGGCGCGCGTGCGCTCCTGCGGTAGGCTCAGGGCCATCGCCAGCTCGTCTCAGGCCAATCGCCCGGCAGCGACCGATCAGGTTCCGATCGAGGAGGTCCTGGTCACCGAGCGCGAGCAGTGGCCGGACGGGCCGCCGCACGAGCTGTTCAAGCGACTTCGCCGGGAGTGCCCGGTCCACTGGACCTCGCGGATCACGGAGTACCCGGAGGAGGCCGGCTACTGGTCGGTGACCAGGGCCGACGACGTCCACGAGGTCAGTCACGACTGGGCCACCTACTCGTCCGAGCGCGGTGGGGTGACGGCGCTGACGGACGCGGTCATGCCGCTGGAGCTGGTGCGGGCGATGTTCATCGGCATGGACCCCCCGAAGCACGACCGGATCAAGATGCTCTTCCAGCGCGGCTTCACTCCCAGGCGGATCGCCGAGCACGAGGACGCGATCCGGGAGATCACGGTGGGCGTCCTCGACCGGCTGGAGGGACAGGAGACCTCCGACCTGGTCACGGACGTCGCCCAACCCGTGGTGTCGCGCGTGATCGGCAGCTTCATGGGGATCCCTCCCGAGGACGACGAGATCTGGGCTCGGCTGATGAACACGACCCTTGGCGCGGGCGACCCGGACCTGAACCCGGAGGGCGTGCAGTCCGTGATGGAGCGCGACGTGCCCGAGATCTTCGCGCGCTGCGGGCGGCTGATCGCCGAGCGTCGGGAGCGGCCGACGGACGATCTGACGAGCGTCCTCGTCCACGCCGAGGTGGACGGCCAGCGCCTCGAAGAGCACGAGATCGTCATGGGGTTCTTCCTACTCGTCGCTGCCGGTAACGACAGCACGAAGGCGACCTACTGCAGCGGCATGCGGGCGCTGATCGAGCACCCCGACCAGCGGCAGCTCCTGCTCGACGATCCAAGCCTGATTCCGGCCGCGGTGGAGGAGTCGCTGCGGATGTTCCCGGCCTTCGCCCATTTTCGCCGGACGGCGACCAGGGACACCGAGCTGGCGGGGCAGCCGATCGGCGAGGGCGACAAGGTCGTGATGTGGTACGTGTCGTCCAACCGCGACGAGTCCCGCTACGCGGACCCGGACCGCTTCGACGTCACTCGCAACCCCGACCATCAGGCGTTCGGCGCCGGTGGGCGCCACTTCTGCCTGGGCGCGGCTCTGGCGCGGCTCGAGCTGCGGATCCTGTTCGAGGAGACGCTGGCGCGCTATCCGGCGATGGAGCTGGCGTCGGAGCCGACGTTCGTGGAGTCGCCGTTCATCAACCAGTTGAAGACGCTGCAGGTTCGTCTGCGGCCGTAGGGCGGCTCGTCCTCAACGCTCGCCGGGCTCGCGCTCAGAGCCCGAGACCCCGTACCCCGGGCTCGTTCCAGCCGAGGTGGTGGGCCAGCTCGTGGCGCAGGGTCCGCTCGACCTGCGCACGCAGCAGGTCGGGATCGTGGCCGAAGTCGCGCTCCAGCGTGTCCTGGTAGATGACGATGCGGTCGGGATAGGAGTCGCGGGCCACCGTCCCGCCGAGGTAGTGGCCGTAAGCGTGGTGCTCGTGACCCCTGGTCGAGACGATGACCGGCGTGCGCTCGAGGAGCTCCCGGAAGGGCTCGGGCAGATCGTCGAGCGCCTGCATCACCAGCTCGTCGAACTCGCTCGGCGGTCGCTCCGGAGGGGGCAGGGAGGCCAGCAGCTCGCTGCGGTCGACCAGCCGGCGAAACTCGGACTCGGGCATCTCGTGACCGATCAGCATCACGGTCACCCATGCGGTCACGAGGATGATCGCCACGGCGCCGGCCAGCAGGGCCAGGAGCCCGCCCAACCCGGACAGCGACGGGGGGTTCAGAAACAGCAGCGCGAGGCCGGCGATGAAGGCGGTGATCGCCGCCGCTCGAAGCGGGGGGCCGAGAGTCTCCCTCATGGCACTGAGGTTAGAGCCGGCCGGCCGCCCTCGATCGAGCCTCGTGGGATCGGTGGTCGCCCGACAGCAGCCAGCGCTCGAGCTGCCTGCGGCGGGAGCGTGCCTGCCCAGCCGGGCACGAAATGACTTGGTCAGGCCGGCTGTGCGCTCCAGCTGCAGATCACGGGCCGGTCGTGCTCGTAACCCAGGGTGCTCAAGGTCCCGGTGGCCAGCGCGAACAGGGCGCCACGGGCGGGCTCCAGCTCCAGCCATCGCGCGGCGAGGACCCGCAGCATGTGCCCGTGCCCGAAGGCGACCACGTCCCCGTCAACGGCCCGAACCTCCGCCAGCAGGCCGTCGGCGCGGGTCGCGACGTCTTGGGGCGACTCCCCGCCGGGACAGCCGTCGCGCCACAGGTCCCACCCGGGGCGCCGCTCGAGGATCTCCTCGGTGGTCGCCCCTTCGTACTCGCCGTAGTCCCATTCGCGGAGCTCGTCGCGGACGTGGAAGTCCCTCATGCCCGCGAGCTCGCAGGTCTCGATCGCGCGGCGCATCGGGCTGGTCAGGACGAGGGCGAAACGGCGGTCCGCGAGCAGCGGAGCCAGTCGGGCGGCGAGCCTCCGGCCGTTCCCGGTCAGCGGAAGGTCGGTGTGGCTGGTGTGGCGTCCGCTGGCGCTCCACTCGGTCTCGCCATGCCGGGCGAGCAGGAGCTCGTGGCGCTCCATGCGCCGCTAGTCGTCCTCGAGCCCGGCCTCCGCGAGCGCCGCGGAGGCATCGGGAAACGCGCGGGTGCTCACGATCCTGCCTTCGTTCAGGCGGATCACCCATGCCATCGCCGTATCCGCCTCGGCTCCACTCTCCCGTCCCCGGACCCGGCATCCTCCGATCACGACCACCGTGTCGCCCGACGAGCGCAGGTCGTCCGCGTACGGGCGCATCTCCTCCCACACCTCCTTGATCTCCTCGAGGTACGCCGCCGCGCCATCGTGTCCGCGATAGCCCCCGGACTCAACCCGCGTGCCGGTCAGCGGCATGATGCTCACGTCCTCGTCGTAGAGCTCCAGGAGCGCCGGGAGGTCGCGGCGATACCAGGCGTCGAAGGTCCGGCGGACGATGTGGACGTTTTCATCGGACAAGGCCTGGGCAGTATGCCGTCACGGGCACGGCGGGCGCTCATGGGGAGCGGCGACTACGCCTGGTCGGCGCGGTCGGCGAGCTGCGTGACGCCCTGCTCCTGGGCGCAGTGCGCGCAGCAGTAGATGCTGCCGTCGGCCTCGACGCCGTGACCGATCACGCGGCACCCGCAGTGATCGCAGGTCGGCGCCATGGCGTGGATTGCGCACTCGAAGCTGTCGAACGTGCGACGTTCGTCGCCGCGAACCACCTGGAAGGCTTTGTCGTACTCGTTTCCGCAAACGTCACATCGCGCCATCGAATCCCTCCTCGATCTGGACCTGTCGCCGTCGCGGCAGGAGCCCGCCGCCTACCGTTCTCGGCTACCCACGCCTGTGGCAACGAAAACCGGCCGGCCACCGATGGAGACGATTCCCGTCGCCAGTACGAGGGCGAAGAACGACGACGACAGTCCTTCGAGTTGCGCGTCGACCTGGCGAACATCAGGGCGCGAGTCTAGGCTCGCCGGAGACCGGTTTTCGCCCTCAGGGGCACGAGGAGCGCGGGCTTCCGAAAACCTCCGATGGAGCTAGCGGGACTCGAACCCGCGACCTCCTGGGTGCGATGCGGGGTGGCGGTCGAGCGCCACTGCCGCGCTAACGGCTGGTTGAAGCCAGATTCGCCCTTTCCCACTCGGCATCGGTCGAGCGCCAGATGTCGGAATACGTCCGAATATGCCGGCGTATTTGGGCACTGGAACGGGCTAGTGCCAAGCGCGGGGACGAGCACGTCAGACGCGCGATCAGGCGATTCAGTCCGGCGGGATGTTCTGGTTGAGCCGGAAGAAGTTGCTCGGGTCGTACTTGCGCTTGAGCGCCTTCAGGCGGTCGTACTTGTCCGCGCCGTAAGCCTCACGGATCCGATTTTCCCCTTCCTCCATGAGGAAGTTGACGTAAACGTGCTGGTGGTGGGGCCGCAGGGCACTCCAGAGTCCGCGCGCCCACTCCCGTTCTTGCTCGAATCCTTCGCCCGTTGTCGTTATCCCGATCACGTTGACCGTATGGCCGGCGTCGCGGCCTCCAAATGCAGTCTCGCCCTCACCCACCCGAGCTACAGCGCCACCGAGGTGATAGATCGAGAAGACCGTCATCGGCGAGGCGATCCTGAGCCCGTGATCGACGAGGACCTCAATCGCCTCATCGGTCAGCTCCGCGAGGTTGCAGGACCGGATGTAGTACCACCAGGAAGAGGGGAAACTGGGATCGAGTGCCGCCTGGTGGGTGGTGAAGGGCGTCGGAGCGCACCGGTCGAGCAGCGGTGAGCCGAACTCCCGCAGCGGCTTCAAGATGCTTTCGCCTTCCTCGACGGGTCCCGCATAGCAGGTCCCGATCATCACCACGTGCCTGCCGTGGAGCTCGCCGGGCATCGCGGGCACGGGCGGCACACGGCGATGCGTGACGATCGTCGTCAGCTCGTCCGGCACCTCCTTGATCCACTCCCGGTAGAAGCGAAGGACCTTCGGAGAGTCTTCCATCCCCCACACAACCGGCCCGGCGAAAACCATCGGGCCGACCGGGTTGAGCCGGAACTCGAACTCCGTAACGATCCCGAAGTTCCCGCCGCCGCCTCGCACCCCCCAGAAGAGGTCCGCGTTCTCCTCCTTGCTGGCCGTCGCGAACTCCCCTTCGGCGGTGACCACGTCGACGCTGACGAGCTGATCGATTGTCAGGCCGTACTTGCGCTCAAGCCAGCCGATTCCCCCGCCG
Organism: Solirubrobacterales bacterium; assembly: GCA_044871225.1. GTDB lineage: Bacteria > Actinomycetota > Thermoleophilia > Solirubrobacterales > 70-9 > AC-56. The sequence goes on from JBIOZP010000099.1 coordinate 59,459, forward strand.
AGGGTGAGGCCCGCGAGCCCGGTATGGGTGACGATTCCTGCCGGGACGGCGAGGCCAAAGGCCTGGGCCTCGCGGTCCAAGTCGCCCAGCAAAACCCCCGCCTGGGCCCTCGCGGTCCGCGCTTCGGGGTCAACGCGAATCCCATTCATCTGCCCGAGGTCGATCACCATCCCGCCATCGCACACGCACAGGCCTGGGTAGCTGTGGCCGCCGCTTCGCGTCGCGACGAGCTGCTCATGCTCCCGGGCGAAGCGAACCGCCGAGATCACGTCGGCCACGCCGGCGCAGCGAACGATCAGGCCCGGCCGGCGGTCGATCGACCCGTTCCAGATCCGCCGCTGGTGGTCGTACGTCGCGTCGGCCGGGCGGATTAGGACCCCGCCGAACGATGCCGCGAGGTCATCGACCGCGCGGCTATCGAGCTCCACCCCACGTGCGATAGCGCTCACGAGTACCCCCAGCTGTTCGAAGGACCCAAGTGTCTCACCACGTCGGAGTATCTCCGAGGGTCCGTTGATTTGGGCAATGGGACACGGCTAGTGCCCAAGTGCGAATGCCGCTGTGTGCTCGAGGATCTTGCCGACGATCATCTCCCAGTCCTCCCGATCGACACCATGGCCGGCACCCTGCAGCGCCAGCAGTCGGGCACCGGGGATCTCTGTGGCTAGAGCCTGGCCGTGCTTGAGCGGGAACATCGGATCGGCGGTGCCGTGGATGACCAAGGTCGGTGCTGTGATCGATGACAGGGGCTTGGGTGATGCTTCGCCAGGGGACATGAGGTCGTGGTTCTGCATCGCGGCGATGTCGTGCGCCCGCTCGATGTCGCGCCGGACGAGTTCGCGGGCGCCGGCCTCATCGAACGGTCGCTCGCGGCCTGCGAGCATGCGCGAGTAGTCGACCAGGTAGTCGATCACCGATTCCGGGTTCGACCAGTCCACCGTGGCCGTGGCGACGAAGCGCTCGAACTCGGTGTTCGGCGGCGGCAGATCGCGGTCATCGGGGGTCGCGGGGGAGGTGCTGATCAGGATTACGGAGAGCACCCGGTCGGCGAAGTCGAGCGCGAGCTCCTGGGCCATCCCCCCGCCGGCCGAGACGCCTACCAAGTGCGCCGCCGAGATGCCGAAGCCGTCGAGCACGCCAGCGGCGTCAGCCGTGAGGTCAGCCCCCGTGTATTCGGGGTGGCCGGGCTGGTAGGTGACCGAGCGGCCCGTGTCGCGATGGTCGTAGCGGATCACGAATCGCCCGCCGCCGCCGAGCATCCGGCAGAAGGCCTCCTCCCACGAGAGCATCGATGAGCCAATGCCCGCGATCAGCAGGATCGGCGGATGCCCTGTGTCGCCAAACGGCTCGGTGCAGAGCTGGACACCGTTCGCTTCGATGATTTGCTCGGCCACGCTGCAAGGACTAGCACGTGCAGGGCTTTTTGAGATGGAGCTAGCGGGACTCGAACCCGCGACCTCCTGGGTGCGATCCAGGCGCTCTCCCAACTGAGCTATAGCCCCACGTCCGACGCCGACTGGCCGGGCAACCGCGACCGATCCGGCGCCGCATGGGCAAGAATAGCCGCCGGAGGATGCATTTCCGAGCGGAGCTACGGGGCAGCTGGGCATCCGCACGATCCGATCCACGTTCAATGCAAGGGGATGAGCCTGCCGATCAGATGATGGATTCAGCGTGAGCTTCCGCGGCCGCTTGACCCTGTTCTTCCTGCTGATCGTCGTCCTGCCGATGGTCGCGGTCGGCGTGCTCGTGGTCCTGGTGACCAACGAGTCAGACAAGGCGAAGGCCGACGCCCGCTTGGACGCGGGCCTGGACACGGCGCTGGTCGTCTACCGGGACGCCAACGCCTCCACGGAGCGGGCGACGCAGCGCCTGGTGCGCGACCGGGCGGTGGCGGCGGCGCTTCGCTCGGGCGACAAGAGCAGGATCGAGAGCGTGGTCGGGCCGCAGGCCACCCGAGCCGGGATCAAGTCGCTGGTGGTGCGTGACCCGAGCCGGCGCACGGTTGCCGAGATCGGGCAGGGCCAACCGGTGGCGCCGTATGAGCTCAATCTCAGCGGGCCGGGGGGCGCCCTGGGCTCGGTGACCACATCGACGACGGCGCCGGACGAGTACCTGGCGAAGGTCCGGCGGCTAACCGGTCGCGACGGGGCGCTGGTCGCGGGGGGCAAGGCCATCTCGTCCACGCTGGCGCTCGCGGGCGCCGGGCTTCCGGCAAGCGGGGACTCCGGCGACGTGGAGGTGGGGGACGACAACCTGCGCGCGGCCACCGTGGATCTCCCCGGTTCCGGAAGCCTCGACCTGACGTTGTTCGGTCCCGTGGAGTCGGGCAGCTTCCTGTCCTCCAGCCCCCTCGTGGCGGCGGCGCTGGTGCTCTTCTTCGGCGTGGCCCTGCTCTTCGTGACCATGTTGCTGCGGATGCTCTCCGGACAGGTGAGGGCGATGCTGGCGGCGGCGAAGGGAATCGGCGAGGGCGACTTCAGCCGCAAGGTCCCGGTGCTGGGGCGCGACGAGATGGCCGGGCTGGCGAGCGAGTTCAACAAGATGAGCGATCGGCTGGCCGCCCAGATGCAGGAGCTCCGCCGCCAGCAGGTGGAGGTGGACCGTTCCGTGCGCCGGATTGGCGAGGCCTTCGCCTCGGGCCTCGATCGGCAGGCGCTGCTCGAGGTCGTCGTCGAGACGGCGCTCGGCGCCTGTGACGCCGACTACGGACAGATCGCGCTGAGCGGCCACGAGGGAGCCGAGGCGGAGGCGGGCACCGCCTCGGATGCGATCCAGGAAGTCGCAGCCGCCGCCGAGGTGGACGCCCTGGCGGACAACGACCTCGTCGCCCGGGATCGCGACGGCGTCTACGCGCTCGCCAACCCGCTGCGACGGATAAGCGAGCCGTCGGTCAGCGTGGGGGTGATGACGATCGCTCGCGAAGGCGATCCCTTCACGGCAGCCGAACGCGAGGTATTCCTGTACCTGGTGGGGCAGGTCTCGTCGTCGATCGAGAACATAGCCCTGCACGAGATGGTCTCGGAGCAGGCGGTCACCGACGAGCTCACGGGTCTCTCGAACAACCGACGCTTCCGGAAGCTGATCGACAAGGAGGCCGAGCGCGCCGAGCGCTTCGACCACGAGCTGGCGCTGATCATCCTCGACATCGACGACTTCAAGAAGGTCAACGACACCTACGGACACCTGCAGGGAGACGAGGTGTTGCGCATGGTCGGCAGAGTTCTCCACCTCGAGTCACGCGGGGTGGACGAGCCGGCACGCTACGGAGGGGAGGAGTTCGCGGTTGCGCTGCCCGAGACCGACATCGAGGGAGCTCTCGAGTTGGCGGAGCGAATTCGCGAGCGGATCGGGTCCGAGCCGGTGCCGCGTGTCGGCGGGCCCGGCACGATCAAGGTGACCGCGAGTGTGGGGGTAGCCTCCATGCGGGTCAGCGCCGATGGTGCCGACGCGCTGATCGCGGCGGCCGACGAGGCCCTCTACGAGGCGAAGCGGACCGGAAAAAACCGGGTCGTGGGCGGCCCCAAGACGAAGGCCGCCGGCCGGCCCTGACGCTCGCCGCGCAGGGGACCTCGGCGGGAAAGCCGACGCGATCGGCCCCCCCGAGGATGCAGGAAAGCGTGCCTGCCGGCCAGGGATTCGGCGGTATCTTGTTCCCGATCCGCCATGGGAATCCTCGACGACGCGATCCGCGAGCACCTCGAGCTGAAGCGCAGCCACGGAGCGACCGACTCCGAGCTCCAGCGCATGGAGGACGAGGCGTTCGGCCCCCCGACACGCCCGGGCGAGCCTGACTTCCCCGAGAGCGACAGCGGCGCCGGGCAGGCCGCCAACGGCGCCGGTTTCCCCCAAGCCGCCGAGGCGGGGGCCGGGGAGCCTGAGGCGCCGCCGGAAGAGCCCGTGCCCGGCGAGGAAGAGCATTCGCCGATGGACGAGGGCCACATCGCGGCCGAGGCAGTCGAGGACGACCAGGTCGATGCGGAGGGGGAGACGGCGCTCTACGACCAGACCGGTGAGCCGGCGGAGATTCCGATCGAGTCCCTCGACACGGTGGAGCACCCGATGCCCGAGGAGGACGTCGAGGACGAGGGTGCAGGGGAGCGGTCGGGTGACGAAGGGGACGCGGGGGAGGACGAGGACGTACTGGCCGACACGCCCGAGTTCCTGAAGGATGCGCCTGAGGACGACGAGCTGTGGTTCGAGCAGGGCAAGCCCAAGGACTTCGACTTCTAGCGCGCTGCAAACCTTCGCCTGGCCGTGTCCTCAGTCGGGCCCCTGGCTCACGTAGGTTCTGACTACGCTCGCGTCGGGGCCCTCCCTGCGTCCTCGCCAGGCTCGGTTTTCGCGCGCTGGGTCGTGTCAGATGTAGCCGCGGGTTTGGGCGGCTTCGACGACCCGCTCGATCCCGACCAGGTAGGACGCCTCGCGCAGGTCGATGCCCTGCTCGCGCGACCGGGCGGAGACCTCGCGGTAGGCCCGGCGCATGATCGTCCCGAGCTTGTCGTTCACCTCGCGCTCGTCCCAGCGGAAGTGCTGGAGGTTCTGCACCCACTCGAAGTAGGAGACGACCACGCCGCCCGCGTTCGCCATCACGTCCGGAATGATGTAGACGTCCTGGTCCCGGAGGATCTGGTCGGCGGCGGGCGTCGTGGGGCTGTTCGCCCCCTCCAGGATCACCTTGCACTCCATGCGCCCGGCGTTTCCCTCGTGAATCATCCCGCCGAGGGCCGCGGGGATGAACACGTCGCAGGGCACCGCCACGAGGTCGTCGGCGTCGATCGCCTCGGCGCCCTCGAACTCGGTGATCAGGCCGCTCTGGGCCACGTGGTCCGACAGCGCGTTGGCGTCGATTCCCTCGTCGGAGCGGATCGCCCCGTTGGCGTCGGAGGCGGCGACCATCTTGGCCCCGAGCTGCTGCATGATGCGGGCCGCCCAGGAGCCCACGTTGCCGAACCCCTGGACCACGAACGTGGTGTCGGCGGGGCTCAGGCCGAGGTGCGGGGCCGCCTCACGGAACATGTAGACGAGTCCTCGCCCGGTGGCCGCCTCGCGACCGTATGAGCCCTCGAGCGCGATCGGCTTGCCGGTGCAGATCGCGGGCGTGTGGCCGTGGAGCTTTCCGTACTCGTCCATCATCCAGGCCATCACCTGGGCGTTCGTGTTGACGTCCGGGGCTGGGATGTCCCGGGTCGGGCCCAGCACCTTCTCGACCTTGTCCATGAACGAGCGGGTGATCTTCTGGACCTCGGCCCGCTCGAGCTCGCGGGCGGGGCAGTTGACGCCGCCCTTGGCGCCCCCGAACGGGACTCCGGCGACGGCGGTCTTCCAGGTCATCAGGGAGGCCAGGGCGCGGACCTCGTCGATGTCGACCTCCGGGTGGAATCGAACCCCGCCCTTGTACGGACCGCGGGCACCGTTGTGCTGGATCCGGTAGCCCGAGAAGACGTGAACTTTGCCGTCGGAGAGCCTCACCGGGATCTGCACGGTGACCTCGCGGTAGGGAGTCCAGAAGACGATGCGGACGTCGTCCGCCAGCTTCAGCCGGTCGGCCGCGATCTCGAAGTAGTGGCGAACGATCTCCAGGTTGGAGACCTCCGCCCGCTGGCCCGGCTTGCCGGCACCGCTCGCCTTCGCCTCGCGGTGTGCCTCCTCGACCGCCTGCGGTGACTTGTCGACCTCCTCCCGCTCGCCGACCGGGGTCTCGGTCTCCGTCTTCGCCATCCCAACCTCCGGAATCCGCGCTTTGCCCGGCCATCCTCGCACACGCTCGGGGACGAGAGGGGCCTTCGACGCGGCCGCATCAGCGGCGTTCGACCCTCCGGCGCCGGCCCGGGCCGCGCCTAGAATGGCCTGCACGGGGCCATAGCTCAGTTGGGAGAGCGCCTGCTTTGCAAGCAGGAGGTCGCCGGTTCGATTCCGGCTGGCTCCATGGTGGGCACCGAAAACTGCGAGGCCGCCACCCTGCCCGCCGCGGCCGAAGCGCAGCAAGCGCCTGCACGCTATTCGGGCGGCGGGTTTCGCAGCGCGCCGAGCACCGCGAGCATGATCATGAACACGATCAGGAACGAGATCAGCGTGAAGACGTCCAAGCCCGTTCGGGCCGCGACGCTCGCGGTGGCCGCGCCGAACAGCACGCAGAAGAGCAGCGCGACCAGCAGGATCGCGTTACGCACGCGCGGCTCCGGGCCGGCGGCCCGTTCGCGGCATCGTCAGTAGGCCGGGCTGGGGGGGGCCGGCCCGGGGACCCGTTGACCACTGGTGAAGAGCTTGATCGCGGCGAGGCCGAAGACGAATCCCCCGACGTGGGCGAAGTAGGCGACCCCGCCGCCGCCGGTGATCTCCGGAGCGCCGAACTGCCCAAGGAACTGCAGCGCGAACCACAGCACCAGGAAGGCAAGGGCGGGGACCTCGATCAGGGTCACGAAGAAGATCACGATCACCACCGTGAGCACGCGAGCCCGCGGGTGCAAGAGGAGATATCCGCCGAGCACCCCGGCGATGGCGCCGCTCGCTCCGATCTGCGGGACGGTGGAGTCCACGTCCAGCAGGCTCTGGGCGTAGCCCGCCACCACCCCCGCCAGCAGGTAGAAGAGGAGGAACCGCGGGCGGCCCATCGAGTCCTCGACGTTGTTGCCGAAGATCCACAGGAACAGCATGTTGAAGCCGATGTGGAGCAGCCCACCGTGCATGAACATCGAGGTGAACAAAGTCACCCACCAAGCGGGCGCGTCCAGCGGCTGGAACGGCGCCAGCCCCTCGGCCCCGGCCAGCCGGGCGCGGTCGTACTCGGAGGTTCCCTGACAGACGACATCCACGTTCGAAGCCTGGTTCTCAGCCCCTAGGGCGCAGTCCTTGCCGGGATGGGTCAGGCGGTAGGGAATGGCCCCGTACTCGATCGTGGCCTCGTCCCGCTCCGACAGTCCCTGGACGTGTGGCGAGCGGCTCGACCCCGGCGTCGTCGACTGGGTCAGCTGCCAGGCGAAGACGGCGACGTTCGCGACGATCAGGAGCACGGTCACCACCGGGAACCGGGCGGTCGGGATGTTGTCCTTGAGGGGGATCACCGGTGGGCAAGCGTAGACGGCGGGGGGTTGGCCCCCGCGACGGGATCAGCCGCGAACGAGATGTCCTCGGGCGGTGGCTAGGCCGCCGCGCCGCTTCGCGCCATCACCTCGCGCGCGCTCTCGTCGGCGTGGTAGGAGCTGCGCACCAGGGGCCCGGCGGCGACCGACTCGAAGCCGAGCTCGTACGCGGCGCGCTCGAGCGCCTCGAACTCCTGCGGGTGCCAGTAGCGGACCACCGGGAGGTGCTGCTCGGTCGGCCGCAGGTACTGGCCAACGGTGAGGATCTGGACGCGGTGCTCGCGAAGGATCGCGAACGCCTCCACCATCTCGTCGAAGCTCTCGCCGAGGCCGACCATCAGCCCGGACTTCGTCACCACGCGCTCGCCGCCGATCTCCTTCGCCAGCTTCAAGACGCGAGCCGAGCGCATGAAGTTGGAGCCGCGCCGGGCCTTCGGGTAGAGGCGGGGGACGGTCTCGACGTTGTGGTTGAAGACGTCGGGGCGCTCGTGGACCACCTTGGCCAGCGGCATCTCCTGGCCGCGGAAGTCGGGGGTCAGCACTTCGACCTTGCAGGCCGGCGCCTGCATGCGGATCGAGCGGATCACGCCGACAAAGGCGCCGGCGCCGTAGTCGGGCAAATCGTCGCGGTCCACCGAGGTGACCACCGCGTGCCGAAGGCCCATTCGCTTGACCGACGCCGCCACTCTCATCGGCTCCAGGGGGTCGTTCCAGGTCGGCTTGCCGGTCTGGACGTTGCAGAAGCCGCACCGGCGGGTGCAAACGTCGCCCAGGATCATGAACGTGGCCGTGCCGCGCTCCCAGCACTCGCCGACGTTGGGACAGTTCGCCTCCTCGCAGACCGTGTGCAGGTTCTGGTCGCGGATCATGGCCTTCAGGTGGCGGTACGTCGGCCCTCCCGGCGCCGGAACCTTGAGCCACGGCGGCTTGCGCTCGCGAAACGGGCGCCCCGCCGCCTGGCGCATCCCGCCGGGACGAGCCCTGGAGCGAGTCACGTGGAGGTCCCCACCCCCTGATCTCTGGGCTCGGGCGGCGGGCTCGGACGGGCTTGTCGCGGCGCTCGGCTCCATCGCTTCTACCGTAGCGCCGGCACCGCCGCTGCCAGCGCCTCCGTCCCGGGTACCCGCGCTGAGAGCTCCTCCGCGGCGACCTCGACCGCACTCCGGGAGTACACGTCGCCGAAGCGGTCGCGAACCGCGGTCGCGAATGCCTCCAGATCGACCGGCGCCGCCAGCTCGCGCGCCACCGAGGTCGTTCGGCACGCCTCGATCCCGCACGGCACGATCCACTCGAACGGCTGCAGGTCGTTGTGGACGTTGACGGCGAACCCGTGCGTGGTCACTCCCCTGTTCACGTGGACGCCTATCGACCCGATCTTGCGGCGTTCCGCTGTCCACACGCCGGTCAGTCCCTCAACCGTCTCGGCTCGAACCCCCCAGTCGCCAAGCGCCGTGACGACCACCCGCTCCATGCGGCGGACGTAGTCGTGTACGTCGTCGCCATAAGGGGCCAGCGAGATGATCGGATAGCCGACGAGCTGCCCCGGGCCGTGGTAGGTGACCCGCCCGCCGCGATCCGTCTCGCACACCTCGATCCCCTGCCTGCGGTACCACTCCTCGCCCATCGGGAGCTCGTCCTCGGTGGACCGGCGACCCTTCGTGTAGGTGGGCGGGTGCTCCAGGAGGAGGAGCAGATCGGGCACCTCGGCCGTCTGGCGCGCGGCTTCCAGGCGCTTTTGCGCGAGGCGGGCGTCCTCGTAAGGGACCTGCCCGAGCCTGACGACCCAAACGTCGTTCACGGATCCCAGTCTCTCACGCGACCACAGCCGGATCGCGATGTGCGGCCTGGAGACGCTCTTCGGCGAGCTCGCGGGCGGCCTGAAGTGGCGTCACGGCACGCTCCGCGGCGGCCGCCAGCACGCGCACGGTGTTGCCCTCGATCCCGAGCACGAGCTCTCGAGCCTGCTCCTGCGAGTAGCCGCGGATCTCCCTGTAGACCTGGATCAGCCCGCCGGCGTTGACGATGAAGTCCGGCGCGTACAGGATGCCGCGCTCGGCAAGCAGCTCGGCGAGGGGCTCGGCGGCGAGCTGGTTGTTCGCGCTGCCGCAGATGACCCCGCAGCGCAAGAGGCCGGCGTTGTTCGCGTGGATCGCGCCGCCCAGCGCGCAAGGGGCGAGGACGTCGCACTCGACCAGCATCACCTCCGAGGGCTCCACCCAGCTCGCGCCGAGCTCGGCGGCGAGAGCGCGCTTTCGGGGATCTATGTCGGAGATCACGAGCTCGGCCCCTCGCTCCGCGAGCCGGCGCGCCAGCTTCTCGCCGACGTGTCCCAGCCCCACGATCGCGATCCGTCGGCCCGCCGGCTCGCGACGCCCGAAGCGCTCGTCCAGGCAGGCGCGCATCGCCGACTCGACTCCGAGGGCCGTCAAGGGACTTGGGTCGCCGGCCCCACCGCGATCCGGGGGCAGCCCGGTAACGTGCTCCGTGCGCTCGGCGATCGCGACCAGGTCTCCCGCGTCGATCCCGACGTCCTCGGCGGTGATGTAGCGACCGCCGAGCGAGGCGACCAGGTCGCCGAAGTCCAGGAGCAGGGCGCGGCGATCCGCACCGGAGGGCACCGTGGCCCCGGGGGAGCAGATGACGCCCTTGCCCCCGCCGAGGTCGAGGCCGGCGGCGGCCGCCTTGTAGGTCATCCCGCGTGCCAGCCTGAGTGCGTCTCGGGCCCCGTCCGCGACCTCCTCGTAGCGCCACAGGCGCACGCCGCCGAGCGCCGGGCCTTGCGCGGTCGAATGGATCGCGACAACGACGTGCGCGCCGCTTCTCCGGCCCCTTCGCACCACCAGCTCCTCGTGGTCGAACGCGACCGGCTCCACGGTCGTCCGCGAGGATGGGCCAGTCGACCCGCGCGGACGCTGAGCGGTGGCTGCGGGCCCGCCGTTCGAGCGGAGCTTCGTGGTCACGCTCGCCTCGCCTCCCACCGCTCGAGCCGTCCCTTGATCGCGGCGAGGAAGCGGGCGGCGTCGGCCCCGTCGAGCGCCCGGTGGTCCCACGACATGCATAGGAACGCCATCGGGTGGATCGCGATGGCCTCCTCGGTACCTTCGCCCGCTGGCACGACCACCGGGCGCTTGACGATCGCCTCCAAGTCGAGGATCGCCACCTGCGGCTGGTTGATGATCGGTGTCGCGAGCACCGCGCCGAACTGCCCCGGGTTGGTGATCGTGAACGTGCCGCCGTTCACCTCGTCGGGCTCGAGGCTTCGGCTTCGGGCCCGCTCCGCGAGATCGGCGATCGCGGCGGCGATGCCCTCGAGGCTGAGTCGCTGCGCCTGGCGGACGACCGGCACGATCAGGCCATCGTCCAGGGCGACCGCGATGCCGAGGTTGACGTCGTCGTGGTAGACGATCTCCTCGCCGTCCACCGACGCGTTCAGCTTCGGATGCTCCTGGAGCGCCTCCACCGTTGCCAGCGCGACGAACGCCAGATAGGTGAGGTTGACGCCGCGGCGCTCCGTCTCCAGTCGCAGCTCCGCTCGACGGGCCGCGATCCGCGAGAAGTCGGCCTCGACGATCGTCGTGCAGTGGGCGGCGACGTGCCGGCTTTCGACCATGTGGCGGGCGATCGCCTGCCGCATCGCCGACATCGGCTGGCGGCGGCCGGGAGCCAGCTCTTCCACCAGGCGAGGACCACCTGGATGTCCGGAGAGCGGCGCCGGCGGGGCGACGGCGTCGCTTCCGCTCTCCGGCGATTCCTCCTCGGGCCGGTAGGGCGACTCGATGTGAAGGGCCGGCTCGGGCGGGTCCGCCGAAGCAGCGTTCTGGCGTAGCTCGAGATAGGCGAGTACGTCCTGCTTTCGGACTCGCCCGCCGACGCCCGTCCCGCTCACCCGGCTGAGGTCGACGCCGTGCTTCTTGGCCATCCGCAAGACCACCGGGGAGAAGAACGCGGAGCGCTCGCAGCCGCCGTTCGGCGCCTCCTCCTCGGGGTGGGCTTCTCCGGGCCGCGCGGCTGGATCGATCAGGGCCAGGAGCGTGCCGACCGCGACCGTGGCTCCCGCCTCGATCAGGATCCGCTCCAGGCGCCCGTCGGCCGGCGAGGGGATCTCGACGTCCACCTTGTCGGTTGTCACGTCGCAGAGGGCCTCGTCTGAGCGGACCCAGTCGCCGGCACGCTTTCGCCATTCGACGATCGTGCCCTCGGCGACCGAGACGCCCATCTGCGGCATCAGAACCTGAATTCCGGCCGAATCCTCCGCAGCCGCCTCCGGTTCGGCCGAGCCTGCGGCGGGATGTACGCCTCCTTCAGTATGCGAGGAGCGCACGGCAGGCCTCCTTCAGGTCGTCGATCTGCGGCAGGACCTCTTGCTCCAGCGGCGGGCTGAACGGGATCGGGACGTCCGCGGCGGTGAGACGAGTCACCGGGGCGTCGAGGTCCTCGAAGGCTCGCTCGGCGATCAGGGCCGCGACCTCCGCGCCGACCCCACACGAGCGCGTCGCCTCGTGTGCCACCAGCACCTTGCTGGTCTTGCGCACGCTGGCCAGGATCGCCGCGTGGTCCAGCGGGCAAAGGCTTCGCAGGTCCACCACCTCGATGTCAGCCTCGAGCTCGTCGGCCGCGCGCAGGGCCAGGTGGACGCTGGACCCGTACGCGATCACGGTGAGCTCGCTCCCCTCGCGGGCCACCCGCGCCTCACCGATCCGCGTGACGTGCTCGCCCGCCGGCACCTCTTCCTTCACGTGGCGATACAGGGCCTTGTGCTCCAGGTAGCAGACCGGGTTGGGATCGCGAATGGCGCTGACCAGAAGGCCCTTGGCGTCGGCCGCGGTCGCTGGGGCCACCACCTTCAGCCCCGGAGCCTGAAGGAACCAGGCCTCGGGGTTCTGGGAGTGGAACGGCCCGCCCGAGAACCCTCCCCCGGAAGGCAGCCGCACGACGATCGGCACCGCGACCCCCTGTCGGTAGTGGAGCTTCGCCGCCACGTTGACGAGCTGGTCGAAGCCGCACGAGATGAAGTCGGCGAACTGCATCTCGCACACCGGCTTCAGGCCTTCGATCGCGGCGCCGACGGCGGTGCCGATGATCGCGTTCTCGGCCAGAGGCGTGTCGACGCAGCGCTCCGGCCCGAACTCCTCCGCGAGCCCGTCCGTGACCTTGAACGCGCCGCCGAAGGCGCCGATGTCCTCGCCGATGCAGAACACCGACGGGTCGCGGGCCATCTCCTCTCGCAGCCCGTCCGAGATTGCCTGCAGGTAGGTCATTTCGGCGGTCGCGGCCGTCGCGGCGCTCACGAGCGGCTCCCGTTCGCCGGGACGGCTTCGCCGTTGGAAGCCGGAGCGCCGTTGGCGGCGGCGCTCGAGGCCCAGCGAGACCACGGCGCGCGGCCGTCGCCCAGCGGTTTCCAGCCGTCCGCGAACACCCCGTCGGTGGCCGAAGCCGGATCGGGCATCGGGGAGGCGAGCGCGGTTTGGGCGCACTCCTCCACGTAGGCTCGGACCTGCTCGCGGATCGCTTCGACCTCGTCCGCCGAGAACCCGTGGTCGGTGACCAGGCGCTCGGCGTACCGGTCGATGGGGTCGCGCCGCTCCCACTCCTGGAGCATCTCCTTGGGCACGTAGCGCATGTCGTCGTGAGCGCCGTGGCCGTGCATGCGCATCGTCTGACACTCGATCAAGGTGGGGCCTTCACCGGCTCGCGCCCGCACGGACGCGACGCGGGCCGCCTCGAAGACCTCCTCGACGTCGTTGCCGTCCACGTTCACGCCGCGGAACCCGTACGTGTGGGCGCGTTCGACCGGATCGACCGCGAACTCGAGCTCGTTCGGCGTCGAGTAAGCGAACCGGTTGTTCTCCAGCACGAAGACGACGGGCAGGCGGTGGATCCCGGCGAAGTTCATGGCCTCGTGCCATTGGCCGTTGGCCGTCGAGCCCTCGCCGAAGAAGGTCATCGCCACACGCGGCTCGCGCTTTAGCTTGAAGGCCATCGCGATGCCAGTCGCCACCAGGGCCATGTCGGGAAGCATCGAGACCATGCCCACGCATCCGAGCCCCCGGTCGCCGAAGTGCATGTTGCCGTCCCTGCCCCCGGTGACGCCACCGGCCCGTCCCATGTAGTTGGCCAGGTAGCGGGCCGGGGTCACCCCGCGCACCAGGTGGGCGCCGAGGTCGCGGTGCAAGATGCACATGCGATCCCGCGGGCCGAGCACGAAGGCCGCCCCGACCGAGATCGCTTCCTGGCCGCGGCCGTCGTAGAACGACCCTGGCACCTTGCCCTGCTTGTAGAGGGTGAGCGCGCGCTCCTCCGAGGCGCGCATCATGACCATGTAGCGGAAGAGATTGCCGCGGTCCTCCCGCTTCAGGGGCTCGTCGGCGAGATCGCGTACGGGCTGAGCCGCGACAGCGCTCGCGTCGCTCGTCTCCATCTCCTGTCCGCCTTTCGTTGGGGCCGGACGATGGGATCTCCATCGAAACCGAACCGTTCTCACCGGTGCGGGATCTCCGTCCCGGTGCCTACGGACGGGGGAGAAGGGGGTTCCGCCCCTCCGCCCCTATGTAGCAACTGTCACTGAATTCTAGGGCCGGCGCGGCGCGCTTTCAAGCTCCTGCCGACACGGCGCCCGCTCCCGGCGGCGATCTCCCTACAGAGCCAGGCCGAGCGGCTCTTCGAGCAGCCGGCGGATGCGCCCCAGGAACTCGGCGCCGTCGGCGCCGTAGAGGATGCGGTGGTCGCAGGCGAGATTGAGCGACATCAGGTGCGCGGCCGCGACCTGGCCGTCGCGCATCACCGGCCGCTCGGTGATCGCCCCTACCGCCAGGATCCCCGCCTGCGGAGGGTTGATGACCGCGGCGAAGCTGGCGATGCCGAACATCCCGAGGTTCGACACGGTGAAGGTGCCGCCGGAGAGCTCCGGCGGCGTGATCGTGCCCTCGCGAACCCGCGCGGCGAGGGCCCGGGTCTCCCGGGCGATCTCCGCCAGGCCCTTCTGGTCGGCGTCGAACACCGTGGGGACCACCAGCGCGTCTTGCCCGGCGACCGCGACCCCCACGTTCACCCGGGAATAGAGCTCGAGCCGGCCGTCGCGATAGGCGCCGTTGGCGCGAGGGTGCTCGCGGAGGGCGATCGCGCACGCCTTGACGACCATGTCGTTGAACGAGGGAACCGTCACCTCGTCCCCCGCCGCCGCCTTGAGCGTCCGCCGCGCGTCGACCGCCCGGCTCATGTCGACCTCGGCGGACAGATAGAAGTGCGGCGCCGTGGCCTTGGACTCGGCCATGCGCCTGGCCACGGTCTGCTGGAGCTTCGTCAGCTCCTCGTGGGAGGTGGCTCCCTTGGCCGTCTCCGGGCGCTCGTGCACGCCGGCGGTCGGCCCGGGCGCGGCGGGTGCGGCGGGGGTGGCGGGCGCCGTGGGCCCGGCGGCCACGGCTTTCTCCACGTCGGCCTTGACGATCCGCCCGCCCGGCCCCGAGCCGGCGATCTCGCCGAGCTCCAAGCCGTTCTCACGCGCGATCCGCCGGGCCAGCGGCGAGGCCTTGAGCCTTCCGTCGTCGCCGGCCGTGGGAGCGGGCACGGTTTCCGTTCGCCGAGGGGAGGAGGGGGGGGCGTCCGGGAGAGGCTCCGCAGCAGGGACGCGAGGACTCGGCGAAGCCGCCGACCCAGGGGCGGGAGAGGGGGTCTCCCGGCCGGGTTCCCCTGCCTCCCCCACGGGTTGACGGCCACCCGTCGCACGGTCTCCCGACGGGGCCTCGCCGGGCTCTCCGACCCGGGCGATCACCTCTCCGATCGCCAGCGTGTCTCCCTCCCCGGCGAGCACCTCGACGAGGGTTCCCTCGTCGGGAGCCTCGTAGACCATGTTGGCCTTGTCGGTCTCGATCTCGACCAGCTCCTCGCCCCGAGCGACCTGCTCGCCGGCCGACTTCAGCCACCGCAGGATCGTGCCCTCCTCCATCGAGTCGGAGAGCCGGGGCATGACGACGTCCCTGGCCACTAGAGCGCCCCCTCGAGGGTGGCCAGGGCGGCGCTCACGACGTGCTCGGGATGGGGAATCGCCGCCTGCTCGAGGCGCTTGGCGTAAGGCATCGGCACGTCGGCTCCCGTGACCCGCTGAATCGGGGCGTCGAGGTGGTCGAAGGCCTGTTCCGCGACCAGGGCCGCGATGTTCGCCCCGACGCCGCCGTGGGGCCAGCCCTCCTCGACGATCACGCAGCGGTTCGTCTTGCGCACCGACTCGAGGATCGTGTCGAGATCGAGCGGGCGAAGGGTCCGCGGATCGATCACCTCGGCCTCGGCACCGTGCTCGGTGGCGAGGGCCTTGGCGGCGCGCTGCGCCACGTCCACCATCCGCAGGATGGCAACCACGGTGAGGTCGCCCCCCTCCCGGACCACCGCCGCCTCGCCGAAGTCCACCGTGTGGTCGCCGTCGCCCGATTCGGGGATCTCGCCGCGAAACCCGTACAGCGTCTCGTGCTCGATGAAGATCACCGGGTTGTCGTCGCGGATCGCCGACTTCAGCAATCCCTTGCCGTCGGCGGGGGTGGACGGACAGGCGACGAGCAGCCCGGGGATGTGCTGAAACATCGCCTCGAAGCTGTGGGAGTGGGTCGGCCCGAGCTGATGGCCCCCGCCTCCCGGCATGCGGATCACGATCGGAACCCTGACCTGGCCGTTGAACATGTAGGGGATCGCGGCCATGTGGTTGACGATCTGGTCCATCGCCAGGAGCGAGAAGTTGACTGTCATCAGCTCGACCACCGGGCGCAGCCCGGCCATCGCCGCGCCGACGCCTGTCCCGACGATCGTGTTCTCCGAGATCGGGGTGTCGCGTACGCGCTGTTCGCCGAACTCGTCCAGGAGGCCCTCGGTGACCTTGAAGGCGCCCTGGAACACACCGACGTCCTCGCCCATCACGAATACTTCCTCGTCCCGGCGCATCTCCTCGGCAAGCGCCTGGTTCAGCGCCTCGCGCATCCGCATCACCGGCACGGCGATCCCATCCCTAGCCCTGCTCCCTGTCCTCCAGCGCCGCGGCCGCGTCACGCTCGGCCGTGGTCTGCTCTGGTTGGCGTCCCCTGGGACTCTGCTGGCCGGCATAGGCAGCCCCGGCTTCGGCGAGCTTTCGCGCCTCGCCCTCCGCGCCCACCTCGCGCTCGTGCTCGCCGCGGTGTGGCTGCGGGGTGCGCTCGTCGACCGCGTACCACCCCCGCACCTGGTCGCCGAGCACGTACAGGTGGTCGTAGAGCGACTCAAGCGGGGGCTCGGGCGAGTTGTCCGCGAACTCCACCGCCTCCATCACACGTCGCTCGACGCGCTCGTCGAGCGCCGCGAGGTACTCGTCGTCCACTGCGTCTTCCGCCAAGAGCCGCTCCCGAAACACCTTCAAGGGGTCCCGCTGGCGCCACTCCTCCACCTCTTCCTTGGTCCGGTAGACCTCGGGATCGGCCGCGGAGTGACCGCGGTAGCGATAGGTGAACGCCTCAACCAGGGTCGGCTGGCGGTCCTCCCGCGCGATCCGGATGTGCTCGGCGACCGTCTCCCGCACCGCGAGCACGTCCATCCCGTCCACCCGCACCCCCGGGACCCCGAGGCCCTCGGCCTTGCGCGACAGATCCGTGACCGCCGAGTGCCGGTCGATGGAGGTCCCCATGCCGTACAGGTTGTTCTCCACCAGGAAGACGACCGGCAGCCTCCACAGGGCCGTCAGGTTCATCGTCTCTCCGAAGTTCCCCGTGTTCGAGGCGCCGTCGCCGAACATGCAGACCGTGACCACGTCCTCGTTCCTGTAGTCGGAGGCCAGCGCGAGCCCCGCCGCGAGCGGGAGGTTGCCGCCGACGATCCCGTAGCCGCCCATGAATCGCCGCTCGAGGTCGAAGATGTGCATGGAGCCGCCGCGCCCTCGCGAGCATCCGTCCTCGCGGCCGAAGAGCTCCGCCATCACGCGGTTGGGGTCGGTTCCGCGGGCGATCGCGTGGCCGTGGGTCCGGTAGGTGCCGATCAGGTAGTCGTCGGGACGCATCACCGAGGTCGTGCCGACGATCGTGGCCTCCTCCCCGATCCCGAGGTGCAGGAATCCACCGGCCTTGGCCTGCTGATACTGGCGACCGGCCTCCTCCTCGAACCGGCGGATCAGCGCCATCGTCTCCAGCAGCTCGCGGCAGGTGGCCGAGTCCGGGAGCGCGTGCGGCGCGGCCGCGTTGCCATCGCTGGCCAACTCCGCCTCCGCGGTCTTCGTGGGCTCCTCAGGCACCGCCGCTCACGATAACGCCGCGGCGATGGTGGCGGCCTCGTTCAGGCGGTCGTCTCCCCACAGGACCTCGCTCCCCACCAGCAAGCTTGGAACCCCGCGCACGCCGAGGTCGCCGGCCCGGTCGGTGGCGTCGCGAAGTGCACGCTTGACGCCATCCCGCCCCACCGCCGCGATCAGCGCCCTCGGATGGATCTCGGCGGCCGCCCCGGCGAGGGCGACGTTGTCGGGCTCGCTCAGGTCACGGCCGGCGGCGAACGCCTGACGGAAAGCGGCCAGCGAGAACGACACCGCGCGGCCGATCTCCTTCGCGTAGGTGGCCGCTCGCATCGCCCCCAGGGTGTTGCCCGGAAACGGTCGCGGCCACACGATCGGCGGCAGGCCGTACGCGGAGGCGCGCCGCTCCACCTCGCGCATCCCGGCGTCGCGTTCCGGCCCCGTGCTCCACGATCGCCGCCCGAAGCGCTGGAACAAGCCTCCAAGCAGGATCGGCTGCCACTCGGGTGGCTCGGCGCCCGCTTCGGCGAAGGCCGAATGGAGCCGCTCGGCCGCCAGGTAGGAGTAAGGCGAGCCGAGGTCGTAGAAGAAGACGGCGCGTCCTGCGGGCGCCATCGGCGGGCGCGTTACTGGTGGATCGCCCAGCCGTCGACCGCTCGCGCCGCGTCCAGCACCGCTTCGGAGATCGTCGGGTGAGGGTGGACGATGCGCGCCAGCTCCTGGTAGCCGCCTTCCAGCGCCATCGTGTCGACCAGCTCGCTGATCATGTCGCAGGCGCGGTTGCCGACCACGTGCGCCCCGAGGATCTCGCCGTACTCCGGCTCGGCGACGATCTTCACCAGGCCGTCGCGGTCGTCGTACACGGCCGCGGCCCCCACTCCGCCCAGCTTGAACCGGCCCACCTTGACCTCCCGCCCGCCCTCCTTCGCCTGGGCCTCGGTGAGCCCGACGCTGGCGACCTGCGGCTGGCAGAAGGTCGCCCCCGCGACCAGGTTCTCGTCAACGGGGTGGGTGGGCACGCCGGCGGCGTGCTCGACCGCGACCACGCCCTCCTCGGACGCTTTGTGCGCCAGCGCCTTGTGCCCGACCAGGTCGCCGATCGCGTACACGTTCGGATTCGAGGTGCGCTGGTGCTCGTCGACCTCGATCTTTCCGCGATCGTCCGTCTTCACCCCCGCCGCCTCCAGGTTGAGGGGCCCGGTGTCGGGAGCCCGGCCTCCGGCGATGCACAGGTAGTCCACCTCGGTCTCGGAGTCGCCGTAGCGCACCTTCACCGAGCCCTCGCCGGGGTCCACGGCCTCGACCTTGGTGCCGGTGGAGATGGTGATGCTCTGCTTCTTGAACGTTCGCTCGACCACCCGCGCCATGTCCTTGTCCTCGGCGGGCAGGATCTGGTCGAGCATCTCGATCAGGACCACCTCGGTGCCGAACCGCGCGTACGCCGACGCGATCTCGGCCCCGGAGGCGCCCGCGCCGACGACGGCGATGCTCCCGGGTTGCTCGGGAAGCGACCATGCGCCCCAGGTGTCGACGATGCGGTCGCCGAACTCCACCCCGGGAATGGGGAGGGCCACCGACCCGCTGGCGAGCACGACCGCCCGCGCCTCGTAGGTCTCGCCGCCGACCTGGACGTTGCCGTCCTCGCCGAGCGAGCCCTCGCCCTCGATCAGCTCGACCTTGTTCTTGTCCCACAGCATCTTCACCCCGCCCGCGAGCGTGTCGGACACCTTGGCCCGGCGGGCTCCGAGCGCCTCCCAGTCCACGCTGGCCGACTCGACCTTGACGCCGAGGTCGGCTCCGTGGACCGCCTGGTCGTAGACCTCCGCGCTGTGGAGGACCGTCTTGGCGGGGATGCAGGCGTAGTTGAGGCAGCGACCGCCGGGCTTGTCCCTTTCCACCACCGCGGTCTTCTGGCCGAGCTGGGCGGCGCGGATGGCGGCCACGTAGCCACCGGGACCGCCGCCGATCACGATCACGTCGTAAGGGCCGGCCATCTCCGCGACTCTATAAGAACGTTTCTCGCCCGCCTCCTCGCGTGCGATGCCCGTCCCCGCGCAGGCATCCTGCTCTGCGCTTCGGATACCGAGCTGGATGCGGGACGCCTCCGCGAGCTGTGGACCCTCGGCGGCCTCAGTGCCGTGGCGCGCGCTCGGGCATCTGGATCCGGGCCATGGCCTTGACCATGAAGTAGAAGAGGACGCCCGCGGCCGCGACGATCACCAGGCTGCCGACGAACAGCCCCACGGTGAGCGCGCTGATCGCCCCCAGCATCGCGGACAGCATGACCAGCACCATCGCGGCCTGGAATCCGAGGACTGCCCAGTAGCGGGTGCGCCACAGGCCGTAGGCCATCGCTCCGATCAGGATCGCGAAGCTGATCGATCCGATCGCGTTGGGACGCGGATCGTCGCGCAGGACGTCCCACAGCGCGAACCCCAGGAGCGAGAGGGCCGCGACGGCGGTCGAGATCAGGGCCGCCACCGTGACCACCGCCGGGCGCTCGTCCTCCCGCAGTGGTTCCAGGGCCTCCCGGGCCGCGCGGTCCCGCTCTTCGTAGCGAGCGGCGATCTCGGCCGTCCGGTCGGCCGAGCGCGCCTTGCGCTTGGCGCGCGCAGCCCGCCGGCGCTCGCGGTCGGCCATCAGGGCCGCACCGGCACGCTCGCCTGGAGCGCCTGGCAAAGCGCGCGCGCGGCCGCCTCGGGGTCGGGGGCATCGCGAATCGCCCGGACCACCACGATCCGCTCGGCGCCCGCGGCCATCACCCGCTGGATGTTCACGGGTTCGATGCCGCCGATCGCAAACCAGGGAATCGTCGCCTCCCGCGCGGCGAGCTCGATCAGGCCGAGACCGGTCGCCGGCCTGCCCCGCTTGGTCGGCGTCTCCCACACCGGACCGATGCTGATCTGGTCCGGCCGCTCGTCGCCGCGGGCGGCGCAGGCGGCGACCACCTCCTGCGGCGAATGGGTCGAGAGGCCCACCAGCGCGGCGGGCCCGGCCTGCTCGCGCGCCTGGGCAACCGGTAGATCGGCTTGACCGACGTGGACGCCGTCGGCATCGCACGCCTCCACCAGGTCTGGCCGGTCGTTGAGGATGAACAGCGCGCCGTGCTCGTCGGCGCACCGCCTGAAGGGAGCGGCGAGCTCCACCAGGTCCTCCGCCGAGCGCGGCCGCTTCTCGCGTAGCTGCACGATGTCGACCCCGCCCCGAAGGGCCGCGTGCAGAAGCTGGCTTGGATCCTTCCCACGCGGCCGGCCCTCGCAGACGAAGTACAGGCGCGCTTGGGCCACACGTGCGGAGCGCATCCCCCGCGTCGTCCGGGAGCTGGGCGCGGAGCTCGTCATGGAAGTGGCGCGTCCCCGGTCACGGCGGCCTTCGTCCGGTGGTCCACGCCCTCAGTATCCAGGGAACGGCGAGTACCATGGCTTGAGAACGGGAGCCCAGGCGAAGGGCTGAGAGGGCGGCATCCGGGCCGCCGACCGTCTGAACCTGATCCGGGTAATGCCGGCGCAGGGATGGTGGCGCGGACCGCCCGTCCGGTGGAGAGGAAGGCGATCGTGCCAGACCAGATCACAGATCCCAGCGGCGACCGCGACGGCGTGGTCGTCCCGCTGAAGCGCTCACGCGGGCCGCACGGCCCTGAGGCCGTCGACGCGATCGTCGTCGGCGGCGGGGTGGTCGGGCTGGCCTGTGCGTGGCGGGCCGCTCGCCGCGGGGTGCGCGTTCGGGTGCTGGAGCGCGACCAAGCCGGCGCCGGAGCCTCCGGTGTGGCGGCAGGCATGCTGGCGCCCGCCGCCGAGGCCGCCTGGGAGGAGGATGAGCTCGGCCGGCTGACGGTCGCTTCGGCCCGAGCCTGGCCGTCGTTCGCTGCGGAGCTCGCAGAGGACAGCGGCTTCGAGGTCGGCTATCAGGCCTCCGGGGCGATGCACGTAGCGCTCGACCGGGACGAGGCCGAGGAGCTTCGGCGGCGCTTCGAGCTGATGGACTCCCTTGAGGTCGGGGTCGAGTGGGTGCGCCCGAGCGCCGCCAGGGAGCTGGAGGAGGGCCTGGCCCCGGCCTGCGCCGGGGGGATCGCGGCGCCCGGGGAGGCCGCCGTCGATCCCGACCTGTTGATTCCCGCGCTTCGGGCCGCCGTCGAGCACCGCCGCGGCCAGGTCTTCGAGCAGGCCGAGGTCACGGATGTGCTCGCCGGCGACGGCCGCCTGACGGGAGTGATCACCGGGGACGGACGTGAGCACCGCGGCAATCACGTGGTCCTGGCCACCGGCGCCTGGGCGGGCGCCGCCCCCTGGCTGCCGCCCCCCGCCCGTCCGCCCGTCCGCCCGGTCAAGGGCCAGATCCTCACCCTGCGGGGCGACCCCGAGCGGCCCCCCTGCCGGCGTATCGTCGTCACCGAGCGCGTGTACCTGGTCCCGCGCCCCGACGGCCGCCTGGTCGTCGGCGCCACGGTGGAGGAACGCGGCTTCGACGTCAGGGTCACCGCCGGCGGGGTTCACGAGCTTCTTCGCGAGGCCTACCGCACGATTCCCGAGGTCGCGGAGCTCGAGCTGGTCGAGACGCGGGCCGGACTGCGACCCGGGACACCGGACAACGCTCCCCTGCTGGGTCGCGGCGCGGTGGACGGCCTCGTGCTGGCCACGGGTCACTACCGCAACGGCATGCTGCTGGCTCCGGTCTCGGCCGAGTCCATCGCCGCCCTGCTGGCCGGCGATCCGCTGCCCCCCGAGGCCGAGGCCGTCCACCCGGGCCGGTTCGAGGGTCAGGCCGCCCCGGGCTTGACATCCGCCCCGGCGTTCGAGGAGCTGACCCGATGAGGGTCGAGCTCAACGGAAGGCCCGTCGAGATGCCCGTCGGCGCGACCGTCGCCGACGCGGTGCTCGAGGCCGGGGCGGAGCCCGCCGAGGGCCGGGGGATAGCGGTCGCCGTAGACGGCGAGGTGATCCGGCGAGCGGACTGGTCCAAGACCGAGCTTCGCGGCGAGCAAAGCGTGGAGGTGGTTCATGCGGTCCAGGGCGGATAGCCCCCAGGCCGACCCGGCCGCGAGCCGGCCGGCAACCGAGCCCGACGGTAGGTTCGAGCTCGGTGGGAGGACGTGGGGCTCGCGCTTGATCGTGGGGACGGGCGGGTTTCGCTCCCTGGAGGCGATGGAGAACGCCCTGGTCGCCTCGGGCACGGACATCGTGACGATCGCCCTGCGCCGAGTCGACCCGCTGGCGCAGGGTTCGGCCCTGGACCTCATCGACCGCCTCGGACTGTTCGCGCTGCCCAATACCGCCGGCTGCTACACGGCACGCGACGCCGTACGGACCGCACGCCTCGCGCGCGAGGCGTTCGAGACCGATTGGATCAAGCTTGAGGTGATCGGGGACGACCGGACCCTGTTTCCTGACGCAATCGAGTTGATCGCCGCAGCCGAGCAGCTCGTGGACGAGGGGTTCACGGTGCTGCCGTACGCGAACGACGACCCGATCCTGGCCCGCCGCCTCGAAGAATCGGGGTGCGCGGCTGTGATGCCGCTGGGCTCGCCCATCGGGTCCGGGATGGGCATTCGAAACCCGTACAACATCCAGATCATCGTCGAGCGCGCCACGGTGCCGGTCATCCTCGACGCCGGCATCGGCACCTCCTCGGACGCGGCGCTGGCGATGGAGCTCGGGTGCGACGGCGTCCTCCTTTCGAGCTCGGTCGCGCGAGCCAAGGATCCGGCGCGGATGGCGGGCGCCATGCGCCAAGCAGTCGAGGCGGGCTACGCGGCGCGCCGGGCGGGCCGCATCTCGCGCAAGCTGCATGCCCGCGCCTCGACGCCCGATGAGGGGCTGCCCGACCTCGCCTGAGTCAGCGGGTCGCCCGGCCCGAATCCGGCTGTCGCGGAAGAGCTAAGCGGCGCGGGTCAGATGCGCGAGGACGGTGGGGAGCTTCGTCCTTCGCATGGGGCGAGGCAGGGGCAGGCGGTGGAGGCGAGGCTCGAAGCCCGGCGCGCGGACGAATGCCTGCTCCTCGGCGACCACTCGCTCGGCTGCCTTCACGACCTCCGGGTCGAACTCGGTCCCCGAGCGAAGGTTGAGGTCCAAGAGGGCCTCGGAATGGGACAGCTCGACGGTGCCCGCTGCGGTGAGCTCGCTCCACGCGCGGGCGACCGACAGCACCCGGCTGGCCAGCGGGGACCACCCCCCGATCAGACCGGCCGGCCCGCCCATCCCGTCCCATCGCTCGTCGACGTGGAGGGCGGCGAGAGTCGCGTCGTGCAGGTCCTCGAGTCGCCACGCGTTGAGCTGGAGCTCACCCGGGTCCGAGCGTTGCAGGAGAGCCCCTGCGCAGGCGACCGTGCGGCGGTCGTTGCGCGACAGCGCGAGCACGTCCGAGATCGCGGCAGCATAGAGCTGAGCCGCCCTCTCCGTGCTGAGGCGCGCGACGGAACGCTCGCGGGCCAGCGCCGCGACGGCGAGCTGCGGGATCACGACGACCACCGCCATCGGAGCCAGCGCGAAGACGCCGAGCGGACCGGTCAGGGCCGCCGTCGCGACCCCGAGGAGCAGCATGGCCGCGAACGGCGGCAGCATCTCCAGGAACTCCGACCGGATCAGGTACGCGGGCCGGTAGCCCTGGTAGAACGGGGCGAAGGTCAGCCGGGCGAACAGGTAGTTGACCGAGTACATCACCAACCCCACAGTGAACAGCGCGGGCATGGCCGCCGCCAGCGACGGCGGGGCGGCGAGCTCCAGCACGCCGTAGCCGGCCAGGGCGCCCAGGGCGAGGCTGCTCACCGTCGCCACGTGGCCCGGGGACCCGACGTAGTCCTGGCGGGTGAGGCGGCTGATCGTGTCGGGCACGAGCCACACCAGGAGGGCCGGCAGCGGGCCGGCGATCGCAAGCGCGACCAGCGCCAAGACGATGCTGGCGTCGAAGTACGACAGCGCTCCTCCCGCGG
The DNA here is from genome assembly GCA_044871225.1 of Solirubrobacterales bacterium. Lineage (GTDB taxonomy): Bacteria > Actinomycetota > Thermoleophilia > Solirubrobacterales > 70-9 > AC-56. The sequence goes on from JBIOZP010000099.1 coordinate 83,697, forward strand.
CCACCGTCTTGATCCTGGCCTCGGCCAGGAACGCGATCGCCGCGATTGCCCCGATCGCCCCCAGCAGCGCCGGCTGATCCCAGGCGGCCGGTGGCGAGAGGAGCACGAACAGCGCAATCGCCGCGGCCGCGGGCGCGAGGTTGACCGCAACGGCCAGAGCTGCGCGACCGGGCGCGGCCCCCTCAGGGCGCCACCGCCTCAGCCATGTCGTCACCGCGCTGCCTCGCATCCATTCGGGGCGCAATGTGCGCGCACTCCCACGTGAACCCTAACCGATTGGCCAAGGCTCATGGGCGCGTGGACAGGTGTCCGACCCTGGACTACTTGCTGCGCCAGCCCATCCTTGGTCTCCTTCGCAGGTTGGCTTGGACTCTCCGGTTGCCCTGGGAACTGGTTAAAGCCTACTAATAGCTGGCGAAAATTGCCCGGAATTCGCGAAGATCGGGTGCGTTGCCCGCAACTTGCGCGGGACCCGGCCAGAGGCGGTGCTCCACTCGGCGCCCGACCGGAACGAAGTCGTGGGCTCACCTTCAAGGCCGCCGCCGATGGACGGGTTTCTGCCGGATGGCGGCAGGAACCCGTCCAGCCCGGCGCCCTCGCAGCTGCCCTTCCGTCGCCGCGCCCCCTGTCCGAACTCCGCGCCACGGGCCATGGCGGTTCGCGCCCCACACCTCGTCCGAATCCATGTGCTACCGTGCCGAGCCTTGTCCACTAACTTAATCGGGAAAGGCGTAAACAGATAATGAATCGCTCTCGGCCGCTCGGCGGTCGCCCGCTTGGCGCAGTGCGTCAGGCCATCTTCTCCAAGGTTGGTCGCATCGGGCTCACGGCCGCCTTCGCACTGGCGCTCGTTCTCGGGATCGCCGCCTGCGGCGACTCGTCCAGCGGTGACTCGGGGCAGGTCAACCTCGTCGCCTACTCCGTCGTTGAGACGGTCTACGACGAGGCCCTCATTCCGGGGTTCCAGAAGACCTCCGAGGGCGAGGGAGCGACGTTCAAGACCTCGTTCGGCCCCTCCGGCGACCAGTCCCGGGCGGTCCAGGCCGGGCAGCCGGCGGACTACGTCCACCTGTCGACCGAGCCCGACATGCAGGCGCTGGTGGACGCCGGGATCGTGGACTCGAGCTGGCAGGACAACGAGTACAAGGGCATCGTCCAGGACTCGGTTGTCGTCTTCGTGACCCGTAAGGGCAACCCGAAGAACATTCAGACCTGGGACGACGTGGTGAAGCCCGGGGTCGAGGTCGTGACCCCGAACGTGTTCAGCTCCGGCGGCGCGAAGTGGAACCTGCTGGCCGCCTACGGCGCCGAGCTCAACCAGGGCAAGTCGCCCGACGAGGCGCTGGACTTCCTGAGAAGCGTGCTCGAGCACGCGGTGGTCCAGCCCGGCAGCGCCGGCGACGCGCTCACCGCCTTCACGAGCGGGAAGGGCGACGTCCTGCTGTCCTACGAGAGCGACGCGATCGAGGCCCAGAAGGCCGGCGAGGACATCGACTACGTCGTCCCGGACGACACGATCAAGATCGAGACGCCGGCGGCGACCACGAGTGACGCCTCCACGCAGGCGGAGGACTTCCTCACCTACCTGTGGACGCCGGAGGCGCAGCAGCTCTTCGCCGACGGCGGCTACCGCCCGGTCGATCCCGCCGTGTTGGCCAAGAACAAGGACAAGTTCCCGGTCCCGTCCGGACTGTTCGACGTCGCCAGCCTCGGTGGCTGGGAGAAGGTGAACACCGAGTTCTTCGATCCGGAGAGCGGCAGCGTCGCCGAGATCGAGAGCGATCTGGGGGTCTCCACCGGATGACCATCCGGATGGTGCAACTCCTGGGGGTGACTACGGGGTGACGCCCGTAGCCAGTGCCCCTGAGGTGGCGTCCCCGAGGCCGGTATCCATGCCGCGCCTCGGGGGCGCTGCCCTGGGGCGCGGACTCGTCACCGCCTACCTCAGCATCATCGTCCTGATCCCGATCGCGGCCCTGGTGGCGCAGTCCACCGAGGGCGGGCTTGGAGGGTTTTGGGATTCCCTCACCTCGCCGCTGGCGGTTTCGGCCCTGAGACTCACCTTGATCGCCTCCGTGATCGTGACCCTGATCAACGTCGTGGCCGGCACGGCCATCGCCTGGGTCCTGGTCAGGGACAGCTTCCCGGGGAAGCGGATCGTCAACTCGGTCATCGACCTCCCGTTCGCGCTTCCGACCGTGGTCGCCGGGATCACCTTGCTGGCGCTCTACGGAACCGACAGCCCGGTCGGGATCGACATCGCGTTCACGCGGGTGGGCGTCGTGGTGGCGCTCCTATTCGTCACCCTGCCGTTCGTCGTCCGTGCCGTGCAGCCCGTCCTCTTGGAGCTCGACCGCGAGATGGAGGAGGCCGCGGCCTCGCTCGGCGCCCGCCCGCGCACCACCTTTCGCCGGGTGATCCTGCCCAACCTGACGCCCGCGATCCTCGCGGGCGCCGCGCTCGCCTTCGCGCGCGCGGTCGGGGAGTTCGGCTCCCTGGTGCTCCTGTCGGGAAACCTGCCCAAGACGCAGGTGGCCTCGCTGTTCATCTTCGCCCAGATCGAAAGCGGCAACACGACGGGGGCCGCCGCGGTCTCGGTCGCCCTTCTGGCAATCGCGCTCGTCGTGCTGCTGCTCTTCGGACGGCTCACCCACTGGAGCCTTCGCCATGTCCGCTAGCACCGGCACGCGGCTGGGGATGCGGTTCTTCGCCCTCGGCTACCTGTCCCTACTCCTCCTGATCCCGGTGGGCATGATCTGCTATCGCGCCTTCGAGCACGGCGCCGGCGCCGCCTTCGACGCGGTCACGACGCCTGAGGCCCTGCACGCGTTCTACCTGACGATCCTGATCGCGGCGATCTCAGTGACGGCGAACACGATCTTCGGAATCGGTTGCGCGCTGCTCCTGGTGCGCACGGAATTCCGGGGCAAGGCGCTGCTCAACGCGGCGATCGATCTGCCATTCGCGATCTCGCCGGTGGTGATCGGACTCTCGCTGTACCTGCTGTACGGCCGCGAGGGGTGGTTCGGCGGCTGGCTCCTCGACAACGGGTTCCAGATTCTCTTCTCTCTCCCGGGGATGGTGTTGGCGACGATCTTCGTCTCGCTGCCGTTCGTCGTGCGCGAGGTCGTGCCGGTGCTCCACGAGATCGGGGACGAACAGGAGCAGGCGGCGCAGACGCTGGGGGCCAACTGGTGGCAGACGTTTCGGCGGATCACCCTGCCGGCAATCCGATGGGGGGTCGCCTACGGCGTCGTGCTGGCGACGGCGCGGGCGCTGGGCGAGTTCGGTGCCGTCGCCGTGGTCTCCGGCCGGGTTGTCGGCTCGACGGAGACCGCCCCGCTGTGGGTGTGGCGGGAGTTCGGGCAGTTCAACTTCACGGGGGCCTATGCCGCCTCCCTGGTGCTCGCGATGCTCGCCGTGGGGACCCTGCTGGCGATGAACGCATTCAAGAGGAAGGAAGCCTGATGGGCATCTCGGTTCAGAACGTGGGGAAGAAGTTCGGCGACTTCGTCGCCTTGGACGACGTGTCCATCGAGGTGCCTCCCGGGTCGCTGACGGCCCTGCTGGGCCCGAGCGGCAGCGGCAAGTCGACCCTCCTTCGGGTGATCGCCGGCCTGGAGCTGCCGGACGCCGGGCGGGTGCTGATCGCCGACCGCGACGCGACCGCGGTCGCGCCGCAGGACCGAGGCGTGGGCTTCGTGTTCCAGCACTACGCCGCCTTCAAGCACATGACGGTCAAGGACAACATCGCGTTCGGCCTGACGATCCGCAAGCGGCCCAAGAAGGAGATCGAGGAGCGCGTCCAGGAGCTGGTTCGCCTCGTTCACCTCGAGGGCTTCACGGACCGCTTCCCGTCGCAGCTCTCGGGCGGCCAGCGCCAGCGAATGGCCCTCGCTCGTGCCCTGGCCGTCGAGCCCGAGGTGCTGTTGCTGGACGAGCCGTTCGGGGCGCTCGACGCGAACGTCCGCAAGGAGCTCCGCATCTGGCTGCGCCGCCTCCACGAGGAGGTGCACGTGACGACGATCTTCGTCACCCACGACCAGGAGGAGGCGATGGACGTCGCCAAGCAGATCGTGGTGATGAACGAGGGCCGCATCGAGCAGGCTGGCGAGCCTCGCGACCTCTACGACCACCCTGCGACCGAGTTCGTGATGGGCTTCGTCGGGCCCGTCAACCGGCGCGGCGCCCTGTTCATCCGCCCGCACGACCTGGAGATCCTCCAGGCGCCCGCGGCCGAGGCCGAAGAGGCGATGATCGAGCGAATCGTGCCCCTCGGATTCGAGGCTCGGGTCGAGCTGATGCTCTCCGACGGCACGCAGCTATGGGCGCAGATGACGGCGGCCGAGGCCGAGCTGATGGAGCTGACCGAGGGCCAGATCGTCTACGCCCGGCCGCAGCGCGCGAAGGTGTTCGAGGCTAACGGCGACGCGCGGACGGACGAGCTGGCCGCGGCCTGAGCTCGGCTCGCCAGGGGGTATGGCTGCCCGGCCCGGCGTCGGCGCGGCTAGCGAGCCTCCCAGGCACCCGGGTCGCTGACGATCGCGCGGATCCGGTCGGAGAGCCTGGCCGAGGCGACGTCGGCGATCGTCACCGATTCCAGCACGTCCCGCATACTCGCCCGCAGGGCGATCCACACCTCCTGCAGCGCCCTCGCGTCGCCCGGGAAGGTCACCTCGTCGGGAGGCTCGCCGCGGACGCTTGCCAGCGGCCCCTCGACCGCCCGGATGACCTCCGCGATCGTCACCTCGTCGGGAGGCTGAGCGGGCCAGTAGCCGCCGTCGGCCCCCCGGCGGCTGCGTACCAGGCCGTCGTAGCGAAGCTCGGTGAGGATGTTCTCCAGGAACCGCAACGGGATCTCCTGGGCGGCGGAGATCCTCTCGCCTTTCAGGGGACTGTCCTCCGTGGCGCCCGCCAGCTCGACCATCGCCCTGACCGCATAGTCCACCTTCGCCGTGACTCGCACCTGGGCATTCTCGCTCAGTGCGACGTGCGCGGGGCGGCAGGCTAGGACGGCGGGGACTGCTCCCGCTCGAGCACCACCTCCGCGGGGTCCTTGTCGGTTCGCAGTCCCTTGTACGCAGGGGCGCGAAGCGTGCGGGCGGCCGTCCACTCCCGGAATTGGACGTCGGCCACCAGTCGAGGCTCGACGAAGACCGCCTGCTTGGGCGGCTGGCGACCGCCGAACGGACTGCGATCGGTGCGAAGCGGCTCCAGCAGCTCGGCCAGCCGCCTGAGCTCGGCCTCCGTGAAGCCCGTGCCCACCCGGCCCGCGTAGTGCAGTCGCCTGTCTCCCTCGTGGTTCTCCCAGTAGCCGACGAGGAGGGCGCCGATGCTGCTCTCACGGCGCCCTTGACCCGGCAGCCAGCCGCCGACCACGAGCTCCTGCCCCTGGAGGTTCTTCACCTTCAGCCAGTCGCGGCTTCGCCGGCCCGGCAGGTAGCGGCTCTCGAGTCGCTTGGCCACCAGGCCCTCCAGGCCACGCTCGCGGCTCAGCTCCAAGAGGGCGCCACCGTCGCCGAGGTGGTAGGCGGGAACCTGCCATGCATGGCCGTCGATGCCCAGCTCCTCGAGGAGCTGCCGTCGTTCGATGTAGGGCAGGTCGATGAGCGAGCGCCCGTCCGCGTAGAGCAGGTCGAAGATCAGGTAGGTCACCGGGATGTCGGCCATGCGGCGCTTGATCTGCGACTCCGAGGCCAGGTTCATGCGGCTTTGGAGGCGCTCGAAGCTGGGCCGGCCCGCCTCGTCGAACGCGACGATCTCGCCGTCGACGATCACGTCGGTGGAGCCGAGGGCCGGGCCGAGGGCGCGAAGCTCCGGGTAGTGGGAGGTGATCTCCCGCAGGTTGCGGCTCTCCAGACGCAGGTGGCCGGACTCGCTGTATCCCAGTGCGCGAACACCGTCCCACTTGATCTCGTACGCCCAGTTCTCCTCGTCGGACGGCAGGCTCGTCGAGAGGGTTGCGCTCATGGGCTTGAGCTGCTTCGGCATCGGCTCCCGCTCGGGGTCGAGCGGGGGATCCATGCGATGGATCATCCAGTTGTCGCCGTTGGTCTGGAACAGGGCGTACTTCCCCTTCACCCGCTCACCGGTGAAGGTGGCGATCACCTCGTCGTCGCGGAACTTCTCCGCCTCGTAGGTCCCGCTGTCCCAGATGCCCATCGTGCCGGCTCCGTACTGGCCCTTCGGGATCTCGCCGGCGAAGTCGATGTACTCGATCGGGTGGTCCTCCGTGTGAACCGCGAGCCGGTTCTCCTCCGGGTGCTGGGGGATCCCCTTCGGCAGCGCCCACGAGGCGAGCACCCCGTCGCGCTCGAGCCGCAGGTCCCAATGCAGCCGCCGGGCATGGTGCTCGTGGACGACGAAGCGGCTGGCTGTCCTGCGCTTGGGCTCCTTGCCCGCCCCTCCCTTTTTCGATCGCTTTCCGCCGCGGGGCTCCGGCGTCTTCTCGAACGAGCGCTTCTGCTCGTAATCGGTGAGCTTTCGCCTAGCCATCGATCCATGGTAGGCCCGGAGATCACCGCCGGGGACACGGGCTTCGACGCAAGATCACAAGCCTTCAGGAGTGGGGGCGGCGGGAATCGAACCCACGTTTATGCAGCTTAAAAGGCTGCCGCAAAACCAACATTTGCTACGCCCCCGATATCCCGTGAGACTTTAGTCCCAACCCCCCCGCTCATTACGAGGGTCTCGCGCAGGAAGTGTCCTGCTTAGCCGTCGGATACCGAGCTCTATGCGATGGGGGGACGTTCGCTGACCCAAGGGTGGGCGTTCTCCTACCCAGCCTCCCCCCGGCCCCGGGGCTGGCCAACCCTAATGCCGGAAGTGGCGGCGGCCCGTGAACACCATCGCCGCCCCGGCCTCGTCGCAGGCGGCGATCACCTCGGAGTCGCGAACCGACCCGCCCGGCTGGATCAGCGCCGTCGCCCCCGCCTCGATCGCAAGCTGGGGTCCGTCCGGAAACGGGAAGAAGGCGTCGGAGGCGACCACGGACCCGGCGAGCAGCGTTTCCGCCTCTGCGCCTCGGGCCAGGCGCGCCTTGTCGATCGCGATCCTCACCGAGTCGACCCGGCTCATCTGGCCCGCGCCGATCCCAAGGGTCGCGCCGTCCTTGGCGATCACGATCGCGTTCGAGCGCACGTGCCGGCTCACCTTCCAGGCGAACCACAGGTCTTCCCACTGGTTGTCACCGGGGCGGGCCTTCGTGACGACCTGCATGGACTCCCGGCCCTCCTCGATCCGATCGGGATCTTGGACCAGGAGGCCGCCTCGCACCCGCTTCACGTCGCGCTCGCGCGGCTCGTAGCTTCGCTGCTCGGTTGACTCCAGCAGCCTCACGGCCTCCTTCTGCCGCAGGACCTCGAGTGCGTCCTCGTCGTAGGTGGGTGCGATCAGGACCTCGATGAAGTTCTGGTGGAGGCGCTCTGCCAGCTGCCTGTCCACGGGTCGGTTGAGGGCGATGACGCCGCCGAACGCCGACAGCGGATCGCAGGCCAGCGCGTTCTCGTAGGCGTCGGCGATCGAATCTGCCATGGCGACGCCGCAGGGATTGTTGTGCTTGACGATCACGCAGGCGGGGTGTTCGAGCTCGTCCAGCAGTCGCCGGGCCGCGTCGAGGTCGAGCACGTTGTTGAACGACAGGGCCCTTCCGTGCAGCTTCGCCACGCGTGAGAGGACGTGCGAGCGAGTGCCGACCTCCACGTACAGCGCCGCCTTCTGGTGGGGGTTCTCGCCGTACGAAAGGTCGAGGAACTTCTCGTGGGCCATCACCCAGTGGCTCGGATACGCCTCGTAGCGCAGCCCGTACCAGCGGCTGATCGCCGAGTCGTACCTGGCGGTCAGCGCGAACGCTTCGTTCGCGAGCCAGTGTCGCGTCTCGGCCGATATTCGCCCGGCCGAATCCTCCAGCTCCGCCAGCACCGCGTCGTAGCTCTCAGGACGGACCACGACGGCCACGTGGCGATGGTTCTTGGCCGCCGCCCTGATCATCGTCGGCCCGCCCACGTCGATGCTCTCGACAGCCTGCTCCTCGCTGACGTCCTTGCCGGCGACGGTGCGCTCGAACGGATACAGGTTCACGCACACCAGGTCGATCGGCTCGATCGCCTCCTCTTCGAGCTTCGCCATGTGATCGGGGTCGTCGCGCACCGCCAGGAGCGCCGCGTGGAGGCGTGGGTGGAGTGTCTTCACGCGGCCGTCGAGCATCTCGGGCGCTCCCGTCAGCTCGGCGACGTCCTGGACCTCGATCCCGGCCTCTCGCAGCGCCGCCGCGGTGCCTCCCGTGGAGACGATGGCGACTCCGAGACGGGCAAGGCCCCGGGCGAAGTCGACCACCCCTGTCTTGTCGGACACGGAGATCAGGGCCCGCCGGACCCGGATCGCGCCGTCCACGGCGGAGCAGGGCTCGCGCTCGCTGCCGGTGGCGACCGGGTCAGCCATGCCTCGTCTCCAGTTGGCTTTCCACGTGAACGATGCGGGCATTCTCCGGATCGGTCCTGACGGCTTCCGCGGCGATCAGCCGAATCGCCTCGGGAAGGAGCTCGTGCTCGACTCGATGGATCTCCTGCTCCAGCGCGGCGCGGTCGCGATCAAGCGGGACCTCCACCGCGCGCTGCAGGACGATTGGCCCGGAGTCGACGCCCTCGTCGACCAGGTGCACGGTCACCCCGGTGACGCGGACCCCGTGGGCGAGCGCCTGCCCGACGGCGTCCAGGCCGGGAAACGAAGGGAGCAGCGCCGGATGAACGTTCACGATTCGGTTGCGAAAGCGCTGGACGAAGCCGGGCGACAGCAACTCCATGTAGCCGGCGAGAACAACCAGGTCGACCTCCCGCTCGGCGAGCCAATCGCCCAGGGCGGCATCGCGAGCTTGCCGGTCCGAATGTGCCGCCCTCTCGAAGACGGCGGTTTCGATCCCCGCGTCGCGGGCTCGCTTCAGGGCCCGGGCCTCGGGCTTGTTCGATGCCACGCAGGCCACCTCGATGTCGCCCTGCCCATGAAGGCGGTCGAGGATGGCCTGAAGATTGGTTCCCGCTCCCGAGACGAGAACGGCGATGCGGAATCTGCCCACCGGCGCGAGTCGCTCGAGCTCAGCGGCCGACCGGCACGACGGCGATCTCCTCCAGCGCGAACTTGCCGTTCCCCTCGCCGTTGTCTCCGAGCGGATAGCGGCCCGTGAAGCAGGCGTCGCAGTGATCCTGCGCGGGCGTGCCGACCGCCTCGTACACGCCGTCGAGCGAAAGGTAGGCGAGCGAGTCGGCGCCAAGCTCCTGGGCGACCTGCTCGACGGAGCGCCCGTGGGCGATCATCTCCTCGCGGGTCGACATATCGACCCCGTAGTGGCAGGGGTAGCGGATCGGCGGCGAGGAGATCCGCAAGTGGATCTCCCGGGCCCCCGCGTCCTTCAGCATGCCCACGATCTGCCGGGTGGTGTTGCCCCGCACGATCGAGTCGTCGACGACGACCACGCGCTTGCCGGAGACGATCTCCGGGAGGGGGTTGAACTTCATCCGCAAACCGTGCTTTCGCAGCTCCTGGCCGGGCTGGATGAAGGTCCGGGCCACGTAGCGGTTCTTGATCAGGCCGTCGTCCTGGGGGATCCCCGAGGCCCGAGCGAACCCGCGGGCCGCCGGGTTGCCCGAGTCCGGCACGGGAATCACGAGGTCGGCCTCGACCGGTGCCTCCCGCCACAGGATCTCGCCCATTCGCCCCCGCACCTGCTGCAGCGCCTTTCCCTCCAGGCGTGAGTCCGGCCGCGAGAAGTAGATGTGCTCGAAGACGCAGTGGGCGGGTCGTTTCGCACGCACCACCTGCCGCGTCTCGATGCCGGCCTCGGTCAGCGAGATCAGCTCCCCGGGCATCACCTCCCGGAGGAACTCCGCGCCGATGATGTCGAAGGCGCAGCTCTCCGACGCGATGCAGTAGCGGTCACCGACCTTGCCCAGGGAGAGGGGACGAACACCGTGCGGGTCGCGGAAGGCGACCACCGCCCGCTTCGTCATCACCACGGTCGAATAGGCCCCCGCCAGCCGCGGCATCACGGCTTCCACCGCGTTCTCGATCGGCCTGGCCTCCTCCACCGACAGCAGCGCGGCCATGATCTCCGAGTCCGACGTGCCGCGGAACTCGAGACCGCGCCCTCGTAGCTCGTTGTAGAGCTCGACCGCGTTGGTGAGGTTGCCGTTGTGGGCCAGGGCGAGCTCACGGCCGTCGTCGCGCCAGACGGGCTGGGCGTTCTCCCACGAGCCGCCGCCCGTGGTCGAGTAGCGGACGTGGCCAATCGCCATGTCGCCCTCCAGTGCTCGGAGCTTCTCCTCGTCGAAGACCTGGGAGACAAGCCCGCTCTCGCGCAGGGTCGTGATGTGGCCGCCTTCGCAGGTCGCGATGCCGGCGGACTCCTGGCCCCGGTGCTGAAGCGCATACAGCCCGAAGTAGGCAAGCCGGGCGACTTCGTGGCCGGGCGCGTATACGCCGAACACCCCGCACTCATCGCGCGGGCCGTCGCGGTCCGGAACAGGCCGCTCGGTCAGTCTCATGTGGGCTTTCTCTGCTGGAGAGATTGAGCTGGCGAGGCAGGCGAAATGCCTACCACGCAAGGCTAGCAGCGAAGGGGGACCGTGCCGCTGGTGGATTCCCTGCACCCGGCTCGAATCGAGGGTTCGTTGTCTAGAGTGGCGCCCAGTGCGAGCCTCGCCGCTTTTCGCGACGACGAGGGGGGCCATCCGTTTCGCTAGGCGGCTTCCGCGCCCCCTGGGCGCCGCGCTGCCCTTGGTCCTGGTCGCGCTCACGGGAGGAGCGCTCGCGCAGGACGCTCCCTCGACCGCCGCGGTGCCCAAAGCTCCGAGCTTCCTGGTCGTCCTGGTCGATGACCAGGCAAAGAACAGCTTCACGCGGAGCTACATGCCGATCACGTTTCGCAAGATCGTCGACCATGGCACCACGTTCACCAACGGGCTGGCCGCTCCACCGCTCTGCTGTCCGGACCGGGCCGGGATCATCACGGGGCAGTACCCGCACAACCACGGTGTGTTCGCCAACCGCCCGGGCTACCCGGACCTGCGCGACCCGGGCGACACGCTCCCGGTCTGGCTGCGCCGGGCCGGGTACCGAACCGGGCTGATCGGGAGATTCCTGAACCGCTACCGCGGCTTGGAGCCGGCGCCCGGGTTCAATCGCTGGTTCGGCTACAAGGGCGAGGGCGCCTACTACGACTACGACGTCAGCGATCAGGGCGTGCTGCGCCATTACGGGCACGAGCGAAGCGACTACTCGACCGACGTGCTCACGCGCGCGGCCACGCGGTTCCTCGACCGGAGCGCGGGCTCGCCGAAGCCGTTCTTCCTCTGGATGACCTACAACGCCCCCCATCCCGCCCGCCAACCGGATCCGGGGCCGTGTGCCGAAAGCGACCCGACCGCGCCCGGGAAAGCTGCGTTTCGAGCCGAGAGGGACATCCCGCTGCATCGCTCGCCGTCCTTCAACGAGCGCCGGATCTCGGACAAGCCGAGGAAGATCCGCCGGCTCGACCGCCTGCAGGGGTCCGACATCAGGGCCATCGAGAGGCGATGGCATTGCACCCTCGCAGCCATGCGGGAGGTCGACGCAGGCGTTGGCCGGCTGATGGACAGCCTGCGCCGCAACCGCCAGCTCGCTCACACGATCGTCGTCTACATGTCCGACAACGGGTTCTTCTTCGGCGAGCACCGGATCCCGTTCGGCAAGGGATTCGTCTACGAGCCGGCACTTGAGGTGCCATACGTGGTGCGCATGCCCGACGCCTATGCGGCCCGCACCCCTCCGGCGCGCAACCATAGGGCGGTGACGAACCAGGACATCGCCCCCACGCTTCTGGACTATGCCGGCAGGTTCCATCCGGGGGTGGGGCCCTGCGCCGGGCCCGGAGACTGCCGGCGCATGGATGGGCGAAGCCTCGCGCCGCTTCTGGGCGGAGGCGGGAGCTGGCCGGCCGACCGAGGCGTCCTCGTGGAGCTCGACTCCCGGGTCACGTCTCAGCGAACCAAGGTGAATCCCGAGTGCAACTGCGCCTACGCCGCGATCCGTACCCAGCGCTACCTGCTGTCCGAGCTCTCGACGGGCGAGCGCGAGCTCTATGACCTCGCGCGCGACCCCTACCAGCTCAAGAACGTGATCAAGAGCCCGGGCTACGCCGTGATTCGAGAGACCCTCGACGGGCGCCTCGATCGCCTTCGCCATTGCTCGGGGGTTGAGGGCCGCGACAGCCCCGGCGGCGCCTCGTTCTGCGAGTAGGACGTGGCGGCCGGCTGAGCACCGGCCGGGTCCGGTTGCGCGGCCCGGGGCAGGCCGCTAGTCGCAGAACGGGCGGCCGTTGACGTGCTGGTCGCGGCCCCGGATGCCGGCGCAGTCTCGCAGCCGGCTCAGGCGAGCTTCGAGCCGGCGCTGCTGACGGCTGTCGGGACACGCCTCCGGGCGGCCGCCGAAGCAGCGGTTGTGAAGCTCGAATGGGTCGCTGTCGAGGTTGTATCGCTCGCGCTGGTCGACATCCACGCACCGGTTCGTCATCCGGTTGACCACCCGCGAGTGCCGGACGTAGAGGTTGCTGCGCGTCCTGATCCCGGCGAACTCGCAGGTCGCGTAGCGGCCGGCGTCCGCGACCTGGTACTCGGTCAGCAATGCCCGGTCTCGGGGCCAGCCGCCCGATCCCCTGAGCAGCGGCATCAGCGAGCGCCCGTCCATCGTTCGGCACTTCCCGTCTCCCGCGCACGGCCGCGCCTTCGCCAGGCGGAGGATGGTCGGGGCGAGGTCGATGTTGGCCACCGGCTTGGCGATCTGCGACACCCGCCGACCCCCGCCCCGGTAGCGCTTGGGGACCCGCATCACCAACGGCAGGCGCAGGCCCTCCTCATAGGGGAGGACCTTGCCACCGGGGATGCGGTGCTCGCCGAAGAACAGCCCGTTGTCGGAGATGAAGATGAACACGGTCTTTTGGAGTTCGCCTGCGCGCTTCACCGCCTGGTACAGCTTTCGGACGTCGCGATCGACGGCGACCAGCGACGCCAGGCCGCAGCGCCAGTGTTCCCGCAGCCGCTGCTTCGCCTGGGCCCGCAGGGGCGGAGCAGAGCTCAGGAAGCCGGGCTTGTCGCGCATCTCGCGCTCGTTGAAGGACGGCGGGGACGGGAGTCGGGCGTTTCGGAAGCGCCGCTCGTCGCGCGGGTCGGGAATCGGGTCGTGGTCGCAGATCCCGTACGGGTCCTTCTGTCGCGCGGCATGGGGCGCGCGCTCGTCGAGCTGCAGGTAGAAGGGCCGGCGCCTGGGAGCCTGCCTGCGGACGAGACGTGCGGCGTCCGCCCCCACCACGCGTCCGAGGTAATCCTTGGGCCGATGTCCGTGGAACCGGCTGTGGCCGTTGATCCCGTACCGATAGTCGTAGTAGTGAGTTCCGGGCTTCAGGACCGTGAACCAGTCCGTCCAGCCGGGAGCGACGCGGGACGGAGGCTTTGCCCACGGCACGTAGCCGTTCAGGAATTTCCCCACGTGCATGGTCCGGTAGCCGGCGCGGCGCAGCCACACGGGCAGGACGTTGTGCTTGTCGATCAGCGCCGGATAGGCGACGGCGTTGGACGTGACGCCGTGGTTGTGCGCGTACTGCCCGGTGAGCAGCGAGGCGCGGGAGGGACAGCACTGGGCGGTCGTCGCGATGTAGTTCTTGAACGTGGTGCCGTGACGCCCGAGCAAGCGGGTCGTGTTCGGCATCACCTCGCTCTTGAACTGCTTGACCGACTGGTCGTCGGACTGGATCACGATGATGTTCGGCCGTCCGCCCGCGCCCCGTTCGGCTGCCACGGCGCGCCCGGTCCCCGGATTCGAGCCAGCCTGCCCGAGGCCGGCCACCGTCAGGAGCGCGAGGGCCGAAAGCCCGATTCGAGCGCGAGCGACGTTGGCGAAGGAGCCCGGGCGCCGCATCACTCGCAGAACGGCCGCCCGCTCAGCCGCCGGTCGCGCCCCGCGACGCCGGCGCAACGGCGAAGGCGCTCGAGCCGAGCGGACAGCCGTCGCCGCTCGGCCGCATGCCCCCGGCGCCCCGCCAGGTTTCGCAGTTCGTAGGGATCCCGCCCCAGGTCGTAGAGCTCGCGCTGGCGGGAGGGCACGCAGGCTCCGCTCGATGGGTCAGCTACCCGGGTGTACTCGGTGAAGATCCGCGCCCGGACCCGGATGCCCGCATACGCGCAGACGCCGGCGTTGCCCCCCCGCGATTGGTCGAGCTCCACCAAGAGCCCCCGGTGGTCGGGCCAGGCGCGGGCGTTGCCGGCCAGCAGCGGCATCAGCGAGCGCCCGTCCATCGTTCTGCAGTGGCCGGGCGAGCCGCATGGGCGGGCGCCGGCCAGGCGCAGGATGGTCGGGGCCAAGTCGATGTTGCCGACCGGCTCGGCGACCCGCGAGACTCGGGGGGCGCCGTTGCGGTAGGCGCTCGGTGCCCTGATCACCAGCGGGACTCGGATCGACTCCTCATACGGAGGGGCCTTGCCCGTGCCCAAGCGGTGCTCTCCGTAGTAGTAGCCGTTGTCCGACGTGAACACGATCACCGTGTTGCCCCACTCGCCGCTTCGCTGGAGGGCCCGGTGGATCGACGCGACTCCCCGATCGACCTCCCTGAGCGAGGCCCGGGCACATTGGTCCCACACCCTCATACGGCGGATGAACGACGGGCCCATTCGGCGCAGGTCGCGGATGAAGGACGGCTTGTCGCTGACGTCCTTCTCGTTGAACGATGGGGGCTTCCTCAGCGGCTCGTGCGCGAACCGGTCCACGTCCCTGGGATCCGGCTGCGGCAGATGGTTCCGGCAACGCCCTCGCGTCACCCCGACGGACCGGTGCGGGGCCCGCTGGTCGAGCTGCAGGAACAGCGGCCGCTCGCCGGAGGCGTAGGCGCGGATCAGGCCGATCGCGTGCCGGTTGAGAACTCTGGTGACGTAGTCGGAGGGCTGCTCTCCGTAGGTCAGCCGCTGTCCGTTGTCCGACAGCGAGTACCCGTAATAGCGCGGCCCTTCGCGGTCGAAGGCTGTCCTCCACTCGTCCCAACCGGGGGCCACCGCGCCGGGCCGGGGGGCGCTGACGCTGTAGTTGTTGAAGTACTTGCCCACGTGGGCCGTCCGGTATCCAGCCCGGCGCAGCCAGACGGGAAGCGTGTTCTGCTCCTCGATCAGGTCCGGGTAGCCGGGGTCGTTCGACAAGACACCGTTGTTGTGGCCGTATTGGCCGGTCAAGGAGCCGGCCCGGGACGGACAGCAGAGCGGCGTCGTGACGATCGAGGTCGTGAACGTGGTGCCCCGGCGGGCGAGCAGGCGGATCGTGTTGGGCATGGTCCGGGAGTTGAATTGATGAGCTGTCTGGTCGTCGGTGCGGATGAGGATGATGTTGGGGCGCCCGGGGGAAGCCGCGCCGGCCATCGTGGGGCCGCACAGCCACGCGGGGCCGACCGTCGCGACGCAAGCCGCCGTCCACAGGACGGCACGGGGGCACGGGACCCTCTGATGCAAGCGAACTGACATCCGAACCGGATCGAAGAAACGGTGTGGCGGCGAGGCGCACGGGCCCCCGGGTTCGCGTGCGAACGGGTGGCTTCCCGCGTCACCCCGCCCGCGAGGGGGGCATGCTAGCGAACCCCGGTCGGCGACTCGCCGGGCCGGGGCGAGGCGGGGGGTGACCTAGGTGGGGCGCAGGGAGAGCCACGAGCGCTCGGCGGCGGCTAGCTCGACCGAGAGCTCGGCTTCCGCCGCCGAGATCTCGATCCGCGGCCCCTCCGCCTTGCCGATCATCAGCACATCGACGCCGCGTTTGCGGCCTTCGGCCGCGAGCGACTCGAGGTCCGAGCGGGCGCCGGCGACCACGAACCCGCCTGGGCCCTCGCCGAACATGCTCGTCTCGCCCGAGGCGCCGCGCAGCTCCACCAGCTCGTCAAGGTCGGCGCGCACCCCGACCCCGCCCGCCAGGGCGCACTCGGCGAGCGCGCACGCCAGCCCCCCGTCGCTGACGTCGTGTGCCGCCGACACGGTCCCGGCGCGCACCGCTTCGCGGACCAGCGCGATCGCCCTCGCCACCGCCTCTACCGAGGCCGCCGGGAGGCCCGGGCCGAGGTCCCCCCGCAGCTTCGCGACCTGGGAACCGGCAAGCGACGGAGCGAACGGGCCCGCCAGCGCCAGGGTGTCGCCCTGGCGCGGGGCGATCCCGGCCACCCGCGCGGGATCGGGCAGCTCGCCCACCATCCCGACCACGGGGGTGGGGTAGATCGGCCCCGCCTCGGTCTCGTTGTAGAGCGACACGTTTCCGCCGACCACCGGGACCCCCAGAGCGGCGCAGGCGTCGGCCAGCCCCTCCACCGAGCGGTCGAGCTGCCAGGCCACGTGCGGCTTCTCCGGGTTGCCGAAGTTCAGGCAGTTGGTGAGGCCGAGCGGCTCGGCGCCGACGCAGGCCAGGTTCTGCGCGCACTCGAGCACCGCCTCGATCGTCCCGTGGTAGGGATCGCAGGCCACGCGCCGCCCGTTGCCGTCGATCGCGATCGCGATCGCGCCGGCGGTCTCGGCGATGCTGAGCACCGCGGCGTCGGCGGATCCCGGTCGGTGGACGGTCCGCGACTGGACGATCGAGTCGTATTGCTCGAACGCCCAGCGCTTCGAGGCCACGCTCGGAGAGGCGAGGAGGGCTGTGAGGGTCCGGCTTGGATCCGCGTGGTCGAGCGAGGCCTGGTTGCCGTAGATCCACCCGGCTGGCCGCTCGGGCTCCAGCTCGTACAGCGGGCAGCCGTCGACCAAAGCCCCGACCTCTACGTCAGCGACCGTCTCACCGGCGGCGGTGACCCGGAGCCTTCCCGTCCCGGTGACCTCGCCGATCGCCGCGGCGCCCGTCTGCCATCGCCGGCAGACAGCCATCACGTCGTCGATCGCGGCCGGATCCACGATCCCCAGCATCCTCTCCTGAGACTCCGAGACCATGATCTCGAAGGGCTCCATGCCGGGCTCGCGGAGCGGCACCTCGTCCAGGTCGAGGTCGATCCCCACCCCGCCGGCCGATGCCATCTCCACCGAGGAGGAGGTGAGGCCGGCGGCGCCCAGGTCCTGGAGCGCCACGAGCAGGCCGCGGTCGAGCAGCTCGAGGCAGCACTCCATCAGCTTCTTCTCCTCGAACGGGTCCCCGATCTGGACCGACGGGCGCTTCTCGTCGCCCTCGCCCAGCTCGGCCGAGGCGAGCACGGAGGCGCCGCCAATCCCGTCGCGGCCCGTCGAGGCGCCGAGCAGGACCACGAGGTTGCCGTCACCGGCCGCGGCCGACCGCACCATGCGGGCGGCGGGCGCCAGCCCCACGCACATCGCGTTGACCAAGCAATTCTGCTCGTAGGGGGGCTCGAAGTAGATCTCCCCGCCCACCGTCGGCACCCCGATCGAGTTGCCGTAGTGGCCGATGCCGGCGACCACCCGCTCGAGCAGGTAGCGGGAGCGCTCTGACTCCGGCTCGCCGAACCGCAGGGAGTCGAGGATCGCGATCGGCCTGGCCCCGAGCGCGAAGACGTCACGCAGGATGCCGCCGACCCCCGTCGCCGCTCCCTCGAACGGCTCGACGGCGCTCGGGTGGTTGTGGGACTCCACCTTGAAGGCGACCGCATGGCCGGCCCCGAGGTCCACCGCGCCGGCGTTCTCGCCCGGCCCCATCAGCACGCGGGAGCCCTCCGTGGGGAGGCGGCGCAGCAGCTTTCGCGAGTGCTTGTACGCGCAGTGCTCCGACCACAGCAGCGAGAACATGGCCAGCTCGACCTGGTTCGGCTCTCGTTCCAGCAGGTCGACGATCCGGGCGTACTCCAAGTCGGTGAGCCCGAGCTGGCGGTGCCTGTCGGCGGTCTCGGACACGGCGCTCATGCGGCCAGTATCGTCGCTGGCGCGGCGCGTGGGCCCCGAGATGGCCGAGGGTGGGGTTGACCGCGTGCAGCGCGGCGAATCACGTACTCGATTGCGCTAGGTGGAGGCGTGCCGCGCGAGCTCGTCCCAGAGCTCCAGCGCCTCGCTCGAGATGACCTGGGAGCGCCACTCGTCGACGTCCTGGCCCACGAGTCCCCGGTCGAAGAAGCGCGACTCGACGCCCGAGTCGAGGCCGTGGAAGGCGAGGGCGGCCCGCACCTGGGCGTCGAGGTCGGCCCCGCGATCGAAGTCGATCACCGGGAAGGGGGATCGCCGAAGCTCACGCAGGAGCGACGTGTTGTACGTGATCCACAGCTTCTCCCAGCCCTCGGAGGAGAGCTGTGGGTGGGGCTTGCCCCGCTCCCGAGCTCGCCGCTCGAGGGAATGTCGAACAGCGACCGGGTTTCGAATCACGCCGATCGGCTTCGGGTGAAGATCGCGCCAGAGCTCCATCACCAGCAGAATGCGAGGGTCCTTCACCCCGATCGTCCGGCCCGGGATCCGCTCCAGCACCGCATCGCGCTTCCGCGCGTCCTCCGGTCGCACGTGAAGCGCCCGAGGCGGCTCCCACCAGGTCCCGCCGCTGCGCTTGAGGATCGCGTTGTGGAGCTTGTTCAGGTCCTTGATCTCGCGGTTGCCACGGGCGTTGAACCGGGTCCGCTTGGAGACGGGCCCCAGCTCGATGCCGTGCTCCTCGATCGTGCCCGCCACCGCCGAGGTGCCGCTGCGGTGCATGCCGAGCACGGTGACCACCGTCCTGTCCTGCACCTCGTCGGCCGGGCCGCGGCGCCGCAGCGTGGTTCGCAGGCGTTCGCTGAGCGCTCCGCCGCCGGGATTGCCGCTCGAGCCGCGCGGCTGCCAGGACGGAGACATCGGGTTTAATCTAGCGCCCACTTGGTCCATATAGCCACCGTCCACTGGCGCTCCGCCCGGTGGATCGACCTCCAGCTCCGCTACCTCGAGCGCAACGTCGACGAGTCGTACCGGGTCTACGCCTGGCTCGATCCGGACACCCGGGACCAGGCGCACAAGTTCTTCTACGCCACCGACGTCCCCGTCGAGCGGCACGAGTTGAAGCTCACCCTGCTCGGGGACCTCGTCGCCCACGCCGC
This sequence comes from Solirubrobacterales bacterium, assembly GCA_044871225.1. Lineage (GTDB taxonomy): Bacteria > Actinomycetota > Thermoleophilia > Solirubrobacterales > 70-9 > AC-56. Next base: position 102,733 of record JBIOZP010000099.1, read on the forward strand.
CGACCGGGAAGAGATCGTCGTGTTCATCGACGGCGACGCCTTTCCGGTCGCGCCCCTGATGCCGTTCCTGCGCTCGGAGCTCGAGCGCTACCCGTTGGTCGCCATCCGCCGGGACGAGAACAACGGCGACCGCCAGCCTCATCCGTCGTTCTGCGCCACCACCGCCGGCCTGTGGCGCGACCTGCCGGGCGACTGGAGGCGAGGGCACACCTGGACCAACCCCCAGGGGAAGGCGGTCACGGACGTCGGCGGCAACCTGCTGGGCCTGCTGGAGGATGCCGCGATCGATTGGCGTCCGATGCTGCGCACGAACAGGGTCAATCCCCATCCGCTGCAGTTCGGCGTCTACGAAGACCTCGTCTATCACCACGGAGGCGGATTCAGGCAGACCGCAGGAGGACGGCTGTGGAGGGCGTCGGTCGAGGACCGGCTGAACTCGACCTTCCGAGGGCGTCTGGCCGCGCGCCTGCCGCGGAGGGGGCTCGGGGGGCGGATCCGCAAGGCGGTCAACCCGGTGCGTCGCTACCGTCACGCGCTGCGCGACGAGTTGGCCGCCGTCAACGAGAGAGTCTTCGAGCTGATCCAGCGCGACGAGCGCTTCTACCTGCAGCTGATCGAGCCGGGACGGGGCGGCGAGCTCGCCGAGATCAAGGCGCCGGTGCTGCTCGAGGATGCCGCCGACGCCGGCTAGGCGCCCACCGACACGCGATCGCGACCGGCCAGCGCCGCCAGGGAGCTGAAGATCCGCAGGCCGTCCCCCGAGCCCGTGAGCGGATCCACGGCATGCTCGGGATGCGGCATCAACCCCATCACGTTGCCCCCTTCGCTCACGATGCCGGCGATGTCTCGCGCCGAGCCGTTCGGGTTCTCACCGGGCGCGTAGCGGAGCACCACCCCGCCGCGAGCTTCCAGCTCGTCAAGCTCCTCCGGCGGGGCGAAGTAGCGGCCCGACTGGTGCTTGACCGGAACGGACAGCCGCTCGCCAACCCCGCACTCCCCCAGGAACGGGTTCGCCGTGGATTCCACCACCAGCTCGACTTGGCGGCAGACGAACCGAAGCGAGTCGTTTGTCAACAGCGCTCCGGGCAGAAGCCCCGCCTCGCACAGGACCTGGAATCCGTTGCAGATGCCCAGCACCGGGCGGCCGTCGGCGGCGTGCCGTGCCACCGCCTCCATCACCGGCGCGAAGCGCGCGATCGCTCCGGCGCGGAGGTAGTCCCCGTAGGAGAAGCCTCCCGGCACCACGACCACGTCCAGGCCGTCGAGCGTCGGCTCCTCGTGCCAGACCAGACGGGCCTCGCCCACGCGCCGGCAGGCCAGCAGGGCGTCGCGGTCGTCGCAGCTCCCGGGGAACTGGAGAATCCCGAATACCGTTCGCTCCCCGCTCATCGTCCGGAGGCCCTTGCGCCTGGTCCGTCGCCCACCACCGGCTCCCGCTCCAACTCAATCTCGTAGTCCTCGATCAGCGGGTTGGCGAGCAACTTCTCGCAAAGCTGGGCGAGCCGGTCAGGGTCGGAGGTCTCCAGCTCGACCAGACGCCCCACCCGAACGTCGGAGACCTCCTCGAAGCCCAACGCGGGAAGGGCCCGCTCGATCGCCTTGCCCTGCGGGTCCAGGATCCCGCGCTTGGGGCGGATCAGGATGGTTGCTCGCACCACACCTAACTTAGTGGCCCGCGCGGCGCCGCTTCGGAAGCCTCGGGCGCATCCTCCACCAGCGGCTGGCCTGCACCCGCTCCAGCTTCTCTGCCCGGCGCTCCAGCCGTCTCTGGCGAGCCTGAAGCTGGCGGATCTCGCGCTTCGATTCCCGCGCCCACGCCCGCAGCCGCTTCAGCTCGCGAGCCTGCATGTGCCGCTTTCGCTTCTTGGACGCGACGGTCTGGAGGTAGCGGCTGATCGCGTACATCCCGTCCTCCCGCATCTCGGCCAGCGCCGTTCGGCGCTGCTCCGGCGAGAGCTTCCGGGGAGTCGGCGCCGCGACTTCGCCCTCGGTCGCGTCCGGGCAGGCCAGGAGGTAGTCGCGAAAGCTCGTGTCCTCGAGCAGCCAGCCCTCGCCGAGGCCCCTGCTGACCTCGTCGTCGCCCGGGACGAGGGCGTCGTAGAGCTCCTCGAGTCGCCCGGCCTCGTAGGCCTCGCGAAGCGCCTGCGCCTCCGCGTCGCGGTCGAACAGGCGGTTCTGCGCCACGAGGTCGACCTTCTTCCGGTACTGCTCGAACGAGCGCAGGGGGAAATGCAGGACCCCGATCGGGAACTCGGGGGCCATCACCAGCTCGAGCCCGGGGTCATCGCGGTGGTTCGACTCGATTCGCAGGGCGGGCTTTCCGACCAGGCCGCTTCGGGGCGACCTGTCGCTCTTGACCCAGATGTCAATGGGGTGGCGCTCCCACATCTTGATCAGAGGGTGGGCGCGGTGGGCGGTCTTCGGCGGTCTGCGGAAGCGAGCCTCCCGGATCACCATCCGCTCGGCGAACGAGCCCGCTCCGTCGGGCCGGGCGATGAACTCGGTACGCGGAGCGAGGACGATTCCGAACTGCTCCGGGACCTGCGCCAGCACCTCCTTGAGGTTGCCTGCAAGCGGCCACCAGAACTCGTCCGCGTCGTTGTGGATAACCCAGTCGGCCCCCATCTCGTGCGCCAGGCGGCCGATCTCGGTCGCTCCCTGCCGCTGGACCCTGAGCATCGGCCCAGACATCTTCACCAGCGTCAGGATCCCGGCCCGCTCGTGGCGCTCGAGGATCTCGAGGGTGCCGTCCGTGGAACCGTTGTCGAGCGCGATGAACAGGTCCACTCCCTGCGCGCGGTGGAAGCGGAGGTTGTCCTCGATCACGTCCGCCTCGTTGCGGACGATCAGGGTCATCGCCAGCTTCACGGCGTGTCGTAGGGGCTCGCCGAGGCGCCGCTCGCCCGCCGCATGCGGCGCCGCAATCTCTTCCACTCCCGCTTCACGGGGTTGGTGACGAAGCGGTAACGAGGCCGCAGGCGCCACCAGGCCGTTGCCTCGATCTCCTCCAGCCGTTCCTGGGCGCCCCGCGCCTCGGCGCGCAGTTGGCGGTCGCTGAGCCGCCGGTAGGCGATCGTCTGCAGGTAGCGGCTGAGCGTGTACATGCTGTCGGCCTCGAGCTCCTCCATCGCGTGGTGGCGCCACTCGTCCGACCAGCCCAGGACGTCGGCGGGGGCTCCCGGTCCGGGCTCGGAGCTCAACGGGTCGGGGCAGGCTCTGAGGTAGTCGCGAAAGCCGGTGTCCTCTTCCAGGGTGCCCGCCTCGATTCCCTGGCGGATCTCCTTTTGGTCGAAGGACATCTCGCGGTAGATCTCCTCGAGCCGGCCCTCGCGGTAGGCGTCGCGAATCCTCCGCGTGTCCTCGTCGCGGCCCAGGTCGCCGTTCGCCACCGCGATCCCCACCAGCCGCGTGTACTGCTTCAGCGATCGGACCGGGAAGTGCAGGACGCCGATCGGGAAGGTCGGCGCCAGCAGCAGCTCGAGCTCGCTGGCCTCCGAGTGCGCCTCGCGCGCGCGACGCACCGGCCTGCCCACGAGGCCGTCTCGTGGCGAAGTCCCGTCGTCGATCCAGATGTCGGGCGGATGCGGCTGCCTGATTCGCACCAGCGGGTGAGTGCGATGGATGATCTTGGGGGGCCGCCGGTAACGCGGCTCGCGCACGGTCAGACGCTCCGGCCAGAAGTCCTCACCCGGCTGCGCGACGAACTCCGTGCGAGGGGCGGAGATCAGGCCGAAGCGATCCGGGATCGCGCTCAGGACCTCTTTGAGCGTCCCTGTGAGTGGCCACCAGAACTCGTCGTGGTCGTCGTGGATCACCCAGTCGGCGCCCACCTCGTACGCCTTGCGGGCCAGCATCGTGCGGCCCTCGGACCACACCTGCCGCGGGTTTCCCTCGACGTGCTCGAGGTGGACCAGGCCGGCCTCGCGGTACGGCTCCAGGATCTCGAGGGTGCGGTCGGTGGACCCGTTGTCGCCGATCAGGAACAGGTCGACCCCCTGCGCGCGGTGGTAGCGGAGGTTGGTCTCGATCAGGTCCTCGGCATCGCGGACGAGGATGGTCATGGCGAGGCGCACGGTGTCGGTCCCTCAGCTCCTGGATCGAGCGCCGGTGACGCCGCTCTCGACGGCCTTCACCATGCTGGCCAGGCCGCGGCGAAGGTCCACCGCGGGCTCCCAACCGATCTCGGAGCTAATGCGGCCGGTGTCGGCGAGGGTCCGGCGTACGTCGCCGGCGGCCGTCTGGGTGTAGTTGACGGCGAGCTCCCTTCCGCTCAGCTCCTGGACCAGGTCGATCGCCTCGCGCAGCGTCGCCTCGCTGCCGCCGCCCACGTTGTAGACCGCTCCCGCCGGTGCCTTCTGCATGGTCAGGATGGTGGCCGCCACGGCATCGTCCACGTAGGTGAAATCCCGCGACTGGTTGCCGTCGCCGTAGACGTCGAAACCGGAGCCGGTGAACACGGCCTCGACGACCCGGGAGAAGGCCATGTCGGGGCGCTGGCGCGGCCCGTACACCGTGAAGTAGCGAAGCGCCGCGTAATCGAGGTCGAAGTTCCGGGCTTGGGCCCGAAGCAGGTGCTCACAGGTCAGCTTCGTGACTCCGTAGGGCGAGATCGGGGCCGGGACCGCGTCCTCCCGCGTGGGGTAGGCGAGGGCGTCGCCATAGACGGACGAAGAGGACGCGAACACGACGCGGAGGCCTCGCTCCACGGCGCAGTCGGCGACCACGTGCGTTGCCAGCACGTTGTCGTGCACGTAGGCCTCGAAGCCCGCGCCCCAGCTTGCGCGCACGCCCGGCCGGGCGGCCAGGTGGAAGATCCCCTCGATCCCCTCCAGCGACTGCTCTGGGGGAGGGCCCGTGGCCAGATCGTGCTCCAGGAGCTCGAACCCCGGGTGCGACCTGGCGGCGGCGATCGCCGCCTCCTTTCGGTCGCGCGGGTAGTAGTCGGTGAACGCGTCGACCCCCGCGATCTCGCAGCCGTCGGCGAGCAGCGCCTCGACCAGGGTCGAGCCGATGAAGCCGGCGCAGCCGGTGACCAGATACCGCGGCATCGGCCGGAACCATAGCCAGCCATTCCCCGGAAGCCGGGCGGGTGGCCGGCGCACGGAAACAGGCGCCGCGCTAGGGGCCGAAGGCTCCTCTGAGGCGCTTCAAGGGGCGAAAGCGGGGCCGCCTCGGGCGCCGGACGCGCTTCGCTCGAGACTGGGCTTCGTCACGCTGCTCGATCAGCTTCGCCATGCGCTCGCGATTTCGCTCGCGGTTGGCCATCAGCCAGCGGCTGGTGCGGGCCAGCACGTGCATGGCGTCGAACTCGAGCGCGTCTCGCTCCCGCTGGAGCTCCTCCGGCGTGACCTGGACACCCAGGGCGCCGGAGGGGCCGCCCTCCAGTGGGTCCGGGCACCTGTCCAGCAGCCGCGCGAAGCGCTCATCCGCGATCAGGCGCCCCGCGCGCAGCCCCTCGTCGACCTCGGCTCCGTCGAGGATCAGCTCGCTGTACAGCTCCTCGAAACGGCCGGCCTCGTAGTGCTCACGCAGGCGCCGAAAGCGACCACGGTCGGGGAACATGCCCTCGAAGATCGCGATCTGCGTCCGGCGCTTGAACTGGTCGGACGAGCGAACGGGGAAGTGCAGGATCCGCACGGGCCACGACGGCGCCCAGACGAAGCGGGTGTCCTCCGGCGGCCAGGAGCTCATCCCCAGCTCCCGGTTGCGGATCACCCGGTGAACCGGGCGGCCGGGCGGGCGAATCGTCTCGGTGACGTCCCCGGACGGGCCGACCGCGGCTACGTCGTGAGGGCCTCGGTCCATCATCACCACGTCGGGATCGGCGCGGTGAGCGACCTTCGGCTGATACCGCGCGCTGGCCTCGCGGATCGTCAACCGGTCGGCGAACGAGCCGGGGCCGTCGGGCCTGCCGATGAACTCGCAGCGCGGCGCGATCAGCACGCCGTACCGGTCGGGCACGGCGTCCAGGACCTCTTTCAGGTTGCCCTCGATCGGCCACCAGAACTCGTCCGCGTCGGTGTGCACGACCCAGTCGGCGCCCAGATCGGTGGCCGCCAGCCGCGCCATGTCGGTCATCCACCGCGCGCCCTGCTCGCGGTAGTCGGTGTCGGGGGCGCGGATGACGGTTGCCAGGCCGGCCTCGGCGTAACGGGCCAGGATGTCCACCGTCTCGTCGCTGGATCCGTTGTCGGTGACCAGGAAGTGGTCCACCCCGAGCGCGTGGTGGAAGCGGAAGTTGTGCTCGAGGACGTCGCCCTCGTCCCGGATCTTGAGCGCCATGGCGACTCGGATCGACGGACGTGCGAGCGGCGTCTCGGCCAAGGCGCGGCCATTGTAGGACGGCGTCGGGCTCGAGCCGGGTAGGAAAGGCGCCTCGTCACCGCCTGCTAGGAATCACCCGCGATGAAGCTCGTGATGACCCTGCTGCTGCGCGACGAGGAGGACATCGTCCGCGAGAACCTGGACTTCCACCTCGCCCAGGGGGTCGACCGCGTGATCGTCACCGACAACGGCTCCCAGGACTCCACGATCGAGGTCCTGCGCGAGTACGAGGCCCGGGGAACGGTGCGGCTCCTGCTCGAGCCGCAGGACGACTACTCGCAGGGGCGGTGGGTGACCCGGATGGCCCGGATGGCCGCGGAGGAGGGGGCGGACTGGGTGATCAACAACGACGCCGACGAGTTCTGGTGGCCGCGCTCGGGCACGCTTGCATCGACCTTCGAGTCACTTCCCGGCGAGGTGGGGATCGTCGTCGCCCACCGCACAAACTTCGTCCCGCGGCCCGAGGACGGGCGCCGGTTCTGGGAGCGGATGACCACCCGCGAGCGACAGTCCCTGAACCCGCTCGGAAGGCCGCTGCCGCCGAAGGTGGCGCACCGGGCCCACCCACGGATCACGGTCGCGCAGGGCAACCACCGGGTCGAGGGGCCCGAGCTCGGCGAGCGCCTGGACGACGGCTCGATCGAGATCCTGCACTTCCCGATGCGCACCTACGCTCAATTCGAGAACAAGATCGTCAAAGGCGGGCGCGCCTACGCCCGCAACCGTGAGCTCCCCCAGCGCACCGGGCGCACCTGGCGGCGGCTGTACGAGCTGTGGGAGGACGGCCGGCTGCGCGACCACTACGACGAGCAAGTCGTCGCCGAGCCCGCCCGAGACGACCTCCTGGAGGACACCCGCCTGCGGGACTACCTGCGCGAGCTGAGGGCGGAAGCTTCCAGGTCAGCCGGCTAGCCGAGCGCGGCGCCGAGCGCGGCATCGCCCCGCGCTCGCCCCTCCCCGAAGAGGTGCGTCCACAGCGACAGGTCGATCTCCGGGCACAGCTCGGCCAGGCGCTCGGCGTCCTCCCGGTAGCGCGAGGCGAGTTGCTCCTTCAGGTCGGGTGCGAGCTCGGGGGTCCCGCGTCCCGCCTGACGATGGCGAAGAAGCCGCTCAGGAGGGGCAGCGGGGGGCTTCACGCCCAGGAACCGCCAGGTGCGCTCCATCTCGGCCACCGGATCCCGCACGCAGCGCTCGAACTGGAGCACGAGCACCTGCTCGCGTGGGAAGAGCTCGAAGACGTGGCGAAGCTGCTGGAAATAGAAGCCACGCCAGGTCGCGTCGCCCAGCGAAGGCAGACGCACGCGCTCGCCGCGCTCGTCGGCCATCCTCTGCAGCCGCGCGACCGCGGAGCGGTACCGGGCGACGGGATCGCGCAGCATCACGAGCAGGCGGGTGCGGGGGGCCGCTCTGTGGAGCAACGAGACCGACCAGAAATCCGACAGGTAGCGGGGCGTCCACTCGCCGACCAGCCTCCCCGCGGGACGTGGAAAGAGGGACGCGTACTCGGCCGCGATGTGCTCCGGGGCGTCGCCTCGCCAAAAACGGTCGAAGTAATGGACCTCCTTGCCCAGCGGCGATCGCCGGATCTTGGGATGGCGCCGCATGGAGTCGTACCACCAGCTCGTGCCGCAACGCTGGGCCCCGATCCCGACGTAATCCGGGGGACCGGTCTCCCATCCCGGCGGGCACTCCGGGATCTCCAGCGGCTCGTTCCAGGGCCTCAGCCGGTCCACCAGACGTGAAACAGTAACGGTCGCCCATGGCACTGCTCGACGGCATCCGCCGCCGCCGCGCCCGCTCGCTCGTCGCCGGCCTGGGGAGCGAGCGGGACGGATCAGGTCGCGTTCCCGCTCCCTTCGTGGTGGGCATCGCGCGCTCGGGCACGACGCTGCTTCGGCTGATGCTGGACGCCCATCCGCAGCTGACGATCCCGCCCGAGACCCACTTCCTGCCCCAGCTCTTCAAGTACTTCGACCAGTGGGTGGAGGAGGGCGTTGAAGGAGATGAGCTTCGCGGTCGGGCGATGGCGCTGGTCGAGGCCCATCCGCGGTGGGGCGACATGCCGCTGCGGGCCGAGGAGGTCGAGCGCCGCATGGCCGAGCACGACCCGCTGACGGCGGGCGACGCGGCCCGCTCGTTCTACGAGGCGTACGCGGCGCACGTGGGCAAGCCGCGGTGGGGCGACAAGTCGCCTCCCTACACGTGGAAGGCGAGACGGATCCAAGCGGCGCTTCCGGAAGCGCGCTTCGTCCATCTGATCCGCGACGGTCGCGACGTCGCCCTGTCGCTCAGCGAGGTCAGCTGGGGCCCGGGCGACGTGCAGGCCGCGGCGGCCAAGTGGGTGGACGAGCTGGGGCGAGCTCGCCGGCGGTCGCGCCGGCTGCTTCCGGGGACCTACATGGAGGTCCGCTACGAGGACCTCGTGGCCGACCCCGAGCCGCCGCTGCGGCAGGTCGCCGAGTTCGTGGACCTTCCGTGGGACGCGGGCATGCTCGACTACCACCACCGCGCCGAGGAGCGGATGCAGGACGTGGTCCGCGACTTCCACCCCCTCGGCGGCGGCACGATCACCGCCGAGGAGCGCCAGCGCCAGCACGAGCTGGTCTCCAGCCCCCCCAGCGCCAGCCGGGTGGGGCGGTGGCGCACCGAGATGTCGCCCGAGGACCGCCAGGCGTTCGAGAGCATCGCGGGGGACCTGCTGCGCGAGCTGGGCTACGAGACGTAGGCGGAGCGCGGACGGGTGGGGCTGGGTGGAGGGGACCGATGGGCGACCGCCACCAGTCCGGCCCGTGGACGGGTTATTGCCGTATAGCGGCAGAAACCCGTCCATCGGGCAGCTTGTCCCTCCTCACCCAGCTATCAGCAACGCTCGGCGAGCGCGGCGTCCGAGCGGAGCACAGCTAGTCCAGCTTGCGGCCGGTGATCCGCTCGTAGGCCTCTAGGTAGCGGGCGCGGGTGTTCGCCACGACCTCCTCGGGCAGGTCCGGCGCCGGGGGGCTGTGGTCCCAGCCGATCTCGTCGAGCCAGTCGCGCAGGTACTGCTTGTCGAAGGAGCGCTGCGGGCGTCCCGGCTCGTACTCGTTGGCCGGCCAGAAGCGAGATGAGTCCGGCGTGAACACCTCGTCACCGAGGACCACCTCGGACCCCGGCGAAGCGCCGAACTCGAACTTGGTGTCCGCGAGGATGATTCCGCGTGCCTCGGCGTGGGCGGCGGCGTGGGCGTAGAGCTCGATCGAGACCCGGCGCAGCTCCTCCATCAGGGGTCGGTCGCCGATCAGCTCGGCGGCGCGGTCGAAGTCGATGTTCTCGTCGTGGGCGCCTGCTTCGGCCTTGGTCGCGGGCGTGAAGATCGGCTCCGGGAGACGGTCGGATTCCTGGAGCCCATCGGGCAGCTCGATCCCGCAAACCGCGCCGGACTCGCGGTACTCGCGCCAGCCTGAGCCGGAGAGGTAACCGCGAACCACGCACTCGACCGGGTACATGTCGAGTCGTCGCACGCGAATCGCCCGCCCGGCGACCTCGTCGGGCACGTCCTCCGAGAGGAAGTGGTTCGGGCAGATCGGGCGTGTGCTGTCGAACCAGAACAGCGACATCTGGGTGAGGACCCGTCCCTTGTCGGGGATCGGATCGCGCATGATCACGTCGTAGGCCGAGATCCGGTCCGAGGCGACCATAAGCAGGTCGCCGTCCAACTCGTACATCTCGCGGACCTTGCCGCTGGAGTGCAGGTTGAGCTCGGCGAGGGCGCCCGTCATCGAAGGGCGATGCTAACAACGGCCTCGGCCACCCGGCCTGGCCATGAGGGGGGGCGCTCGCAAGAGGGATACTCATCGCGTGATCACTCCGCGCTCCGCGCATCGCTCGTGAGCCTGCCGCCCGGGCCAAGCATCCCCGCCGCGCTTCAGACCGCGCGGTTGGTGGCCCGCCCGTTGCCCTTCTTCGAAGCCTGCCGCCGGCGGTACGGCTCAACCTTCACGGCGCAGGTCCTCCGGGTGGGGCCGACGGTGTTCATCTCGGACCCGGCTTCGATCAAGGCACTGTTCGGGGCCGACCGCCGGAACTCGATCGCCCCGGGCCGCCAGGTCGTGCTGGCTCCCGTGCTGGGCGAGCGGTCGCTCCTGCTGCTGGAGGGCGAGGAGCACCTACGCCGGCGCAAGCTGATGCTGCCGCCGTTTCACGGCGAGCGGATGCGCGCGTACGAGTCGGTGATGGCGGAGGCCACCGAGAGGGAGGTCGCCTCGTGGCCGGTGGGACGGCGGTTCGCGCTTCACGAGAGCATGCAGGCGATCACCCTGGAGGTCATCCTGCGGGCCGTGTTCGGCGTCGAGGACGACGAGCGGCGCCGGCACCTTCGCGAAACCCTGGTCGGGATCCTGGCGACCACCCGCTCACCGCTGGCGATCGGGATGACCGTCGGCCGGCTGCGCCGCCTGCCGGCCTACCGCCGCACCGGCGAGATGCTTGCCCGGGCCGACGAGATCCTGTACGCGGAGATCGCCGACCGACGGCGGGACACCGAGCTCCGGTCCCGCGACGACATCCTCTCCCTGCTGGTGGGAGCTCGCTTCGACGACGGCTCCGCGATGAGCGACGCCGAGCTGCGCGATCAACTCATGACCCTGCTGATGGCCGGCCACGAGACCACCGCCACCGGGCTCGCCTGGGCGTTCGACCTGCTGTTCCGCTCACCGCGCGTGACCGGGCGCCTGCGCGATGAGCTCGTGGACGGCGGCCACGAGTACCTCGACGCCGTCGTCGAGGAAACCCTCCGGATTCGCCCCGTGGTGCCCTGGGTGGGGAGGCAGCTTGGCGCTCCCGCGGAGCTGGACGGCTACGAGCTGCCGGTGGACACGGTGGTGATGCCCTCGATCTACCTCGTCCACACCCGCCCGGACGTCTACCCCGATCCGCGCGCGTTTCGCCCCGAGCGGTTCCTGGACGAAGGCCCAGGTTCCCGTCCCGACACCTATAGCTGGATCCCGTTCGGAGGCGGAACCCGGCGCTGCCTCGGCGCCTCCTTCGCGCAGCTCGAAATGCGGGTCGTGCTGCGCACGGTGCTGGGGCTGGCGGACCTGCGCCCGGCTACACAGACGGCCGAGCCGATCGTGCGGCGCAACGTGACCCTGTCGCCGCGAAACGGGACCCCGGCGATCCTGAACGCGCGCCTCGCGGCGCCGAGCCGCCACCACTCGCGCGAGGAGGTCGCGAAGGACGGCGGACGGCGGACGGTCGAGGCTCGACCCGGCGCCTAGGAGCCCTGAAGCGCCTCCAGGCGCTGGATGACCTCCGGCACGTGGGCGAGGTAGGCCCCGGGGTCGAACACGGACTCGAGGTCGAGGTCCGGCGCAGCGTCGGCCAAGAGGTCGCGAAAGCTCGTCCTCTCGTCCCAGGCTCGCTGGGCCGCCTCCTGCACGATCCTGTAGGCGTCGTCGCGATCCACCCCGGAGTCCACCAGCGCGGTCAGCGCCCGCTGGCTGTAGATGGCGCCGTGGGTGAGCTCGAGGTTCTCGCGCATCCGCTCCACGTGCACCGTCATCTCGGCGGCCACGCGGGAGGCGAGGTGCTGCATGTAGTCGATCAGGATGGTCGCGTCCGGAAGCACCACCCTCTCGGCGCCCGAATGGGAGATGTCCCGCTCGTGCCAGAGCGCCACGTTCTCGTACCCCGTTTGCGCGTATCCGCGCAGCACGCGCGCCAGCCCGCTGAGCCTCTCGGTCAGGATCGGGTTGCGCTTGTGCGGCATCGCCGAAGAGCCCTTCTGTCCGGCCCCGAACGGCTCTTCCGCTTCGCGGACCTCCGTGCGCTGCAGGTTGCGAACCTCGGTGGCAAAGCGCTCAAGCCCGGCGCCGGCCAGGGCGATCGCGCCGAGCAGCTCGGCGTGGCGGTCACGAGGGACGATCTGCGTAGACACGTCCTCGGCCCGCAGGCCGAGGGAGTCCATGACCCGCGCCTCCACCGAGGGCGGCACGGAGGCGTACGTACCGACGGCACCCGACAGCTTGCCGACCCGGAGGTCGTCGAACGCGCGCTCGAGCCGGCGCAGGTTGCGGTCCGCCTCGAAGGCGAACCCCGCCAGGCGCAGGCCGAAGGTGGTCGGCTCCGCGTGGACGCCGTGGGTGCGCCCGACGCACAGCGTGTCCCGGTGCTCGAGCGACCGCTCGACGAGCGCCCGGCGGTACTCGCGGGCGCCCTCGATCACGATCTCGCCGGCCTCGCGGAGCGCCAGGCCCAGGGCGGTGTCGAGGACGTCGGACGAGGTCAGCCCGTAGTGGACCCAGCGCCCCTCCTCGCCGACCTGCTGGGCGACCACGTCGACGAAGGCGGCGACGTCGTGACCCGTCGTGCGCTCGCGTTCCTCGACGGCCGCGACCGTGAACGAGGCCCGTTCCCGGCAGGCACCGGCCGCCTCGGTGGGGACCACCCCCTCGGCCGCCCACGCCTCGGTCGCGGCCAGCTCCACCTCGAGCCAGCGCTCCATGCGCCGCTGCGCCGTCCAGACGGCCCCCATCGGGGGCCGCGTGTAGCGCTCAATCACGCATTGATTATCCGTGCGGCGAGCAACCCGGCGTTCTTCGCCCCGTCGATCGCCACACAGGCGACGGGAACGCCGGGCGGCATCTGGACAGCGGACAGAAGGGCGTCCAGACCACCCAGGGCCTTGCCAGTCAGCGGCACGCCAACCACCGGCAGGTCGGTGTGCGCCGCCGCGACCCCGGGAAGCGCCGCCGACATCCCGGCGCCGGCGATCAGCACCTTGAGGCCGCGCATGCGCGCCGCGTGGCAGTACTCGCGGACCTTCTCCGGGTCCCGGTGCGCGCTCATCACTCGGACCTCGTAGCGGATTCCCGCCTCCTGCAACGCCTGGCCGGCGGGTTGCATCTTCGGCTTGTCGTTCGCCGATCCCATCACGATCCCCACCAGCGGAGCATCGACCTCGATCTCCTCGAAGGCCGCCTCCACCTCGGGCATCGGCTCCAACGTCGTCGCCTCGGTCTCGCCGCCGGCCTGCTTGTCCGGATCAACTATCTCCATCAATCGTTCTCCCTTCGCGTCGGGACCGGATTCTGGCGCCAGGCGCGGCCACTACCCCGCCCCCACCCTTTAAACCGCCCTGGCGGCGATGTCGGTTCGCATCTGCTTCCCGTCGAAGGAGATCAGGCGCGCGCCCTCATAGGCCCGCCGGCGCGCCTCATCGGCCGTCGCCCCGAGGCCGGTCACGTTCAGCACCCTGCCGCCGGCGGTGACCAGCTCGCCGCCCCGGAAGGCGGTGCCGGCGTGCGTCACCTCCACGCCTTCGAGGGCGGCGGCATCCTCGAGGCCGCTGATCGCGTCTCCCCTGGAGGAGGACGCTGGGTAGCCCGCCGACGCGAGCACGACCGTGACCGCCCAATCGTCGCCGAACTCTGCCCGGACGCCCGCCAAGCCCCCCGGGTCTCGCGCGCCCACCACGAGGTCGGTGAGGTCGGTGCGCAGACGCGGCAGCACGGCCTGCGTCTCGGGGTCGCCGTAGCGGCAGTTGAACTCCAGCACCTTCGGCCCGGCGTCCGTGATCATCAGCCCCGCGTACAGGACGCCTTGATACGGGGTCCCGCGCCTGCGCAGCAGATCCACGATCGGCCTGTGCACCAAGTCGGCGACCTCCTCGGCCCGGGCGGAATCGAACCCGGGCACGGGGGAGTAGCTGCCCATCCCGCCGGTGTTCGGGCCTCGATCCCCGTCGAGGATTCGCTTGTAGTCCTGGGCGGGAGCCAGCGGGACCACGTTCTCGCCGTCGCAGACCGCCAGCAGCGACAGCTCCTCGCCGTCCAGGTGCTCCTCGACCACCACCTCGGTGTCTCCGAATCGCCGCTCGACGAAGAACGCCTCGGCCGCCTCCCGCGCCTCCGTCTCGGTGGCGGCGATCACGACCCCCTTCCCGGCGGCCAGGCCGTCGGCCTTCAGCACCACCGGATAGGAGCCGTCGCCCAGACGCTGGAGCAGCTCGTCAAGGGAGCGCGCCACCCCGTGCGCGGCGGTCGGCACCGACGCGGCGGCCATCAGCTCCTTCGCGTGGACCTTGGAGCCCTCGATCCTGGCGGCTGCCGCCCGCGGGCCGAACGCGGCGATGCCGGCCGCCTCCAAGGCGTCCACCAGTCCCGCCACCAGCGGCGCCTCGGGTCCCACCACCACCAGCTCGACGCCCTCGGCGGCCGCGGCCGAGACCATCGCCCTGACGTCCTCGACGGGCACCTCGAGACAGCGTGCGTCGGCGGAGATGCCGGCGTTCCCCGGGGCGCACAGGAGCTCGTGCCCGCGATCCGAGCGCGCCAGCGAGCGCACGATCGCGTGCTCGCGACCGCCTCCTCCGACGACGAGGATCTTCATCGCCGCCGTAACGGTCGCTCAGAGAGCCTTGGTGAACGCCTCGGCGGGGATGGCGGCCAGCGTCTCGTTGGTCGTCGTGCCACGCGAGCCGAGCTCAACCGAGACCTTCGCCATCGTCACCTCGTCTGGGGCCTCCACGACGCTGACGAAGTCGTACTCCCCGAGCGTCGCCCACTGGTTCAGGACCTTGACGCCGAGCTGCTCGACCTCCCGGTTCACCTCCTGGACCCGGCCCGGGTTGTCCTTGATCGTCTTGACGCCGTTAGAGGTCAGCCTGGTGAGCATGATGAACGTGGGCATCTCGTCCTCCTTCTGCCTCGGATGGGCTGAGCCTATCTTGCCGCGAGGGAGTCGCCCCGCCGCGACCGGGCCCTTCGGTTCGAGGTAGGTTGGACGGGAAAGGGGATTTCGATGAGAAAGCTCCAGCCGGTCCGGTTGAAGGCGTGGGCCCTGCCGTTGATCGTGATCGCGCTGATCGGCCCGCCGATCGCGGGCTTCGCGCTGGCGGGGCCGATGGTCGGCTTGGCGCTCGGCGCCGTGGCGGCCGCGGCCGTCGTGGTGTTCGCCGCACGAGCGCGCTACGACGAGGCGATCGAGGTCGGGCAGTCGCCCGGCGGGCGCTACATGCTGATGGTGGTCGCCATCGACGCGGTCGAGGACCCCAGGACGGCGGGGGCGATCGCCGAGATCGCGCGCGCCGGCGCGGGCGCCACCGACGCGCGGCCGGATCAAGATCCGGAGCTGATGGTGGTGGCCCCCTCCCTGAACACGCGGCTGGCCCACTGGCTGTCCGACCTGCGAAAGGCCCGAGGGGACGCTCAGCGGCGCCTGGCTGTCTCGCTCGGCTCGCTCGCGGCGGCCGGCCTCGACGCCCAGGGTCAGGTCGGCGACACCGACCCCGTGCAGGCGGTCGAAGACGCCCTGCACACGTTTCCCGCCCAGGAGCTCGTCTTCGTCACCGGGCATGACCACGAGACGGAGGTCCAGGAAGTGCGCCGCCGCCTGGACCGCCCGGTTCGCGTGCTGGACGCGGCGGGCGGGCGGTCGGACGGGGACTCGCGCGCTTAGGCGGCGGCCCCGAGCCTCTCGCCGGCCTTGGTGAAGGTGAGCTTCCCTCCCTCGGCCTCGACCAGGACCGTGTCGCCCTCGCGGAACTCGTTCTCGAGGAGCGCCAGCGCCAGCCGATCCACGAGCTGCTTCTGGATCACCCGCTTCAACGGCCGGGCGCCGTAGGTGGGGTCGTAGCCCAGGTTGCCCAGCAGCGTCCGGGCCTCGTCGGAGAGCTCGACCTCGATCCCCTTCTGGCGCACGCGGCCGGCGAGCTGATCGACCTGCAGATCGACGATTCGGCTGAGGTCCGAGCGGCTGAGCCGGTGGAAGATCACCGTGTCGTCGATCCGATTCAGGAATTCGGGCTTGAACGTGGTGGCGAGGATCTCCTCGATTCGCTCTCGAATCCGCTCGTAGTCCTCATCAAACCCGGCCGCTCCCGGAGTCGAAGACGAGGAAGCGGCCGGCTCGGTGATCTCCTGAGAGCCCACGTTGGAGGTCATGATCAGGATCGTGTTGGTGAAGCCAACCGTCCGGCCCTGGCCGTCCGTCAGCCTGCCGTCGTCCATGATCTGGAGCAGGACGTTGAAGACGTCGGGATGCGCCTTCTCGATCTCGTCCAGCAGGACCACCGCATACGGGCGGCGCCGAACGGCTTCCGTGAGCTGGCCGCCTTCGTCGTAACCCACGTACCCGGGGGGAGCCCCGAGCAGCCGCGCCACCGTGTGCTTCTCCATGTACTCGGACATGTCGAGGCGGATCACCGCCTGGTCGGAGTCGAACATGAACTCGGCCAGTGCCCGGGCCAGCTCGGTCTTCCCGACCCCGGTCGGCCCCAGGAAGAGGAAGACCCCGATTGGCCGGTTGGGATCGGAGAGGCCCGCGCGCGAGCGCCGCAGGGCGTTCGAGACGGCCTCGACGGCCTCGTCCTGCCCGACGACTCGCTCGTGCAGGCGCTCCTCCATGTGGATGAGCTTCTCGACCTCACCCTCCATCAGGCGTGACACCGGGATTCCCGTCCACTTGGAGACCACCTGCGCCACGTCCTCCTCGGTCACCTCCTCGGTGAGCATCGAGCCTCCGTCTCTGTGGAGCTCGGACAGCCGCGCCTCCTGCTCGGCGACCGTCTTCTCCAGCTCGGGGATCTCGCCGTACCGGAGCGTCGCGGCACGCTCCAAATCGGCGTCGCGCTCGGCCCGCTCCGCCTCCCGGTGCGCCTCCTCGAGACGGGCCTTCGCCTCCTTGATCGCGTCGATGGATCCCTTCTCGTTCTGCCACCGGGCCTTCATCTCGCCGGAGCGCTCGCGCAACTCCGCCAGCTCGGCCTCGATCGCCTCGCGACGCGCGACCGACGCCTCGTCCTTCTCCTTCTTCAGGGCCTCGCGCTCGATCTCGAGCTGCTGGATGCGGCGCTCGACCTCGTCGATCTCGGTTGGCATCGAGTCGATCTCGATCTTCAGCCGCGACGCGGCCTCGTCGATCAGGTCGATCGCCTTGTCGGGGAGGAAGCGGTCGGCGATGTAGCGTTCGGAGAGGGTTGCCGCGGCGACGATCGCCGCGTCCGAGATCCGCACCCCGTGGTGGATCTCGTAGCGCTCCTTCAGGCCGCGGAGGATCGCGATCGTGTCCGCCACGTCAGGCTCGTCGACGACCACCGGCTGGAAGCGGCGCTCCAGCGCGGCGTCCTTCTCGATGTGCTTGCGGTACTCGTCGAGCGTCGTGGCCCCGACCGCGCGCAGCTCGCCACGGGCCAGCATCGGCTTCAGCAGGTTGGCTGCGTCCACGGCTCCCTCCGCCGCGCCGGCACCCACGATCGTGTGGAGCTCGTCCATGAACAGGACGATCTGGCCCTCGGCGGCGCGGATCTCCTCCAGCACCGCCTTCAGACGCTCCTCGAATTCCCCCCGGTACTTGGACCCGGCGAGCAGGGCGCCGATGTCGAGAGCGACGACCCGGCGATCTCGCAGGCTCTCCGGCACGTCCCCGTCCACGATTCGCTGGGCGAGGCCCTCGACGATCGCGGTCTTGCCGACTCCCGGATCGCCGATCAGCACCGGGTTGTTCTTCGTGCGCCGGGAGAGCACCTGGACCACCCGGCGAATCTCCTCGTCGCGGCCGATCACCGGGTCGAGCTTTCCCTGCTCGGCCTCGACGGTGAGGTCGCGGCCGAACTTTTCGAGGGCCTGCATAGTGTCCTCGGGGTTCGGCGAGGTCACGCGGTGGGGCCCGCGAACCTCCGAGATCCCCTTCAGCAACGAGTCGCGGTCGGGGAGCAGGTCCGCCAGGTTCGAGGACCGATCGGCCAGGGCGAGCAGCAGGTGCTCGGTGGAGATGTACTCGTCGCCCAGGCCGGCCATCTCGGTTTCGGCCCGCTGGAGCGCCCGGACGAAGGCCTGGGACGGGCGAAGGTCCGATTCCAGCTCGGCGCCAAGCCGCGGCAGCTCGTCCACCTCGCCGGTCGCTCGCTGGCGGACCGCGGCGACGTCGGCGCCGAGCTTTCGCAGCACGGGCACCACCAGGCCGTCCTCCTGGTCGAGCAGCGCCAGCAGCAGATGGGCCGGGGCGACCTCGGGGTTGCGGCGCTCGGTGGCGAGCCGCTGCGCGTTCGCCACCGCCTCCTGGGACTTGACGGTGAATCGGTCAGGTTGCATCGGCTACCCCTTCTTCTCCTGCTTGTCTCTGGGCGCCCGCCGCGCGCGCTGGACCGGGATCCGGACCCGCTCCCCGTCACCGTCGGGCACGAGCCTCCCCGCGTCGTAGGCGCCGTAGGGCACCAGCTCGGCCCGGAACGACCGCTTGACGCGATCGATCTCCTGGAGCATCTCGCGCTCCAGCGCCGCCGCCCGCTCGCGCATCCGGCCCAGCTCGGCGCGGGCGCGCTCGAGCTGGGTCTCCAGCTCCAGCACCGTTTCGACCCCGGCGAGGTTCAGTCCCTCGTGGGCGGTCATTTGCTGGATGCGCCGCAGGCGCTCGACGTCCTCGAACGAGTAGAGACGGGTGTTCTTGGGTGAGCGCTTCGGGGTGATCAGCCCCCGGGCCTCGTACATGCGGAGGGTTTGAGGGTGCATGTCGGCTAGCTCCGCGGCGACCGAGATCATGAATACCCCCCGCCGCTGGTCGAACGCGGCGCCGTCCGCGCGACGGGTGCCGCGTCTCTTCCCCTTCTCGGAACCGTTCACCTGGTGCCCCCCTTCCCCGACCTCGCGGATGCGTCGCGGAGCAGGCGCTCCCGTGGGTCGTGGTCGTTCATGGCGCTCGCGAAGCCGCTCAGCGCCTCCTTCTGGTCGCGCGTCAGATCGCGCGGCACCTCGATCTCCAGTCGGTAGAGGATGTCCCCGCGGCCGCTGCCCTTGGCCCGGGGCGGTCCCTCTCCGCGGAGCCGCTGCACCGTCCCATGCTGGGTCCCGGCCGGGATCCGGATGCGCTTGGTCCCGTTCAGGGTGGGGACCTCGATCGTCGCTCCCTGGATCGCCTCTGCGAACGTGACCGGGAGCGTGACCTCGAGGTTGCCGTCGTCGCGCTGGCGGAAGACCGGCGAGGGGGCGACACGGGTGACCACGTACAGGTCACCGGGCGGACCGCCGCGCGGCCCGTCCTCGCCCTTTCCGGCCACCCTGATCCGGGTCCCGTCGCGGACCCCCGGCGGGATCCTGACCCGATAGCGCTTCCGCTGCATGGTGAGGCCCGACCCGCCGCAGGTCTCGCACGGGCTCTCGATCACCTCGCCGCGCCCTCCGCATTGCGGGCACGGTTGGCTGATCGAGAAGAACCCCTGGCTCTCGGTGTCTATGCCCCTGCCCCCGCACCTCGGGCAGACCACCGGCGACGTGCCCGGCTTCGCCCCGCTGCCGTGGCAGGTCGGGCAGGCGGATTGCTTGGGGACCGTCACCGAGACCTCGGTCCCCTCCATCGCCTGCTGGAAGGACAGGCGCACCTCGGTCTCCAGGTCGTGCCCGGCGGCCGTGGCCTGGGGGGCACCCCCGCCGCGCCGGCCGAAGAAGGTCGAGAAGATGTCTCCCAGGTCCGAGGTGAACCCGCCGCCGCCGAAGCCTCGGGGCCCGAAGCCGGAGAACGTCCCCCCGGCGTCGTAGGCGCGGCGCTTCTCCGGGTCCGAGAGCGTGTCGTAGGCTTCCTGGACCTCCTTGAAGCGCTCCTCGGCGTCCTCGTCGCCGGGATTGCGGTCCGGGTGGTGCTGGCGGGCCAGCTTCCTGTACGCCTTCTTGATCTCCTCGGCGCTGGCCTCTCTCGAGACGCCCAGCACCGAGTAGAGATCGCGCCCAGCCATCGTCTTCCCCTACTCGCTCACCACGACGCGCGCCGCGCGCAGGACCTGGCCATCGAGGCGGTAGCCCTTGTCCAGGGTCTCGATCACGACGCCCGGGTTGACGTCCTCGCCGCGGGGCCGAACGGAAAGCGCCTCGTGCTGGGTGGGATCGAAGCGCTCGCCCGTGGGGTCGTACGACTCGACGCCGCTTCGCGCCAGGGCCGCGCGCAGCTCGCGATAGACGAGCGCCACGCCCCGGGCCAGCGCCTCATGAGCGGAGACCTCCTCGCTGGGGGCCTCGGCGGGATCCCCATCCGACGCCCCGGCTTCGGGGTCGATGCCGGCGGCTCGAAGGGCGCGCTCGAGGTTGTCGAGGGCGGGAACGAGCTCGCGGGCCAGCGCGGCCTTCCCACGGCGCTCGGCGTCCTGCGCCTCGCGTGCCGCGCGCTTGCGATAGTTCTCGAAGTCCGCCCGAGCGCGTCGGGCGATCTCGAGGTACTCGTCCCGCTCCCGGCGAACGTCGGCGAGCAGAGCGTCGAGGTCGGCGTCCACGGCCGCCGCCGACGCGCTCTCGTTCGTGGGCGAGCCATCGCCGCTGTCCGGCGCCGACTCGCCCACCTCACGTTCGTCGTCCCGTGCTTCCTCCGGCATGCCCGCGGGCTGGCGGTCCTCCCAGTTCCCGGGCGCCCCGGCGGGCCTACGAGCGCTCGTCATCTACCACCTCGGCGTCGACGACCTCCTCCTCGGCCTCGCCGGCGGTCCCGTCCGCGGAAGCGCCGTCCGCTCCGGGCGCCGCCCCCGCCGCGGCGTGCTGGTCGGCGGCGGCCTGGTAGATCTGCTCGGAGACCTGGTGGAAGGCCGCCTGCAGGGCGTCCGTCTTGGACTTGATCTCGTCCACGTTGTCGGACTCGATCACGCTCCGGACGTCGGCGATCGCCTTCTCGATCTGCTCCTTGGCGCCGGAGTCGACCTTGTCGCCCATCTCGGCGAGCTGCTTCTCGGCCTGATAGGCCGCGTTCTCGGCCAGGTTGCGGGCCTCGGCCAGCTCGCGCTGGCGCTTGTCCTCCTCGGCGTGCGCCTCGGCGTCCTTGATCATCTGCTCGACCTCCGACTCGCCGAGCCCGGAGCCGCCCTTGATCTCGATCGTCTGCTCCTTGCCCGTCCCCAGGTCCTTGGCGGAGACGTGCAGGATGCCGTCCGCGTCGATGTCGAACGTGACCTCGATCTGCGGGACGCCGCGCGGAGCCGGCGGGATCCCGGTGAGCTGGAACTTGCCCAGCGACTTGTTGTAGGCGGCCATCTCGCGCTCGCCCTGCAGCACGTGGACCTCGACTGACGGCTGGTTGTCGTCGGCGGTCGAGAAGATCTCCGACTTGCGCGTCGGGATCGTCGTGTTTCGCTCGATCAGCTTCGTGAACACACCGCCCTTGGTCTCGATCCCGAGCGACAGCGGGGTCACGTCGAGCAGCAGAACGTCCTTGACGTCGCCCGCAAGGACGCCCGCCTGGATCGCGGCGCCGATCGCCACGACCTCATCCGGGTTGACGCCCTGATGCGGGTCCTTGCCGGTCAGCTCCTTGACCTTCTCCTGGACGGCCGGCATGCGGGTCATCCCGCCGACCAGGACCACGTGCTCGATGTCCGCTCCGCCCGAGTCGGACAGGGCCCGCTTGACCGGGCCGACGACGCGCTCCAGCAGGTCCGAGGTGAGCTCGTTGAGCTTCGCGCGCGTGAGCTTCATCTCGAGATGCTTGGGGCCGCTCGCGTCCGCGGTGATGAACGGCAGGTTGATCTGGGTCTCCTGGGTGGTGGAGAGCTCGATCTTCGCCTTCTCGGCCGCCTCGTAAAGGCGCTGTAGGGAGTTCTTGTCGGCCGAGAGGTCGATGCCCTGGTCGCGCTTGTACTCGGCGACCATCCACTCGACGATCGACTTGTCCCAGTTGTCGCCGCCGAGGTCGAATACCAGGATCGTCTGGTCGGCTCCCTCCTTGTCGAGCCCGTAGGCCAGCGAGGCCGCGGTGGGCTCGTTGATGATCCGCTTCACCTCGAGGCCGGCGATCTTGCCGGCGTCCTTGGTGGCCTGCCGCTGGTCGTCGTTGAAGTAGGCGGGCACGGTGATGACCGCGGAGTCGACGGTCTCCCCGAGCTTCGCTTCGGCGTCCGCCTTCAGCTTCTGGAGGATCATCGCGGAGATCTCGGGGGGCGAGTACTGCTTGCCTCGGACCTCCACGCGAACGTCGCCGTTGGGGCCGGCGACGACCTGGTAGGGGACGATCGTCTCCTCTTCCTTGACCTCGGACTCCTTGCGGCCCATGAACCGCTTGATCGAGAAGATGGTGTTCTCGGGGTTCATCACCGCCTGGCGCTTGGCGACGGTGCCGACCAGCCGGTCGCCGGAGTCGGTGAACGCGACCACGGACGGGGTGGTGCGCCCGCCCTCGGCGTTCTCGAGCACGGTCGCATCGCCGCCCTCGAGCACGGCCACGCACGAGTTCGTGGTCCCGAGGTCGATGCCGATTGTCTTTGCCACTACCGTTCTCCTTCTAATTGGCTCTCACAAAAAATCTGAGTCCAAGGCTAGCAGATCACTGCGCGCCCGCCGCGGGTCTGAGAGGCACGAACGCGCCAGGCACGTAGAGGAGACGCCACGAAGTCGCGGCTGGACCGGGAATCTGTGGCGCTGCCCGCTTTCCCCGCTATGCGGGATCCATGCAAGAGAGCCTGGGACGGCGCCGCGCGAAGGGCTCGGTATTCGGAGCGCGGCCGCTAAGGAGCCTGGGACGTGCCCGAGGATCCCGGGATGTACTCGACGTTGTCGGCCACGAACTGGGCCACGGCCTTCGCCTGCGCCCCCTGGAGGATCCCCTTGGGCATCCGGCCTGCAACCCCGTTGATCACGGCGCTGTAGACGCGGTCCGCGTTGTTCTTGATCCCGTCAGGACTTTCCGGCGCAGAGCCGAGGAGCTGGTCGAGGTTGGGGCCGACCACGCCGTCGGTGCCCGCCGTGGCCAGGGTGTGGCAGGCGCCGCAGTTGGTCTGGAAGAGCTGCAGCCCCTGCTGGTCGCCGGCCTGCACGGAGCCCTCCGGAGAGGCATCGTCGGATCCGCCGCTGGCCAGGGCCCACAAGGGCAGGCCGATGAGGCAGATGGCCGCGAAGATGCCGAAGATGACGAAGGGGCGCTTGCTCATTCGCTGTTGCCGGTCGCGGTCGCGGGCTGCGGCGCCGAGATACTAACGGCGGGGCTGAGGGCCTCGCGGCCGGTGATCCGGTCGGGCTCCGCGCCGAGGCGCTGAGGCTGGAGGAGGCACCGTCAACCTCAGCATTCCCCGACGCGGAGCCCGCCCGGCGGCGCTAGCGGACGCGCAGCGTGCTGAACACCCCCGCGTGATCGGAGTCCCAGTAGCCGTTCACGGGCTGGCGTCCGGTCACCGAGGAGTTCACCAGGGTGATGAAGTTCGGCGCGTCCGTCAGCACGTGGTCGACCTGGTGGTCGAAGTCGGAGATCCGGCCGCCGCCTCCCTGGGTGATGATGTCGGTCTTGAGGCAGCAGCTCAGCGGGTTGGCGGTGCTGCGCTCGCGGAACCCGTAGTTCTTCAGCAGGAGATAGGCAAGGCGGTCGCCGCCCTGCACGGTGTCGTCGTCGGAGTTCAGGTCGCCGACCAGGACCACGGGCAGAGTGGTCACCGCGGGCCCGGACCCGGTGACGAGCTCTCTCGCCTGGTCCCGGCGGATCGTGGGATCGCCGAAGGCCTCCAGGTGAGTGTTCACGAACCGGAAGACGTGGCTGCCGCGGACGCTGACGTTGGCGGCGGTCCAGCCTCGCAGGACGTGGACGGTGACCACGCCGCCGACGCGGGGCTCGTACAGGTGGCGGTAGTGGCCCTTCGTGACCCTCGAGGTCACGATGCCGGCGCCGACGCGCGTCAGGATCACGTCGCGCATCGTCAGGCGGTCGTTCTCCTCGCCGTCCTGGTTGGCGGGGGAGTCGCCGTCGCCGGGGACGCCGTTGTAGTCGGTCGGCGCCTCGAAGTCGAACTCCTGCTGGTTGACCAGCACCTTGTACTGCGGCCCGTTCTTGTTGAGCTGGGCCATCAGGTCCCTGAGGTAGTTGTACCTGACCTTGGAGGCCGTGAAGTTGCATCCGAACGGCGGGTTGTCGTTGGGGCCACCGTCGCAGGTGAAGGGGGCCGCGTCGTTGAGCGGCCCGTACCTCCACAGGGCGACCTCCTGAAGGCCGACGAGGTCGGGCTTCTTGCTCAGGATCTCGTTGGCGAGGCCCTTGGCGCGAACCGGGAAGTTGTTGCGGTTCACGTCGCGGACGATCTGCCCGTTGGCGCGGATGAAGTCGTTTGTGCTGGCCGCCTGGATGGCCGGAGTGAGGTCGGCCCCGAGGTACAGGTTGCGGGTCATCACCTTGACGTCCACGGGTGGGGCCGCTGCCCGAGCCCCGGCGGGGAGGGCCAGGATCGTCGCCGCGAGGGCGGCCAGGAGGCCGATGGCGGCGAGTGTGAAGCGGGTGCGCGAACGCGCGCGGCGATCGGCGAGCGCCGGTCCGGGAATAGCGACGGTCTCCTGCATCTGAGCCTCCTGCGCTGCCCTGTCGGGCGAGCCATCCACCTCTGCCACGGGCGCCTCCAGAACGCCCCTTTCCCCGTAAGCCTACCGGCGTTCCCGCGGGAACCTGGCCGGCGGGCCAAAGTCTCGACAGGCTGTAGAACTCACTCAGCGGCGCTTGGCCGGGATGTCAGGGCGGTGCTCGCGCCAGAAGGGGCACATCCGGCGCAGCCCGCACCGCTCGCATCGGGGCCGGGGGCGGCAGATGGCGCGCCCGTGCCGGATCAGGTTGACGTGGAGCTCGTAGGCGTCCTCGGGGTCCACCGCCCTCAGGAGCTCGTCGTGCGCCTGCTCGAATGACGCGCGAAGGGGGAACAGCCCCAATCTGCCCCCGACTCGGTAGACGTGCGTGTCGACCGGGATCTCGGGGCGGTCGAACGAGAAGAGCAGCACGCAGGCCGCGGTCTTTCGCCCCACCCCCGGAAGCGAGGTGAGGAACTCGAGCGCCTCCGTGCGGGGTGCGTCTCGAAGCCAATCGAGCTCGATGGGGTCCCCGGAGGCCGCGAGCGCCGCCTGGATCCGGGGGGCCTTGGTGGCCGAGAGCCCGCCGGGGCGAATCGCCTCCGCCACCTCGGGCAGCGGCGCGTCGCGGATCTCATCCCAGCCGTCGAACCTGTTGCGCAGCCGCTCATACGCCAGGTCGCGGTTCGTGTCGCTCGTGTTCTGGGAGAGGATCGTCTTCACCAGCTCGTGGACGGGGTCCCCGTGAGGGTCGTTTACCGGCCGCCCGTAGAGCTCGCGCAGGCGATCCCGGATCGCCCGCACGCGGCGCTTCGAAGGAGGTCTCCAGGGCACGGGTCGAGAATAGGCAGGCATGCGCCGTGGTTCAGGCCCCCTTTACAATCGCCCCCGGTGAGCCGCGTCCCTCATGCAATTCCCCGTCTTGTCGGGGGCGTTGGCCGGCGTTTGCCGCGCGGCTGGGGTGACCTGCTGCGCCAATTCGCCTTCTTCTTCGTCGCCTATCAGGGTTACCAGCTCGTTCGCGGGATCGCCGACGGCCGAGACGCCGTGGCGATGGGGAACGGGCTGCACGTCATCCACTTGGAGCGCTCGCTGGGCGCCTTCTTCGAGCCCGGCTTCCAGCAGGCGTTCATCACGCACGGGTGGCTGATCGACGTCGCGAACTGGATGTACTTCAACACGCACTTCCTGGTCACCATCTCGTTCCTGGCGTGGCTCTACCTGTTCCGCAACGAGAACTTCAACTTCGTGCGCAACATGTTCATGGTCGCGATGGGACTGGCGCTGCTCGGCTACTCGCTGTTCCCGACCGCGCCCCCGCGGATGTTCCCCGAGGCCGGCTTCACGGACACGATCGCGACGTTCACGAACATGAACCAGGATTCGGCGGTCGCGAACGTGCTGGTGAACCCGTACGCCGCCGTGCCCAGCATGCACATCGCGTTCTCGCTGATGGTGGCGATCACCGCGGTCAGCCTGGTTCGTGGCCTGTGGGCGCGAGCCGCGTGGTCGGCGTACCCGCTGATCGTGTTCTTCGTGATCGTGGTGACCGCGAACCACTTCTGGTTCGACGCCGCGGCGGGAGCCGCGGTGGCCTGCCTGGCGGCCGTCTCCGCGCACCAGCTCGCCCGGGTGCGCCCGGACGCCTGGTCGTGGCACGAGGCCCCCGAGCGGGCCACGATCTGAGCTCCCCCCGCGCCGCGGCCTGAAACCAGGCGGCCGCTCGGGGCCGCGCAGGCTCGGGTCGGCGAGGTCAAATAGCGTCCCGGGCATGGCCACCCCAGGTCGCGAGCTTCGGGACGTTCGGACGGCCGACGAGTTTCGGGCCTACGCCCGGGGGCGGCTGATCGAGTCTCGCCTGACTCCGAACGCGATCTCGCTGACCGGCCTGGTGCTGAACCTCGCGGCCGCCGTCCTGGTCACCCAGCGGCTGTTCTTCCTGGCGGGTGTGGCCTTCATCGTCGGATCCGTCATGGACACGCTGGACGGCCGCTACTCGCGCATGTCGGGCAAGGGCACCCTGTTCGGCGCCTTCCTGGACTCGACCCTCGACCGGATCGAGGAAGGGCTCGTGCTGACGGCCGTCGCCTGGTACTTCGCAGACCGCGGCGACGCCATCGCCGCCTCGGCCTGCGTGGTGACGGTGCTCGGCTCGCTGATGGTCTCCTACACGCGGGCGCGTGCCGAAGCGCTCGGGGTCGAGTGCAAGGTCGGCCTGGCGACGCGGCCGGTCAGGGTCGTGATCCTGTCGGTGGGGCTGGTGTTCGCGAAGGGGGCCGGGATCGCCGACATTGAGCTGCTGGCGCCGGCCATCTACGCTATGGCGGCGCTCACAGCGCTAACCGTGGGTCAACGCGTGTGGCACGTGCGGCGCGAGCTCGGATCTCTGGAAAGGGTGTAACCCGACAGCGGTCGGGACGGTAGTTGGAGCCGACCCGCCCGTAGGAGGACTTGGCACGCATGACCACCGAACACGAATCAAGCGACAACCACGCCAGCACGAACGGGCACCTGGTCGACGACGGCAAGGTGCGGGTGGCGATCGTCGGCGTGGGCAACTGCGCCAACGCGTTCGTCCAGGGCGTCACCCATTACCAGGACGCCGACCCGGCGGAGCAGGTTCCCGGCCTCATGCACGTGGACCTCGGCGGCTATCACGTGCGCGACATCGAGTTCGTGGCCGCGTTCGACATCGACGTCGAGAAGGTCGGCAAGGACCTCTCCGAGGCGATCTGGGCGGGGCAAAACGACACGATCAAGTTCGCGGAGGTCCCCAACCTGGGGGTGGAGGTGCACCGCGGGATGACCCACGATGGCCTCGGCAAGTACCTCAAGGAGAAGATCACGAAGGCTCCCGGTGAGACCGCCGACATCGTCGGCATCCTCCGCGAGTCGAAGGCCGACGTCCTGGTCTGCTACCTGCCGGTCGGCTCCGAGCAGGCCACCAAGTGGTACGTCGAGCAGGCCCTGAAGGCGGGGGTGGGGTTCGTGAACTGCCTGCCGGTCTTCATCGCCCGTGAGGACTACTGGGACCGGCGCTTCACCGACGCCGGGCTGCCGATCATCGGCGACGACATCAAGTCGCAGGTGGGGGCCACGATCGTCCACCGGCAGCTCGCGAGGCTGTTCCACGACCGCGGCGTGCGCCTGGAGCGGACGTCACAGCTCAACGTCGGGGGCAACATGGACTTCTACAACATGCTCGAGCGCGAGCGGTTGGCCTCGAAGAAGGAGTCGAAGACCAACGCCGTGACCTCGATCGTCGGGCACGAGCTGCCCGCCGACGACGTGTACATCGGCCCCTCGGACTACGTGGCGTGGCTGACCGACCGCAAGTGGGCCGACATCAGGCTCGAGGGGCGATCTTTCGGTGACGTCCCCCTGACGGTCGAGATGAAGCTCGAGGTCTGGGATTCCCCCAACTCCGCCGGGATCGTCATTGACGCGGTGCGGATCATCAAGCTGGCTCTGAACGACGGGATCGGGGGCGAGCTGGACGGGCCGTCCAGCTACCTGATGAAGTCGCCTCACACCCAGCGGCCCGACGACGAGGCGCGCGAGCTGACGGAGGCGTTCATCCGCGAGCACGCCCGAAAGCCGGCCGGCAAGCGCGCCGCCGAGCTCGAAGCCACGGCCTGAGGCGGCCGCTTCCACGCCCAGCGGCTCTCGCTGGGCTCGCGGGGCGGCATCTATCCTGCGGCGGTGACCCCGGAGCGCCTGTCGATCGCCCAGGTGAGCCCGCACCCCTGGGGAGCCGCGCACGACGTGGACGAGTTCGTAGGGCGGGTCGCCTCGATTCTCTCCGAGCGCGGGCACCGGGTCCTGATCGCGGCACCGGCCGCCTCGCGAGCGGCAGTCCGGGAGTCGCGCCAGGCGATTCGGGCCGCCCGTGAGCGCCCCGCGGCGCTGTTCGGCGGAGGCTGGGAGGGGACGAGGGCCGGCGGAGACGGCGGCCCGCCCGTCCTTGCGGTCGGCTCCAGCCTGCCGATGCCGCCCGGGCCGGGCCCGCGGGCGGCACCGGTGCCGATCGACGTCAGCCGCTCGCTGGACGAGCTGCTGGCGGCGGTCGACCTGGACATAGTCCACGTCCACGATCCGTTCGCCCCCAGCGTCGCGTCGGTTGCCCTGCGCCACTCCCGCTCGCTCAACGTCGGCAGCTTCCACGAGCCGACCGAGCGCATCCTCTCGACCCAGGTGGCGCGGCCGCTGGTCGAGATCTTCTTCGGACGCCTCGATGCCCGCACCGTGAGCGGTCGCGCCACCTCGGAGCTCATGGAGCGGTTCTTCCCGGGCACCTACGAGCCGATCCCGCCGGGCGCGGACAGCGAGGTCGCCGGTTGGTGGCCGAGAGCTTCCGACCCCCGGTCGCCGGCGGGCGGCGTGCGACCGCTGCGCATCGCCTTCTGCCTCCAAGAGGAGCGCGGGGCACTGCGGTTGTTCCTGCGGGCGCTGCGGCGCCTGCCGCTCGCGCCGGCCTGGGAAGCGGCGGTCTGGCTCCCCGACGGCGGCGAGCTGCGGATCGGGCGCCGTCTGCGAGAGCGGGTGCACGTCGTCGGGCCGCCCCAGGCCTCACCCGAGGAGCTGCTGGCGGGGGCGGACGTGACCTGCCTGGCCTCGGGTGGGCCGCGGATCGCCGCGGGGCTGATCCGAAAGGCTCTGGCCTCAGGGACGGTTCCGGTGGCCTCGCGGCTTCCCGCCTACCAGGAGCTGATCGGAGACGGCGAGCGGGGGCTTTTGTTCCCACCGGGGGATGCGGTGACCCTGGCGGGCCAGCTCGAGCGGTTGATCGGCGAGATCGCGTTGCGGGAAGACCTCGCCGGCGCCGGCGGTGACGCCGTGCCGAGCTGGGAGGAGGTGGCCGACCAGGTGGAGGGGATTTACCGGCGGCTCTGCGACCGGCGCCACGATCCCCGCGGGAACCCTGAGATCCGAGCTCGTCTGTCGCGTCGGCGCTCGATCAACGTGGACCTCCACATGCACACCGATCACTCGCCGGACTGCGCCACGCCGGTCGAGGTGCTGCTGGCCACCGCGAAGGACCGCGGGCTCGGGGCGATCGCGATCACCGACCACAACGAGATCTCCGGGGCGCTGGCGGCGCGAGAGGTCGCCCGGGAGATCGGGGACATCGAGGTGATCGTGGCGGAGGAGGTGAAGACGGCCGAGCAGGGCGAGGTGATCGGGCTGTTCCTAGAGGACAAGATCCCCAGGGGCATGACGATGGCCGAGACGATCGCGGAGATCCGCCGCCAGGGGGGCCTCGTCTACATCCCGCATCCCTTCGACCGGCTGCACTCGGTGCCCGACTACGAGCACCTGCTGGAGATGGTCGAGGAGATAGACATCCTCGAGGTCTTCAACCCGCGGGTCGCGCTGACCGCATTCAACGAGGAGGCCGAGCGCTTCGCCGCCAAGTACCGCATCGTTCCCGGCGCCGGGTCGGACAGCCACGTCGCCCAGGGGCTCGGCAGCGTGATGATCCGCGTGCATGAGTTCCAGGGCCCGCAGGAGTTCCTGGAGGCGATGCGCGACGCCGACATCGTTCGCAAGCACAAGAACCTGGTCTACGTGCAGGCGCTGAAGCTGCTGCAGACGACGGCGCGGCCCGCTGGTGCCCGCCGCAGCGCGCCCCTTGCAGAGGCCCGTCCGGTGAAGGGCGGAAGGCCGCGCGACCGCCGCGCCGCGAGCTCGCGGCGGGCCGCCCGGCGGCGTTCCGGCGGCAAGCGGTGATGCACTCGGAAGGAGCGGCGACCGGACCGTCAAAGAAAGCGTCGGCCCGAGGAGAAGCGGGACGCGACACGGGAGCCGGTTTGCCGACGACAGACGACGAGATCCGAGAGAAGTACCTGGAGCGAGCGATCCGCGAGCTGAACGATCTGACTCACCGCCTCCAGGAGTGCTCCCATTGCCCTCGGGGAAACCTCATGCCGGTCCTCGGCTCGGGGCACCCACAGGCCGACATCATGTTGCTGAAGTTCGCGCCCACGGCCGCGGAGGTCGAGGAGGGGGTTGCCTTCTACGGTCGCGCCGGCAACGCGCTGCGAAAGAGCTTCAAGCGGCTCAACATCGATCCCCTGGTGGTCTACGGGACGCTTTGCGTCAAGTGCCCGGTGGCCGACCCTTCCCTGGCGGGTGGCGAGTGCGTCGAGCGGATCGTCGAGGAGGTGGCGATCGTTCAGCCCCGCATGATCGTGGCGATGGGAGAGGGCGCCCTGGACACCCTGAACGAGGTCGCCGTGCCCCTGTCGAGCCCGCTGGAGGCGCGCGTGGGCGAGGTGCAGGGCTTCACCCCGACGATCGACGCCCTGTACACGCCCGACATCGACCAGTCGCTGGACTCCGAGGACGCCAAGCGAGAGTTCTGGGCCGCCTTCCGCGCCCTCGGCGATTGGTACGCGGACCTGCCTCCGTACTAGGCTCCAAGCCATGGAGCTCGAGGAGCGATCGATCGAGGAGTTGCCGGAGCGCTGCGAGAGCTGCGGCGCGACGCTGACGCGGGCCGAGAAGCAGAGGATCCTCGACGAGGGCTCGAGCGCGGCGCTGTGCACCACGTGTGCCGCCGAGGCGCTCGCGATCGGCGACGAGGAGTCCGACCCGGACGCCGCGTACTAGTCGCGGGGCGCGGCGGCCTCGGCGAGCGAGGCCATCGCGTCGAGGGTGGCGCTGGCGAGCGCCCGCACGACGACGATGTCCAGCGCCTCGTAGCGGCCGAGCTCGGCTTGGGCCTTCGCCGGATCGTCCTCCGCGATGCCGACCGTCCCCTCCGGCTCGTCCAGCCGCGAGAAGTGGCTGCGGTAGCCCTGGTGCAGCTCGCGATAGAAGGACTCCTCCTTGGACAGCCGGTCCTTGGCGTCGTGGCCGACGGCGGTTCGGACGTAGCCCAACACCGGCGGCGGCTCGCGGTCGGCCTCCCGGGCGCCGGCTTGGACCCGCTGGCGAGCGGTGGCCGCGAACTCGGGCGTGATCCAGTTGAGGAAGGCTCCGTCGTAGGCGCTGCCGGCGAGCGCGCTCATCTTGGGTCCCATGGCGGCGAGGACGAGGCGGACGCCCGGGATCGCCTCTCGCAGCTTTGGCAGCGCGTCGCGCATCACGGTGAGCGGCCGCTCCGAGAACCCCGCCCCCACCCCGATCCAGAGGCGCTGGCGATCGAGTCCGAGGTCGCTGATCCGCTGATTGATCTCGGTGGGCCGGTGGCGGTCGAGCGCCAGCACCGCAACCCCGAGCTGGAGCCGGTCGGAGCCCTCCGCGAACGCCGCCAGCGTGTCGAGGCCGCTGGCCGCCGGGTGATCGTTTGACCAAAGCGAGGAATAGCCGAGCGCCTGGCATCGCTCGCCCAGCGGGGCGGCCACCTCCGGGTCGAGCCCGGCGGTGACGCCGAAGCCTCTGATTCTGCTCACTTCTCGAGCAGCGCCACGCACTCGACGTGCGGCGTCTGCGGGAACATGTCGACCGGGCGCACGCGGCGCAGCCTATAGCCGGCCTGCGTGAGCTGGCCGGCGTTCGGGGCGAGCGTGGTGGGATTGCAGGAAACGTAGACGACCCGTTTCGGCCCGAGCTCGATCAGGCGGCGGACCACCTTCTTCGACAGCCCCGCTCGCGGGGGGTCGACGATGACCACGTCGGGCTGCCCGGCGGTCTCGAGCAGGGGACGCGCTCCGAGCCGCACGTCGGCGGCGGTGAAGCGGGCGTTGGCGATCCCGTTCCGTCTGGCGTTCTCCTCGGCGTCGGCCACCGCCGCGGGGACGGTCTCGATCCCCCACACCTCCCCGGCCCGGGGGGCGAGGAGGAGAGCGATCGTGCCCACTCCGCAATAGAGGTCGAAGAGGCGCTCCCCGCCCGTGAGGTCGGCGAAGGAGGCGACCGCCTCGTACAGCGACTCGGCCATCTCCGTGTTGGTCTGGAAGAAAGCGGAGTGGGAGATCCGAAACGACAGGCCGGCGAGCTCCTCGGTCAAGAACTCCTCGCCCAGGACCCCCGTCGGCCCCGCCGTGCCGCCGCCGGGCCCGTCAACGACGGTGTGGAGGTCGACCGGAGGCTTGGGGATGCTCGCCGGCGCGGTCACGAGGCGGGTCTGCGTCTGACCGGTTCGCCGGCCCTCGCGCACGACCAGGTTTCGCAGCACTCCGTCCTGGCGGGGGCGGTCGTGCGGGGGGATCATCCGGGCCCGCGCCCATTCCCTGACCCGGTTTCGCGCCGCGTTGTTGGCCTCCGAGGCGAGCTGGCAGTCCTGCACGTCGACCACCTCCGCCCAGCTTCCGCGGCGATGGAAGCCGCAAACGAGCTCACCCTCTTGCTCGCCGAAGGAGTACTCGAACTTGTTGCGATAGCGCCAGGTTTGGACCGCGGCTGCGGGCGGCTCGAGCTCGAACCCGTCGAGGTGGCCAAGGCGGCGCAGAGCGCCTTCGACCTGCCTGGACTTCTCCTCGAGCTGCAGCTCGTAGGGCAGTCCCTGCCATGGCGCGCCGGGGCAGGGCTCCCCGCCGTGAAGGCAGCGGTCGGCGAGGCGGTCCGGGCTGCGGTGGAGGAGCTCGACCGCCTGAGCCTCGGCGAAGTCGCGCTTTGCCCGGGTGAGCCGCGCGCGCACTCGATCGCCGGGCAAGGCGCCGGAGACGAAGACCACGTAACCGTTCGAGCGGGCGACGCCGCGCCCGCCCTGCGCGAGCGAGTCGATTTCGAGCTCCAGCTCCTCGCCCGGTCGCGGCCGGGGTTCGCGCTTGGTTGCCGAGCCTGTCATCGGCCCTATCGTTGCAGCCCCTTGGGCTTCGACCTGGATCGCTACCGGGAGCGCGCGGAGCGCTTCAGCGAGCTCCTGAGCCGCGAGCACTACCTGCACCTCGCGGGTCACAAGGCGGAGCTCGAGATCGAGCCCATCTACGACGCCTTCGCCGACCTCTTCACGGCCGACGCGGTACACAGCCTGCGGGAGCTTGCCGGACGCCAAACCGGCGAAGAGGAGCGGCGCCTTCGCTACTTGGTCCAGTTCGCGTTCGAGGGCCTCCTCGGCCACGAGACCAGGTCGGAGACGGCGACGATCGCCGGGCTGGAGGCCTCGATCGAGGTCGACCCCGGCGACGGGCCGATTTCGTATCGCGCCGTTCGGATCGAGCAGGCGAACGAGCCACGAGCCGCCCGCCGGCAGGCGCTCGAGGAGGCGCAGGCCGAGGCGCTCACCGAGCGGCTGAACCCGCTCTATCGGGCGACGCTGGAGCGCTCGCATGCGCTTTGCCGGGCAATGGGGTGGGAGAGCTACGCCGAGGCGTTCGCCGAGCTTCGCGCCATCGACTTGGAGGAGCTCGCTCGGCAAGCCGATTCCTTCCTCGAGGCCACCGAGGAGGCTTATGCGGCAGTGGTGGACCCGGAGCTCCGCGGCCAGGGGGCGCCGGCGCTGGGGGAGCTGCGGCGCTCGGACCTGCCGCGCTTCTTTCGCGCCACCCATCTCGATCGCCAGTTCCCTGCGAACCGTTTGGTGCCCTCGTTCGCCGAGGCGATGGAGGGGCTGGGAATCGACCTTCGGCGACAGGCCAATATCCACCTGGACGGCGAATCGCGGCCCACGAAGTCCCCGCGCGCCTTCTGCGCGACGCCGCTCGTGCCCGACGAGGTCCACCTGGTGATCGCGCCCACGGGTGGCTACGACGACTATCGAGCCTTCTTCCACGAGGGCGGGCACGCCGAGCACTACGCGGGCACCGACCCCGAGCTCGCCTTCGAGTTCCGGCACCTGGGCGACAACACGGTGACCGAGTCGTTCGCGTTCCTGCTCGAGCACCTGGTCGAGGATCGAGACTGGCTCGCCACGCGGTTCGAAGCGGACGACCCCGAGGCCGCTGCTCGGCACAGCCACGCCGTGAAGCTCTTGATGCTGCGCCGCTATGCGGCCAAGCTCCACTACGAGCTCGAGCTCCACGGTGGGGCTTCGACGCTGGAGCAGATGCCCGGCCGCTACGGCCAGCTCCTTTCGCGAGCGGTGCGGGTGCCGTGGCCTCGGGCCTCGTGGTTGGCTGACGTGGACGGCGGCTTCTACGCCGCCTGCTACCTGCGCGCGTGGGTGCTCGAAACGCGCTGGCGGGCCGCGCTCCGGGGGCGTTTCGGGGCCGGATGGTTCGCTACGCGTGATGCCGGCGAGTGGCTCCGCTCGCTGTGGCGCCAGGGGCAGCGGCTTGACGGTGACGAGCTCTTGGCGGAGGCCCTGGGAGAGGAGCTCGACTTCGCTCGGATGGCCGAGGAGTTCGCGCCGGTGGGCGGCGCCAACTGAGCCCTCGTGGGTTGGCGCTCGTCGCGGTCGGCGCTACCTGAGGCGCCGATCGATCTCGGCCAGGACGCCCTTTCGGTTCTTGCCTCCGGCCTCTCGGCTTCGAAGCTGGCGGAGCTCGGCGATGCTCAGGTCGTCCAGCCGCGACTTGACCTGGGCGGCGGTGAGCTGGTCGTAGGCGGTGATCGGGCCGCCGGCCGAGACCCCGGCCCGGCGGCGCAAGCGGTCGGCTTGCGCAAGCGGCGCGTCCGCCGCGTCTCGCGCAGCCCGGGCCGCCCTGCCCGCCGCCTTGGTCGCGCGCTGGCGCGTGGGCCGCGTCCGCGATCCGAACTCCCGCCGGGCTTGGTCGATGAGGCGCTCGAGCTCCTTCACGAGGTCGTCCGTGTACGAGCGCCCGCGCGTGATCAGGCTGCTGACCACCTCGTTGGCGTCGTCGCGGGTGATGCGCCCGCGCCTGACCGCGTCGTCCATCACCTCCTGCACGCGGTCGCGCGAAAGGGTGACGCTGCGCTCGAGCGCCTCGCGAAACGCCTCCACGCTCTTGTCGCTGCCCGCGCTGGTTGAGCTCTGAGTCGAGCCGCGCTTCCCGGTTCCCGCCGCCCGGCCGCTGGGGCGTGCGCTTCGCCCGCTGCCGGACCTGGATCGCCTCGACCCGCCCGAAGCGGAACCGCTCGATCTCGTCGCCATCGAATCTCCTCCTGTCGCGTTAGGGCTCGCGATTGAGTTCGCGGCGTGACTATCTCATGCCGGCCCGTCGGGCGGCTCACGGTCGCCGTCGAGGGTTCGAAACGTCGCCGCCACCGGCGCGTGGTCGGAGAGCCGCAGGCGCAGGCCCTCGTAGGGGAGCTCGCGTTCCTCCGGCGGCCATGCGGTTGGCGGATCGACGACCGCCAGCCGGCGGGCCAAGAGGTGGTCGATCGAATCGGGGGCAGTCGGCGCGCGCAGGCCGAAGCGCTCTGCGAGCTCGTCGAACAGTGAGGTGCGCTCGGGGCGGACGTTGAAGTCGCCCCCCACGATCAGCGGCCGATCGCGTGCCCACCCGACGGCCGTGGCGACCGCCCCGCGGATCTCCTCTTCGGCGAGCGCGGGGATCGTGCTGGCGTGGAGGTTCGCGACGCAGACGCCGCAGTCCAGCTCTGCGTAGGCCATCGTGCGGCGCTCCGGTCGGCGGCGAAGCATCAGTTCGCGCCGGTTCAGGAGCTTCGGTTCGTCCGCCGGTCCTCGAGCGAGGGTGAGGTTGGAGCCTCCCTCCCAGGAGCCGAGCAGGTCGGGGTTCAGGCGGGCGATGAACGCCTGCACCGGGGGCAGCCAGTTTCGTGAGGTCAGGGAGCGCTGTGCGACGGCGTGGCAGGCGGCGGCCAGCGGGGCGCCCCAGCGGGGCGGGCACTCCTGCAACAGCGCGAGGTCCCATGCGGCCGAGCAGATCACCTGCGTGAACTGCGAACTGAGGTCGCGGTTGACCTGCACGTGGGTGGAGTTGCGCTCGGTCTTTCGCGACAGCCGGCGCCGGGCGCGAAGGGCGGCGTCGGGGGGAAAGTCGCGTCCGTGGAAGAGGTTCCAGGTGAGGACACGGAGTTCCATGAGCGGTGCCATACCATCTTCCGCTTCTCATGGCTCGCCACCTGCTGACCGGGGAGGAGCTGACGCCTTCCGAGATCCGCGCCCTCCTCGCCCGAGCGCGCGAGCTGAAGGCCGGGCGAGCGGAGGGCGAAGGCCGGCCGGGGATGACGGGCAAGAGCGTGGCCCTGGTGTTCGAGCGGCCGTCCACGCGGACCCGGGTGTCGTTCGAGGTTGCGGTCGCCGAGCTCGGCGGGACGCCGGTGATCCTGCGCGGCGACGAGCTCCAGCTTTCGCGCGGCGAGTCGGTGGGGGACACCGCCCGAGTTCTCTCCCGCTACGTCCATGCGATCGTCGCCCGCGCGAGCTCGCAGGCGATCGTCCAGGAGCTGGCTGCTGGGGCGTCGGTGCCGGTGATCAACGGGCTGACGCCTGAGCACCATCCCTGCCAGGCCCTCGCGGACCTGTTGACGCTTCAGGAGCGGTTCGGGGACCTGGACGGCTTGCGGGTCGCTTACGTCGGGGACGGCAACAACGTGGCGCGCTCACTCGCCATCGTCGGTGGACGCGCCGGGGTGGAGGTCAGGATCGCCGCTCCCGAGGGCTACCGGATCGAGCCGGAGCTGCCCGCGATGCAGACCGACGATCCCCGAGAAGCCGCGGATGGTGTCGAGGCCCTCTACACCGACGTCTGGGTGAGCATGGGCGACGAGGACGACGCGGTGCGGCGGGCCGCCCTGGCGCCGTTCCAGTTGAACGAGGACTTACTCCACGTCGCTTCGGACAGAGCGATCGTCCTTCACTGCCTTCCGGCCCACCCCGGGGAGGAGATCATCCAGGAGCTGCTGTACGGCGATCGTTCGGCGGTCTGGGACCAGGCGGAGAACCGCCTCCACGCTCAAAAGGCGTTGCTCGAGCTCCTTGTTCCATGAGGGGCCCATTCGACGACGTCAGTCGAGCCAGCTGGGTTCATCGAAGTCTGCGTATTCCTGAATCGCACCGTAGATGTGCTGAGCGATACGGGTGTCGTAGACCGCCAGCGTGCAGACGCCATAGGGCAGCTTGTTCATCTTCTTGCCGCTGCTCGACGTTGGTAGGTGGTTGAGAGTGTGCTTTCGCAGGCACGAGCGCGGAAGGCCAACTGCCTCGAGCCAGTAGCGCTCTATCTCTTCGATCGACCGCCCGTTGCCTGTGTACACGTTCAACCGCAGGGACAATCGGTCAGGGGGTACTTCGAGGCACGCGGTCAAGAAGCGCCGAAAGAACCGAATCATGCGGGGATCGGAGTTCGAGAAGATCGCGGCGTTGCGGTCCTTCGATCCTTCTGCCCAGTACAGCATGCAGCCCGCTTGGTGGAGTGGATCGCTCTCGCGAGCTCGCATTCTGCCTTGCCGCTGATGCGCTGCCCGGCGCGATCGGTTCAAGTCCCGCCAGGTGGTGGCGCGCTGCGCGTACTCCTGGCGTCGGTTCCTCTCTCGATGGTGGGATCCAATTCGATGTCGCGGACCCAGAGGCTCACGGTTGAAAGGGACACTCCTACGCGCGCCGCAATGCGTTTCATCGGCATCCCGTCCTCGCGCCGGAGTCTCCGAGCTTCTGCCCGTTCAGCCGGCTTCGGATGCGATCCCATCGGGCTGTCCGAGCACGAACATACGTTCGTATAGTGATGGCTTACCCGGACGGAACGCTGTCCCGCGCTCGCTGGCCCACCCTAGACTTGGACGTCGCGGCCCCGTGGTGTAAGGGTTAGCACGCGGCCCTTTCAAGGCCGAAGAGCCGGGTTCGAATCCCGTCGGGGCTATTGGACATGAGGCGGCTGTGGCAAACGGTCGTTAGCCGAGCCGCCGGCTATCACGAATCCGAAGCCTTCCCGTGCAGCCCGAGATCCACCTAGGCCCAATCACCCTGCAGACGTTCGGGATCATGTTCGCCCTGGCGTTCGTGGCGGCGGGGGCGCTGGTCGCGCGGCGGCTCGACGAGTGGGGGAAGCCCCGCGATTGGGCCTATGAAGTGATCCTCTGCGCGCTGGTCGGGGGGCTCGTCGGCGCCCGGCTCGACTTCATCCTCGAGAACTACGACTCCGTCAAGGACGACCTGCTCGGCAACCTGTTCTCAGGCTCGGGGCTGGTCTGGTACGGCGGCGCGATCGGCGGCGCCATCGGAGTGACCCTGTGGGCCTGGTACCGAGGGATGCTAAATGCCGCCCTGCTCGACCTCTGCGCCGCGCCGCTGGCGATCGGCTACGCGATCGGGCGGATCGGCTGCCAGCTCTCGGGCGACGGCGACTACGGGAAGGCGTGGGATGGCCCCTGGGCGATGTCATATCCCGACGGCACGAAGCCGATCGACCAGACCGTCCACCCCACGCCTATCTACGAGACCCTGGCCATGGGCCTGATCGCGTATCTGCTGTGGCGGCTGCGAGACCGCTTCCAGGCCGGCGTCCTGTTCGCGATCTACTTGGTGCTCGCCGGCACCGAGCGCCTGCTAATCGAGTTCATCCGGCGTAACGACGACGTCCTCCTCGGCCTGACGCAGGCGCAGCTCCTGAGCCTGGCGATGATCGCCGCCGGCGCCGCCTGGCTGACCGTGAAGGCGTCCAAGGGCACCCTCGCGCGCGCCGCCGCCTGACCCCTCGCGGGTGCGTTTGCAATCACCGCGGCGGCTTACCCACGCCACGGGCAGCTCGCCGACCTCACACTCCGGCGAGCCGCGTGATTCCGAAGATCACGGCGAAGCCGGCCACCGTCAGCGCGACTCGCTCCCAGGCCGCGTGCTCATGCGCCTCCGGCAGCAGGTCGGTAGCCCCCAGGTACAGGAAGAACCCTGCGTACAGCGCCAGCAGGTGGCCGAGAAAGCTCTCCGACAATCCGAGGGAAGCCCCCACGATCGCCCCGATCAGTGGCGCGATCGCGTCGATTCGCAGCCACCGCATCGCCGCCTTGCGGTCCCCGGACTGGCTGAGCACGAAGCTGACCATGTTGAGCCCGTCGGCGAAGTCGTGCGCGGCGACGGCGATGAACACGATCACGCCGGTCGTCGTATCGAGGCTGAACGCCAGCCCGATCCCCAGCCCGTCCATGAAGCTGTGCACCGACAGACCCGCCGCCGCCGCCGTTCCGACCCGATGATGAGCGCGAGCCTGGTCGGCGTCGTCGCGGTGATGGAGGACGAGCAGACGCTCGAACAGGAAGAAGGACAGGAACCCCACCCCCACCAGGGCGGTCACGCGGGTCGCGTCTCCGACGCTGTCGATCGCCTCCGGCAGTACGTCGAACAGTGCGACCGCCACCACGATCCCGCCGGTGAACGCGATCACCGTGGGCAGCGAGTGCGCCAGCCGGAGCGCGATAAGGCCGCCGGCGAAGGTGCCCAGGACCGTGACAATGGCGAAGGGGATCGCGATCCAGGTCACGGCGGCGAATCAAATCAGGCGCTCGCGCGCACCAGATCCGCGAATCCCGGCCGAATCGCGCTCACACGGAGCGAAGGAGCCCGCCGTCCAGCGGGATCACGGTCCCCGTGAGGTAGGCCGCCCGCTCCGAGCACAGGAACGCCACCAAATCGCCGTACTCCTCCGGCGAGCCCAACCGCCCCGCCGGAACGCCCTCGGGAGCATGCCGCTCCATCTCCTCCCACGAGCCCCAGTTCGACGCCAGCCGGTCAGTGGCGAACCGTCCGGTCGCCACGGTGTTGACCGTGATCCCATCCCCCGCCACCTCGCTCGCCAGCGTCTTCAGGAAACCGACCGTCGCCATCCGGTGCGCGTTCGACAGCGCCAGGTGGGGAATCGGCTCGCGCACCGAGCTCGAGCTGACGCTCACGATCCGCCCCCACCCGGCGTCGCTCATCTTCGGGAGGACGGCCCCGATCAAAGCGCGGGGGGCAAGCACCAGCGAGCGGTACGCGGCCTCCCACTCCTCGCGCGAATTGTCGAGCGCTCCACCCAGCGGCGGGCCCCCGGTGTTGGCGACCAGGATCTCCACGGGTCCCAGCGCCGCGGCGACCTCGCCGGGAAGCGCGCTCATCCGCTCCAGGTCGCCGGTGT
Organism: Solirubrobacterales bacterium; assembly: GCA_044871225.1. Lineage (GTDB taxonomy): Bacteria > Actinomycetota > Thermoleophilia > Solirubrobacterales > 70-9 > AC-56. The sequence goes on from JBIOZP010000099.1 coordinate 143,168, forward strand.
CCGCCTCGAACGTCGCCGTCTCGCCGTCGATCGCCGCCGCCGCCTGCTCCACGCTCTCGCGCGAGCGGCTCGCCATGGCCACCCGCGCGCCCTCAGACGCCAGTGCGACCGCGATGCCCCGCCCGATTCCGCGGCTTGCCCCCATCACCAGCGCCGTCTTCCCGAAGATCCCGAGGTCCATGAGCGGACGCTATCCGCTGGCGGCGCCCGCGCGGGTGTACCGTCCGCGTCATGTCGGAGGGCGGTGACCTCTACGAGCGGCTCGTCGATGCGGCCAACGCGATCTACGGCGCGCATCCACACGGCCGAGCCCTGCACGCCAAGGGAATCTGGTGCACCGGCGTCTTCACCGCGACGCCGCAGGCCGCGAGCCTGACGCGCGCCCCCCACCTCCAGGGAGAGCCGGTGCCGGCGCTTGTCCGCTTCTCGAACGCGGGCGGAAATCCTCAGTCCAACGACGCCGGGCGCGAGGCGCGGGGAATGGCAGTCAAGCTCCGCACCACGGGCGGCGAGGAGATGGACATGCTGGGAACCACCAATCCCGCGTTCGCCACCCGCACGCCGGAGGAGTTCCTGCAGCTGCTCCAGCTCCGCGCCCCCGACCCCGAAACCGGGCAGCCCGACATGGAGAAGCTCGGCGCATTCCTAGCCGCCCACCCGGAATCGCAGCCGGCAATCCAGGCCACCATCGGCGCGGAGCCCCCCGCGAGCCTCGCCCAGCTCACCTTCCGCTCGCCGCACTCGTTCAAGTTCGTCAACTCCGATGGACGGGGCACCTGGGTGCGCTATCGCTGGCGCCCGGAGGCGGGAGAAGCGCGCATCCCCGACGACGAGGCCCGCGCACGCGGCCGCGACTACCTGAGCGAGGAGCTCGCCGAGCGGCTTCGCAGCGGGCCGGCCGGGTTCGAGCTGGTGCTCCAGCTCGCCGCCGACGGCGACCCCCTCGACGACCCCACCGCCATCTGGCCCGAGGACCGCGAGGAGGTCGTCGCGGGTCGCTTGGAGGTCACGGAGATAGTCGACGACCCGGAATCCGGCGACCACATCGAGGTCTTCGACCCCGTCCGGGTCGTGGACGGGATCGAGCTCTCGAACGACCCGGTCCTCCACGCCCGGCCGCGGGCGTACTCCGTCTCGGCCTACCGCCGGTTGGGAGCGGAGACCGACAGCCCGTCCGTGCCGCCGTACGAGATCGGATCCGCGCCCTAGACGGTTCCCGCCTGCAATCCCCGGCGGGCATAATCACTGCACCCTCGGGCGGTTAGCTCAGTTGGGAGAGCGCCTGCCTTACAAGCAGGAGGTCGCTGGTTCGAGCCCGGCACCGCCCATTGCCCGGGTAAGGCTTGACCAAGCGGATTGCGGCTTCATCGGCCCGGGCCAGGTCTCGGGCAACGGACGGGTCAATCGGACTCTGGTGCCCACTGGTGCCCATTGAAGCCCCCCGCCTACCTGCTTTCAAGCCGGATTTGGACCCCGGCGGGTGCGGTGGTAGGTTCGATGGGAGCCCACGGCAGGGGGAGAGGAGCGAACGGTAGGGATGAGCGCGAGAAGGCCCCTAGGGAGCGCCGCCGCCCTGATTGTCGCCCTGATTGCTATGGCCATCTTCTCGGCGGGCGCACACGCCGCTCCCGGCGACCTCGACCCGACCTTCTCCGGTGACGGCAAGCAGACAACCGGCTTCGCCATCGGTTCCAGCCGCGCGTCGGCGGCCGCGGTCCAGCCAGACGGCAAGATCGTCGCGGTCGGCGTCGACCAGACTCACCGACCCAAAGACTTCGCGCTCGCCCGCTACAACCCCGACGGGTCCCTCGATACGAGCTTTTCCAACGACGGAAAGCAAAGGACCGACTTCGAGGGCTTCGGCGAGGCGAGCGGAGTGGCGGTCCAGACGAACGGCAAGATCGTCGTCGTTGGCGGCATCTGCACGACGAGTACGGACCCACGAGAGGTGCCATGCGACTTCGCGCTCGCCCGTTACAACCCGAACGGATCGCTCGACACGAGCTTTTCGGGAGACGGGAAGCTCAAAACGGACTTGATGCAAAACGACCAGGCATTGGACGTGGCGCTCCAAGCGGACGGCAAGATTGTGGCGGTTGGCCTTGCTGGTAGTAGCGGGGGTGACACCGACTGGGCACTCATCCGCTACAACCCGAACGGATCGCTTGACGCGAGCTTCTCTGGCGACGGCAAGCAAACGACCAACTTCGGGGACGGCGACGTGGCTAATGCTGTGGCGCTTCAAGGCGACGGGAAGATCGTCGCGGTCGGCTACGGGGGCTTCAGTGGGGGACGGCTCGCCCGCTACAACCCCAACGGGTCGCTCGACCAGAGCTTCTCCGGGGACGGCAAGCAGACGTCGGACCTGTTCGGGGCCGGGGTGTCGATTCAGGGGGACGGCAGGATCGTTGTTGGCGGTGGGGCCGCGGGCGACTTCGCCCTGGCCCGGTACACGCCAAATGGCTCGCTCGACCCCACCTTCTCCGGCGACGGCGAGCAGAGGACTGATTTTGGAGGTCCCGCCACAGCGAACGGGGTGGCGCTTCAAGATGACGGCAAGATCGTCCTGGTCGGCTTCGCTGTGGGTAGCGCGAGTGCCCAGGACAGCGACTTCGCGCTCGCCCGCTACAACCCCAATGGCTCCCTCGACTCTGCCTTCTCGGGTGATGGCAAGCAGACGACCGACTTCGGGGGGTACTCCGACGGAGCGGCAGACGTGGCGATCCAGGGAGACGGCAAGATCGTTGCGGTCGGCTGCGGATGCGCAGGGGGCACCGACTTCGCCCTCGCCCGCTACACCCCCAGCGGCTTCCTCGACCCGAGCTTCTCAGGGGACGGAAAGCGGAGGACCAATTTCGGGGGCGTTGACGGGGCCGCCGGGGTGGCGATCCAAGACGACGGCAAAATCGTCGCGGTAGGGGATGGGTTCGACCAGTTCGCACTCGCTCGCTACAACCCCAACGGGTCGCTCGACCCGAGCTTTTCCGGGAACGGCAGGCAGATGACGAGCTTCGGGGGTTGCTGCGAGGGCGCGAGGGCGGTGGCGCTCCAGAGTGACGGCAAGATCGTCGCGGTGGGCACCACAAACGACAATGGTGTCCCTGCTGGCGACTTCGCAGTCGCCAGGTACAACCCCAACGGGTCGCTCGACACGACCTTCTCTGGGGACGGCAAGCAGCTAACTGACTTCGGCGGCGCGTTCGGCGACCGGGCGGACGCGGTGGCGTTGCAGAGCGATGGAAAAATCGTCGTTGCGGGGATCGTCGATGACTTCCGCCCGAGCGACTTCGCCCTCGCTCGCTACAACCCCAACGGGTCACTCGACGGAACGTTCTCGGGCGATGGAATGCAGAGGACCGACTTCGGCTTCGGGGGAACCGAGGGTGCCACCGGGTTGGCGGTGCAGGGGGACGGCAAGATCGTCGCTGTGGGCGTTGCAGGCGAAAGCCCGATGGGTGACGACTTTGCGCTCGCCCGCTACGACCCGAACGGCTCGCTCGATCCAAGCTTCTCGGCGGACGGCAAGGAGACGACCGACTTCGGCCTTGGGGTCGAGGACCGGGCAAATGGGGTGGCCGTCCAAGGCGACGGCAAGATCGTCGTCGTCGGCGTCGCTGGCGGGGGAGCTACGGCCAACGACTTCGCCCTGGCCCGCTACGACTCAAACGGCTCGCTCGACCCGACCTTCTCGGGCGACGGCAGGCGGCGGACAGACTTTCGCTTTGGGGACTCAGACGAGGCCAAGGGGGTGGCGCTCCAGAGCGACGGCAACATCGTCGCGGTCGGGGTCGGCCGCGCGCCGAATCAAACCGACAGCTTCGCGCTCGCTCGCTACCTCGGGAACTGAGGGATTCGCAAGACGGGGCGGTCCTTTGAAGGAGGGTCGCTGGTTCGAGCCCGGCACCGCCCATTGTCTGGAAAGGGCTTGAGCAAGCCAATGGTCGCCTTCCGCGGTCAGCAGTCACTGCGCAGCAGATCGGCCCATTCGCAGTTCTGGTGCCCATTGGTGCCCATTGGAGACCTCAAGGTCTCGACGCTTGGGCAACCGACGAAGCGAGTAGCTGCCCTGTTCGGCTGGCGGGCTAGTACGCCATGAGACCGTAGCCTTCGCTCTGCCCCCCACGCGATACTGCGCGGGCGATGGATGAGCGGGATGCGGCATGATCGAAGCGCTGCGG
>JBIOZP010000100.1:0-36438 GCA_044871225.1 Solirubrobacterales bacterium
GGGCGCCTCGACACCGCGGCCGATGACGCACGACCTGCTCTGCGACATGCTGGGCGAGCTCGACACGCGCTGCACTCGCGTCGCCGTCACCGAGCTGCGGGACAACACCTTCTTCGCCTCGATCACGATCTCGATGAACGGCTCCGAGCTCGAGATCGACTCGCGGCCATCCGACGCGATCGCGCTGGCGGTCCGTACGCAGGCACCGATCTTCGCCGCGGATGACGTCATCGACGAGTCCTCGATCGAGTTCGAGCACGAGGTGGAGGACACCGAGGAAGTGGTCGAGAAGTTCAAGGACTTCCTCGACCAGGTGACGCCGGAGGACTTCGCCAAGGGCGAGGAGTAGTCGGCGCGCACCGCTGGGCGGCGTTAGGCCGTCCGCCCTCGGTCGTCCGCTCCCCGGCTCAGCCGGGGAGCGTGGCCGACGGCACGGCACCGCGTGCCGTCGCGAGATCGAGGATCTTTCCGCACAGGTCCTCGAAGGAGATTCCCGCCGCCTCCGCCGCCATCGGCAGGAGCGAGGTGTCGGTGAGGCCCGGGATCGCGTTGGCCTCCAGCACCTGCGGCCCGGCGGGGCCGAGGATCATGTCGACACGCCCGAAGCTCTCGAAGGCGAGCGCGTCCCAGGTCCTCATCGCGGCGTCCAGGACGGCGCCCTCGTCGGCTCCGAGTTCGGCGGGACAGACGTATTCGGTGCGGCCGATCTCGTAGCGGGCCTCGTAGCTGAAGCGATCCTCCTCGCGGGGACGGGCCTCGACCGCCGGCAGGGCGATGCCGTTCAGAAGGCTCACCGCCAGCTCCCGCCCGTCCACGTGGCGCTCGAGGAGGACCCGGTCGTCATAGGAGAAGGCCGCCACCAGCGCTTCCGGCACCTGCTCCGCGGCGGCCGCGAACCGGACCCCGAGCGAGGAGCCTCCGGACGCCGGCTTGATCACGAGCGGAAAGCCGAGGCGGTCCTCGATCTCCACCAGAGCGTCGGCCGCGCCGAGCTCTTGGAAGGCGACCGCGTTGAACGCCGCCCAGTCCGGCGTCGGTACGCCGGCAGCCCGCAGCTCGTGCTTGGCGGCCACCTTGTCGATCGACCGGATGCACGCCCTCACCCCAGGGCCCGTGTAAGGAATTGCGAGGATCTCGAGGAGCTCCTGGACCGTGCCATCTTCCCCACCCTGCCCGTGGAGCGCGATGAACGCCGCGTCTGGTCGGTGCTCGCGCAGCGCGGTGACCAGGTCCGCGCCCACGTCCAGCCCGATCACCTCGTGGCCCAGTGAGGCAAGCGCGTCCTCGACCCTGGCGCCGCTTCGCATCGAGACCTGGCGCTCCAGCGACCTTCCCCCCTTGAGGACGGCGACCTTCATCGAGCCGGCTCAGCCCTCCTCGCGCCGGCGGCGGAGCGGGACCACGGAGCCCGGCTCGGCCGGGAGCTCTCGGCGCGCGCCCCCCGGCGACGGCAAGGGGTGCTCGCCGGTGATCGTCTCGTAGAGCGCAACCTGCTCCCTGACCACCTTTCCGATCCGGCGGATCCCCTCGCGAATCCGATCCTCGTCGAACCCGGAGAAGTTGAGTCGCATCGAGCTGGCGCCGCTGATGCCGTCGACGTAGGCGGCCGCGCCCGGGACGAAGGCGACGTTCTCCCGCAGGGCCTTGGCCAGGAGGTCGGAGGTGTCGATGTAGGAGGGGAGAGTCGCCCACACGAACATGCCGCCGGCCGGTCGCGTCCAGGCGGCCTGCTCGGGGAAGTGGCGCTCGAGCGCTTCGAGCATCGCGTCGCGGCGGCTGCGGTAGATCCCGCACAGGCTGTCGACGTACTCGCGCCAGCGATCCTCGGCGAAGTACTCCAGCGCGAAGTACTGGGCCAGAGTGGAGGTGCACAGGTCGGTGGCCTGCTTGCCGAGCGCCATCTTCTCCATCACGGGTGGAGGGGCGACCGCCCACCCGAGGCGGATCCCGGGCGAGAGCACCTTGGAGAGGGTCCCGACGTAGATCACGTAGTCCCCGCCGTCCAGGAGGTAGAGGGGAGGCTGGGGCTCGCCCTCGTAGCGCAGCAAGCCGTACGGGTTGTCCTCGACCAGCAGCACCTCCCGATCGCGCGCCAGCTCCACCAGGCGCCGGCGCCGATCCGCCGACAGGGTGACGCCGGCGGGGTTCTGGAAGGTTGGCACGGAGTAGATGAACTTCGGCCTTCGGCCCTCGTCGGCGAGCCGGTCCAGCAGGGCTGACAGCTCGTCGATCTTCATCCCCTGCTCGTCCATCTCGACCTGGTGCGTGTCGGCCTGATAGGAGCAGAACACGGGCACCGCGCCGGGATAGGTCGGCGCCTCGCAGACCACCGGATCGCCGGGATCCACGAGCGTCTTCGTGATCAGGTCGATCGCCTGCTGGCCTCCGGTGGTGACGATGATGTCCTCTGGGTCCGGCGCCATGCCTTCCGCGCCCATCACGCCGCGGATCGCGGCCTTCATCTCCGCGAACCCCTCCGTAGGCCCGTATTGGAGCGCCTCCGCCGCCGATTCCTGCGCGATCCGGGTCATCTGGGCGGCGAAGCTCTCGGGCGGAAAGGTCGTGGTGTCGGCTTGACCGCCCGCGAGCGAGATCACCTCGGGCCGCGCGGTGATGGCCATCAGGTCGCGCATCGCCGACGAGCGCATGACCCGCGTGCGCTGGGCGAACAGGCCGGCGTAGCGCTCGAGGTCGCGCGCCGTCTGATGCGCCCGCCGATGGGCGGGCAGCGGGCGCTCACCCGGCGCGGACGGCGAATCGTGGGCCTCGGGCACGGGCCAAGTGTGGCGCAGGCATCCGACTGCTGCGCTGCCGCGGCGCGCTAGAGTCTGCCCGTGCTCGGGGTGCGGGCTGGGATCGGCGTCCTCGTCGCCTGGCTGACGGCGATGACGCTGGCAGCGAGCGCGCTGGCTTGGGATCACCGGTCCCTGTATCAGGGTCCCCCTCCGCGCCCCGGGCCGGCGATCCTCTACCGCGCGCCGGCCCAGGCTCCGCAGCTCTCGAACGGCCCCGGCTGGAGCGCCAAGCCCATCCTGATCTCCGGCGCCAGCGCCTACCGCGACGGCGAGTTCCTCTACCAGGACTACCTCTACGACGACCATGGGGCGAAGGCGCCTGCTCGCGATCCCGGCGATCCCAGGACCTCGGGGGACAGCTTCTCGCGGCGGAACGGCACCTACACCTATCCCACGGCCCCGGTCTACGCGAACAACGCCGCCGACCTGGTGGAGCTCCGGGTGAAGCCGCGTCCCGAGTCCACCGCTTTTCGGATCACGTTCAACACGATGAAGCAGCCGGCGCTGGTCGGGACGACCATCGCCATCGGCAGCTCCGCGCAGCCGCGCGCCTTCCCCCACGGAGCAAACACGAGCGCCCCGGCGAGACTGTTCCTCACCGTTCACGGCTCGACGGCGGACCTCATCGACGCGGCCACCCGGCGACCCGTGCTACCGGCACCGCAGGTCTTCGTCGACAAGGTGCGACGACAGATACAGGTCGTCGTCTCGCATCGCGCCTGGGACCCGGGGACCAGCGCCGTCCGGCTGTCGGCGGGCGCCGGCCTGTGGGACACGTCCGCCGGCCGCTACCTGGTCCCGCGGGCCGCTGCCGACGAGGCCCATCCCGGCGGAGCCGGGGGGCTGAACAGCCCCTCCGCGTTCTTCAACGTCGCCTTCCGCTTCGCCGAGCCCTGGCAGCACACGTTTCCGCCGGACACCGTGTTCAGCGATCCGGCTTGGTGGCGGGATCGCCAGCAGGGCAACGCGCTTGCGCGTGGTGACCTGACCCCGTTCCACGCCGTCGTCGACTTCGGCAAGCTCGAGCGACATGTCACCGACAACCTGAGCGGCTCCCCGCAGGGCGTTCCCCGCTCCGGGCCCATGGATCGCATCCTGGCGAGCCACTTCGAGACCCAGCAGGGCGCGCAGTACGCCACCACCTGCGGCCAGCCCACCGACTGTCAGGGAGAGCTGCGCGGACAGCTTCAGCCCTACGCGATCTACGTGCCCAAGAAGCCCGTCCCCGCCCGCGGCTACGGCCTGACCCTGCTGCTTCACTCGCTGGCCGCCAACTACAACCAGTTCTCCGACAGCCGCAACCAATCGCAGCTCGGCGAGCGTGGGCAGGGGTCCATCGTGATCACGCCGGAGGGGAGGGGTCCCGACGGCTGGTACTGGGGGCACGCCGGTGCGGACACCTTCGAGGTGTGGGCGGACGTGGCCGCCCGCTACCCGCTCGATCCCGACTGGACCTCGATCTCCGGCTACTCGATGGGCGGCTACGGCACCTACAAGTTCGCCACTCAGTACCCGGACCTCTTCGCTCGCGCCAACCCCGTCGTCGGTCCACCCGGGCTCGGCGTGTGGGTTCCGCCGTCGCCGCCGCAGCCCGGGGGCCAGGCCAGCAACACCAACCGCATGCTGGCCTCGGTGCGAAACGTCCCCTTCATGATCTGGGACGGCAGCGAAGACGAGCTCGTCCCGGTCGCCGGCCCAGTTGCCCAGGCGAACACCTTCGACGACCTTCGCTATCGCTACGTCTTCGACCTGTTCACGACGGCCGACCACTTCGCGCTCGCGGTCAACGACCAGTACGCGCCCGCCGCCAGCTTCCTCGGCACGTTCGAGGTCCCGCGCAACCCGGCGCACGTCTCCTACGTGGTCAACCCGAAGATGGACTTTCCGGCTGCCGGCACGGTTGCCGACCACGCGTACTGGATCTCCGGCCTTCGCCTGCGGAGCTCCGCTGGGGGCGCCCCCCTCGGGAAGGTGGACGCGCGGTCGGAGGGATTCGGCCTCACGGACCCCACCCCCAATCCAACGGAGACCCGAAACGGCGTTCTCCAGGGAGGGAACCTGGGACCGCTCAACTACACCGAGCGCAGGAAGACCTGGGCGCCCGGGCACGTCGCGCCACGCAGGGACGTCCTGCACCTCGATGCACGGAACCTGGCCAGCGTCACGATTCACCCCGCGCGAGCGCGGCTGAGCTGCCGTCCGCAGATGCGGGTCACCACCGACGGGCCGCTGTCGGTGACCCTCGCTGGCTGCGGCCGCATCCTCAGGTTCGGCTAGCGGCCGGCCCTCGTCGCTAGCCTTACCGCTCCCGGATGGACCTCTTCCTAGCAACCTGCCAGGGAATCGGCCTGGCGCTCGCCGCCGGCACCTTCGGGGGCGCCTCGGGACGGCGTGGTGTGATCGGCTTCGTGCTCGCGGCGATCGCGGCGATCGCCGGCGGACTCCTGTTCGGCGCCTCGCTGGCCAGCGCGGACCATCCCGCATGGCCGGGGTGGCCCGTGGGGGCCGCGATCGCCGTGGTCGCCTTCGGGATCGTGAACGGCGTCGTCGCAGGGGCTCAGGCGCGACACGAGGGGGCCTCCTCCGTGGGGATCATCGTCGCGCTGGTCGCGCTCGTCCTCGCCGCGGTCTCGCTGTTCCTGGAGCCGGTGTCCCTGGTCGCGGTCCTGGCGCTCGGTTGGCTGGGATCGGCCCGGCGCCGACGCGCCCAGCGGAAGTACGAGGGCCTGCGCGTGCTCAGGTGAGCCTCGCGCCTGGGCTGCCGTCACACTCAGATCGGATGTCCGCCGCACGAAAGCTCTGCTTGATCGTTGTGGACTCGCTGCGCACGGACATGCTGTTGCGCGCGATCGCCGACGATCTGGCGCCCAACTTCGGAGCGCTGGTTGAGCGCGGCGCTCTGGTGGACGATTGCGTCTCGTCCTTTCCGTCGGTCACCCCCGTCGCCTGCTCGGAGATCGTCACCGGCGTCGGTCCGGACCGGCACGCGATCAGCGGGATGAACTGGTACCACCGGGCCGAGCGGCGCTACGTGGAGTACGGGTCCTCGCTCGAGGCGACCCGCGCGTTCGGCCTCTTCAGGACCCTCTACGACACCGTCTACAACATGAACATGGCGCACCTCTCGCACGAGGTGGAGACCGTGTTCGAGCGGCTGGGCGATGCCGGGGTCCGGACCGCGGTCACCCCGTTCCTCATCTACCGGGGCCGCCGTCGCCACGAGCTCAGCCTTGAGGGCCTGATGCGCCGGGTGGCGGTCGCCGCCAACTTCCGCCACGCCGTCTGGGGCCCGGACGAGCTGTTCTACGGCGAGCTCTACGCGAGCCGGAAGGTCCCCTGCAGGCCGACCCTGGCGCGCCCCGGCACACGGGACGCCTACTCCGCCTGCGTGGGGCGTGAGCTCGTGCGGGAGGACCTCTACGACTTCCTCCTGTTCTCGCTTCCCGACAACGACCACCACACGCACGTCAACGGGGTCCGGGCCATGAGCCAATCCATCGCCCACGCCGATTGGAGCTTCGGCGAGATCGTCGACGAGGCGGGCGGCATCGAGGCTTTCCTCGACGACCACGCGGTGATCCTGGTCGCCGACCATGCGCAGACCGACGTGCACAAGCGGGTTCCGCTGGCCGAGGCGCTCGGCCAGGACTGGGCGGTTCTCGCTCCGAATGGCGGGCCCGCCGCCTCAGCGGCCGCGGCCGAGCTCGCCGTGAGCCCCACGGCCCGTGCGGCCGGCGTCTACGTCCTCGCCGAGGGTGACCGCGGGGCCCGGGCCCGTCGCGCGGTGCGTCGGCGGCTTCGGGCCACCAGGGGCGTAGACCTGGTCGCCTGGCTCTCGTTCGAGAACGGCGGGGAGCCCGAGGCGGTCGTGCAGCGCTCTCGCGGCGAGCTCCGCTTTCGGCCCGGCTCGCAGGCGGTGGATCGCCGCGGCGCCCCCTGGGACCTGGACGGCGACGAGCGCGTCCTCCAGATCTCCCGTCCCGACGGGGTTCTCGACAGCGTCACCTACCCGGACGCCCTGGGGCGGCTCTGGTCTGCCCTGCGGGCGCCAAACGCCCCAGACCTGCTGGCCTCCCTGGCGCCGGGGTACGAGTGCGTCGACTGGGGCGGCGCCACGCACGTGGGCGGCGCGAGCCACGGGGCCCTGCTGGCGGGGGACTCGCACGGGCCTCTCGTGCTCTGCGGGTTCGACCACGGGATCGAGGACGACCGCGATCAATGGGCGCTTCGCGACATCGCGGGGCTGGTGTTGGAGCATTTCGGCGCGCCTTCGAGCCTGGGCGACGAAGTCGCGGCCACCCCGGTCGCGGAGGTTGCGGCGGGAGTCGGGAGATGAGGGGGGCGGAGGGCGGAGGCCCGGCCGTCGAGCTGCCGGAGGCCCGAGCCGAGCCGAGCCGGGCTCAGGGCCGCACCGAGCGCGCCCGCGACGCCACGGCTCGCGCGGCAGAGTGGACCTGGAAGCTGGCCCTTCGCATCCATCTGGGCACGCGCAAGCCCGAGAACTGGGTCCAGCTTTTCAAGTTCGGCGTGGTCGGCGGGACGGGCTACGTCGTCAACCTCGCGGTCTTCGCGCTGCTGAACGGGGCCCTCGACGTGCACCACATCGCCGCCGCGGTGGGCGCCTTCTGCGTCGCCGTCACCAACAACTTCCTCTGGAACCGCCGCTGGACCTTCCGCGCCACCGACGGGCATCGCGGGTTTCAGGCGGCGCGCTTCTTCGCGGTCAGCGTCCTGGCGCTGGGGGTCAACCTGGTCCTGCTGTACCTGCTGGTCGACGTCGCGGGAGCGCCCGAGCTCCCCTCCCAGGCTCTGGCCGTGGCCGCGGCGATGCCCTTCAACTTCATCGGCAACAAGCTGTGGACCTTCGGGAGAGACGCGGTCTGAGAGATCGGGCGGCGGGCGCCCTGCTCGCCGGCGCCATCATCGCGGCGTCACTGCTTGCCTCCCCGCCCTGCTCGGCCGGGCAGGCCACCTCCGCTCCGGGGTCGACGCCCGTCTCGAAGGCCGGGGCGACGACGACCGGCAACGCCGCGCCCGCCCGGACCACCAACCTGACCGAAGCCGACGCGATACGGATCGCGCGCCGCGATCCGAAGGTGGCCGAGCAACGAGGCCGCTACGGGCCCCTGCGGGCCGAGGCGGAATCCAAGCCCGGCACCTGGCAGGTCGACTTCTACGCCGGCGCGACTGACCGCGTCCAGGTCGTGGTCGACGATGCCAGCGGCACGGTGCGCGAGTCGTGGACGGGCTATCAGGTGGCCTGGCAGATGGCCCGCGGGTATCCCGACCAGTTCGGCCACAAGCTGAACGCGCCATACGTGTGGCTGCCGCTGGCGGCCATCTTCGTATTGGGCCTGCTGGACTTCCGCCGTCTCAACAAACTCGTGCACCTCGACCTGCTGGTCCTGCTGAGCTTCGGGATCTCGGAGGCCTTCTTCAACGCCGGCAACATCGGCGTCAGCGTCCCGCTCGTGTATCCGCCGCTCCTGTACCTCGCGGCGCGGATGACGTGGATCGGGTTTCGGGGTGCCGGGAAGGGCCTTCGGCCGTCGGCGCCCACCGCCTGGCTGGCGATCGGGGGCGCGTTCTTGATCGGCTTTCGGATCGCGCTGAACGTCGCCGACTCGGGAGTGATCGACGTCGGCTACGCCGGGGTGATCGGCGCCGACCACCTGGCCCACGGCAAGCCGATCTGGGGCGGGTTTCCCTCCGACAACCCCTTCGGCGACACCTATGGCCCGCTCAACTACATCGCCTACCTGCCATTCGAGCTCGCGCTTCCGTGGCATGGCACCTGGGACGACCTCCCCGCCGCGCACGCCGCGTCGATCTGCTTCGACCTGGCCACGATCGGCGGGCTGTTCGTATTGGGCCGGCGGCTGGCCGGTAACCGCCTCGGGGTGATTCTCGGGTTCGCGTGGGCGGCCTACCCGTTCACGGACTACGCGCTGCAGTCGAACTCCAACGACACGCTGGTCGCGGCGCTCCTCGTGTGGTCGCTGGCCATCTTCGCCTCGCCGATCAAGCGCGGGGTCCTGCTCGCGCTGGCGACCCTGGCGAAGTTCGCCCCGCTCGTGCTGGCTCCCCTGTTCGCGACGGGCGAGCGCGGCCTGCTCGAGCGGGGATCCCCGGCGGTTGGCTCCAGGCTGCGAGGGCCGGCGTATTTCTCGATCGCGTTCGCGGGCGCCGTGGTGCTGCTGCTGGCGCTTCCGGCGGTCGATCCAGGGCTGGGCAGCTTCTACGAGCGCACGGTCCAAAGCCAGCTCGACCGCGAATCGCCGTTCAGCGTCTGGGGGCAGGCCGCCTCAGTCGAGTGGCTTCAGACCGTCGTCAAGGCCCTGGCGATCGGACTCGCGGTGATGGTCGCGTTCGTCCCCCGCCGTCGCTCGGTTCCCCGGATCGCTGCCCTCGCGGCCGCGATCCTGATCGCCGTCCAGATCACGGCCGAGCACTGGTTCTACCTCTACATCCCGTGGTTCTTCGGGCTGCTGATCACCGCCCTGGCGGCCGGCCGCGAAGTCGAAGCGTCGTGCGCTAGTAGGCAGGACGGCACCAGGGACCAGCTTCCGCCCGTCGAGTGAGCGATTGGGTACCGATAACGAAGTCAATCGCTCACTCACCCGCCTCCGGGTGAGGCCGGACCGAGCGTCCGGGCCACGAAGTCGCGCAGCCGCGGCAGGAGCTCGGGTGGAAGCCAGTGTCCCGCGTTGGTTTCGAGGTACTCGACCTCGAGCCCGCCGCCTGTCAGGAGCGCGTTCGCCTGCCGCGCTAATCCCACGTCGATGACCGGGTCGTTGCGGCCGTGGTGAACGAAGACCGGCAGCCCGCGCCTTGGCTCAAGGTCCGCGCGCCAGTCTTCGACCGTCGGGACGAAGCCGCTCAGGGCGATGATCGCCGCCGGAGAGGGCCGGCCGCCGCCGAGCCCCACGGCGTATGACATCACTGCCCCCATCGAGAACCCGCCGATCACGGTGCGGTCCCATCCGATTCCACGGTCGGAGAGCAGGTCATCGACGAATCCGGTGAGCAGGCGGTAGCTGTCCGCGAACGTGCGGGGGTCCGGAAAACCGACACGCGGCACGAGGTACCAGTGCCGCCCGCCCGGCGGAACGGCGGTCAGTGGAGCACCGGGCGTCACGCCCAGCAGCCGCCGATCGGGGTCGAGCTCGTCGAGCAGGTCGTGGAGGTCGTGCTCGTCGGCGCCGCGGCCGTGATTCAGGACGAGCGCGCCCAGCGGGCCGTCCCGTGGCTCCCGGATCAGGTGGACCAGGCTCATCCGCTCCTGCGCAACAGTCTGCGAAGCCGGTGGCGGAACTCGAAGGTGTCGCGAGGCAGCCAATCCGTGTGGTCGTTTCGCCACCCTTCCAGGTCCTTGAAGAATGGGCTGCCGTTGGCCATCGAGTGGCCGATCACGTCTCGCATCCTGATCCCGAACCGCTGCTTGAGCCAGCCCACGAGTCGCAGGGCGGAGCCAATCTGGCGATGGCGGTCGAGGATTCGTCGATCGGCCCAGCGCGAGCTCGGCCCCGCTTCCTGAACCATCTCGATTCCGATCGCGCGGTGGTTCAAGCCGATTGCGTGCCGGCAGCGGATCGCGGGCCTGACCAGCCTGTGGATCCGCCCGTTCTTGGCGACGACGAAGTGCGAACAGACGCCCGGACGCTCCCCGTTGTTGGGAGCATTGGCGGCAAAAGTCTCCCAAGCGGACCGGTACGTCGAGCTGGCGGTGTAGTGCAGGACGATCACGCGGGGGTTGCGAAGCCGCCAGCGCCGCTTTCCGTAGTGGCGCTTGGAGTAGGAGGCCATCTGGTGGCGGCGCTTGGCTCCGTAGGGGATCGGATCGCGTTCGATCGAGGGCCGCCCGAGCTTTCCCGGCGAGGGCTGTCGCCGACCGCCCGAGCGCCGATGCCCACGCGGGCGACCTCGGGACGCGACCCTCGCCGCGGCGCGGGCGTGGCGCCGGGCCTGGCGGTTCGGGAGCTCGCCACCCGGAAGCTCGACCACGAATGCCGTCCCGGAGGAGCGGTGGTTCTGCCAGCTCGTCGCTGTCCCGCGCAGGTGCTGGCCACGGCAGCGCTTCGTGGGCAGCCCCGAGATGCGGGCATACCGCCGCTGCGCTGGCGCCGGCCCGTGGCAGGGAAGGAGGACCTGGCCCCATGGCTGGTGGTACCAGATCGTCACCCTCGGCTCGAGCCGCCTGGCGAGCCGCCTGACGGCCCCGCTCTCGGGCTCGGAGAAGGGATGGGGCCCTGGGTCCTCGGCGCTGGAGGCCGCAGCGCCGCTCCAGCGATAGGAGAAGTTGCGGTTCAGGTCGACGCCCCGGGCGTTTTGGCGCCGGTCGGCGTCGACGCCGTCCGGGTTGACCGTCTTCACCACCCACAGCTCGGCGGACCCGAGGTGCCTGTGCCGACGCTGGAGGATGCGGACGATCTCGTGTCCCTCTGTCTCGTTTCCGTGGATCGAGCCCACCACGAGCGCCTTGCGCGCAGCGTTCGGGTTGCCGAGCCGAACGGCCTGCAGGCGCTGCCCTCGGACCGAGCGGCCAAGGGTGACGTGGCGCCGCAGGACCCGGAAGCGACGCGTCGCCGGAGTCGAATCGACCTCGCCCTGGGCATCGACGGCGCGGACCCTGAACGTGTGGCGGCCCCGCCGCAGCCGCCAGCTTCGAAACGGAGAGGAGCACGATCGCCACCGGCGGTGGGCGAGTGAGCACCCGAAGCGAGCCGAGGGATCGCTCGGCGAGTCGAAGCGGAATCGTGGACGGCGCTCGAACGTCTTGGGTCCGGGCCCCCCGGTGATCCGCGTGGAGGGCCCTGCGTGGGCTGGATCGGGCGTGGCCGCGGCCGTCTGTCCAGGCACGCCGGCCAGCGTCGCCAACGCGGCGCCGGCGATTGCCGGCAGCAGCCGGACGTACCCCCGCATCGGGGCCGGATCGTAGCCTCGACCCGGGCTCAGGGCGCTCCGACGACGCGCTCGAGGTCGGCCACGGACTCCGTGAGCTCGTCGGCGAGTGGCCCCGGGCATCGCCTCGCGAAGACCTCCGCGAGGGAGCGGTAGTACCACAGCACCCCCTCGCGCCCGGCATTGAAGCGGTCCCAGAGGGGCTCGCCGAGGTCGCGGTAATCGAGGACGATCGTGCGCACGTTGTGGAGCTTGTCGGCGAGCGATACGCGGAGCGCAGGGGCGGGGGCGTGCTCGAGCCGCGCCAGGTAGCCCTCCTTGCGCTCGCGCCACGGCGGCGCGGGCTCGTCGAGGTGGTCGCTGCAGTGCTGGACGATGTCGGCCACCGTCTCCCCGAACCGTTCGCGGATTCTCCGCAGGGTCTCGCGCCCGCCCTGGTCCTCGGCCGAGTCGTGCAGCAGGGCGGCGATCGCCTCGTCCTCGGATCCGCCGTTGTCGATCACGATCGACGCGACCCCGAGCAGGTGCCCGACGTAGGGAATGCCGGAGCCCTTACGCGTCTGAGCCCGGTGGAGCTCGAAGGCGAGCTCGAAGGCGTTGGCGAAGCGCTCCCCGAGCTTCGGGGCGGACGACTCGTTCACGTGGCGGCGATGCTAGCCCGGCGCGGGGACCAGCACCTGCTGGATCGAGCTGGCGAGTCCGTCCTCGCCGACGTCGACCACCACCGCGTTCACCCACAGGTCGTCGTCGGCGGTGTCGAACTTCACCGGCATCTGGGTCCGAAACGACTCCAGCGCCTGGTCTCGCCGCACGCCGATCACCCCGGCCCGGGACCCGGTCATCCCGACGTCGCTGATGAACGCCGTGCCTGCCGGCAACACGCGCGCATCCGCCGTCGGAACGTGCGTGTGGGTGCCCAGGCAGGCCGCGGCGCGCCCGTCGAGGTGCCACCCCATGGCCACCTTCTCGCTGGTCACCTCGGCGTGGAAGTCGACCACCACGGCATCGGCTTCTCCGTCCAGCCTGGCGAGTTGCGCGTCGGCCTCCGCGAACGGTGAGCGGGCGACGTGGAGGTGCACTGCGCCGCTCAGGTTGAGGACGGCGACCCGCATCGCCCCCGCCTCGACGATGGTCATCCCCCGCCCGGGGTTTCCGACCGGATAGTTCGCGGGCCGCACCACCCGCTCGCTTCGGTCGAGGAACTCATAGGCATCGCGGTGGCGGTAAACGTGATTGCCGGTCGTGATCACGTCGACGCCCATCCCGAGGAGCTCGTTGGCGGTCTTCTCGGTGATTCCCAGCCCGCCGGCCGAGTTCTCGCCGTTGGCGATCACCAGGTCGGGCGAGTGACGGTCGCGAAGCTCCGGCATCGCTGCGGCCAGCCCGGTACGACCGGGACGGCCGACGATGTCGCCGATGAAGAGGACGCGCACGGGCGAGGGAGCCTAGATCAAGCCGGCTCGCCCGCGGACGCGCCAACCGTGCGGTCCCTCCCCCTCCGGGACCGCACGGCCGGCTCGCTTGGGTTTTCAGCTTGGCGAGGTGCGATAGCCGTTGGCCATCGCCAGCTCGCGCTGGATCACTGCCGCCAGGTCGCCGGCGCCGGTGGCGCGAACCGTGGGCCAGCGCTGGGCGACGGCGAGGTACAGCCCGTTCGAGGACTCCGCGCCGTCGTGGTCCGCCTCTTCGAGGCCGCGGAAGACTCGCGGCGGATGCCAGCAGCTGAGCAGCCAGTCATCGCCGATCAGCAGCTGCACCGGCTCGAAGATGGAGGTGGTCTTGCCGGCACCGTTTCCATTCGGGTCGCGGTGCAGATGGCGAACCCGGAACGTGGAGGTGACCCGGACGTCGCTGTTTCGGTAATTCCCGCCGGCAGCGAAGCGCTCCGGCGTGATCAGGTCGCGGGCCATCCTGTCGCTGAGCTGCCCCGCGCAGATCGGGTTCAAAAGGGCGATGACCTCGCCCTTCTGCAGGCCCTCCCCGTAGATGTCAACCCATCGAATCGCCTCGGACTGCTCGAGGTCCTGCAGGGGGAGCGGCTCGGGAGGCCGGTGCGGCAACCAGGCGCTCGCTTGCCGGATCAATCGCGGTCGCCTGACCCCCCTGCTCGCACGCTCGGTCTCCCCGAGTCGCTCTACCCCTGGTGTTGCGTAAGTCCTCATCGTCCGGTTCTGGCTCAACTAACAAGTCCGGGTAATGGAAGTTGCGCCGGTGCCGTGCCGGCGTGGGAAGTGAACGCGTGGGTGCAATCGAGCGGCCCGGATCGCGCACCGTCTAGGTTTTCTCGCCGTGGTGGGCGATTCCGACAGCGGCGCATCGGGTGACGGCGGGGCGATGATCGAGGCCCGCGGGATCGTGAAGCGCTTCGGCGAGCGCGCGGCGCTCCGGGGAGTGAGCTTCGACGCCCACCCGGGCGAGCTCTTGGCGGTGATCGGTCCCAATGGAGCGGGAAAGACCACGCTGCTGTCGATCCTGGCCGGGATCAGGCGAGCGGACGGAGGCAGCGTCAGCAGGCCTCCCGGAGAGATCGGATGGATCCCGCAGCAGGCGGCCCTCTACCGACGGCTGACCGTGAGCGAGAACCTGCGCCTGTTCGCGCACCTCGAGCGGGTGGCCGACGTGGATGCGGTGGTGGAGGAGATGCTCGAGCAGACGGGGCTCGCGGAGCGGCGCGACGACCAGGCGGGGACCCTGTCCGGCGGCAACCAGCAACGCGTCAACATCGCGATCGGCCTGCTCGCGCGCCCGCGTGCGCTCCTGCTGGACGAGCCGAGCGCCGGGCTCGACCCCCGCCAGCGCGAGCGGCTGTGGGAGTTCGTCCTCGGCCTCGCGGGGGCGGGCACCGCGGTGATCTTCTCCACCCACAACATCGCCGAGGCAGAGCGCTACGGACATCGGCTGCTGGTCCTGGCCGACGGGGAGGCCCTGTTCGACGGCACCGCGCCCGAGCTGCATGCCGCCGCCCCGGAGTCCGGTGCCCGCGACTTCGAGGAAGCGTTCGTCGCCTTCCTGCGGGACCGGGGCCACTGAGCGGGCCTGGCGTGCGCTGGCTCTTCCTCAAGGACCTGCAGATCCTGCGGCGATCGCCGCTGGTCACGGCGCTGCTGATCGTCTATCCCGTGGCGATCGCGGTGCTGATCGGCTTTGCCCTCTCGCGTGGCCCGGAGACACCGCGGGTGGCCTTCCTCAACGAGGTTCCCGAGGGCCAGCCGTTCGTCCTCGCGGGGACCAAGTTCGACATCGCGGGGGCGCGGAGCGAGCTGTGCTCGCGCATCGAGTGCATCCCGGTGTCCAGCGAGCAGGAGGCCCGCGACATGGTCGAGTCGGGCGATGCGCTGGCGGCGCTGATCCTGCCCCCGAACTTGATCGACCGGCTCGAGTCGCTGGCCTCGCTGTCCCCGTCGCAGCCCGTGGTGCGGGTGCTGGTCAACGAGGAGGACCCGGTCAAGGCGCGGCTCGTGGACGATCGGATCGGCTCCCTGATCACCGAGGCGAACCTACGGATTTCCGAGCAGGTGACCCGGATCTCGGCCAACTACCTCGGATTGCTGCTGCGGGGCGGCAGCTTCAACCTGCTCGGCCAGACCTTCGACGTTCTGGGCCTGAAGAACACGGAGCGCATCCTGAAGGCGCTTCGCTCGGAGCTGCCGGCCCAGGGGCCGTTCACGGACGAGCTCGACCGGGTGATCCAGTTCTCCCGGCTGGCGCGGCAGAACCTCAACCTCGCCAACCCGCTGCTGAGCTCGATCGCCCACCCGATCGCGGTCCAGAAGGAGGTCCTGTCGGGCTCCCCGACCGGCCTGGACTCGTTTGCGATCGCGGTGGCGACGACCGTCACCCTGATGTTCGTCACCGTCCTCCTGGTGGCCGGCTCGCTGGCGCTGGAGCGCGAGGAGAACGCGTTCGCGCGCCTGACCCGGGGGCTCGTCGGGCGCACGGCGCTGCTGGTCGAGAAGGTGGCCCTCGGGGTGGTCCTGTCCATCGGCGTGACCTTGCTGATGCTCGCCGGGCTGTCGCCGTTCGTCGACGTCGATTGGTCGCGTTTCCCCCTGTTCGGGTTGGCGATCATCGGCGGCGGCGCTGCGTTCGCGGCCCTGGGCGCGGCGATCGGCGCCGCCGCGCGCGAGGTCCGCGCCAGCTCGCTGCTTGCGTTCATGGTCGCCTTGCCGATCGCTTTCGTGTCCCTGGTGCAGTCGGGAACCGTGAGCCCGGCCCTCTTCGACGTGATCAAGTTCCTCCGGGCGCTGTTCCCGTTCCACCCCGCCCTCGACGCGATCTCGGGCGGGCTGGACGCTGCCGGGCCGGCGATCGGCGTGCCGCTGCTGCACCTCGCGGCCCTGGCGGTCGCCTACGGCGCCCTGGCGCGGCTGGCACTGCGCCGCTTCGCGTGACTTGGGACCCGGTGAGGAGCCCTGCCCTGCTTGCCTCGTCGCGTCGCCAGCGCCTGGGCGCCGCAGATCCGCCGCCGTAGAATCAGCCACGTGAGCTTTCCCGCCACGCGCATGCGCAGGCTGAGGCGGACGGAAGCCCTGCGCGACCTGGTGCGCGAGACCGAGCTCTCGCCGCGTCATCTGGTGCAGCCGATGTTCGTCGTCGCGGGCGAGGGGGTGCGCGAGGAGGTTCCCTCGATGCCCGGCATCGAGCGATTCTCCATCTCCGAGCTGGTGGCCGAGGCGACGGAGCTGCAGGCGGTGGGGGTCGGCGCGACGATCTTGTTCGGCATCCCTGCCTCGAAGGACGACGCCGCCACCGGGGCGTACGATCCTGAGGGCGTGGTCCAGATGGCGGTGCGGGCGTTGAAGGACTCCCATCCGGACCTGGTCGTGATCACCGACGTGTGCCTGTGCGAGTACACGTCCCACGGCCACTGCGGGATCGTCCGCGACGGTGAGGTGGACAACGACCTGACGCTCGAGCTCCTCGCGAAGACCGCGATCTCGCATGCCGATGCCGGTGCCGACGTGGTGGCGCCGAGCGACATGATGGACGGCCGCGTGGGGGCGATCCGGTCCCAGCTCGACGGCGAGGGGCACTCCAACGTGTCGATCGTGGCCTACAGCGCGAAGTACGCCTCGGCGTTCTACGGCCCGTTTCGGCTCGCCGCCGAGTCGACGCCCGAGTTCGGGGACCGGCGCGGCTACCAGATGGATCCCGGCAACGTCCGCGAGGGCGTGCGCGAGGCAAAGCTGGACCTCGAGGAGGGCGCCGACGTGGTGCTGGTCAAGCCCGCGACCCCTTACCTCGACGTGATCCGCGACGTCAAGGCGCAGACCGGCGCGCCCGTGGCCGCCTACCACGTCTCCGGCGAGTACTCGATGCTGAAGGCGGCGGCCCAAAACGGCTGGATCGACGAGCGCCCGGCCGTGCTCGAGACCCTGACCGCCATCAGGCGAGCCGGCGCCGATCTCGTGCTCACCTACTACGCCAAGGAAGCCGCGACTTGGCTTTGAGCGGCGCCAGCGCGCCTCTTCCGAAGGCGCGTCCGAAGGTCCGCGCGCGCAGGGACGGGGCCGCCACCCCGCTCGACGCGACGGACAAGCTGTTGCTGAACCTGCTGCAGTCGAGCTTTCCCCTCGAACGCGAGCCGTTCGTGGCAGTCGCCCGGGACGCCGGCCTGGAGGTGGCGGAGGTTCAAGCCCGAGCCAGGCGGCTGCTTGACCAGCGGATCATTCGCGAGATCACGCCCATCTTCGACACCCGGGCGCTGGGCTACGCGTCCATGCTCGTCGCCGCCAAGGTCGACGCCGAGAGCCCCCACCGCGCGGCGCAGATCGTGAACGCGCATCCTGGCGTCTCCCACAACTACCTGCGGACCCACGAGTTCAACCTCTGGTTCACGATCGCGACGCCACCGGACTCGGCGCTCGGAATGGAGGGCACGCTCGAGGTGCTGAAGCGGGAGACCGGCGCGGAGTCGATCCGCCAGCTCCCCACCTTGACCCTGTTCAAGATCAACATGAACCTCGAGATGGAGCAGGGGACGGAGGCGTTGGCGGCGTCGGTCGCCGGGGCGCCGCCGCGCGAGCTGGCCCCGCAGCCGTACGACGAGACGGACGTCGCCGTGATCCGCGCGCTTCAGGGACCGATGGAGGTGGTCGACAGGCCCTACGACGCCGCCGCGGAGGAGGTGGGGATGGACCCCGGCCGCTTCCTCGAGCATCTGGGGGAGATGGTCGACCGAAAGCTCCTGCGCCGGGTGGCCGCGATCCTCTACCACCGGCGAGCCGGCTTCTCGGCCAACGGGATGGGGGTCTGGCGGGTTCCGGAGGAGCAGGTGCTGGAGGTGGGGAGCAGGATGGCGACCGTGCGCGGGATCTCCCACTGCTACCAGAGGCCCACCTATCCGGACTGGCCGTACTCGGTGTTCACGATGGCGCACGGGCGCTCGAAGGACGAGTGCGACGCGATCCTGGACCGGATCGCCGACGAGCACGGCCTCCACGGCGACGACCGAGCCGTCCTCTACTCGTCGACCGAGTTCAAGAAGGTGAGGCTGCGCTACTTCACCGACGACTACGCCGCCTGGGAGCGGGAGCACGCCGGGAGATGACTGAGGCCTCTCCGGGCCTCGACACCCGCGCCTCGGAGGTCCTGTACGCCCGCGCCGCCGGCCTGATGCCGGGGGGCGTGAACTCGCCGGTGCGGGCGATGAAGTCAATCGGACGCGACTACCCGCTGTTCGTGCAACGAGGCCGTGGCTTCGAGCTGATCGACGCCGACCATCACCGCTACATCGACTGGGTGTGCTCGTGGGGCCCGCTGATCCTCGGCCATGCCAATCCCGAGGTCGTGGCGGCGGTGTGCGACGCAGCAGAGAACGGCACCAGCTACGGCGCCCCCACCGAAGGCGAGGTCGAGCTGGCGGCGGAGGTCTGCGAGCGCGTCCCGTCGGTGGACATGGTCCGGATGGTGAGCTCCGGCACCGAGGCGTCCATGAGCGCGCTACGCCTCGCGCGGGCGGTGACCGGCCGCGAGAAGGTGGTCAAGTTCGCGGGCGCGTACCACGGGCACGTCGACGGCCTGCTCGCCGAAGGAGGATCCGGCTTGGCCACCCAGGGCATTCCAGCCAGCCCCGGGGTCACCACGGCTCAGGCCGCGGACACCCTGGTGGTCTCGTGGAACGACCGCGCGGCCGTGGAGGAAGCTCTGTCGGCGAACCAGGTCGCGGCAGTCGTCTGCGAGCCGATCGCGGCGAACATGGGCGTCGTCCCAGCCGAGCCCGGCTATCTCGAGTGGCTTCGCGAGCAGGCCGACGGCCACGGCGCGCTGCTGGTCTTCGACGAGGTGATCACGGGGTTTCGGGTCGCTCGCGGGGGCGCGCAGGAGCTCTACGGCATCTCACCGGACCTGACCGTGCTCGGGAAGGTGCTGGGGGGTGGCCTTCCCGCGGCGGCCTTCGGCGGCTCTCGGGAGCTGATGGGCCGGGTGGCGCCCGCAGGGGACGTGTATCAGGCGGGGACGTTGTCGGGCAATCCGCTTGCCGTGGCGGCGGGGCGCGCCACCCTCGAGCACCTCGACGCCGACGCGTATCGGCGCCTCGGCGAGCTCACCGAGCGCCTTGCCTCCGGCCTGCGGCAGGCGGCCGGTAGCCGCCCGGTCCAGGTCGCCTCGGTATGCGGGCTGGTGACGCCGTTCTTCAGCGCCGAGCCGGTTCGTGACTTTGCGGGAGCGTCCCGGTGCGACCGCGACGCCTACGGGCGCTTCTGCCGCGCCTTGCTCGACCGCTGGGTCTATCCACCCGCCTCGCAGTTCGAGGCCTGGTTCGTTTCGCTCGCCCATGACGAGGCGGCGATCGACCGGACGGCCGAGGCTGCCGCCGAGGCCTTCGACGTCGCCCTCGCCTAGGTGGATAGGCTCGGCCGGCGATGGCCGAGCGGACCGCCGCCCCGGAGGACTCGCTGCACGCCCTGGCCGCTCGACTCAAGGCCGAGGGGACTGTGATCTCCCCCCACGTCGACGACCCCTACGACGCCGAGCCCGCGCTGGGCCTGCTGGTCGCCGCGGGCGAGCGGGCCGCTGAAGAGCCCGGCGAGTACGCCCTGGTGATCGAGTCGATTCGCGAGGGCTACCTGCTCCACTACGGGGAGCCGCGCGTCGTCGTGGGTGCGGACCTCGACCTGGCGCTCCTCGCCGGCGACTACCTGTACGCGCTGGGCCTCGAGCGCCTGGCCGGGCTCGGCGACCTGGAGGCCGTGCGCGAGCTCTCCGACCTGATCTCCCTGGCCGCCCAGCTGCACGAGGCCGAAGCCGGCGTCGAGGCGGCGAACGCGCTGTGGCTGGGTTCCGTGGTCGCCGTGGCCGTCGGGGCAAGCGAGCCCCACGAGCAGGCGAAAACAGCGCTTCGCCAGGGGCGGCCCGAGGCCTCGACGGCGATGTGGGAAGCCACGCGCGCGGCGGCCGACGACACGGGGCTCGCCGATGGGCTGGACCGGGCGGCCGAGGCGATAGGCTTCGCCCGGTAGGACACGCGTGGCGCGCGGCTCGAACAAGGACACCGGTCTGGGCCGAGCGCCGACACCCCTCGAAGCCTGAAACGTGGCCGACGCCACCGACAAGAGCAACGGTTCCGCCGGCGACGGCGGCCTTCCCAAGGCCGATCCCCCCGGCTACTTCGAGGGCGAGTCGATGACCCGCCGCAAGGCGCTGAACGTGGCCGTCCAGGCGGTGGGCGGAGTCGCGGGCGCGGTCATCGTCCTGCCCGCGGTGGGGTTCGCAGTGGCGCCGATCTTCGACCAGCCCGAGGAGCGCTGGGAGAGCGTGGGCCCGGTGGGCCGCTTTCGGGCGGACACCTACAAGCCGGTCGTCTTCACGCTGACCGAGGGGGTCGGCGAAGCTGGAAAGACGACGGCCTACGTGCGGCGCGGCGATCCGAACAGCTTTCCGGGCGAGAGCGCCGGCGAGTTCATAGCCATCTCCACCCGCTGCGCGCATCTCGGCTGCCCGGTGAAGTTCGTCTCGGTGGCCGGGAACTTCATCTGCCCGTGCCACGGAGGCGTCTACGACTTCGAGGGGAAGGTGCTAGGTGGCCCCCCGGTGCGCCCCCTCGATCGCTTCCAGACCAGGGTTCGGGACGGCCAGGTGCAGGTCGGCCCCCGCTACAGCGTCACCTCGCAGCTCGATCCCGTCCGCGCCCGTGACCCGGGCGAGTTCACGGGCGGAATCTGGAACGTCCTCTATCCCCCCCGGCCGAGCACGCTGCCCGCGCCGTAACTCGTTGCGATGAAGCTTCCCGACCTCATCCCGGCCCCGCTTCGAAAGCCACAGAAGCCCGGCATGGGCAACGGCGCCGGGCCGGCGGACCGCCTGAAGGACACCCCCGCCGACCTGATCGGCTGGGTGGACGAGCGCACCGGCGGAAGCAGCTTCCTGACCGGAATGCTCTTCCGGAAGGTGCCCAAGGGGACCAACTGGTTCTACACGCTCGGCTCCGCGACCCTGTTCGCGTTCGTGGTCCAGGCCGTGACCGGGGTCTTCCTCGCCATGTACTACACGCCGTCCGCGACCCAGGCCTACGGGTCGATCACGCACCTCACCAACGACGTCTTCCTCGGTGAGTTCGTGCGCGGCATGCACAAGTGGGGCGCCAGCGTGATGATCATCTTGATCTGGCTCCACATGGCGCGCGTGTTCGTGTTCGGCGCCTACAAGTACCCTCGGGAGCTGAACTGGGTGATCGGGGTCGTGCTGCTGATCCTGACCATGGTCATGGGCTTCACGGGCTACCTGCTCCCGTTCGACCAGCGCTCGTTTTGGGCCACCGTCGTCGGCGTCAACATCACCGGCACCGGTCCCGTCCTCGGCCCCTACCTGGCGGACTTCCTGCGCGGGGGCGCGGAGTTCGAGCAGACCACCCTGGCGCGCTTCTACGCCATCCACATGCTGATCGTGCCGGGCCTGATCATCGCCCTGATCGGCGCCCACCTCTACCTGGTGGTGAAGCTCGGCACGACGGCGCCGCCGTGGCTGCAGCCCAAGCGGACCAAGGCCACGGTCAGGGAGGAGCGGGTCTGAGCCTCATGGGCGGAGCGGGATCGATCGCTGGCCGGCGCGGCCGGGAGGGCCTGCGATGAACCGGGCCGAGAAGGAGGCTTACCTCGTCGGCTACGAGCGGCTGAAGAAGGACGGCAAGCCGTTCTTCCCATACGCCGTGATGAAGGACTCGATCATGGCCCTGATCGTCGTCCTCGTGATCGTGGCCATGTCGCTCCTGCTCGGCGCCGAGCAGGGGCCTAAAGCCGACCCGACCACCACCACCTACACGCCGCGCCCCGAGTGGTACTTCTTCTTCCTGTTCGAGGTGCTGCGGGTGATCAAGCCCTACGAGCTGACCCCCATCGCCACGATCGGGGTGCCGACCGCGGGCATGGTCGTCCTGTTGCTGCTCCCGTTCTTCGATCGCGGCCCCGAGCGGCGCCCCGAGCGGCGCCCGATCGCGATGGCGGTCCTGCTCTTGACCGTGGTGGCGATGGCCTACCTGACGATCGCCGGGGCGGTGGCCGGACCGCCCTCGAAGATCGAGCTCGAGGTGGCTCCGCAGTATGAGCCCGGGAAGGAGCTGGTCGCGCAGTCGGGATGTCTCGCCTGCCACAAGATCGGCGACAGCGGAAACGGGACCCTGGGGCCCGACCTCACGCACATCGGCTCCCGCATCCCGCGGAACGCGATCCTGCGCTCCCTGCAGGCGGGCCCGGGGATCATGCCCTCCTTCCAGGACTTCTCGCGCAAGCAGCTCAATCAGATCTCGGACTTCCTGGCCTCGCTGGACTGATTGGGACGGGCCGCGCCGCCGAGACAGGCCGGCGGGCGCGGGTAACCTCGCCTCGATGAAGGCCGAGGCCCACCCGGTCGCAGCGGGCGCCCCCTCCGGGCCCTCCCCGGAATTCGCCGTGCAGGTGCGCACGATGTTCGACCGGATCGCGGGGACCTACGACCTCATGAACACGGCGATGACGGCCGGGATGCACCATCGCTGGCGCGCCCGCGCGGCCGACCGCACAGGGCTCGAGTCGGGCGACAGCGTGCTCGACGCCTGCTGCGGAACCGGCGACCTCGCGCTCGAGCTCGCCCGGCGGGTGGGCCCTGGGGGATCGGTGGTCGGATGCGACTTCTCGGAGCCGATGCTCCAGATCGCGCGCCGCAAGGCCGCCGAGCGGGACCTGCCACAGATTCGGTTCGAGTGGGCCGACGCGCTCGATCTGCCCTACGACGATGCCTCGTTCGAGGCGGTGACCGTCGGGTTCGGGGTTCGCAACCTCAGCGACCTCGACCGCGGCCTCGCCGAGATGACACGGGTGTTGAAGCCGGGGGGGTGCCTGGTGATCCTCGAGATCACGCAGCCCCGCCGGCCCCCGCTGTCCACCTTCTACTCGCTGTGGTTCGACCGCGTGGTGCCGCTGCTGGGGGCCTTGGCGGGAGATCGCGGCGCCTACACCTACCTGCCTCAGTCGGTGAAGCGCTTTCCGGCGCCGCAGGCCCTGGGGGCGATGATGGCCGCCGCCGGCTTGAGCGAAATTCGCTATCTGCTGCTGGCGGGCGGGATCATCGCGATCCACTCCGGGACCAGGGAAGGGACGTGAACCGCTCCGCCGTCCCGCCCCCGGTCACCATGGTGCTCGACGCAGCCAGCGGGTGGCTTCCTGCGCGGATGGAGTCAGTCGAGGAGCGGCTCCGGCGGCTCTCGGAGGGTCACGGGGAGGCCCTGGCGGGCGACGCGGAGGCGACCCTGGCTGCCGGCGGGAAGAGGCTGCGCCCGATGCTCGTCCTGCTCAGCGCCGGGCCGGGGGCGGGCGAGGCGGCGATTCGCGCCGCGACCGCGATCGAGCTCGTCCACATGGCGACCCTTGTCCATGACGACGTCCTGGACGCCGCTCCGCTTCGCCGCGGGCGCCCCACCGTGGTCGCGCGCTCCGGTCGCCGGCGCGCGCTGGCGCTCGGTGACCTGCTGTTCTCACGCGCGTTCGCGGAGCTGGGGCGAAACGGGACCGGGGGGCAGGTGGAGTTGCTGTCGAGGGCTTCGGTGGCGCTCGCGCTGGGCGAGCTCGCTCAGCGGCGCGACGCGTTCGACGTCACGATCTCGGCGCAGCGCTACCTCGAGCGGTGCGAGCTCAAGACCGGGCGGCTGTTCGAGTGCGCCTGCGTGATCGGACGCGCGGACGGCGAGCAGGCGGGCGAGGGCGACCGCGCCGCGCTCGGGGTCTTCGGGCGGGAGATCGGGCTGGCCTTCCAGCTCCTGGACGACGTCCTGGACGTCACCGGCCCGCCCGAGCGCACGGGCAAGGCGCGCGGCACCGACCTGCTGGACGGCACCGTGACCCTGCCGTTCGTCCTCGCTCGCGAGCGCGATCCCTCGCTCGCCGAGCTCAGCCTGTCCGGCCTCGACGCCGAGGGGGCGGCGTCGGTCTGCGACCGGATCGCCTCGACTGGGGTGCTCGAGGAGGTCAGAGCCGGGGCGCGCCGGCGCGTGGAGCTCGCCAAGCGGGCCCTCGAAGGCTCCAACCTGGACGACCGCCAGCGCCAGCTCCTCGAGCTGGTCGCCGACGGCGTCGTCGAGCGCTACTCCTAGAAGTCTTCGGGAAGGATCTGGTCCGCGTTCAGGGCGGTGACGAAACGCTCGATGTGGTCCTCCATGTTGGCGCGGACCAGCATGGCGAGGTCTTCGAGAACGGACTCCGTCCCACGCTCGAGCGCCTCGTCGAAGCGGTCGACCACCGCCTGGCTGTAGCAGCCGCCGCCGTTCCACTCGCACTCGGGGCAGCGAAGGGCCACGTGCCAGTCGCGGTTGCTCGCGGGCGCCCAGTCGGTCGGATACACCAGCTCGGAGTCGCACGCAGGGCAGACGTGGAGGTCGTCGCCGCGCCGCGGGGTGGTCGTGGCCAGCCGCGCCTCGAAGATGCTCGGCTCGAGGCCGCGCTCCAAGGCGGTGCGTGTGCGTCGCTCTGTGTCCCTCTCTGCCACTTCGGATGCTCTATCGGCGCTCGATCACCGATGCTTTAAGAGGAACCTTCCACGATCGGCTCGCGGGTCCTTCTCGGCTCGGGGTTGCGCCCTGGGGATCGTCGCGACCGCAACATAGACTCAGCCGCGGATGGTTCTCAGCGACCGCAGCATCAGGACGGAGGTCGAGGCCGGGCGAATCGTCGTCGAGCCGTTCGACGAGGCCATGATCCAGCCGTCGAGCGTCGACGTGCGCGTCGATCGCCGGTTCCGCGTCTTCCACAACGCGCGCTACCCGTTCATCGACGTGCGCCAGCCCATGGACGAGCTCACCGAGGCGGTCGAGATCTCCGACGCCGATCCCTTCATCCTCCACCCGGGGGAGTTCGTGCTGGGACAGACGCTCGAGCGCGTCCGGCTGCCGAACGACATCGTGGCGCGGCTCGAGGGAAAGAGCAGCTTGGGCAGGCTCGGCCTGCTGATCCACTCGACGGCGGGCTTCGTGGACCCGGGGTTCGAGGGCAACCTGACCCTGGAGCTCTCGAACGTGGCGAACCTGCCGGTCACGATCTACTACGGCATGCCGATCGGCCAGATCTCGTTCGTGCGCCTCGACTCGCCGGCTGAACGGCCCTACGGGTCCGGCGAGGCCGGCAGCAAATACCAGGGCCAGGCGGAGCCGACGCCGAGCCGGTTCCACCTGAACTTCGAGCGCTAGCCGCGGCGCGAGTACCATCTGTCGCGATGCCAGGAAACATCGGCCTTCCCGAAATCCTCATCGTCTTGGTCATCGCCCTGATCATCTTCGGCCCCAAGCGCCTCCCTGAGCTGGGCCGCTCCCTCGGGAGGGGGATCCGCGAGTTCAGGGCCTCGATCTCGGGCGATGACGGCGACGAGGGCTCGTCTTCCAAGCCGGCCCAGATCGGGAGCGCGGACGAGTCCTCCGAGTCTGCCGAGGCAGAGGTCGTAACCGAGCACCGTCCCTGAGCCTTGCCCCGGCTACGGGCGGCAAAGTTCGACGAGCACCTGACGCTGGTCGAGCACCTCGACGAGCTGCGCACGCGCATCCTGGTTTCGCTGGTGGTGCTGGCGATCGCCTGCGGGCTGTGCTTCTGGCAGAACCACCTGCTCCTGGAGATCGCCAATCAGCCGCTGCCGGACGACCGGGAGCCGATCACCTTCGGGGTGACCGAGCCGTTCATGACGACGCTCAAGGTCTCCATCTACGGAGGGCTCCTGCTCGCGCTGCCCTTCCTCCTCTACCAGGCCTACGCGTTCGTCCTGCCGGCGCTCAAGCCGACGGAGAAGCGCCTGGTGCTCCCCTTCCTGTTCCTGGTTCCCCTCCTGTTCGTCGCCGGCGTGGTCTTCTCGTACTTCGTGGTCCTGCCGGCCGCGACCAAGTTCCTGCTGAACTTCAACGAGGACCAGTTCAACATCCAGGTCCGGGCGAGCGAGTACTACAGCTTCTTCGTCCTCACCCTGATCGCCCTGGGGCTCGTGTTCCAGATTCCGATGGGGATCGTGGCCGTCACCCGGCTGGGCATCGTCTCGCCGCAGCAGCTGGCGCGCAACCGCCGCTATGCCTACCTGGTCCTGGCGATCGTCGCGATGCTCCTCCCCGGCACCGACCCGGTGACGATGCTGATCGAGCTGGCTCCCCTGCTGGCCCTGTTCGAGCTCTCCCTGGTCCTTGCCCGGCTGTTCGGGACGCCGGCGGAGCCCGAGGTCCTGCCGCGGGAGCCCGAGCCGCCCGCCAGCCCGGCTAGCTAGGCTCCGAACGTGCTCTTCGATCTACGCGGCAAGCGAAAGCGGGTGGTGCAGGTGGCCTACGCCGGCCTGGCCGCGATCTTCCTGGTCGGGTTCGTCGGTCTTGGGATCGGCGTCGGGAACGGGACCGGCGGGATCCTCGACGCGATCGGATTGGGGGGGAGCGGTGGCAGCTCCGGGTCGCTGAGCAGCCAGTTCGACGATCAGATCGACGCCGCGAACGAGAAGCTCGCGAAGAACCCGAAGGACACCGACGCGATCCTGAACCTCGCCAAGTACGAGTTCTTCAAGGCCAAGCAGGGCGTCACCCAGGACCAGTCGACGGGGCAGATCAGCGTCAGCGAGGACGCCCACACCGAGCTCGGGAGCTCGGTCGACGCATGGGAGAAGTACCTGAGGCTCAACAAGGGCAAGCCCAACCCCTCGGTCGCCGCCCAGATCGTCCAGGCGTATTACCTGCTGAACGACGCCGGGGGCGCCGCGGAAGCCCAGGAGATCGTGGCCACCGACCAACCCAGCTCGGGCTCGTACGGCCAGCTCGCGTTCTATCGCTACGCATCCTTCGACATCCCCGGAGGGGACGAGGCGGCGAAGAAGGCCGTCTCGATGGCCCCGAGCTCCACCCGCAAGCAGACCAAGCAGCAGCTCGACCAGATCCGCGAGCAGGCGGTGAAGTCCAAGAAGCAGGCGGCCAAGGCGCAGAAGTCCTCCACCACCCCCGGCGCCAACCCGCTGCAGAGCCCGTTCGGCGGCCTCGGCGCGACGCCCTAGCCTCGGGGCGCCTCGGTACCATCGCGCCCGGGGCCGTTAGCTCAACTGGTAGAGCAGGAGACTCTTAATCTCAAGGTTGAAGGTTCGAGTCCTTCACGGCCCATTCGCCGAAAGGCGCTGGGCGTCTTGCGATCAGGGAGTCGCGGGCCGGTTGACGTAGGGCCGGTAGTCCCGGCACGGCTCGCCCCTGAGGCCGGGGCACGGTGGCAGCGCCGAGGGCACGTTCCCCATCGGAACTGCCGGCAGGATGAGGCTCGACGGCATGGTCTTGGAGTGGGCAATCGAGACCGTCGCGTGCCCACTCGCCGGCTGCGTCTCCCCGAACGACCAGATGGGCTGGTCGCCGTTGGGGGCGGTGATCGTCACGCGGATCCGTGAGCCGGCGCGGTAGGTGTGCCCCTCGTAATAGAGGGGGATGGTGACTGGCACGAAGCGGTTGGCCGGCAATGGCGACACGTCGGACGCTCGCAGGCTCAGGACCGGCTCGAGCAGCGTGCTCTTCTGCGGGTCGAGCTTTCGCTCGTTGCCTCGCACCCAGCCGTTCTGCACGAAGGTCTCCTTGCCGTCGGGCCTCACCTCGCTGATCGTGGCCTGGAGGTCCACGTTCGGAGTCGAGGAGCGGACCCACACACGCACGGCGCCGGCCCCGATCACGGTGTTGTTGCGGATCAGCCGCGGGGTCAAGTAGGAAGCGGCGCTGCCGGCCGGCGGCCGCCGCCAGTCGTACGCCGGCGTCGCGGTCCACAGGCCGTTCTCGCCTGCCGCGGTGTCGCCAGTGAAGTTGGTCAGCGGCCGGGCGTGCGGATTCCAGTCGAACGAGTCGGCCCCCGCGACCTCGGGCGGCTTACCTCGAAGCGCCCCGCCTGCCGAGAGGTACCAGAAGCGCGGCGCCGTGCCTGGAACAGGGAAGCTCGAGAACGACCGCTCGAAGCGGGGCTTCGGTTGCCCGGGCTGCGTGCCCCCGGCGCCGTTGTCGAACATGATGCGGACCGGCTTCAGGTCCTCGAATGCGGCCTTCGCCTGCGCATAGGTCGGCTTCTGCTGGATCGGATCGGGCGGCAGGGTGACGCCCGGGATCCCCATCGCTTCCTGGTAGATCACCGGGGCGGCCGCGTGAAGCGCGGCGGCGTTGGTGATCGGCGCCCGTTTGGCCACGTAGAGCTGCAGGAAGTCGTACCAGCGGTTGAACGTGTCCGGAGCGAGCGAGTCGACGTGGGTGCCGTTCGTGAACGTGAACCACTTGCGCTGGGTGCCGGTGAAGTGCTTCGCCAAGGCCGGGCAGTGCCCGCCCGTCTGCTCGTCAGTCCACTGGCAGGCCAGGTAGGTCGGCACGTTGATCTTGTTCACGAACGTGATCGGCGCCAGCGGGTCGGCGACCTGCGGCACGTAGTGATCGTTGGCGCGGATCTTCGCCAGCAGGTTCGCCGCCTCGCCGTGCAGCGCCTGGTTCTGCTTGCACAGCTGGTCGCCCTGCTGGATCCGCTGGTAGGCCCAGCTTTGCCCGGCGTTGGGCCCCGCCGGCTTCGCGTCGTGGACCCGCTCCAGGGCCCACTGGAGGGCGAACCCCGTGTTCAGGATTCCGCCCGGGTAGAGCGTCGTCTGGGTGGAGTCGAGCACGGACAGCGGCGAGATCGCGGCCAGGCTCGGCGGACGGAGCTGCGCCGTGAAGAGCTGGCTGATCCCGCCGTAGGAGATGCCCATCATCCCGACCTTGTTGTGCAGGGCCCACGGCTGCCGGGCGACGGTCTCGATCACGTCGTAGCCGTCGAGGTTCTGCAGCGGCTCGAAGAAGTCGTAGGCGCCGCCCGAGCACCCGGTGCCGCGCATGTTGACGTCCACCACCGTGAACCCCATCAGGTTGGCGAGGATCGCGATCCCGTTTTGAGGACCGGCCGGATCGGCGTACCCGTAGCCCGAGTACTCGATCAAGGTGGGCGTCGGACCGGCCGGGGCGGGCGGCGGATCCACGCCGGGGATGACGTTGGTGACGTCTTGCGGTGGATGCACGTTGATCGCCAGCTTGGTGCCGTCTCGGGTCCTCAGATAGCCGTAGCCGTCGGAGCCGATCGTCTGGTTGTAGATGTCGGTGCTTGGTGGCGCTGGGCGCCTCGTGAGCACTGTCAGCGCCCCCGACGTGGCGCCTCCGCCCGTAACGCGAACCCGATACCCGGCGCCCGGCGCGACGTTTCGAAACAGGAGGCCACCCTGCGCATTGGCCTTGTCCGTGGCGACCGTTTGTCCCGCGCTATTGACCAGGGACATCTGCTGGCCCGGCGGGAGCTGGGTCACGTAGACCTGCTCGACGCTGCCGTGTGCGGTGAACGCCTGGGCCGAACCGGCTCCCACCGTCGAGGTGATCACCACGGCGGTGGCAGCAAACAGAGACCGGGCCCTCCTCATCGTGTCCGCAACTAAATCACGCTTCGCTCGCGCGTGTCGCACGCCGGTGTGCCCCACTGGGTCGGATAGGGTGCTCGGGATGGCGGGACTCGCGGAGCTCTCGATCACCGGCAGGGTTGTCACCCCGGCCGATGCCGACTGGGACGAGGCGCGCCAGGCGTGGAACCTGGCCGCCGACCAGCAACCGGTGGCGGTTGCCTTCGTGGAGGGAGGGGACGACGTCTCCGCCGTGCTCGGGTTTGCCGCCGGCCAGGGACTGAAGGTCAACGCGCAGGGCACCGGGCACGGGGCGGCGGCCGTCGGCTCCCTGGAGGACACGATCCTGATCCGGACGAACCGGATGAAGGGCGTCGAGATCGACGCGGACAGGAAGACTGCGCGGATCGAGGCCGGCGTGGTGGCCGAGGAGCTCGGAGCCGCCGCTCAGCGGCACGGCATGAGCTCGCTCCCCGGCAGCTCACCGAACGTCGGCACGATCGGCTACACGCTCGGTGGCGGGATGGGTTGGCTCGGGCGTCGCCACGGCTTTGCCTGCAACCGGGTTCGCGCGATCGAGCTGGTCACCGCCGACGGCGAGCAGCGGCGGGTCGACTCCGGCAACGAGCCGGACCTGTTCTGGGCGCTGCGGGGCGGGGGCGGAGGCTACGCGATCGTGACGGCGCTGGAGGTCGATCTGGCGCAGATCTCGGAGGTCTTCGCCGGAGCCCTCATCTTCCCGGCGGAGCTCGGCGCCGAGGCGGTTCGAGCGTACCGCGATTGGACGCAGGGCCTGCCGGACGAGGTCACCTCGATCGGGCGCTTCCTCAGGCCACCACCGATGCCCGATGTGCCCGAGCCACTCCGAGATCGCCTCCTGTGGACGGTGACCGCGGCCTGCATCGGCTCCCGCGAGGAGGGCGAGCGCCACGTCGCTTCGCTGCGCGATCTCGGGGAGCCGATCATGGACACCTTCGACCAGATCCCCGCCGCGGGGCTGAGCCGGATCAACATGGATCCCGAGCCGCCGGTCCCGGCCGTGGGCCATCACCGGTTGCTGCGGGAGCTGCCCGACGAGGCCATCGACGCGTTC
Organism: Solirubrobacterales bacterium; assembly: GCA_044871225.1. Taxonomy (GTDB): domain Bacteria; phylum Actinomycetota; class Thermoleophilia; order Solirubrobacterales; family 70-9; genus AC-56. The sequence goes on from JBIOZP010000100.1 coordinate 30,637, forward strand.
GTCGAGGTGGCCGGCGCCGAGGCGGGATCGCCGCTACTGCTCGCCGAGCTGTCTCACGCCGGCGGTGCGCTCGGCCGCCGGGCGGACGAGGGCGGGGCGCTGTCGAAGCTCGAGGCGGAGTTCGTGATGCTGGGCATCGGCGTCGCGATGACGCCCGAGCTCGGTGAGGCGCTGCCCGGCGCCCTCGACCGTCTTCACGACGCGATGGAGCCCTGGGCGGCGGAGGGCGGGTACTTCAACTTCGCCGAGCGCCCGTGTGACGTGGACGCGCTGCTCCCGCCCGAGACCTGCGAGCGGCTCGCGGAGGTCAAGCGGCGCTGGGACCCCGACGGGCTGATCCGCGCCAACCACGCCGTCTCACTGGCCCCTGCCTGACGGACGCCGAGGCCGCCGCGGACTCAGGCGCCGAGCGGCCGCGCGACGTCCCCCCCGCTGTGCGGGGAGCGGTTCGCTCCCACCGTTGCACCGAATCAGCGAATAGAGATGCGCCCAGTCCCCGCATTCAGGTTTCCCCCTCTTCCTGCCTAGTTCGTCTCTATCGAGCCGCGGCCGCTCCAGCGTCCCCCGGCTTCCGTGGGAATGGATCGGCGGGGGATGCCCGGGCCTGAAGGGCCCTGGCCGAATAACCGAGGGCCGAAGTTGGGCTCGGCCCGCGCCTTGGGCGGACCGAGGGCCGACCGCGCCCTTGCCGATTTACCTGCACCCGTGCTGCTGCCGATGAAGAGCCGGAATGGGGCTCGTGGACCGATTGGGCGCAGGGCAACTGTTGGTTTGGGCCCTGCTGATGGGGGCCGGCGCATGCGCCGCCGCCTACGCCGCGTACATCGCCGCGGGCGAGCCGGCCCGAGTCGCCGGGGTCGCCGACTTGTGGATCTACCACGCGACGCTGGTGCTGGCGAGCTTCGCCTGCTTCGTGCGCGCCGCCTTGGTGCGCGATCATCGCGCCGCTTGGAGCGCGGTCGGCCTGGGCCTCCTCTGCTGGACGGCGGGAGACCTCTACTGGACGCTGGCGCTCGCGGACGACAAGCGGGTCCCCTACCCGTCATTTGCCGACGCCGGATACCTGGCCGCCCTGCCGTGCTTCTACGTGGGCATAGCGCTTCTGGTCAAGGGGCGAATCGGCCATTTCACGGCGGCCAACTGGCTCGACGGCGCGATCGGGGGCCTCGCGGCCGCGTCCCTCGCCACCGCCCTCCTGGCACCGGCCCTGGTCGGCCTCACTCACGGCGACCCGGCCGCTGTGCTGACGAACCTCGCCTACCCGCTCGGGGACACCCTGCTGATCAGCGTTGCCCTGGGCGCCTTCGTGGTCAGCGGCTTTCGTGGCTCGGGCGGTCTGCTGGGGATCATCGCCGGGCTGATCGTGTGGACCGTCGCGGACGGCACCTACCTGTACCAAGAGGCGACCTCCAGCTACTACGGCGGCTGGCTCGACGAGCTCTGGTTGCTCGGAGCCCTCCTGATCGCGGGCGCCGTTGCGCTCTCCTTCAGCGATCGCGCCCGGCGACAGCGGGTCTACAGCTCGCAGCTCATGTTCCCAGCCCTGTTCGCCACGATCGCGGTCGGAGTCCTCACCTGGGATCACTTCAGCCCGCTGCACGAGATCTCGATCTGGCTTTCGGCGATCACGCTGCTCGCGGTGATCGTGCGGATGTGGATCAGCTTCCGGGACAACAACGCCCTGCTGACGGCGCTGCATGACGACGCCGTCACCGATTCGTTGACGGCCCTGGGGAACCGGCGCAAGCTGGTCGACGATCTAGAGGGGTCGCTGGAGCGGGGTCGCCGAGCCGGGGACGGCCATGTCCTCGCGCTGTACGACCTGGACGGCTTCAAGTCGTACAACGACACCTACGGTCACGCGGCGGGGGACAGCCTGCTCCGTCGCCTCGGCGCCCGGCTGGCCACGGCCGTCCAGCCCGCTGGGCGGGCCTACCGGCTGGGGGGCGACGAGTTCTGCATCCTCGTGCCTGCGTCCGCGGGCCCCGTGGGCGAGATCCTGGACGCGGGCCGCGAGGCGCTGAGCGAGCAGGGCGAGGGATTTCGAGTCGGCGCCTCGGCGGGCGGCGTGCTGTTGAGCGACGAGGCGATGACCTCGAGCGACGCCCTGCGGCTGGCCGACCGGCGCATGTACTCGGAGAAGAGAACCCGCGGCGGGCGCGTGAACGCCCACCCACACGAGCTGCTGCTGACGATTCTCCATGAGCGCGAGCCGGAGCTGACCGACCACCACGAGAGCGTGTCGCGCCTCGCCGTCGCCGTCGGCCGGGAAGTGGGCCTCGACGTGGAGGAGATCGACGTCCTGCGACGGGCGGCGGAGCTACACGACATCGGCAAGATCGCGATTCCCGAGGAGATCCTGCGAAAGCCCGCGCCGCTCGACGAGATCGAGTGGGAGCTGATGCGAAAGCACACGCTGGTGGGCGAGCGAATCCTCGCCACCTTCCCCTCGATGGCCCCGGTCGCGCGCATCGTTCGCTCCACCCACGAGCGCTGGGACGGCGACGGATACCCGGACGGCCTTGCGGGCGAGGGGATCCCGGTCGGCGCCAGGATCATCTACGTCTGCGACGCGTTCGACGCGATGCGAAGCGATCGCCCGTACTCGACTGGGCGGAACCCCGGGGGCGCGCTCGCGGAGATCCGGCGCCACGCGGGCGGGCAATTCGACCCTCGCCTGGTCGAGATCCTCTGCAGCTTGGTCGAGCGTGGCGCCGGGGACGACGGCGGAGAAGCGCATCGCGCCGCCGCGCCGCAAGCGGCGGCCGCTGGCCAGCCGGCTTCCTCCTAGCCCTGGCTTCCCAGAGCGCGCCTCAGCGCGCCACTGGATCCCTGCTCGCTCGCCGGCCGATCATCAGGATCGCGATCACTGCCCCCACGCTCATCAGCAGGCCGACGACGAACAGGCCCAGGCCGACCCAGATCGCCCAGCCCAGCTTCACGCCCACGTCCGCCTGGACGTCCACGCCGCGGGCGGCATCGGCGTTCATCACCACCGCGGTCCAGCGACCGAAGTCGGCGTCCCAGCTCAGCGACTGCTCCCCCGATCCCTCGGCGCGGGCCACCCAGAAGCCCTGCCTGGCAGGGGGCGTCCGCGGCGCGCCGCCCCGGTGCGACTCGAACTCCGGGTCGCCGTGGTGGAAGTCGATCAGCTGGTCGTGGGCGACGCGGCCCAGGTACCGATCGACGGCGGCGTCGGGCCCGATGCCGACGAAGGTCGGCCTGGCGCCGTCGACCCGCACCCGGACGTTGCCGAGCACGTCATCGGGCGCCCAGTCCACCTCGTTGGTGCCCAGATCGATCTCCTCGGTGGTGATCGCGTAGGTGGCGCTGTCGAGGCGGTGACGGTCGGTGGTGAAGTACCCGTCGTCGTCACGGCCGAACGCGTAGGCCGCCATCACCGCGATGCCGCCAACCAAGAGCGCCAGGCCGATCAGTCCCCCGAGGCTGGCGAACACCATCGCGAGCACCCGACCCACGGTCCATTTCGAGCCGGACCGGTCCGGGTCCACCGGCTCGTTCGAGGTCGGGTGCTCGGGGTTTTCGTTCATTCGACTCCGGCGGCCGCCCGCACGTTCGACGGCCTAAGCATCCCACGACTCGCCGCCTCCTGGCAAGGGGATCCCCGCATCGGTGTTCTTTGATGACCTCGAGCGAGCGCAGGGCTGGGGCGCCGTCCGCCGTGGCGCCCCGCGCTGCGGGCCGCGATCGGCGCGACGGCCCGGGCGCCCGGCGGTTTGGCAGCGGCGCGGGCGGGGTAAGCCTCTGGCATGGCGGCGGACGGCGAGGCCGACAAGGACAGACGGGGAAAGCAGGGCGGAAAGCCCCGCACCGCAAAGCCCGGAGAGGCAGTCGGCGGATTCCCGGAGCCGCCCGGGGAGGATCCCGGCGACATCTCGAAGGACGCCGAGCCGCACCATGCTCTTTCGAACCCGGTCGAGGACCCGGATCCGACCGAGTGGCCGGACCCGTACGAGAAGCGCGAAGACCCGCGGGATCCGCCCGACCCCGACGACGCCCCGTTCGGCGAGGAGCCCCACCCGGCCCCCGGGAGCGTCAGCACCAGCGAGCCCCATCCCTCGCAGGACCCCGAGGCCGAGGATCGCTGGGAAGGCCCGAAGCGGGACAAGCTCGACCGGTAGGGCAACCAAGGGCGCGTCGTTTGCGCTCTGCGGCGGAGGGGTACGGGATCCGGATGGCGCCCGACCATCCCCACGACGCTTCGGCGACTGGCGACGGCGACTTCCGCCTGCTGATCCTGGCGACCTCGCCCCACGTCAGCGAGCCGGTGCGACGCGAGATCGACCGGCGTGCTGGCGGGCGGCCCACCCGGGCGATGGTCGTGGTGCCCGCGCTCGCGGAATCCCGCTTCGAGCAGGCGACCGGAGACGTGGACGATGCGATCGCTCACGCCGAGGAGGAGCGAGAGCCCGCCGCCGATGAGGCTCGACAGGCGGGGGCCAGCTTGGTGACCGAGCCGCGAATAGGGGATTCGGACCCGATCCTGGCGATCGAGGACGCGCTGCGCGAGTTCCCGGCGCAAGAGATCCTGATCGTGACCCGGCCCGCGGAGGAAGCGGCCTGGATGGAGGAAGAACTGTTCGACCGCGCCAGGGAGCGGTTCAGCTTGCCGATCGCGCACTTCGTGGTGGGCTCCGACGATCCCGAGGTTCTGGACGCCGAGCGCGCGGAGGCGCAGCCCGCGGGATCGGGCGAAGCGGAGGTCCGAGATCGCCCCGGCAACCTGCCGCCGTTCTCGGCGCGCGACCTGATCGGCATCGCGGTCGCGGTCGTGGGGACGATCGTGCTGATCGTCCTGGCAGCCTCCTGCAATGACTTCTCGGAGGAGGGGGGGCTGACCCAAAGCGGCTTGAGCGGGTGCGCGGCTCGGGCGTTGATCGCAGGCGTGGTGGGCCTGGTGAACCTCGCCCACGTGGTCGGGCTGTTGCTCTTCCAAACCGTGCGCTATCGCGGCTTTTGGCCAAGCCTGTTCGCCCAGCTGTCGCTCTACGGCACGCCGGCGGGAATCGTCGCGGCGCTCCTTGTCCACACCTAGCGGAGGCACACGCGTCCGGCCCCCTCCTCGCCACCCTCGTCGTCGCGGGTGGGGCGGTCGACTCCCGGGTGGAAGGCGAGCGCTGGTTCGCCGCCCGCTCGGCTGATGATTAGGCGCGTCTTAAGCCTCGGCCCGGGGCGCGTTCACCCTGCACCGACGGGTAAGGAAGAGCAGAGGAAATCGTGACCGAGCCAGTGTTCAGCGACCTCCCGCTCCAGACGGACAGCGCTCGCCGCGCCCGGGAGCTGCTCGAGCCATTTCGTAACGCCCTCGGTGAGGCGTCCTTCACCGACTTGCGGCTCCTGATGAGCGAGCTCGTGATCGAGGCGCTGAACGCGGAGCCCGAGGCTCGGCAACGGAGGCTGGAGATGCGCGTGGAGCTCCGCGAGGACCGGATTCACGCCCAGATCTCGGCAGGTCGCGCCGCCTACCGCCTGCCCTCGCGACATCCCGAGCCGGGCGAGCCCGGCTGGGCTCTCTACCTCGTGCGCCGGCTCAGCAGCCGGTGGGGCGTTCGCCGGGAGTCCGAGCGGTCGCTGGTCTGGCTGGAGATGCCGCAGCAGGCGTAGCGCCCGGCGATCGGGCAGCGCCCGCGGCGCGGCCCGATGTCGGGATTCAGACCGTGTCGGACTCGGCCTTGCGTTGCGCCTTCGCCTGCTCAGCCGCCGCTCGCAGTCGCTCTGCTTCGTCGCGGGCAGCGAGCGCCTCCTCGGCCTCGTCGATCGCCTCGGCCTTCTTCTCGGCGG
>JBIOZP010000101.1:0-81453 GCA_044871225.1 Solirubrobacterales bacterium
GTCCTCGAGCTGGCCGGGCCAGTCGCCGAGCTCGGCCGCGAACCTGCGCAGCGCCGGCAGGCCCTCGTACTCGCCGAGCGGCGGCTCGAGCATCTGCCTCGCGTTGCGTTCGATCGCCCGGCCCGCCCCCTCGGGCAGGTCCGGAAGCTCTGCCCCTCGTGGGACCGTGAACATGTGGCCCTCCAGCGGGAACACCGGGTGGCTGCCGTGGCGGGCGCGGGCGAGGTTTTCCAGCCGGGTGGTCTGGAGCTCGCCGAACGACGTGTCGGACAGGTAGGCGACCTCGGCGTCGTAGCCCGCGAGGACCACGGCGTGCCCGGGGAAGTGGGCCGAGGTGCCGTAGTGGTCGAGGTAGTAGAGGTCGGTGAGCAGGATCGCGGGGCGCTGGCCGTCCACGGTCGCCCGCGCCGCCTCCCACGCAGCGTCCTGGTCGGGAAAGGTGTCAAGCCGCAGGGGCGCCCCGGTCAGCTCCACGAACTGCTCCTCCAGCCGACCGACCCGCCCGTTGGTGAACCGCGACGGCGAGCTCCCGTCGAGGGCCACGTAGTAAAAGCTGACTCCGGCCCCCAGCCCGAGCGCCATCTCCTCGGAGATCTCGGCTCCATGGAAGGCCAGCAGGTTTCGCAGCGCGGTTGATCCGCAGTGGTTCCCGGGCCGGTGACGGTAGCCGGGAACCATGCGGGGGACCGCGGTCGCCTTCATCGGCGGCATTCTGCCTGAGCCGGGGACGCGGCAGCGCCGGACGCGTCACCGGGTCGGCATGGCTGGCAGGGTCGGAACGACTCGAAGGCCCCGGCCATATGCTGGGCGCGGTGCTCGAGCGGTTGGCGAAACTCGACCGGCGGCTGCTTCGCACGATGCGCACGCGCTTTCACCAGCCGCCCGTCGAGCGAACGGCGATGGCCCTCGCCACGGCCGGCGAGTGGGGGGCGGTGTGGATGGCCATCGGGCTCGCGGGCGCAGCCGTCGACGCCCCGCGCCGCGAGCGGTGGGCGCGGGCCGCCGCGGTGGCGCCGGTCGCCATCGCGGCGAACTTCGCGGTCAAGCTCGCGGCGGGGCGGCGGCGGCCGCGGCTGCGCGGCCTGCCGCCGCTTGCCGGCGCTCCCAGCGAGCTGTCGCTCCCATCGGCCCACGCCACCTCCTCGCTCGCCGCTGCCACCGCACTGAGCCGCCTCTCCCCCGGGGCCCGAGCGCCGCTGTACGGGCTGGCCGCCGCCATCTGCCTCACCCGGCCGTACCTGGGAATGCACTACCCGTCCGACGTGGCGGCGGGTGCCGCGCTCGGCGTCCTGCTGGGCGCTCTGTGGCCCGGGGTGGGCCCCGCGGACACTGAGGACCGCCTGATCGATCTCGCGGCGCAGGCCCAAGGGCCGTGAAGATCGGCATCGTCGGCCTGCCGAACGCGGGCAAGACGACGCTGTTCAACGCCCTCACGCGAGCGGCTGCACAGACCGCGACCTACCCCTTCACAACGGTGGAGCCGAACGTGGCAGTGGTCGAGGTGCCCGACGAGAGGCTGGCAGCGGTCGCGCACGCCGCCGGGGCCCGCCCGCCGGTTCCCGAGACGATCGAGTTCCGCGACATCGCGGGCCTCGTGCGCGGAGCGTCCGCGGGAGAGGGGCTGGGGAACCGGTTCCTGGCCGAGATTCGCGAAACGGACGCGATCTGCCACGTGGTCAGGGCTCACGGCGACGAGCAGGTCCCTCACCCCGACGGGCGCGTCGATCCGGTCGCGGACGCCGAGGTCGTGGACACCGAGCTCCTGCTCGCCGACTTGGAGCAGGCCGAGCGCCGCCTGGAACGGGTTCGGAAGGAGGCTGGAGCGGGCGGCAGGGAGGCGCTGGTCGAGCGGGAGTGGCTCGAAGGCGTGGTCGAAGGGCTCGCGGCCGGACGCCCGGTTCGCGCCCTGCCCGCTCCCGAGCTGGCACCGGCGGCCGCCGAGCGGCTCCAGGCGCTGAGCTCGAAGCCGGTGCTCTACGTGGCGAACGTGGGCGAGGGCGACGCGGGGCCGCCGGCGGAGTTGGCGGCGTACGCCCAGCGACAAGGGGCGGGCCTGGTGGCCGTTAGCGCCCGAATCGAGGCCGAGCTCGCAGAGCTTGATCCGGGCGAGGCCATCGAGCTGCGCTCCGAGCTGGGGCTTTCGGAGCCGGGGCAGGAACGGCTCGTGCGAGCCGCGTACGACCTGCTGGACCTGGTGACGTTCTTCACCGCTCACAGGGGCGCTGAGGCGCGGGCCCGCGCCCTGCGTCAAGGCCTGACCGCCTGGGACGCGGCGGGCAAGGTGCATTCCGACATCCAGGCGGGGTTCGTGCGCGCCGAGGTAATCGGGTGGGACGACCTGGTCGGCGCCGGCGGCTATGGGCCCGCTCGCGAGCGAGGGCTGGTTCGAAGCGAGGGCCGCGAGTACGTGGTACGCGACGGGGACGTGATCAACATCCGCCACTAAGCGGCGTCCGGCCATCGCGGGGGAGACGGCCGGTGACGCTGCGGTTAGATTTCGGCGGTGCGAACCGAGGCTCGCTTTCCTCGCCGCGGCCCCGACGACGGGCATTACGAGAGCTTCTACCTGAAGGCGACGAGGCCCGGCGGCGGCCAGGGCGTATGGATTCGACACACCGTCCACAAGCGGCCCCGCGAGGACCCGACGGCCGCCCTGTGGCTGACCCTGTTCGACGCCGAGGCCCCCGGCCCGCGGGCGGTCAAGGCCACGTTTGGCGCTGATCGGCTGTCGGCGCCCGGGGACGCCTACATCCGGATCGCGGACGCCGTCCTCGAGCCCGGCCGCGCGAGCGGCCGGATCGACACCCCCACCCTGCAAGGGAGCTGGGAGCTCGACTTCGCCGATTCCGGGCAGGCGTTCCACCACCTTCCCTACCAGCGGCTCTATGACGCCTCGCTTCCCAGGACCAAGTTCCTGAGCCCGTACCCGAGCGCGCGGTTCCACGGCGAGGTGTCGCTGGGCGGCGAGACGGTAGAGGTCGCGGACTGGCCCGGGATGATCGGCCACAACTGGGGCGCCGAGCACGCCGAGCGCTGGGTGTGGATCCAGGGTGCCGACCTGGGGGGCGAGCGCGGAAGCTATCTCGACCTGGCGGCCGGCCGGATCAAGCTCGGTCCGCTCACGACCCCGTGGGTGGCGAACGGAATGCTGCGCATCGACGGCGTCGAGTACCGGCTGGGCGGCTTCGACCGCATCCTGTCCACGAAGCTCGACGAGCAGCCGACCTGCTGCGAGTTCCGCCTCTCGGGGCACGACCTGAAGCTCCGAGGCCGGGTGTCGTCCGAGCGGCGCAACTTCGTCGCCTGGGTCTACGCCGACCCCAAGGGCCCGGAGCACAACACGCTGAACTGCTCGATCGCCGACCTCGAGCTGGAGCTCGAGCGAAACGGCGGCCAGCCGGAGCGCCTGGAGATCAACGGCGCCGCCGCGTACGAGATCGGGATGCGGGAGACCGACCACGGGGTCCCGGTCCAGCCGTATCCGGACGGCTGACGGCTGCCCAGGCGGGCAGCGGTCACCGCGCCCTTTGAGCGCGGAGACGGCTAGCGCTTGTGAAAGCGCGCCCAGGTGCTCCGCAGGCCGAGCTCGAACTGAAGGCCCGGTCCCGAGACCCTGGAGCTCCCGCGGGACCCGACCACGCGCGCTTGCACGATCCGCGGGGACCTGCCGCGTTTCAGCACCTTGATCCTCCGCAGCCTGCCGGAGAACAACCCGGAGAGCCGCGACTCCATCTGCGACTGCGAGTAGCGGACGGTCCATCGGTGGTAGGGCGAGGCGCCGTCGTAGGGGTCCTTGACGGATTTGAGATAGGGAGCGGGCTCAGCGCCCGGGAACCCGAACTGGACGCTCTCCGTCTCGCCGCCCGAGGTCGAGAAGAAGTAGGTCGTCGCGACCTCGCCCCGGTGGCGAACGACCTCGCCACGAGTGCGCTTGGTCGCCTGGTTGGTGCGGCCGGTCTCCGAGTCCTTGCCGCCATAGACCTGGCTGCGGGTGTCGTCGTAGACGTCGAACGCCCCTCCCCCGCTGGTCGCGAGCGCGTACGAGCGGGCGGCGACCGCCTGGGCCCGCAGAGCGGCCTGCGGCCACGACGAGGGGACCTCGTTGGGCACCACGCCCCGGACGTACGAGTCCAGCGCCACCGCGTTCACCACTCGCAGCCCGCCGCCCGCGGCGGTCGCCTTCAGCTTCCCGCGATAGAGGCCCTTGCCCCGGACCCGGATCGTGCCTCGCCCCTTCGCCGTCCCGGTTCGCCCGCAGCTCGCGAGCCTGCCCCCGTCGCCGCCCCGCAGGACCACCCGGGAGCCGGAGCGTTTGAACCGATACGACTGGTCCCGGTGGAGCCGCCTTCCGCAGGCGCGCCGCGCCTTTCGAAAGCCGACCGAGCTCGGCCCGGACATCAGCAGCACCTTGATCGTGTGCCGGCCGGCATTGCCGATGCTGGTCCGCTTGTAGTAGTGGCCGATGATCTGCCGGTAACCGCGCCCGTGCTTGGCATACCCGTAAGCGCCGTACTGGCTCATCCCGACGCCGTGCCCCCAGCCGCGGCCCTTGATCACCCACTTCGCCGCGTCCCCGAACGCAGGCCAGGCGAGCGCCGCCAGCGCCGCGAGCGAGGCCGCCAATCCCAGGACGACCGTCTTCCGCTGCCCGTGTCCCATCCGCCTTCCGATCACCGACAGCCTACGGATCGACGCCGCGGGCTTCGGGCGGCTGCGCCCCGTCACGGGCGAGGTGTCTACTGTCGCCACCGGGGTAGTCTCGGTACGAGTCCGTGATCGGAGGTCGAAGATGAGCATCGCCACGCGGGAGCGAACGGTCGTCGAGGGGGTCCAGAAGCGCCTCTACATCGGCGGCCAGTGGCGCGATTCCGCCAGCGGCGAGACGCTGGCCGTCGAGGACCCCTCAACGGGCGAGACGCTCTGCGAGGTGGCCGATGCGACTCCCGACGACGCGAAGGCCGCGCTCGACGCGGCCGTCGCCGGCCAGGCGGAATGGGCGGCCACGCCCCCGAACGCGCGCGGCGAGATCCTGTGGCGCGCCTTCGAGGCGCTGAACGAGCGCGCCGACGAGCTCGCCCTGCTGATGACGCTCGAGATGGGCAAGGCGGTCGCCGAGTCGAAGGCCGAGATCGCCTACGCCGCCGAGTTCTTCCGCTGGTTCTCGGGCGAGGCGCTTCGAGTCGAGGGCGACTACAAGGTGGCGGGGAACGCCGCCAGTCGTGTGCTCCTCATGCGCCAGCCCGTCGGGCCGTGCTTCTTCATCACCCCCTGGAACTTCCCGACCGCGATGGGGACCCGCAAAGTGGGGCCGGCGATCGCGGCGGGCTGCACCATGGTCTGGAAGCCCGCGAAGCTGACTCCGCTGTCCGCCCTGGCGCTGGTCCAGATCCTGGAGGAGTGTGGCCTTCCCGGCGGGGTGCTCAACCTGATCACCAGCTCCTCATCGGGCTCGGTCGCCAAGCCCGTGATCGGCGATCCGCGCCTGCGCAAGCTCAGCTTCACCGGCTCGACCGAGGTGGGACGCAAGCTGATCGCCCAGGCGGCCGACAACGTCCTCAACGTGTCCATGGAGCTCGGCGGCAACGCCCCCTTCCTGATCTTCGACGACGCGGACCTCGACGCGGCCCTCGAGGGGGCGATGCTCGCCAAGATGAGAAACATCGGCGAGGCGTGCACCTCGGCCAACCGCTTCCACGTCGCCGACTCGCTGGCCGAGGAGTTCGCGTCCAAGCTGGGCGAGCGCATGGGCTCGCTGAAGGTCGGCCGCGGCACCGACGAGAAGGTGGACGTCGGCCCGCTGATCGACGAGGACCAGCGCTCCAAGGTCGCCGAGCTGGTCGAGGACGCGCTGGGTAAGGGCGCCACCGCGGTGGTCGGTGGATCACCGCTCGACGGCGCCGGCTACTTCTTCGAGCCCACGGTGCTGGGCGGCGTGCCCGAGAGCGCCAGGGTCCTGAGGGAGGAGATCTTCGGCCCGGTGGCCCCGATCACGTCGTTCTCCTCCGAGCAGGAGGCGATCGCCGCCGCCAACGACACCGAGTACGGCCTCGTCGCCTACGTCTTCACCCGGGACATGAAGCGTGCCCTGCGCGTGTGCGAGGGCCTCGAGACGGGGATGATCGGCCTCAACCAGGGAATGGTCTCCAACGCGGGCGCCCCGTTCGGCGGCGTGAAGCAGTCGGGAATCGGCCGCGAGGGCGGCAACGAGGGGATCGAGGAGTACCTCGAGACGAAGTACGTCGCCGTGAATCTGTGAGCCCCGGGGCACACCGATGACGGCGGTTGAGCTCGACAGGCTGACCTGGCCCGAGGTGGAAGCCGAGCTCCGTGGCGGGCGAAACACGGTCGTGATCGCCTTCGGAGCCACCGAGCAACACGGCCTCCACATGCCGCTGGCCACGGATGCCCTGCTGGGGGACCATTTCGCCCGCCGGCTCGCGGAGCGGCTGGACGCCTTCGTGGCCCCCACGGTCCGGCTCGGCTGCTCGAGCCACCATCTCGCGTTCCCGGGCACGCTGTCGGTCTCCGACGAGACGTTCCACGCCATCGTGGCCGACCTGGTTTCCTCCCTGGCAGGCCGCGGCTTCGAGCGAATCGTGCTGGTCCCCACCCACGGCGGCAACTTCGCCCCGCTGGCGGCGGCCGTTGAGCAGCTTCCCCCCGAGCAGCGCGAGCGCGTGGTCGCGATCACCGACCTGGGCGTCCTTCTGCGCATCGCCCAGCTCGGCGAACGGGAGTTCGGCGTCCCGCTGCCGGAGGGCGGCCTTCACGCGGGCGAGTGGGAGACGTCGCTGATGCTCGCGATCCATCCCGAGCTGGTCCACATGGACCGTGCCGAGCCGGGATTCGTAGGCGACCCGCAGGACTCGATCGCGAGCCTGTTCGATTCCGGCGTCGACTCGATCTCCGACAACGGAGCGATCGGCGATCCGCTTCGGGCGAGCGCCGACCACGGGCGCCGCTACTGGGAGCTGGCTCTGGACCTTGCGGAGGAGCAGGTCGAGCAGCGATCCTCCTAGCGCCGTCCGCCGCCTTGGGCGCTCCGAGCGGTCACTTACGCTGCACGCTTGACTCGCGAGACCCTGGTGGGACGAGCGTCGAGGGTCCTGCGTCGCAACGGCCCCGCGGGCCTGGCGTTTGCCGCGCTGCGTCCGACCGTCTATTACCGGGTCAACCTGATCGAGAAAGGCCTCCCACGTCCGAGCTCGGATGTGCTCTCCCAAGCCGCCTTGGAGGTCACCCGCCTCACCCCTGAGGACGTCGGCGCGTACTGCCGGTACCGGCCCGAGAGCTCGCCGCAGGACGTCGCGCGCCGGCTCGAGCGTGGATCACTCTGCTATGTCTCATGGAAGCAGGGACGGATCGTTTCGTGCGGCTGGTACCACCCCCGCGAGGCGTGGATCGAGGACCTCGACCGCCGCTTCGAGCTGCCCCCCGACTGCGTGTACCTCTATGACGGCCACACCAGCCCCGAGCTGCGGGGCCGCGGCATCTCCTCGGCCCGTGCCACCGCCACCTGGGCCGATCTCCGCCGACAGGGCTTTCGCCGGGGGGTGGCGTTCGTAGTCGCAGGAAACCGATCGAGCGATCGCGCCAGTGCCAAGGCGGGCTGGCGGCGCTTCGGGGTTGCCGGCTACGCGCGCCTGGGCCCCTGGAGGCTCGAGTTCATTCGAAGCCGGGGACGCCACACGCTGTGGCGCATCAGGCGCACTCGCCCGTCGGCCGCGAAACGCGGCGAACTGCCACCGCTCGAGCCAGCCGAAGCGCTTTTGGGCCAGCCCGCCGGGCTCAGCGCCCCAGCAAGGTGCCCATGAGGCCGCTGGGGCGGCGGTTCTGCAAATAGCACTGGTGGTAGTCCTCGGCGCGCCAGAAGGGCTGCGCCGGCTCGATCTCGGTGACGATCGGGTGGCGGTAGCGCGATTGGGCGCGGTCGATCACCCGACGGGCGATCTCAACCTGCTCGTCCGAGTGGGCGAAGATCACCGACCGGTACTGAAATCCGACGTCGGGCCCCTGGCGGTTGAGCTGGGTCGGATCGTGGATCTGGAAGTACTTCTCCACGAGCTCCTCGTAGCTCACCTTGGAGGGGTCGTAGGTGACCTGGCACACCTCGACGTGACCGGTCGTGCCGCTGCACACCTGCTCGTAGGTGGGGTTGTCGACATGGCCCCCCTCGTAGCCAACCACCGTGTCGACGACCCCCGGAAGCTGCTGGAACTCCGCCTCGACCTGCCAGAAGCATCCGGCGCCGAAGGTTGCCTTCTCCGTCCTGGTCCCCTCCGTGTTGCGGGCGCCGCTTTCCATCGCTCACAGGCTAGCGGGGCTCACTCGTGCGGCCGGGCCAGCTTTCTGTGGTCGAGCGCCTGCTCGAGGATCGCTTCGTCCACTCCCATCTCGCGCGCCACCTCGCGGAGCGGACGGCCTGAGGCGTGTGCCTCCTTGACGATCTCCGTTCCCCGGTCGTATCCGATGTGGGGATTCAGGGCCGCCGCGGTCGCCAGCGTCGCCTCGGCGTGGCGCTCAGCCATCTCAGCGTCGGCCTCGATCCCCTGCACGCACTTCTGGTCGAGGAGGCGGCAGGCTGAGGACAGCAGTCCGATCGAGTCGAGCAGGTTGCGAGCGATCAGCGGGACCCGCACGTTCAGCTCGAACTGGCCCTGGGACCCGGCGACGGTGATCGCCGAGTCGTTCCCGATCACCTGCGCGCCGACCTGGAGGACGACCTCGCAGATCACCGGGTTCACCTTCCCGGGCATGATCGACGAGCCCTTCTGCAGGGCGGGCAGGCGCAGCTCCGCGAGGCCCGCCCGGGGGCCGGAGCCCATCAGGGCGATGTCGTTGGCGATCTTCGTCAGCGACACGGCCACCACCTTCATCGCGCCGGAGAGCTCCACCAAGGCGTCGCGGTTCGCCTGCGCCTCGAACGGGTCGAGTGGCTCGGAGATCGCGAGGCCTGACTCCTCGCTCAGCCTGCGCCGCACCCGCTCGGCGAACTCCGAATGGGTGTTCAGTCCGGTCCCCGTGGCGGTGCCGCCAAGCGGCACCTGCCCGACCCGCCCCAGCGTGCCCCGCACCCGGTCGATGCCCAGCTTCACCTGGGCCGCATAGCCCCCGAACTCCTGGCCCAGGGTCACGGGGACGGCGTCCATCAGGTGCGTGCGTCCCGCCTTCACCACGTCGGCGAACTCCTCGGCCTTTCGCTCCAGCGCGGAGGCGAGACCGTCCATCGCGGGCAGCAGGTCGTGGGTCACCACGTCGAGCGCCGCGAGGTGAACGGCCGACGGGAACACGTCGTTGGACGACTGGCCCATGTTGACGTCGTCGTTCGGGTGGACCCCCTCCCCGGCGAGGCTCGCGATCACCTCGTTGGCGTTCATGTTCGACGAGGTGCCGGAGCCAGTCTGGAAGACGTCGATCGGGAATTGATCGTCGTGCTCCCCGGCTCCCACGGCGGCGGCGGCCGCGGCGATGCGCCCGGCGACCTCGCGGTCCAGCAGGCCGAGCTCGCCGTTCACCTCGGCGGCGGCGGCCTTGATGCGTCCCAGCCACCGGATCACGGGCACCGGAACCCGCTCGCCCGAGACGGTGAAGTTGGTCACGGCCTTGCGGGTCTCCTCGCCCCAGAGCTCGGTGTCAACGCCGATCGCAGCCATTCGTCCTATTCGCGGGATGCTCTAGCCGCCTTCCTGACCGGCAGCGTATCCCTTTCCGAACGCGCGCTCGAAGGCCGCGCCGAGGGTCCCCGAGCCGGGATTGAAGCGGGCCGCGGTGTCGAGGCGGCGAACCAGGTCCGTGGTGATCCCCGACGAGTGCGAGGCCCCCTCGTGTACGGCTCCGGCCAGGTAGCCGAGCATCACGGCAGCGTGGCCCTCCGGGTCGCGACGCGCGGCGGCGTTGAGCTCGGTGGCGACCCCGACCACCGTGCCTCCCACCTGGGCCTGGTCGCCCGCGCCCTGGGTGCCGCCGAAGCAGTCGCTGATCGAGGTGTCCCCCGCCAGGCGGACCTCGCCCGGAGCGCTCTGGAGGGCCTTCAGGTAGTCCGCCCTCGGCCCGAGGCACGCGGTGGGCGTGGCGCTCTCGCCGCCAGAGCCGCATCCGGCCGCGGCCAGCGCGGCCAGCGCGAGCAGGGGAAGGGCGCGAAGCACCGCTCCCATGCTACGGACGGTCAGCGGGCGTCGGGGTCGGAGCCCAGCGACTCGAGGATCCCGAGAATCTCGCCGACGCGGCAGACGAGCAGGCGCTCCTCGTCCACCTCGACCCACACGCCCGCCGACGCCGGAAACACGACGTGATCGCCGGGCTGGACGGGCATCTCCAGGCCAGCCTGCTCCCACCAGTCGAGTCCCGGCCCGACCGCCAGCACGATTCCCTGCTGGGGTGGAGGGTCGTGGCTGCCGGGCGGGACCACCAGGCCCGAGCGGCGCACCCGGTCCTGGTCGAGCTCCTTCACCACCACCTGGTCGAAGAGCGGCCGCAGCTGGTGGCGCACGGTCTCCAGCGGCTCGCGTCTCGAGCGTGTGCTCATGCCGTTCAGGATATCCGCGGCCTCGGCACGGACCGCCGGCTGGCCGGCGCGTCCCGACCAGCACCCCGGGAGGCGGGCGCTCCCCGTCCGCTTGGCAGAATCAGGCGCGATGGCCGCGTATCGCCCCGTGGACCCCAAGCAGTCCTTTCCCCGGCTGGAGGAGCGCATCCTCGAGCGCTGGCGCGAGCGTGCCGTCTTTCGCCGGTCGCTCGAACAGCGCCGCGACGCTCCCGTGTGGAGCTTCTACGAGGGGCCGCCGACAGCCAACGGCAAGCCGGGCTCTCATCACGTCCTGGCGCGGGCCTTCAAGGACGTCTATCCCCGCTATCAGACCATGCGGGGCCACCGCGTCCCGCGCAAGGCGGGCTGGGACTGCCACGGCCTGCCGGTCGAGCTCGAGATCGAGCGGGAGCTCGGGATCTCCTCCAAGGCGGAGATCGAGGCCTATGGCATCGGCGAGTTCAACCGGCGCTGCCGAGAGTCCGTGTTTCGCTACGTGGAGGACTGGAACCGCCTCACGGAGCGAATCGGGTTCTGGATCGACCTGGACGACGCCTACGCCACGCTCACCAACTCCTACATCGAGTCGGTGTGGTGGTCGCTTCGCAGGATCTGGGACGACGGGCGCCTGTACGAGCGCCACAAGGTCGTGCCCTACTGCCCGCGCTGCGGGACAGCGCTGTCCTCCCACGAGGTCGCCCAGGGATACCAGGAGGTCGAGAACCCCTCGGTCTACGTGAAGCTCCCGCTCCGCGACCCCGCTCCTCCACTCGCCGACGGGGACGCGCTGCTGGTCTGGACGACGACGCCCTGGACCTTGATCTCCAACGCGGCAGTCGCCGTCGGCCCCGAGATCGAGTACGCGCGGGTGCGCCCGACGGGCTCCGGCGAGGTCCTGGTCGTGGCCGCCTCGCTGGTCGAGCGGGCGCTCGGTGAGGACGCCGAGGTGCTTGAGCGCTTTCCAGGCAGCGCCCTGGCGGGAGCTCGCTACGAGCCGCCGTTCGCCTACGTGACCGATTACGGCCCGCGCGGGCACACCGTCTTGGAAGCCGACTTCGTCACCACGGAGGAGGGAACCGGGCTCGTCCACACCGCCGTCGCCTTCGGCGAGGACGACTTCCGGCTCGGTGAGCAGTACGGGATCGCGCTCCAGAACCCGGTGCGCGAGGACGGGACCTTCGACGAGCGCGTCACCGACTTCGCCGGCCGGTTCGTGAAGGACGCGGACCCGGCGATCGTCGAGGCGCTGCGCGACTCGGGCCGACTGTGGCGCGCCGAGCGCTACCGCCATTCCTACCCGCACTGCTGGCGCTGCGGGACCCCCCTGCTCTACTACGCGAAGTCGAGCTGGTACGTGCGAACCACGGACGTCCGCGACCGGATGCTGGCCGAGAACCAGGCGATCAACTGGCAGCCCGAGCACATCAAGCACGGCCGGTTCGGCAACTGGCTGGAGGGAAACGTCGATTGGGCGCTCTCACGCGAGCGCTACTGGGGCACTCCGCTGCCGGTCTGGGAGTGTGGCAGCGAGGGCTGCGGGGAGCGCTACTGCGCGGGCTCGATCGCCGACCTGGAAGACCGCGGCGGGAAGATCCCGGACGATCTGCACCGGCCGTACATCGACGAGGTGGTGCTCCGCTGTTCCTCCTGCGGCGGCGAGATGCACCGCGTTCGCGAGACGATCGACGCCTGGTACGACTCGGGCTCGATGCCGTTCGCGCAGTTCCACCACCCCTTCGAGGGAGAGGACGCGTTCGGCGAGACCTTTCCCGCCGACTTCATCAGCGAGGCCATCGACCAGACCCGGGGCTGGTTCTACTCGCTGCTTGCGATCTCGGTGCTGGTCTTCGACCGCGCGAGCTATCGCAACTGCGTCGTCCCCGGGTTGATCCTCGACCCCGAGGGCCACAAGATGTCGACGAGCCGCGGCAACATCGTCGACCCGTGGGACGTGATCGACCGCCACGGCGCCGACGCGTTTCGCTGGTACTACCTCACCAGCCAGCAGCCCTGGGCCGGGTACCGGTTCTCCGTCGACGCGGTAGGCGAGTCGGTGCGCCAGTTCATGCTGACCCTTTGGAACACGTACTCGTTCTGGGTGCTGTACGCGAACGCGGACGGCCTCGACCCCGTGGACGTCCTGGAGCTGTCCGGGCCGAGCGGGAACTCCGCCCGCAACGGCTCGCAAGCGGCGGAGCTAGATCGTTGGGCGCTGTCGCGCCTGCAGGGCACCGTGCGCACGGTGATCGAGCACCTGGACGCCTACGACTGCACGACGGCGGGCCGGGCGATCGGCGACTATGTCGACGAGCTCTCGAACTGGTACGTGCGGCTCTCGCGCCGGCGCTTCTGGGAAGGAGATCGGGTCGCCTTCGCCACCCTGCGGCACTGCCTGCTCACAGTCGCCGCGCTGCTCGCCCCGTTCACCCCGTTCCTCGCGGAGGAGATCTACGTCAATCTGGCGGGCGGGGAAGCGGAGGACTTCGGCGCCGGACCTGACTCGGTTCACCTGCTGGACTTCCCCGAGCCGGACGCCGCGCTGGAGGACCGGGACTTGGAGGCAGGGGTCGAGGCGGCCCTGCGGGCGATCGAGCTGGGGCGGGCCGCCCGCGCGCAGGCCCGGGTGAAGGTCCGCCAACCCCTCCGAACGGCGGTGATCGTCGCGAGTGGAGCCGAGCGGGAGGCGGTGGAGCGCCTGGGCGACCTGGTCGCAGGCGAGCTGAACGTGAAGGGCCTCGAGTTCGTCTCGGAGGAGGCGGAGCTGGTGCGCTATCGGGTGAAGCCCAACTACCGGGTGCTCGGCCCGCGGTTCGGCAAGCTGATGCCGAGCGCGGCGGCCGCGGTCGAGGCGCTCGACCCGTCAGCGGTCTCGGAATCGCTCGCCGGGGGGATGAAGCTGGGGATCAACGTGGACGGGCAGGAGCACGAGCTCCAGCCGGACGAGGTGAGCCTGGTGATGAGCCCGCTCGACGGCTACCAGGTCGAGGCCGACGCGGGCCGCGCGGTCGCGCTGGCCCTGGAGCTCGACGACGACCTGCGGCGCGAGGGCCTGGCGCGGGAGATAGTCCACGCGGTTCAAAACGCGCGCCGTGCGGCCGGGCTGGAGGTCACCGACCGCATCGAGCTCCAGCTCGGTGGGGACAGCGAGCTCTTGGACGCCGCGCAGGCTCACGAGGCTTACGTGGCCGGGGAGACGCTCGCCAAGTCGGTCTCCTACGACGACGCCGACGGTGTGCCCGGCGACGTTGACGGGCGGGAGCTGCGAATCGCCGTGAAGCGCTCGCCCTAGAGAAGCGGGCGCCGAGCAGAGGGGCGAAGGCCCCCGATTGCGAGGCGACTGGCTGGTGGCGGTGAGGTTGGAGCCGGCCTCAGGCGGCCAGGGCGGGCTCGAGCTCGGCCTCGAGGCGGCGCCTCGGCATCGCCCCGATCACCCGCTTTGCCTCGGTGCCGTCCTTGAACAAGATCAGTGTCGGGATCGACAGGACCTCGAACCGGGCGGCGGTCTGCTGGTTGTCGTCGACGTTGACGCTGACGATCCGAAGGTCATCCCGCTCGCCGGCCATCTCCTCGAGGATCGGATGCACGACCCGGCACGGGCCGCACCACGGGGCCCAGAAGTCCACCAGCACGGGGTGGTCGGACTCGAGCACCTCGGACTGGAAGGTTCCGTCGGTCACGTCGGGGAGCTTGCCGGTCACTTCCATTCTCCTGGTCGAGGGCTGTCCATGGTCTTGACGAGGCCACCGCCCATCGCGGCGGCGCCATTGCTATACAAAATATAGTACCGGGGCGGGCGCCCGGACCGCAGCCAAGCATATGGGGATCGGCGGCGGGCGGGCGTGGCTAGCGTAGGGCCATGCGAAACGCCGAGATCGCCAACGCGATGGAGGAGCTGGCCACCCTGTACGAGCTCGACGGCGCCGTCCGGTATCGGGTCTTGGCCTACCGGGAGGCGGCACGGGTGATCCGCCAGAGCCCGCTTCCGGTGGAGGAGCTCGCCCGAGCCGGCAGGGCCACGGAGCTCCCCGGTGTGGGCAAGACCCTCGAGCAGAAGATCCTCGCCCTGGTGGACGGCGGCGAGATCCCCTCGGCGGCGAAGCTGAAGCGGAAGTTCCCCGCCTCGCTGATCGAGGTGACCATGGTGCCCGGCCTGGGGGCGAAGACGGCTCGGCGCCTCTACGACGAGCTCGGCGTCAAGAGCCTCGATGACTTGCGCGCCGCCGCGGAGCAGCAGCGGATGCGCGAGCTGAAAGGGCTGGGACCCAAAGCGGAGGAGAACGTCCTCGAGGCGCTGGGGAAGCTGAGCGAGCGGGGACGGAGCGACCGCCTCCTGCTGTCGAAGGTGCTGCCGGTCGCCCAGCAGCTCGCGCGCGACCTGCGTGCCCACCCGGGCAGCGAAGCGGTGGAGCCGGCCGGGTCGGTGCGGCGAAGGACGGAGACCTGCCACGACATCGACCTGATCGCCACCGCGAAGGAGCCCGAAGCCCTGGCGAAAGCGCTGGTCGACCATCCCCTGGCGGCGGCGAAGGGGTCCGCCGGCCGAAACGGCGCGCGGGTCACGACCCACAACGGGGTCGCGGTAGACCTCCGCATCGTCGCCCCCGACGCCTATGGAAACCTCCTGCAGCACTTCACCGGGTCGGCCGAGCACAACGTCGAGCTCCGCGAGCGGGCGGTGGCGATGGAGCTCTCGGTCTCCGAGCACGGCATCACCGACGTCCCCACCGGCGAGGTCGCACGATACGCGACCGAGGCGGAGGTGTACGAGCGGCTGGGACTCGCCTATGTCGAGCCCGAGCTGCGCGAGGGAGCCGGCGAGATCGCCGCCGCGGCCGCCGGCGCCCTGCCGAAGCTCGTCTCGATCGACGACATCCGCGGCGACCTCCATTGCCACACGACGATCTCCGACGGACACAACACCCTCGAGGAGATGGCGGAGGCCGCCCGATCTCGTGGCTACCGGTACCTCGCGATCACCGATCACTCGGCGAGCCACGGGTTCGGCAACCACGTGACGCCCGACCGCCTCGAGGAGCGGATCGCCGAGGTGCGCGCCTACAACGAGGGGCGCCGCGGCCTTCGCCTCCTGGCGGGCTCGGAGGTCAACATCCGGGCCGACGGCTCTCTGGACTACCCCGACGATCTGCTCGCCCAGCTCGACTGGGTGATCGCCAGCGTTCACACCGCCTTCAACGTCACTCGCCGTGAGATGACCGACCGGGTGATCGCGGCCATCGAGCATCCGCTGGTCGACTGCGTCGGCCACCTGACCGGACGACTGATCACGAGGCGCGATCCCTACGACATCGACGTCGAGGCCGTGATCGACGCCGCGACCCGGACCGGGACCATGCTCGAGATCAACGGCAACCCGAACCGCCGTGACCTCTCCGAGCGCCACGCGCGGCTGGCCGCCGAGGCCGGAGCCCTGATCTGCGTGACCACGGACGCGCACCGGGTGGGAACGCTCGCCAACATGACCTACGCGATCGCTACGGCACGCCGCGCCTGGCTGAGCCCGTCCCAAGTCGCCAACACACGTCCCTGGGGCGAGTTCGCGCGCCTGCGAAAGCGGTCACGGCGGCAATAGCTCCCCTCTGTGGACGCGGCTCCTGCGACAGTCCGATAGTTTGCTACGCTAATTAGCGATGCTAAGCACAGCTACCGCCAATGAGGACGCAGCGCTGGTCGAGGTCGCCGCTCGCCTGCGCGTGGCCATCTTCCGCACCGCTCGACGCCTCCGCCAAGAGGCGGGCGCCGAGCTTGGTCCCGCATTGCTCGCCGCGCTGGGAACCATCGAGCGTCACGGCCCGGTGACGCCAAGCGAGCTGGCCGACCTGGAACGGGTCAAGCGCCCGACGGCGACGCGGATGGTCGCCCGCCTCGAGAAGGAGGGCCTGATCGACCGTGCCCGGGACCCTGCGGATCGGCGCTCGTCGCTGGTCACCGTCGGATCCGCGGGAGCCGCGCTCCTGCGCAGGCTTCGGAAGCGCAGGACCGCGTACCTGGCACGACGCCTGCGAGAGCTCGACGCCGACGAGGTGGCCGCTCTCGCGCGCGCCACCGAGGTCCTCGAGCGCATCGTGGAAGGCGAGCGGCGCTGACCGCCGCGCTCCGCCGCCCATTCGCGTCGCTGTCGGTAGCCAACTACCGCCGCTACTTCGCCGGCCAGCTCATCTCCCTGACCGGGAACTGGACGCAGGTGGTCGCCGAGATGTGGCTGATCCTTTCCCTGACCAGGAGCGGCGTGGCGGTCGGGGTGACGGCCGCGCTCCAGTTCCTCCCCATGCTCCTGTTCAGCGCCTGGGGAGGGGTGCTGGCCGACCGGTTCCCGAAGCGATCGCTGCTGATGGTCACCCAGGGCCTGATGGCGCTGCCCGCGCTGACGCTGTGGGGGCTGACCAGCGCCGGCGCGGTGGCGCCGTGGATGGTCTTCGCTCTCGTCTTCGCACGGGGAACCATCAACGCGGCCGATTTCCCCGCTCGGCAGAGCTTTGCGATCGAGATGGTGGGCGCGGACCGGGTGGTGAATGCGGTCAGCCTCAACAGCGTCCTGATCCACTCCGCCCGCATCCTGGGGCCGGCGACCGCGGGGATCCTGATCGCCACGGTCGGTGTCGGCACCTGCTTCCTGGTCAACGCGGTCTCGTTCGGCGCCATGGTCCTGGCGCTGGGGGCGATGGAGACGTCCGAGCTGCGCAGCCCGCCGTTGGCCTCCCGCCAGGGCACGACGGTGCGCGCCGCCCTGCGCTACGTGCGCAGGACTCCCGCGCTCGCGATCCCCCTGGCGATGATGGCCCTGGTGGGAACCCTCGGGTACAACTTCCAGGTCATCCTGCCGCTGCTCGCCCGGTTCAGCTTCGACGGCGGTGCCGCCGCATACACCCTCCTCGCGGTCGCGATGGGCGCCGGATCGGTGCTCGGCGCCCTGGCCGCCGGCGCGCGCGGGCGAGTGGGGCCCGGGCTTTTGGTCGGGGCGGCCTTCGGCTTCGGGGTCGCCGCCTTGATCGCGGCCGGGGCTCCCACGCTGGCGCTCGAGGCGGTGGCGCTGGTCCCCTTGGGGGCAGCGAGCGTCACCTTCGCCGCCGGCGTCAACTCGTCGCTTCAGCTCACCGCCGAACCCTCGATGCGGGGCAGGGTGATGGCCCTCTACTCGATGGTCTTCCTGGGCTCGACTCCGATCGGCGGGCCGATCACCGGATGGCTCAGCGAGTCGATCGATCCCCGCGCCAGCCTGGTGGTGGCCGGCGCAGCCGGGATGGCGGCGGCGATCGCCGCCAGGATCGCCTTCCGCCGCCAGCCCCCTCCGATCAACCGGGCGCGTGTCGGCGAGGCTCACGAGGGACGGTCACACGCTAGGGGCTCGCGGGCTCGCGCTGCGGGGGCGGGGGATGGCCAGCCGGGATGCGATCGCGCCCCAGACCGGGCGTCCGGATGAGCTTGATCGGCTGCAGCGCCGAGCCGGGCTCGACGTAGAAGCGAACCCCGTCGCGCTCCTCGATCGCGGTGACCGCGCGCTCGCGGCTTCGCCACGCCAGCGCGTTCAGGATCGCGAAGCCGGCGCCGATCGCCGCCACCTGCGGCATGAGCCACCCCAGCCCGCCGACGACCAGCGCGAAGGCGGCGATCGGCCACAGGCGCAGGAACGCGATCCGGCCCGGGCTCTCGGTCGGCAGGGACGTGGCGGTGCGTGCCCCGGCCAGCACGCGCGACATCGCCTGGCCCGCCCGCGTGGAGCTTCCGAGGTAGGTGCCCACCACCGCCGCCACGACCCACCAGGCTCCGGCGACGACCAGGGTCGTGTTGTCCGCGTCCTGCTTCGCCGCCAGGACGGCGACCGCTCCCAGCGCGGTGGCCGAGCCCCCGATCAGCAAGACGGTGAGCCGCAGCAGGTCGACGAACAGCATCAGGCGCCCTCGCCGGCGCGTCGCCCGCTCGTTCGCGCCAGCGTCCTGAGCAGTCCCAGGAAGTCGCCCGGCTCGCCGACCACGACGTCGGCGAGGTCCGCCAGCCCACGAGGAGCCTCCGGGGAGTCGATGCCGATGCAGACCGCGGCCCGCAGGGCTCCCCGAGCGGCCAGCGCCCGAAGGGCGCAAAAGGCGTCGAGGTCGGTGCGGTCGTCGCCCCCGAACAGCGCGCGCTCGATTCCCTGCTCCAAGAGCAGTCGCTTCACGGCGGTCCCCTTGTTGGCTCCCGAGGCGGGGCGGAGCTCCAGGACCATCCGCCCCCAGTGCGGCTCCAGGCCATCCCGTTCGGCGGCGGACGCGATCTCGCGAGCCAGACGCTCGGCGCTCTCGGGGTCGCCCGCCTGGCGCCAGTGAAGCGCCTGGATCGGGCCCTTGTCCTCCAGGCGCAACCCGCGGCTGTGGAGCTCACCGGGATCGAGTCCCAGAACGAGCTCGCGAGTCGCCCGGCGCTCCCGCCCGGAGGTCGCGGCGACCGGCTCCCGCGCCCCGGGCCGAAGCACCTCCAGGCCGTGGTTTCCGGCGTAGGTCAGCTCCGCCAGCCCCACCAGGTCGCGCGCGGCCAGGGCTGCCCGGCCGGAGACGCAGGCGACCAGGGCGTAGCACCGAGCCAGCTCCGCGAGGACTTCCCTCGTCTCATCCGGGACCGCGGCGCGGCCGGGATCGTCGACGATCGGCGCCAGGGTGCCGTCGATGTCGCAGAGGATCGCGGAGGAGGCCGGATGGGATCGCAACGGCTCGATCAGCCGCGCAATCGTTTCGGCGGGCGCAGATCCCTCGGTCACGATCGCGCGGCGCAGGCCAGCATCGCCTTAGTATCGCCGCCCGTGCGCCGCGACCGTGTCCTCAAGCTGGTGGCGATCGCCACGGCGGCCGGCACGTTCAGCGGGCTGCTGGGGGTGGGCGGCGGGACGGTGATCGTGCCGCTTCTGGTGCTCTGGCTGGGCTACGGCGAGCGTGAGGCGACTGGCACCAGCCTGGCGGCGATCGTCGTCATCGCTGCGCTCGCCGCGGCCGGCCAGGCGCTCTACGGGAACGTCGAGGTGGCCCAGGGAGTCCTGATCGGAGTGCCGGCGGTGGGCGGCGTGATCGCGGGGGTCGCGTTGCAGCAGCGAATCCCCGAGCGCGCGGTGGCGCTGCTGTTCGCCGCCTTGCTGGTGGCGACCGCCGTGGAGCTCGTGCTGAGCTGATGGAGTACGTCGCCGCAGCCATGTTCGGGTTCCTGGGCGGCATGCTGGGCGGGCTGGTTGGGGTCGGCGGAGGGATCCTCTTCGTGCCCGCGCTGGCGATCTTCCTGGACGAGTCGCAGATCGGGGCGGAGGCGACCTCGCTGTTCGCGATCGTCTTCGTGGCCATCGTCGGGGCGTGGCGGCAGGGTTCGCACGGCAACGTCCGCGTTCGCGAGGGACTTGTGCTCGGCGCCCTGGCCCCCCTGGGGGTGGCGATCGGAGTCGGCCTCTCGAACGCCGTTCCGGAGCGTGCCCTCGAGCTCCTGTTCGCGGGACTGGCGCTGATCATCGCGGCGCAGCTGGTGCGCCGGGCGATCGCGCAGGCGGGAAGCTAGCCCCTGTACCCGTGCTCCAGAGCGCCCTTGACCGACGCGTCCAGGGCGTTCAGCCGGTACAGCGCGAGGGCCTCCGCGGAGCCGAACCCCCGGCCACCGGGCGGGCCCTGGCCCCCGCGCAGCGGGCCGGCGTCCGGCCCGTGGTGCGAGAGGACGCAGTGGACCAGCGCGAGGCGGCGCTCGGCCGAGAGCTCGCGGGCAGCCTCGTCGACCAGCCGCGCGCCGATCGCCAGGTGACCGAGAAGGCGACCCTCCTCGCTGATCCCGAACTCGGGCCCGTAGGTGAACTCTCGCGTCTTCCCGACGTCGTGGACGAGCGCCGCCGCCATCAACAGGTCCGAATCGAGCCGCGGATGCAGCTGGCACAGCTCACCGACGAGCGTTCCGACTGAAACCGTGTGCTCGAGAAGCCCCCCCAGGTAGGCGTGATGGCCGGTCCTGGTGCAGGGGGCGCGGCAAAAGTCGAGCGCCACCGGGCCGGCGAGCACCAGCCGCTCTACGACGGCCCGGAGATGCGGATCGTGGACCTCGCGGACGAGGTGCTCCAAGAACCCCTGCAGCTCCTCGACCGAGCGATACGCGGAGGGCAGGAAGTCGGCCGGGTCGTAGGACCCCGGCTCGAGCCGGCGGACGTCGTCGAGCTCCGCCGTCAGCGCGCCGCGAAAGCGCTCCACCCTGCCACGCGCGAGCACGGCGTCGCCGCGGTCGAACCGCAGCCCGATGCGGTCGGCCTCGCGGAACACCCGAGCGGCGAGCGTTCCGGAACGATCGCGCAGCTCCACGGACAGGTAGGAGCCCCCGTTGCGGGACGTCAGGCGGTCCTTTCGCACGCACGCGAACCGGCCTTCGAACCGCTGCCCTGGGCGCAGCTCGGCGATCGCGGCGGGTGCCCGCTCGGCTTCGATCGCGACCGCTGCCTCCATCTCTCGATCGTGACCGCCGACCCGGACGGTTTGGCCTTCCCGGCATACGGGATAGTCTCGGACCATGGATCCCGTGATCTGGGAAGGAGATCCGCCAGGACTCCGTTCTCCCACCCTCGTGTGCGCGTTCGCGGGATGGAACGACGCCGCCAGCGCCGCGACGGCGGCTCTGGAGGCTGTGGCCGCCTCCCTCAACTCGGAGCTCATCGCCCGCATCGACCCCGAGGACTTCTACGACTTCCAGGTCAACCGCCCCACGATCCGCTTGGTCGAGGGCCAAACGCGCCACGTCGACTGGCCCGCCACCACCCTGCAGGCGGTCACGGTCCCGAACGCGGATCGCGACCTGGTGCTGGTCGGAGGCATCGAGCCCAACCTGCGGTGGCGCTCCTTCGCGGAGACGATCCTGACCGCCGGCGACGAGCTCGGGGTGGACATGGTGATCACCCTGGGCGCCTTGATCGCCGACGTCGCGCACACCCGCCCGGTGCCGATCACCGGGCTCGCATCCGATCCCGAGCTGGTCGAGCGGCTGGGGCTCAGCCGCTCCAACTACGAGGGCCCGACCGGCATCGTCGGCGTGCTGCACGACACCTGCCGCAAGCGTGGGCTCGCCTCGGCCAGCCTGTGGGCCGCGATCCCGCATTACGTCGCCGCGGTGCCGAACCCGAAGGCCGCCCTCGCCCTGCTGCGCCGCCTCGAGGGGCTGACCGGGATCGCGGTCGAGGCCTCGGAGCTCGAGGACGCCACGGATCGCTTCGAGGACCAGGTGGACCGAGCCGTCTCGGCCAACCCCGAGATCGAGGAGCTGGTGCGAAACCTCGAGGCGGCCCAGGAGACCGAGCTCCAGCTCGGCGAGAACGTGCCCTCCGCGGACGCCATCGCCCAGGAGTTTCAGCGCTTCCTACGCCAGCGCGGGACGGACAAGAACTGACTGACAAGTAGAAGGGGTGGGGCTCCCACCCCCGCGCCGCGGCGTCGCGGACGAGTGACGGATTGACGCCCTCATGCACGCCCCCATCGCGCACTCGATGCGCGCCCGCGGCAGGAGACGCTCAGGCCTCCGAGGCCGGGCAGATCAGCCGATAGTCGCACCAGGAGCAGATCTCGTGCGATGGCCGCGGCTCGAAGTCCTGGCCCTCGATTCCCGCGGCCACCTCGAGGACGGTGCGCTCGACGCGTTCGGAGTCGTCGGGCTGAGGGCGTACCGGGACCCGCTCATCCTCGAGCACGTACCAATAGCTGCCCAGCTCCGCGTCCACCTGCCAGGCCTGGCGCGCCCCCAGCCGGTACAGGGCGAGCTGCACGTCCTCGCCCCGGGCCGTGCGCCTCTCCCCGGTCTTGTAGTCGATCAGCTCGTATCCGCCTGCGGGCAGCCGATCCACCCGGTCGACCCTGCCGCGAAGCTGGTGCGGGCCGATCGCGAACGCGAACCCCCGCTCGAGCCACACGGGTTTGGTGTCGGAGCGCAGGTGGCGCTCGTGATATCGGGCCAGTGCCGCCACCGCCCGGTCGCGGTACTGGAGCTCGTCGTCTGAGGAGCCGAAGCCCGTGCGCCTCCATCCGGCCTCGAACAGCGACAGCAGGCGGTCGAGGTCGCCGGCCCCGGACCGGGGGGCCGCCTGCGGCCCGGCCGCCTCGGCCAGCGCGTCGGCGCGCAGCTGCTCGGAGTGGAAGCGCTCCAGCACCTGGTGGATCAGGATCCCGAACCGCTGGTTGATCGTGGGCTCCTGCGGGATCGCGAAGACGCGGGCGAACTTGTACTTCAGCGGGCAGGTGCGGTAGAGGTCGATGTCGGAGGCCGAGAGCGCCAGGCCGCCACCCCGGCGCGGGATGAACTGCTCGAGGGAGGGCTCCCGCCGCGCGGCCACCACCTCTCGCCGCGCGGCCAGGTCACGCTCCTCGCCGATCACGTACTCGTCCAGGGCGGACGTCTCGAGCGCCGCGCGCTGCTCCGGGGAGGCGACTCTCCCCAGGAGCTCGTTGATCGCGGCAAGCGCCTCCACGGCGGGCTCGGTCCCAGGCCGCTGGACCAGCGCCGCGAGCTTGATCAGCTCGAGGTAGCGGGCAATCGCCTGAGTCACGTCCTCGGCTGTGTCGAGCCGCATCTCCGACAGGGCGGACCCGGCCCGCCACGAGGCCTCGAGCACCTCGTCACGCAGCATCCGGTAGGTGGAGTGGAGCCCTTCGGCGGGCCCGAACAGCTCCTCGGAGTGGCTTTCCTCGGGGGAGCGCAGGGCGTCGCGCGCCGCCTCGTAGAAGGGGGCCGGGGACGTCGCGCCGCCGCCGGTCACCTCCGGCCGGGACAGCACGAGCGCGTGCCGGGCGCGCGTCATCGCCAGGTAGGCGAGCCGGGCGGCCCGCGGGGACGTTCTGCGGGCATTCGCGCTCGTTTCCCCGTCGGGCGGGTCCTCGGACAGCAGGCGGGTCGGGATCCAGCTCGAGTCCGGGTCGCGGGCGGCGATCGCCCCGCGGTGGAGGCCGAGCAGGTACACGTGCTCGAACTCGAGCCCCTTCACCTGCTCCGGCTCGGCGAGCACGACCGCCCCGGCGGGCGGGGTCACGGCGTCGTCCAAGTCGAGCTCACCGGCGTCCGCGACCGCGCTGAGATGACGGACGAAGTCCCGGGCCGAACCGCGAGGCTCCCGCCGCGTCCAATCGGCGGCCAGCTCCGACAGCCGGGAGAGGCTGCGAAGCCGTTCGGCGGCCTCGGGAGTGGCGACGAACAGCCGATGCCGTCGGAGGCCGATCCGCTCGATCAGGCGGCGGACGAAGACGTCGGCGCGGATCTCCTCCAGCGCGCGGGCCGCGGCGTGATGGAGCTTCAGGAACGACTGGATCCGGTCGCGGGCCTCTGGCGGCAGCTGCGGGCTCTCCAAGGCCGCCTCCAGAGCGGAGATCATGTCGAGCTTTCGTCGGCGGGCGATCGCTGTGCAACGCGCGAGATCTATCGACCGCAGCTCCACCGGCGGGCGGGTCACCGCCCGCACCACCGCCGCCGAGTCGCCCGGGTCGGCAAGCATCCGCAGCCAGGCGAGCACGTCTCGCACCTCGGGCCGCTGAAACAGCGCGGCGTCCCCGGCGAAGCGAAACGGCACGCGCCGCTCCTCAAGCGCCGCGGCAGCCAGGCGCGCTTCGCGCCATCCCGAGCCGACGATCACGCAGACGGCTTCCGGGCGAACCTCGCCGCCCGCCAAGAGGTGCTCGATCTCCCGGGCCGCGGCCTGCGCCTCCGCGCGCTCGCTGCCGCACCGCCAAAACCTGACCGTCGCGCCGCGGTCCTCGCCGGGCTTCGCGCCGTTGGAGGCCTCGCCGTCCGAGCCCGTCCTCTCCCCGGAATCGGCTTCGGCCAGCGAGGCGACAGCCTCTGCCGCCCGCGCGATGGGGGGGTCGAATCGCAGGGGGCGCTCGAGGACCACCCGCTCGGCGTCCGGATGATCGTCCGTGAACGAGGGGGCGGGATCGCGAATCGCCGGTGGCGGGCGCCGAATGGACTGGTTCAGGTCGCACGCGCAGACGAGGTTCCCGTGCTCGGCGACCATCGCCTCCACCAAGGCCCGGTGCGCCGCCCCCGCGTCCTCCAGCTCGTCGACGGAGACGAACGGAAACCGCTCGGAGAAAGCCCGCCGCACGTCGGCGCGGTCGCTCAGCAGACGCTCGAGCTCGATCACCAGATCGTTCGCGTCGAGGCTTCCGCAAGCCCGCAGCACGCGGTCGTGGCTCGCGTAGAGCTCTGCGAACTCACGCTCGCGACGCGAGCGCTCCCGGTGGGCCGCTCCCTCAGCCTCGCGCTCCCGCTGCTCCGCCCAATCCCGCAGCCTCGCCGGGGTGATCCGCTCCGCCTTCAGCGCGTCGATGCGCCGCAGCAAGCGGGCCAGCAGCCCGGCCGGGTTGCCGCGAATCTCGTGCCGGCGAAGCGAGAGCTCGTCCAGGCGGTCGAGGAGCATCGCCAGGCGATCCGCCGAGCGGACGGTCGCGAAGAAGGGGTCGAGGCCCGCCTCGAGCGCGTGCTCTCGCAGCAGCCTCTCGGCCAGGGCCTCGTAAGTCGAGATCCAGAGCTCCTCGTAGGGAAGCCCCACCAAAGCGGCAGCTCGCGTCCGCAGGCGGTCGGCCGCGGCGCGGGAGCGGGTCAACACCATCACCTGCTCGGGCGCCGCCCCGCTTTGGACCAAGTGGGCGAGCCGGCCGGCGAGCGCCTCGGACCGGCCCGACCCCGCCGCCCCGACGACCAGCATGGCCCCGGCACCGTGCTCGACCACGCGTCGTTGCGCGTCGGTGAATCGCATGCCGGCGCCGGCGGGCCTCGCCTCCATCCGCCACACGCTAGCGGCCGCCCAACGCCGATTCCCACGGCCCCCCCTTAGCATGGCGCCCGTGGCGAGCGATCAGTCCCAGCCGATGGGTCGCGACGGCGCTCGTGGCGAGGCGCCCGCCGTGGACTGGCTCGCCGCCTGCCGGCGGGTGGTCGCGGGGCAGCGCGACCTGTTCGCAGAGCATTCGGGGATCGCGGCGCGGACCGTGTACGAGGGGGTGGGCGAAGGCGGCGACCGAGCGCTGGCGATCGACCGCGCCTGCGAGGACATCGTGTTCGAGGAGCTCGAGCGCACCCACGCCGAGGGGCACCAGTTCACCGCGATCTCCGAGGAGCGCGGTGAGGTCCTCTTCGGCGATCCGGCGGCCCCGACTCGGGTCATCGTCGACCCACTCGACGGGTCCCTGAACGCTCGCCGCATGCTCCCCTCCCACTCGCTCAGCATCGCCGTCGCCTCGGGCGAGACGATGGCGGACGTCGAGCTCGGCTACGTCTACGACTTCGGAGCCGGCGAGGAGTACTGCGCGCAACGGGGCCGCGGCGCGACCCTCGACGGTGCCCTGGTGCGGGCCGAGGGGCCGGGATACGGCCTCGAGGTGCTGGGGATCGAATCGGCCAAGCCCGAGCGCACGGCCCCCGTGCTCAAGGCGCTGGCGGGAAAGGCCTACCGGATCCGCGCGGTTGGCTCGATCGCGATCTCGCTCTGCTACGTGGCCGCGGGACGCTTCGACGGCATGCTGACGACTCGCGCCTGCCGCTCCGTCGATGCCGCCGCGGGCCAGCTGATCGCGCGCGAGGCCGGCGCCGAGCTGGTCTTTGCCGGAACCGGGCTGGACGTCGGCCTGGACCTCGATGCCCGCTACCACGTCGCCGCAGCCCTCGACCGGGAGCTGCTGCAACCGGTGCTGCAAGCACAGGAGCACGCCGAAGCCCCCGCGGAGCCCCGGTCGTGAGCGCCGGCGGTTTCGTGGATTGGAAGGTCGCCGAGCGAGTAGCGGTCACGGTCGGCGGCGACGGCGGCACCGCGGGGCCGTTCGACCAGGCGGGACTCGACAGCGCCTGCGAGGAGGCTGTTTCACTGGTCACCGCCTACACGGGCTTGACCCCCGGGGGGCCGATCCCGCGGGGCGAGCTCGTGGGCCGCGCGGAGTGGACGCGCCTGGGTCTGGGGATGGTGCGCGAGCTCTCGGAGGGGCTGGAGCGCCGGATCGCCGAGGGCCTGTCCATGCCGGGGCCGCTGGCCGGAGTGGCCCGTTCGGTCGCCGGGGCCGCCGCGGGCGCCGAGGCTGGGATCGCGGTCGGATACGGGGCGCGGAAGGTGCTGGGCCAGTACGACGTCGGCCTGGCGCCTGGGGCCGAGAGGCCGCCCCGGTTGGTGTTCGTGGGCCCGAACCTCTCCGCCGCGCACGAGCACCTCGGAGAGCACCCCGAGCTCTTCCTGCGGTGGATCGCCGTCCACGAAACGACTCATGCGATCCAGTTCGGCTCGGTTCCCTGGCTGCGGACCTATCTCGCTGGGCTCCTCGAGGAGCTGATCGGCCGCGCTGCCGCTCGCCTCGAGCTCGGCTCGCTTCGAGCGCTGGCGCGGCGACTGGTGCGCTCGGACCCCCGGCGCGCCGTCCGCACCGTCCTGCGCGGGGATCTTGCCCGCCTGCTCGCGAGCCCCGAGCAGGCCGAGACCCTCGACCGCCTCCAGGCCGCCATGTCAGTGATCGAGGGACACGCCGAGCACGTGATGGACGCTGCCGGTGAGCAGCTCGACCCTGCCTACGAACGCCTTCGGGGGCGTCTCGAGGCGCGCCGCGCCAGCCGCTCCGGCCTGGGCGAGGTGATCGCCCGCATGCTGGGCTTGGAGCTGAAGCTGCGTCAGTACCGCGTCGGCAAGGCGTTTTGCGACGGCGTGGTCGCCGAAACCGGGACCGAGGGCCTCAACCGGGTTTGGAGAGGCCCCGCCTCTCTGCCCACCTTGGCCGAGCTGGAGCAGCCGTCCGTGTGGCTCAACCGAACGGACCATGCGCCTGCCACCGAAGCCGCATAGGCTGGAACGCCGCCTCGGGCACGCTCAGCTGTAACCCGCCGCCTGCCGTCGGGGTACAAACACCTGTTCGGGTTGCTAGACTCGAACAACCTTACAAATAAGTAGATTCCAACCCACCAGGGGGTTCAAGAGCGATGGCAACCAGCACGAACAACAGCAGGGCGCACAGCACCGCTGGCCGCGCCAGCACGACGAGGACCAGCGGGCGCAGCGACGCCACCAAGATCCGCGAGGGACTGACGAAGGCCCGGAACGGCAGCGTCAGCTACGCGCGCCAGGCTGCAGAGCGGACCGTCGACGTCCCGGTGGGCGCCGCGCTCGTGGCGGCGGAGCGAGTGACCGACATCGTCGAGCCGTTCACCGGCCGCGACACGGCCAACCGCGAGCTGAAGGGCATCCGAACGCGCGTGGAGCGCGAGCTGACCAAGTTCGAGCGCCGCGGCGCCAGCGCCCGCCGCAAGGCCCGGACGCGCGCCCGCCAGACCCGCAACCGCTTCGGCCGCGAGCTGAAGCAGCGGCGCCGGCGCGTGAGGACCACCGTCAAGCACAACCGCGTGCGGGCCGAGGACGGCCTGAAGCGGGCGCAGAACGTGGTCCAGGACCGGGTTTCCACGCTGGTCTGAGCTACTTCATCCGGGGCGCCTCGAGAGGTGGGCGAGCCCGGAGCACCTGGCCGTGGGTGGTGCCGTCCAGCGGCGCCTTGGGGAGCTGCGCTCCCCGCCCGCGGGCAGACACAGCACCTCTCCTCCCGATCGACCGGCCACAGTGGCCGGTCGATCCATGTCGGCGTCCGAACGCGGCCGGCGACGGCGCCGAGAGGCGTCCTGCGACAATGGAGGCGATGGCGGAAGTCACGAAGGAACAGGTGACCGAGGCGCTCAAGGCCGTGATCGACCCTGAGCTGCGGAGGTCGATCGTGGAGCTCGGCATGGTCCGGTCGGTGGAGATCGCCGACACCGGCCAGGTGGACGTGGTCGTCTCGCTGACCACGCCGGGGTGCCCGATCCGCTCGCACTTCCAGCAGGCGGTCGTCCAGGAGGTCGGCAGGCTAGGGGGCGTCGCGGGAGTGAGCGTTGGCTTCGACGTGCTCTCGAACGAGGAGAAGGGCCAGCTACAGCAGGCCCTGGGTCGCCAGCGACTTCCCCAGGGCGCCTTGGCGCAGGTGAAGAACGTCGTCTGCGTCGCGTCGGGCAAGGGCGGCGTCGGCAAGTCGACGATGACCGCCAACCTGGCCGCCGCCCTCCAATCCGAGGGCCAGGCCAGCGGCGCCCTCGACTGCGACGTCTACGGCTACTCGATCCCGCGCATGCTGGGGGTCAACCGCAAGCCCGAGGTCAACGCACAGCGCAAGATCGTCCCCCTGGTCGGCCCGGGCGGGATCAAGGTGATGTCGATCGGCTTCTTCCTGGAGGAGGACGCTGCGGTCGTGTGGCGCGGGCCCATGCTCCACAAGGCGATCCAGCAGTTCCTCGAGGACGTCGACTGGGGAGAGCTCGACTACCTGCTGCTGGACCTGCCGCCGGGCACGGGCGACGTGTCCATGACGCTCGCCCAGCTCCTGCCCCAGGCCAAGGTGCTGATCGTCACCACGCCGCAGCCGGCGGCCCAGACCGTCGCCCGCCGCGCCGCGGAGATGGCGAGCAAGGTGGACCTGGAGCTCCTGGGCGTGATCGAGAACATGTCGGGATTCACGGCGCCCAACGGAGATCGGTTCACGATCTTCGGCGAGGGCGGCGGCCAGCTCCTCGCCGACGACCTCGATCTTCCCCTGATCGGCAAGGTGCCGCTCTCCGAGCAGCTCCGCGAGACGGCCGACCTTGGAGCGCCGCTGGCCCTGGAGGATCCGGACGCCCCGGCCGCTCAGGCGATTCGCGACGCGGCCCGCGGGATTCTGGCCGCCACGCCCCAGGAGCTGCCGGTGATGCAATCGGAGGCCCCGACGTTCGCCACCCCGGCGGCCATCGGCGGCACCGAGCTACCGGTCGTCCAGGCCGGGCCGCGCTAGTTCCGACGCCGCGACGGTCCCCCGTCGCCCCCGCTCATTCGAGTGAGGGATCGACGGCCTTGTAGGGGTCAATCCCACACGCGGCCCCGGACGGTCACGCGCTGGGGGAGCCAGCTACTTCGAGTAGTACGCGGCGTTGATCTCGATGTACCTGGTCCACTCGTCGGGGAGCTGGTCCTCGGCGAAGCAGGCGTCGACCGGGCAGGCCTCGACGCACGCGTCGCAGTCGATGCACTCGTCCGGGTCGATGTAGAGCTGCTCGACCCCCTCGTAGTCGGGCTCGTCGGGAGTCGGGTGGATGCAGTCGACGGGACAGACCTCCACACAGGAGTTGTCCTTGGTTCCGATGCAGGGTTCGGCGATGACGTAGGCCAAGGTTTTGCGGTCTCCGTTGGGTGCCTGGGTCGAGATCCGATTCGTCCGCGATGGAAGCTGGTCCAGCCGCGGGGAGGCGACATTGTAGGCGAGAGACGGTCGCTGGATAGAGTCCGGCGATGATCCTGCTGACCGGGGCGAGCGGAACCGTCGGCAGGGCCCTGCTGCCGCTGTTGCTCGATGCGGGCGAGGACATTCGCACCCTGGTGCGCGATCCACGCGGTTTGGGGCGCCACCGGGTCGACGTGCAGATCGCCCTCGGTGACCTGGCCCGCCTGGGTGACCGCCACCTGCAGCGACAGGCGCTGCGGGGCGTGAGCACGGTCATCCACCTGGCGGCGGCGATCCGCGACGAGCCGCACGCGCGGGTCGAAGAGCTCAACGGGCTGGCGACCGCGCGCCTGTTGAGGGCGGCTGAGCGGGCGGGCGTGGAGCGGTTCGTGTTCTTCTCCGCGCTGGGCGCCAGCACGATCCAGCGCACCCGGTTCTTTCGCGCCAAGGCGCTGGCCGAGGAGGCCGTGCGCGAGTCCCCCCTTCAGACGACGACCTTCGCTCCATCCATCGTCTACGACCCGAACGACCGCTGGGTGCGCCTGCTGCGGCGGCTGGCTTTGCTTCCCGTGATTCCGGTCTCCGGCTCGGGCCGGTGCGCCTACCAGCCGATCTGGGCGGCCGACGTGGCGCGCTGCGTGCTCTCGGCGCTGCGGAGCGACCAGCCGCGCGAGCGATACGAGCTAGCCGGGCCTGAGGTCCTGACCTACGACGAGATCGCGCTCGCCGTCGCCCAAGCCGCGGGGCGGAAGCGTCCCCTCGTACACGTGCCGCTGGGGCTCGTACACCTGTCCCTGGTCGCGCTGCGCCGCCTGTTCGGCGAGACGGTGTTCGCCACCTGGGAGGAGGCGGAATTGATGGAGGTCCCCATGACAACCCCGCGAGGGACGGGTGACGCCGAGAGCCTCGGCGTCACTCCCCTCACGGTGCGCGACGTACTGGGAAACGCCTGAGAAAAACGCGGCGGCGTGTCGGCGCCGCCCCTCAGCGCCCACCAGCGTCGTTGAACCTGAAGCCGCCGGTGCCTTTCACACAGGTCGCTATAGCCGACACGTCCCCAGTGGGGTTGTCCAGCTCTACCCGCCAGTCACGCTTGCCCGATCGGAACGAGTGCGTGATGGAGCCGTCGGCGCTGGCGAAGCCGGCTCCGATCGGGACGAATCCGCGCGGGCACCTCGCGGTCACCACCCCGCTGCCCCCGGACCTGTCAACGGTCACCATCTTCAACCCCGGGTGGCGCTTGCCACTGCTCTGCGCCATCGGGGCGATCACGATCAGCGCGATCGAAGCGGTCGCGATCGCCGCAGCCAGGGCTGCCTTCCAAGCTTTCACTTGACCCTCCTCATGTGAGAGCCCGGCCCCTCGCCGGGCGGCGCCCGGAGCCTATCCCGAGACGGGAAGGGCCCGGCGCAAGCCGGGCCCTTCGCCAACGCTGCGTTCGCTCGAGAGCGAGCGCCGTCGCTACATCATCCCGCCCATGTCGGGCATCCCGGCGCCGGCGCCGGCCGGCTCCTTCTCGGGCGGCTCGGCGACGATCGCCTCGGTGGTGAGGATGTTCTTGGCGATCGACGCGGCGTTCTGCAGCGCCGAGCGGGTCACCATCGTCGGGTCGATGACCCCGGCCTTGACCAGGTCGCCGTAGTCGCCGGTCTCCGCGTTGAGACCCTCGCCGGCCTTCATGCCGCGGATCGTGTTGACGACCACTGACCCCTCGAACCCGGAGTTCTGAGCGATCTGGCGCATCGGCTCCTCGAGCGCCCGGCGAATGATCTCCGCGCCGGTGCTCTCGTCGCCATCGGTGAGCGCCTTCGTGTCGACCGCGTCCTGGGCGTTCAGGAGAGCTACACCCCCACCGGGGACGATGCCCTCCTCGAGCGCGGCCCGGGTGGCCTGCAGCGCGTCCTCGACGCGGTGCTTCTTCTCCTTCATCTCGGTCTCGGTCGCGGCGCCGACCTTGACCACGGCGACCCCGCCCGCGAGCTTCGCCAGGCGCTCCTGGAGCTTCTCCCGATCGAAATCCGAGTCGGTGGTCTCGATCTCGGAGCGGATCTGGTTGATCCGGCCCTCGATCTGCGCCTTCTCGCCCCCTCCGTCGATGATCGTGGTGGTGTCCTTGTTCACCACGACCCGGCGGGCGCGGCCGAGCTGCGTGACCTGGGTGTTCTCGAGCTTGAGGCCCATCTCCTCGGTGATGACCTCACCGCCGGTGAGGATCGCGATGTCCTCGAGCATCCGCTTGCGGCGGTCGCCAAACCCGGGCGCCTTGACGGCCACGCCGGTAAAGGTGCCGCGCAGCTTGTTGACCACCAGGGTCGCCAGCGACTCGCCCTCGACGTCCTCGGCGACGATCACGAGCGGCTTGCCGCTCTGCATCACCTGCTCCAGGACCGGAAGCAGGTCGCGAACGGAACCGATCTTCTGATTCGCGATCAGGATGTACGGGTCCTCGAGCACCGCCTCCATGCGGTCCTGGTCGGTGATCATGTACGGCGAGATGTAGCCCTTGTCGAACTGCATCCCCTCCGTGAACTCGAGCTCCATCCCGAAGGTCTGGCCTTCCTCGACGTTCACGACGCCATCCTTGCCGACCTTGTCGATTGCGTCCGCGATCACGTTGCCGATCTCGTCGTCGGCGGCAGAGATCGCGGCCACGCGGGCGATCTGGTCCTTGCCCGAGATCTCCCGCGACTGCTTCTCGCGGAGGTTCTCGACCACCTGGTCGACGGCCTTCTCCATCCCGCGGCGCAGGGCCAGCGGATTGGCGCCCGCGGCCACGTTCTTGAGACCCGAGTGCACCATCGTCTGGGCCAGCAGGGTGGCCGTGGTGGTGCCGTCGCCGGCGACGTCGTTGGTCGCCGTCGCGACCTCACGGACGAGCTGGGCGCCCTGGTTCGCGAACACGTCCTCGATCTCGATCTCGCGGGCGATCGTGACGCCGTCGTTGGTGATCGTCGGGGCGCCGAACTTCTTGTCGAGCACGACGTACCGTCCCTTGGGGCCGAGGGTCACCTTGACCGCGTCGGCCACCGCGTCGACGCCGTCCTGAAGCGCCGCTCGCGCCTCGGCGTCGTACTTGAGCTCCTTGTGGGGCATGTTTCCTGTTCCTCCTTGTTCTAAGTCGTTGCTGGGCTAGACGACCTTGGCCAGGACGTCCGACTCGCGCAGCACGAGCAGCTCGTCTCCGTCCACCTTGATCTCGGTACCCCCGTACTTGCTGTAGAGGACCTCGTCGCCCTCGCCCACGTCGAGCGGGCGACGTTCGCCGTCCTCGATCGGGCCGTCGCCGACGGCGACCACCTTGCCCTTCTGGGGCTTCTCCTTGGCGGTGTCGGGAAGGACGATGCCGCTCACGGTCGTCTCCTCCTCCTCGATCGCCTGGACGATCAGCCGATCGCCGAGGGGCTTTAGCTTCATTCGTCTGCTACCTCCGTCTGCCAGTGGTTGGGAAGCCTTCTCCTGGCACTCTACATGGGAGAGTGCCAAGGCGCATGCCCGAGTGTAGCGTCCCGCGTCGGGTTGTCAACCGATCTCAGTCGGGTTGACTTAGATCAGTCCTGGGCCAGCAGGCGGCAGCCGAGCCGCCTCGCGAGGCCCTCGCCGCCGTTTCGCATCAGCCAGTCGTGGTTCCAGGCGAACACCGGCCGGGCGAGGGGCGCCAGCGTGTTCATCCAGGGCTTCGTCGTTCGCACGTTCCACTCGTAGACCACCACGGTCACCGGCCCGTCCCCCGCCGCGGCACCCTCCTCGAACAGCCGCCAGCGCCCCACGCCGTCCAGCTCCCCCACGGCGTGCCCCTCCAGCAGGTGCGGCTTGTCCACCCTGGTGGTGGTCATCTCGAAGTCGAGCGTGTAGGGCAGCCGGGAGCGCCACGTGTAGCGGCCGACCTGCCCCACGCCGGTCTCGTCGCCGTCCGTCAGATGCTTCGAGGCGACCATCCCCCGCCACCACTCGGGCCACCGCTCGGACTCCCAGATCGCGTCCCAGACTCGCTCGCGGGGGGCGGCAAGGCACCATGTGGTCAGGAAGCGGTACTCCGTCATCGTGGCGCCCGATCCTAGTTCTGCGACGGGGGCTCGCCGTTCCCGAACTGCGGGCCGACTGACTCGACCACCTGGGAGAAGCGAATCACGGTCACCGTGTCCTCGTGCCTGACGTCTTGGCCGTAGATCTGGCGCAGGAAGCCCACCGTCTCCTCAAGCCGTCGAAACTCCGGGTTGTCGTGCTCGATGTCCCGCGGGGAGAGGTCGCGCACGCGCTTGACCTCGACGTCGTCGATGACCGCGGTGAAGATCTTCTCGCGCGGGCTGTGCTGGTAGCCAACCGTCACCCAGACGATCTGGCCGCGCTGGTACTTGCGCGACTTGTCGCCCAGCCGGATCGTCGCCGTCTTTCGCCCGCGCTTCAACTGGTCGACGAAGGCGGGCGAGAAGAAATTGAGCGCGAAGGGGCCGCCCGTCATGGCGGACCCAGCCTAACGAGATTCGAGGCGCCTATTCGGGGTAGCCCTCGTCGCCGATCAAGGGCACGAATCGACACGGACCGATGACGCTTCGCTCCAGCCCGGCGCCGCTATCCGGGTCGATCCGGCTTTCGAGCCGGCGGAAAAGGGTCAGCACGTCCGCGATGTCGGTGGCGATCGGGACCACTAGGCGGCCACCGACCGTGACCTGCTCGATCAGGGAGCGTGGCAGCGTCGGGGCGGTGGCGTGCACCGCGATCGCGTCGTACGGCGCGCGGTCCGGCAGGCCCGCGCTGCCGTCGCCCACGACGATTTCCACTCCGACGATTCCGAGCTCGGCGAGGAGGTCGCGCGCCGCCTCCGCGAGTTCCCTGACCCGCTCGATCGTGATCACCTCACGCGCCAGCAGCCCTAGCACCGCCGCCGAGTAGCCCGAGCCGGTCCCGATCTCGAGCACGCGCTCCGAGCCGTTCAGGGCCAGAGCCTCGCAGATGGCTGCGACGATCCACGGCTGGGAGATGGTCTGCCCGTGGCCGATGGGAAGCGCCGAGTCGGCGTAGGCGCGCCGGCGGTAGCGCTCGGGCACGAATCGCTCCCGGGGCACCCGCGCCATCGCGTCCAGCACGCGCTCGTCGCCGATCCCCCGCCGGCGAAGCTGCCGCTCCACCATCTCGCCGCGCTGGGCGGCGAACTCGGCGCCGCTCGGGGTGCGGCGCATCAGAAGATGTAGGCGCGAAGACGCCGGGGCTCGACCACGGTCACCCGCCCGCGCCCCACGCGGACCACGCCGGCGCGCTCCAGCGTGGCAAGGAAGCGGCTGACGCTCTCACGCGATGTCCCCGCGAGCTGCGCGAGGTCCGCCTGTGTCATCCGGATCGTCACGCCTTGACGGCCGTCCGGCGCCGGGTCCTCGGCGATCAGCTGGGTGAGGACCCCCGCCACCCGGCTAGGCACCGTCTGGAACGACTGCCGTGACACCCGCTCGTTCGTCTCCCTGAGTCGCCGTGTAAGCGCCCCGACCAGCTTCACCGAGATGTCGGGGTGCTCGGCGAGCAGCCGCCTGAAGTCGGCCGCCGGCAGCGCCAAGAGCTCGCAGTCCGACAACGTCTCGACGCTTGCCGAACGAGCCTGGCCGTCCAGCATCGCGAGCTCCCCGAACAGGTCTCCGGGACCGAGCGTCGCCAGCGCGATCGCCCGCCCGTCGGAGTGCTCGCGTGTGACCCGAAGGTCCCCGGAGCGCACGAGGTAGCAGGCGTCGCTGCGATCGCCCTCGTGGAAGACGCGAACCCCGGCGGGAAACGAACGCGGGATCGCGACCTGGGCGATCCGCTCGAGCTCCCGGTGGGAGAGCTCCGAGAACAGCGGCACCCGCGCGAGGAGCTCGATGGGATCCGTGACCCTCATGCTCACACCCTCCTCACGCCGCGATTATCCACGCTGGGGGGAGATCGGCACGGGCGCTAGGCGGAGGCGACGAGCCGTCGCGGCTGGCGCGAGAAGCCGGCCGCGACCAGCGTTTCCTCCAGGCCGGAGCCGATCACAGGCTCGCCGTCCAGGCGCTCGATCGCAAGACGGGGCACGAGCCCCGCGCGGGCGGCGTCGGCGAGCTGGGCGACTCCCTCCGCCAAGAGCGCGTCCGGAACCCCGCCCAAGCGCAGTATTCCCCGCCCACCTCGCTCGACGAACAAGAGCGGTGCACCGTCGCGGAGCAGGACGTACGCACCGGGCGTCCGGCTGGGGCGCCGGCCCCCCTGGCCGCCTTCGCGCTTCGGCCACGGGACCCCGGCGCCGTAGGGGTTTGCCGGGTCAGTCGCGGCAAGGACCAGGTACTCGCCCTCCGAGCGGGGGAGCGAGCGCAGCCGCTCGACCGCGCCGGGCAGGGCGAACTGTGCGCCACCCAGCCCCTCGACGAAGTACCCGCGACGCGCGGTGCCGAGCATCTCCAG
This sequence comes from Solirubrobacterales bacterium, assembly GCA_044871225.1. Taxonomy (GTDB): domain Bacteria; phylum Actinomycetota; class Thermoleophilia; order Solirubrobacterales; family 70-9; genus AC-56. The sequence goes on from JBIOZP010000101.1 coordinate 36,163, forward strand.
GTTCGACATCTCGCCGTAGAGGCTCGCGAACCCGCCCGGGACGCCCTCCGCGAGGACGGTCTCGCGGGTGACGATCCCGTATCGCTCCAGCATCAGCTCCGCCTGGGCACGCAGCCGAGGGCCGGCGGGAGGCGCGTTCTCGAACAGCGGCGCGGTGAGCGACCAGCGGCCCTGCACTGCCTGTCCGGCCGCCGCGCGGCGTGCGGCAAAGCGCCTGCCGCGCCGCTCGCCCCGTGGCACGGTGCGGAGCCGAGAGGCGCGCAGGGGCGCGAAGGCGTCGTTCGTCGCCTCGCCGGCCCAGGCGAGGTCCCACAGGGCGGTGTGGAGGTCCTCGGGCGAGAACTCCAGCTCGCTCACGAGGTCGATCCAAAAGCACGGCCGCTGGTCGAGGAGCTCGCGAATCGCGTCGTGCGGCTCGCCCACGGGGGGCTCGAGCCTCAGGTTGGCGGGCGGCGGGCCCGCGAGGCGCACGTCCTCGCGGAAGTAGAGCGCCACCTTGCCCCCGCTTCGCCCGAGCGCGCCCGCGCCGATCCACACCAACTCCCCGCCCGTGCACAGCTCGTCCAGCCAGGCGGGACTGTAGGCGCCGAGCCGCCGTGGCAGGACGTCGCGCTCCCAGACCTGCGGAGTCAGCGCGATCCCCTGAAGCGGAACCAGGTCCTCGCGCAGGCGATCGGGCCCGGCGCCGGCGGGGCGTCGCGCGTCGACGTTCTGCCAGCTGGGCAGAAAGCGCGCCAGCTCGCGTGGGTCCACCGCCTCGGCCTCGGCGCGCAGGTGGGCAAGGCTCGCCCGCCGCAGGCGCCGCAGCACGTCGGGGTCGCACCACTCGCGCTCGGTGCCTCCGGGCAAGAGCTCTCCGCGGACCAGCTCGCCGTCCCGCTCGAGCTCGCGCAGCGCCGCCGACGGGTCGACCCGGTAGCGACGCGAGAGCTGCCCGGTCGGAAACGGGCCGTGGGTGCGGGCATAGCGGCGGACCAGGGCCAGCATCGCGTCGGGCACCTCGGCGAGGAACGAGTCGGGCAAGCCGGCGGGCGGGGGCACCCCGAGCGCGTCGCGGTACACGCCGGCGTCCTCCGCCGCGATCCACCGCTCCTCGCCGGCGATGTGGACCCGGGCGGCGCGGCGTTCGCGCTCGAGCTTCTGGAGCATGGTGGGGGCCGAGTAGTTGGCCGCGACCCGCTGCTCGCACTCCTCCGCGGTCAGGTCACCGAGCCTGCGAAGGATCTGCTGAAGAGCGTCGCGGTCCTTCGCCCTGGCGGCCTCGGAGCGGTGCTGAAGCGAGTCCTCGACGTCGATCAGCGCCTCGGGATCGATGAGCTCCCGGAGCTCTTCCTGGCCGAGCAGCTCGCGAAGCAGCTCCCGGTCGAGGGACAGAGCCGCCGCCCGCCGCTCGGCGTTCGGGGTATCGCCCTCGTACATGTAGGTGGCCACGTAGTCGAACAGCAGCGACGAGGCGAACGGGGAGGCCGTCGGCGTCTCGACCTCCACCAGCGAGATCCGCCGGGAACCGAGGTCCCGCAGCAGCGATTCCAGGGCGGGAAGGTCGAGCACGTCGCGAAGGCACTCGCGGTAGGTCTCGAGCACGACCGGGAACCGAGGGAAGTCCTTGGCCACCTCAAGCAGGCTCTGGGCTCGCAGGCGCTGCTGCCACAGAGGCGTGCGCTTGCCCGGATAGGCGCGCGGGATCAGCAGCGACCTGGCGGCGTTCTCGCGAAAGCGCGCCCCGAAGAGCGCCGAGCTGCCCAGCTCGGCAACGACCAGGTCCTCGATCTCGTCGGGCGCCAGCAGCACCAGGTCGGCACCCGGGGGCTCGTCGGCGTCGGGCAGGTGGACCACGATCCCGTCGTCCGACCAGATGGCGTCGGCCTCGAGGTCGTGGTCGTCGCGAATGCGGGCCGACAGGGCCAGGCCCCAGGCGGCGTGCACCCTCCCGCCCCACGGCGATAGCACACACAGCCGCCAGTCACCGATCTCGTCCCGAAAGCGCTCCACCACCACCGTCTCGTCCGAGGGAATGACCCGCGTCGCCGCCTGCTGCTCGCGCAGGTAGGCGACCAGGTTCTCCGCCGCGAGGCGGTCGAGGTCGTACTGGGCGGCGAGCTGCTCGGCGGTGGAGCCCACCGCTTCGCGGGCGAAGGCGCCGATCGCCCGGCCCAGCTCCGCAGGCCGCCCGACGCCGTCCCCCTTCCAGAACGGCACGGCGCCCGGCACGCCCGGAGCCGGGGTGACCGTGACGCGGTCGCGAGTGATCTCCTGGATGCGCCAGGTCGTCGCACCCAGCAGAAAGGTCTGACCGGGCCGGGCCTCGTAGACCATCTCCTCGTCGAGCTCGCCGACCCGGCGTCCGTCCGGGAGATGCACGCCGTACAGGCCGCGGTCGGGGATCGTCCCCGCGTTGGTGACCGCGAGCTGCCGCGCCCCGGGCCGGCCGCGGATGATCCCGGCCGTCCGGTCCCAGACGATGCGAGGCCGAAGCTCCGCGAAGCGGTCCGAGGGATAGCGCCCGTCGAGCATGTCGAGCACGTTCTCGAGCTGCTCGCGGGAGAGCTCGGAGAACGGCTCCGCGGACGTGACCAGGCGCTCGACCTCGTTCACCTCCCACTCGTGGTCCGCGCACATCGAGACCAGGTGCTGGGCGAGCACGTCGAGCGGATTCCGGGGGATGACCGTCTCTTCGATCTCGCCCTCGCGCATCCGCTTCGCGACCACCGCGCACTCCAGGAGGTCGGCGCGGAACTTCGGGAAGATGCGACCCACGGAGACTTCGTCGAGCGTGTGTCCCGACCGCCCGATTCGCTGCAGGCCGCGGGTCACCGACTTCGGCGACTCGACCTGAATCACGAGGTCCACCGCACCCATGTCGATCCCGAGCTCGAGCGACGAGGTCGCCACCAGGCATGGAAGCTGTCCCGACTTCAGGAGCTCCTCGACCACCGTGCGCTCCTCGTGGGCGAGCGAGCCATGGTGTGCCCTGGCGATCTCTTGAATGGTTCCGCCCGCGTGCTCCGCTCCCGCTCGCTCGCGCTCACTTGACCGGAGATCTCGCTCGCTCGCTCCCGCGTCCGCCGCGGACGGGTGGTGCCCACTCTGCTCAGTGGCCGGCAGGTCCAATGGCGGCCCCTCCGCATCTACCGCGACTTCGTCGCTTGCCCCGGCCGATCCACCTTCGAGGTGCCCCGCTTGCTCAGTGGCAGGAAGCTCCACCTGCGGCTCCTCGGCGTTGAGCTCGTTGAGGCGCTTGGCGAGCCGCTCGGCGCCGCGCCGGTTGTTGACGAAGATGATCGTGGAGGTGTGCTCGCGGACCAGCTTCAGCAGCTCGGGGTAGATCGCGGGCCAGATCGAGCGTGGCGGCGGAGCTTCGAAGTCCTCCTCGGCCCGGCCGTCAATGGACCCCGCCGCCGCCGCATCCGAGCCTCCGGCTCGGATTACCGGTCGCCCTTCGGACTCCCTCGCGGAGGAGGCGGCGGGCACTGGTTCCGTCATGTCCTCGACGGGCACCACGATCTCGAGGTCCAGCCGCTTTCGCTTGCCCGCGTCGGCGATCTCGCACTCGCGGCCGGGGCCGACGAGGAACCGCGCGATCCTGTCCAGAGGCCGCTGCGTGGCCGAGAGCCCGATCCGCTGGGGATCGCTGCCGCCGTTGGCCACCACCAGGTGGGACAGGCGTTCCAGGGTCAGGGCAAGGTGGGCGCCGCGCTTGCTCTGGGCGACCGCGTGGATCTCGTCCACGATCACCGCCTCAGCACCCGTGAGGATCTCCCGCGCGCCCGAGGTCAGCATCAGGTACAGGGACTCCGGCGTCGTGACCAGGATGTCCGGAGGTCTGCGGCGCATCGCCTGGCGATCCCGCTGCGGGGTGTCGCCGGTGCGCAAACCCACCGCGATCTCGCCACGACCCGGCTGCTCCGCCCCCGATCGGCTGCCGGGCACGTGGACCGCGCCGATTCCCTTGAGCGGCGCCCGGAGGTTGCGCTCGATGTCGTAGGACAAAGCCTTCAGCGGCGAGACGTAGACGATCCGCGCCCCCTGTCCGAGGCCCTCGGGAGCCGACGCCAGCCGATCGATTCCCCACAGGAAGGCCGCCAGGGTCTTTCCCGAGCCCGTCGGGGCGCAGATCAGCGTGTTGGCCCCCCTCGCGATCGACGGCCAGCCCGTCGCCTGAGCGGGGGTCGGCTCGGCGAACGACGCCTGAAACCAGCGCCTGACGGGCTCGCTGAAGGGCGCCAGCGGATTGGATTCGTGGGTCTGTGGCGACACGGCGCTCAACCCTCCGATCTTACGGACTGACAGGGGCGCGAGATCCCGGGCGTCAAGCCGCCGCGGCCACCATGCGCCCGCCGGGCACCGGGTCGCGGCCCGGAGACCTACCAGGGAAGTGAGTCGGCGATGTCCGCGAGGCTGGGCGCGGTGCGGTCGCGTTCCGAGAGCACCGGCTCGGCGACCGGCCATTCCACGCCGACCTCGGGATCGTCCCAGGCGATCCCCGCCTCGGTGGCGGGGTCGTAATAGCTGGAGAGCTTGTAGGCGAAGTCGGCCACCTCGCTCAGGACGCAGAAGCCATGGGCGAAGCCGACCGGGATGAAGAGCTGCCGGTGGCTCACGTCGTCGAGCTCGTAGCCCTCCCAGCGTCCGAAGGTGGGTGAGTCGCGCCGGAGATCTACCGCCACGTCCCAAAGCCGGCCGGACAGGCAGCGGACGAGCTTCGCCTGGCCGGGATCGGTCTGGAAGTGAAGCCCCCGCAGCGCCCCGCGCCCGGAACGGGAGTGGTTGTCCTGGATGAAGTGCTCGTCCACCCCGAGCTTTCGCCACTCGCTCTCGCGAAAGGTCTCGACCATGAACCCCCGCTCGTCCCGGTGCACCTCCGGCTCGATCAGGACGAGCCCGTCGATCTCGGTGTCGAGTCGGCGCGGCACTAGCCCAGGGCCTTGCCGTAGTGGTGCTCGTAGTAGGAGCGGTACTCGCCGGAGCGGATCGGCTCCCACCACCACTCGTTGTCGCGATACCAGTCGACCGTCCGCCGAAGCCCGTCGGCGAAGGCCAGCTTGGGCTCCCACCCGAGGCCGCGGACCTTGCCCGAGGACAGGGAGTAGCGGCGATCGTGTCCGGGGCGGTCCGTGACGTACTCGATCAGGGACTCGTCTCGCCCGGTCAGCTCGAGGATCGTCTTCACGGTGTCGATGTTCGGCAGCTCGTCGGGCCCACCGACGTTGTAGGCCTCCCCCGCAGTGCCGCGCTCGAGCACCAGGTCGATCGCGGCGCAGAAGTCCTCGACGAAGATCCAGTTGCGGACCTGCATCCCGTCGCCGTAGACGGGCAGCGGGTCACCGGCGAGCGCGTTCAGGATGCACAGGGGGATCAGCTTCTCGGGATGCTGCCGGGGACCGTAGTTGTTCGACCCGCGCACGATCACGGCGTCGGCTCCGTAGGTGTGGTGGTAGGCGCCGACGATGAGGTCGCCTCCGGCTTTCGAGGCCGAATAGGGCGACGAGGGCCGGATCTGCGACTCCTCCGTGAACGACCCGGACTCGATCGACCCGTACACCTCGTCCGTCGACACCTGGAGGTGACGGATGCCGGCGCGCCGGGCCGCCTCCGCGATCACGAACGCGCCGTAGACGTCGGTCTGGATGAACTCACCAGGCGAGTGAATCGAGCGATCGACATGCGACTCGGCGGCGAAGTTGACGATCGCGTCGCAGCCCTCCAGCGCCGCCTCGACCGCCTCGGGATCGGCGATGTCCCCCTCGACCAGCTCCACGCGGTCTGGATCGATGCCCTCCAGGTTCTCGCGCCGCCCCGCGTAGGTGAGCTTGTCGAGGACCCGGATCGCGTCGCCCGGGTGGGCGGCGATCCGCTGGCGCACGTAGGCCGATCCGATGAATCCGGCCCCCCCGGCGACCAGGATGGTCACGCCACCGGCTCCGGCTGTCGCTCCGCGAGGTAGGCGGCGAGGCCCTGTCGCCAATCGGGGAGCGCAATCGGATCGGGCCGCTCGGTGCCGAGCACCGAGTACGCGGGTCGCGGCGCCTTGCGGGCCAGCATCTCGGTCGTCCCCGCCATCACCCTGCATTCGACGTTCGCCTGGTCGAAGATCTCCTGCGCGAACTCGTACCACGAGCACGAGCCACCCCCGGCGATGTGGTGGATGCCGAAGTCTTCGCGATCGATCAGCAGGGCGAGCGCCTCTCCCAGATGCTTGGTGTAGGTGGGGCGGCCCACCTGGTCCGAGACCACCAGGACCTCACTCTGCTGAGCGCCGATCCGGAGCATCGTCTCGACGAAGTTCTTCCCCCCCAGCCCGAACAGCCACGACGAGCGCACGATGAAGTGCCGGGGATTGGCGATCGACACCGAGGTCTCGCCCGCCAGCTTGGAGCGCCCGTAGGCGGATATGGGGGAGGGAAACGACGACTCGACGTAGGGCTCGCGCCGGCTGCCGTCGAAGACGTAGTCGCTCGACAGGTGGACGACCTTGGCGTCGACGCTGGCCGCGGCTCCGGCCACCATCGCCGCTCCCTCGTCGTTGACGCGCATCGCTCCGGCCTCGTCGTCCTCGGCCCCGTCCACGTCGGTGAAGGCGGCGCAGTTGACGACGACGTCTGGGCGGTAGTGGGTCATGGCTCTGTCGACCGCTGCGGGGTCGGTGATCTCGAGGGCCGCGTGAGCCAGCGCCACGACCTCGTTGTTTCGCGCGTGGCAGGCCGCGGTCACTTCCCGTCCGAGCATCCCGGCGGCCCCGGTGACCAGGACCTTCACCGGGATGCCCCCCGACACGCGACGGGTCGGCCTTCGGCGCTCATGGAATCTTGATCTCGGCGTTGTCGCCCACGATCATCCGCAGGCTCTTGGGAAGCCCGTCGCCGCGCGACAAGGTGACGTTTCGCCCCAGCAGGCTGGCCTCCATCCGGGAGCCGAGGTCCGAGACGCTCGAGCCGGCGAGCAGGATGGAGTGCTCCACCTCGGCGCGCGAGACGCTGACGCCGGCGTCGATCGACGTGTAGGGCCCGACGTAGGCATCGGTGAGGCGCGCGTTGGCGCCGATGATCGCCGGCCCGCGGACCAGGGCTCGCTCCAGCCGGGCGCCGGACTCGACCACCACCCTCCCCTCGACCTTGGAGTCGACCAGGTCGCCGTCGATCCGCCGCTGCAGGTCCTCGAGCACCAGCCGGTTCGCCTCGAGCATGTCGTCGAGCTGGCCGGTGTCCTTCCACCAGCCCGTCACCGTATGGCTCTCGACCCGCTTTCCCCCGTCGATCAGCCACTGGATCGCGTCGGTGATCTCGAGCTCTCCCCGGCCCGAGGGCTTGATCGCCTTGGCGGCCTCGAAGATCGACGGGCCGAACATGTAGACGCCGACCAGCGCCAGGTCGGTCGGTGGCTCCTTCGGCTTCTCGATCAACCGGACCACGCGCTCGCCGTCAAGCTCGGCCACTCCGTAGTTCCCCGGGTCGGGGACCCGGGTGAGGAGGATCAGCGCGTCGGGCTCCGAGGAGCGAAACGCGTTCGCCAAGTCGGTGATCCCGTCGCGCAGGAGGTTGTCGCCGAGGTACATCACGAAGGGCCCGTCCTGGAGGAACTCCTCGGCGGTGAGCACGGCGTGGGCGAGGCCGAGCGGCTCGTCCTGGCGGATGTAGGTGATCGACGCGCCGAAGGCGCTGCCGTCGCCTGCCGCGGCCTCGATCTCGGCCCCGGTCTCCGGCGCGATCACGATCCCGAGCTCGCGGACTCCCGCCTCGACCAGCGCCTCGATGCCGTAGAAGAGCACCGGCTTGTTGGCCACCGGCACGAGCTGCTTCGCCGACGTGTGCGTGATCGGACGCAGCCGCGTGCCCTCGCCCCCCGACAGGATCAGGCCCCTGAGGTTCTCCATCGCGCGCGAAGCATAGGGGCAGGCCAGCCACGCACGCGCCCGCGGTCGCGCCACGGAGCCTCGCGTCCGGCTAATAGGTTCCGCCGAGCTTCCGGTGGTCCCAGCTCGCGACCCGCCGCGGCTCGAACCGCACCGCGACCCGCTTTCGCGCCTGCGCCTGCAACGCCGGGCCCGCCTCGTCCGCGGGGGCCGCGCCGCCCGAGTAGCGCGACGCGAGCTCGCGCGCCAGGCCGTAGACGGTCTCGTAGTCGCGGCGGATGTCGGCCTCGGCCTCGATCTGAACGCCGCGCAGCTCGCCGTACTCGTGGCCCGTCTCGATCAGCAGGGTAGCCCGCGGGTCGCGCTCCAGGTTCTTGACCTTCTGCGACTTCGCATAGGTGTAGATCCAGATCTCCGCGTCCCGGGGCACGTACCACAGCGGCATCGAATGCGGCCACCCGCGCGGGCCGATCGACGACACCACGACCACCCGCTCGGACTCCACCAGATCACGCTGCTCCTCGTCGGTCAGCCTGATCTGCGCTCGGCGGCTCATCTCCCAGCGTCGCTTCTATGCAACGGGCTCGAGGGTCAGCACCCGCCACGGGCCCTCCCCCGCCAGGGCCTGGGTTCGTCCGCTCGCCCAATCTGCCTGCAAATCGTCGTAGTGCGGACTGCCGGGGTGACCGGATTGCCCGGTGAACGCCTGCCAACGCGAGCGGTCCGGCCTCAGCGGGTCGGCAACCATCCGCCAGCATGGCGCCCAGATCGCGGTGAACGGGTCGTTGGGGTCCCAGCCGACCTGCGCCACCGTCTCCTGGCCGCCGCCGACCTCGAGGCGCCGGCTGAAGATCCACCCGAACAGCGGATTCGCCTCGCCCAGCGCATGGGGGAAGACCAGCGGGTGGACCTTCCCCCACCGCCACCCTTCCGCGGCCGATCCGAACCGCCCCTCCAAGTCGTCCAGGGCGCCGCGAAGCGCGTCGAGCGCCAACCCCTCCCACGAGCGGCCGATCAGCTCCTCGTCGCCCTCGCTCCAGAGAGAGAGCAGGTGCGACTGCCAGCGCCACGGCGAGGTGACGTGGGCAATGAATCCGTTGTCGGCCCGGTCCAGCCAGCGTTCGGCCAGGTCGCGATCGCCGACGGCGGCTCGGATCACCTCGCGCCCCAGCCGGAGGGTGAAGGCTTGGTAGATCGTCGCCGCCACCGAGTCCGGCTCCATCCGCCCGTCCCACGAGCGAAGCCGCTCGATCGCGGCCTGCTCGCGCTGGTCTCGGGGCCGCAGCCGCGCCAGCCGGCGCGCGGTCTCGAGCCCGGGGATCGAGAGCATGTCGGTCTGCATGGCCTCGAAGGTCTCGAGATCGTGCTCGCCGACCGTCGTGATGAGCTGCTCGATGCGGCGTGCCCGGTAGCCGTCGAGGTAGTCGCTGGTGATGTGATGGGGGTAGTCCTCGGGAGCGATGCGATTGTTGGCGGTGACCACGAAGCCCGCCTCCGGATCGGTCAGCTCGGGCATCTCCTCGTAGGGGATCCAGCCGTCCCACTCGTGCTCGCCGGTCCAGCCCGGCTTCGGCAGGTCAGGGCAGGCGCCCCGGCGCACCGGCAGCCGTCCGACGGTCTTGTAGCCGATCGAGCCGTGGCGATCGGCCCACACGAGGTTGGAGACCGGGTGCGCGTGCTCACTCAGGGCTTCGACCAGCTCGGGGCCGCTGCCGATGTCGAGTGTCCCGATGCTCGCCTCCGTGAAGCCGGGGAAATCGAGGGCCATGAAGCGAAGCGCCAGGGGCTCGGCGTCGTCCGCGCCCAGCGCCTCGTTGACGATCGGCCCGTGGTGCGTCCGGCGGACGACGAGCCGCTGCGCCGAGCCGCCCTTGACCGCGATCTCCTCCTCGACCGACTCCAGGGGCCGGAACTCTCCCTCGAACTCGTAGCTGTCGCCTTCCACGCGCTCGATGAACAGGTCCATTACGTCGGCCATCACGTTGGTGAACGACCAAGCCACGTCGTTGTTCTGGCCCATGGTGACCCCCGGCAGCCCGGGCAGCGTCGCCCCTCGGCAGAACCGATCCCCCACGTACAGCCCGACCTGGTAGGTGATCCCCGGCATGCTCGGCGGCAGATGCGGGTCGCCCGCCAGCAGCGGCCCGGCGCTTGCCGAGCGCGCGCCGCTGACCGCCCAGTTGTTGGACCCGCTCGCCCCCACCGCCAGGCCGATTGACCCCCGCACCTTCGCGATCTGCTCCGCCAGCGCCAGGCCGTCCCCTGTCCACGGCTCCCCGGGGGTGAGGACCAGCGGGTTTCCGGCCGGGTAGGGGGGATCGAGCCGAGACGCCTGCTCGGCGCCGATCTCGCGGACCATCTCGGCGCGAAGGAGCTCGCGCTCCCAGTTCGTGGACAAGCCGAACGACAGGAGCTTGGTCAGGGTGAGGGGGTCAGCGGGCGTGAACGGCTCGAAGCTCCGGCGAAGGAGCTGGAACTCAGCCGGCAGGGTGCGCTCGCCGGCGGCGGCGTTCACACCGGCGCAAAACGCCTCGATCGTCGCGCGAAGCTTCGGCGAGAGCGCGGCGGCCTCCCGCTCGGCCGCGCGCCGCAGCCCCAGCGTTCGCATAAGGCGGTCGGTCCGAAGCCCTTGCGGCCCCGCGATCTCGGACAGGCGGCCCGTGCCGATCCGCCGGTAGAGGTCGATCTGCCATAGCCGGTCCTGTCCGTGGCAGAACCCCTGGCCGAACCAGAGGTCCTCCCTGGTTCGGGCGCGCACGTGGGGGACTCCCCAGCGATCTCGGGCGATCTCGACCTCTCCGGCCACCCCGGCGAGTCGCAGGCGCCCCGTCGTCCTCGGCAGGGGCCTGCGGAAGAGCTGGTGCCAAAGCCCGGCGGCGGTCGTCCCCGCGAGCGCGGCGAGCGCCGCTCCCACGATGCCGAATCGCTTTGCGGCTTGGGCCGCCGTCACGACCGTCAACTCTAGGCAGTTGCCCGCGCCTGCCGCGGCGGGCCCCCCTTCTGGCCCAGGCGCAGGGCGCGAGCGCGCGCGCCGGGCCCTATTCCGTGACGTCGCCGGGCAGCCTGCCCTCCGAGGCGAGCTTTTGGAGGTGCGCCTCCATCACCACCGCCGCCGCGGGGCGCAGCGGCCGCGGCACGTCGGACCAAGCCAGGTCGAGCAGCCGCGCTCGCGAGCGCTCACCCCGCTCGAGCGCCGTCAGCAGCCCGCGCTCGCGCATCAGGCGATGCTCGCGGTACTCGTCGATCTTCAGGGCCGGGTGCTCGACGTACGGGCCGTGTCCGGGGCACAGGAGCTCGACGTCCACCTGACGGAGGCGCTCGAGGGAATGGAGGTACGCGGCCAGGGAGCCTCCGTCGGGTGGCACGAAGCTCGACCCGTGGCCCAGAACCAGGTCCCCGCAGAACGCGACCCCGTCGAGCAGAAAGCAGACGTGGTCGACCGCGTGACCGGGAGTGGGCAGCACCTCGAACGGGCCGACCGCCGAGGCCCCGGCGCCGCCTTCGCCCCCGTCGGCACCCGGATGGGTCGAGCCCTCGTCGCCGCTTCCCACGCTTCCGAACAGCAGCGGGGCGTCGAGCATCGGGGCGGCGGCGGAGTGGTCGGCGTGGGAGTGGGTGAGCAGGAGTCCGCCGATGCCGCCACGGTCCCTCGCCACGGCGCTCACCGCGTCCACGTGGGCTCGGTCGGCGGGCCCCGGGTCGATGACGTAGGCGGGATCCGCCCCGACCACGTAGGTGTTCGTGCCCTCGAGGGTCATCGGCCCCGGGTTGGGAGCCACGATCCTCAGGATCTCCGGGTGGCCGGGGGGCGAATCGATGCCGCGAATATAGGTCGGGGCTGCGGCTAGCTGCCGGTCACCGCCGCCAGGACCGCCTGGCGTGCGTCGTCGGGCTCCAGCACGACCAGGTCGCCGACGCCCTTGAGGATCTCGCGAACCAGCCAGTCGATCGAGCCGTACGGCAACTCGATCACCACAGCCCCGTCGGCGAGCTCCTCCACCACCGTGCGCTCCTCGCGCAGCCAGCGGGCGCGCTCGGGCGACACCCACACTCTGGCCACGCCGGCGCTTCCGACCTCTCCGTGGACGAGCCACTCCTGCTCGGCCAGGCGGTCGTCGGTGCCCTCGCGCGGCTCGAACGAGCGTCGCGTCAGGCGGGCCTCCTTCATCCGGTCCAGCCGGAAGTGTCTGGTGTCGCTTCGCCCGAGGTCGTAGCAGCCCAGGTACCAGCCCTCTGGGCCGCTGACGAGCTGGTAGGGCTCGACCTCGCGCTTGACGAACTCGTCCTCGTTCTCCTTGTAGTAGTGGAGCTCGAGGACGCGATGGCGCTCGATCGCGTCGTTCACCGTGCGGACGACCTCGGAATCGTCCCGCCCGGGGGCGATCTCTAAGCCCTCCTGCGAAGGGTCGTGCCCCAGCGCCTCCACGATCTTCTGCCTCGCGGTCGACAGGCTCGCCTGGGGCAGGTGATCGCCGAACAGGTCGATCGCTGCCACCAGGGCCTTGGCCTCCAGCGGCAGCAGGCGGGCAGGCCGCGCGAAGTTGTCGCCGTACGTGTCGGGATCGACCTCGATCTCGTCGCCGTCGATCTCCGCGTACAGCACGTAGGTCCCGCCGCCGAAGTTGACCACGTTCAGGACGTCGATGTCCTCGCGGAGCTCCTCGTGGCTGACGTTGAGGTCCTCGGCCACCGTGCCCACGGAGAGCCGCGAGTGGTCCCGCGCCGCCCCGATCAAGAGCCCGGCCAGGGTCACGAGACGGGCGAAACGCTCGGGCCGGATCACCGACTCGGAGCGGCCGTTGGTGGAGCGAGGCCGTCCGTTTCCCTCCGCCAGCGGTCGCGCCACGGTCTTCGAGACCGGGTGCTCGCCCTGGTGCCGGTCGCGCAGGAGCTTCAGCCTCCCGCTGGCCTCCTTCGCCAGGTCCTTCGGCTCGAGCAGGATCGCGTTCTCGCGCCAGCCGAGCACCCAGGAGATCAGCAGGTGCGGGGACGCGTACTCGGTCTCGTACACCGAGCCGCGGCCGGGGGCGCCGTCTCGCTTGGTCGCCTTGCGCAGGGTGCCGTAGGCACCGAAGTCCCGCTCGACCAGCCAGGCGATCCGCTCGCGGAGGAACACCTTGGCGGTACCCGCGATCTCCCCCATCTGCCAGTCGGCCCGCGAGGCGTAATCGCGCCGGTCGAAGTCCTCGGGCGGAGCGAAGTCGTGCTCGGCCTTGGTCGCGTAGGACACCTTGCCGCGGATCCGCGAGAGGCGGAACACGCGCACCTCGTCACGCTCGTGAGAGTGGCCGATCAAGTAGAACTGGCCGTTGCGGAACACGAGGTGGTAGGGGTCCACCTTGCGATCGGAGACCTCGTCGCGCTGCATCGAGTAGTAACTGAACTCGATCGTCTTGCGGCGCGAGATCGCGGTTTCGATCTTCGCCAGGCGCTGAGACAGCTCGTGTCCCCCGCCCGACGGGGCGAGCTTGACGTCGATCGGGACCGAGTCGCCCCCGTCGAGCGGGCTGGGGCGCCCCCAGGACACCTGCTGCAGCGCGAGACGCAGCGGCTCCGCGTAGGCGAACTCCCCGTCCAGCAGCCCGAGGGCCGTGCGAAGGGCGGCGAGCTCACCGTCGGTGAACTCGATCGGGGGCAGGTAGTAGTTCTCCGGCGGCAGGGCATAGAGCTCCGCCTCGAAGAATCCCTCCGCGGGCTTCTCCACCTGAAGCGAGATCCCCAGGCTCTCGAGCTCGGCGCGGTCCGCGTAGAAGCGGCGCGCGAAGGCGTCGTCGTTCATGGAGCTGTAGCCCTCCACCTCGCGCTTGATCTCCAGCGCTGAGACGGGACGGCCGTTGGCCATCAGGAACGAGATCAGGGAGAGCTGGCGGATCAGCTTCTCGGTGTCCTTGGCCACGACGGGGAGAATAGAGGCGCGGGGGTGGGTGCCACCGCGGCTCCGTGCGCCCTTTGTGCGCAATTTGCGGGGGTCGTTTTGCGTTGGGCCCTATGCGCTGAGCCGCTGCTTGAGCTGATCCAGCACAACGCTCGGAAACCCTGGGATCGCGTCGAGCTCGTTCAGCGAGCTGAAGCCCTGAATGCGGCGGCGATAGGCGAGCAGGCGGCGGCTCTGGGTGGTCGAGAGCTCGAGCGACCTGAGCTCCTCGTAGGTGGCCTGGTTGATGTCGATCAAGCCAGCGGGCGCCGCCCGCGACCGGCTACGAGTCGGCCCCGCTGCGTCGCTCGCGGACATGCGGTCACCGTTCGACCTGCGTGAGCGCCGCTGCCGCGCCGCTCGACGGCGTGCGGCGGGCCCTTCCGCCCCGCGACGAATGGCCAGGCGCCGTTCCGTCAGCGCGTCGCGCGACGCCCATTCCGGGATCCGGAGCCCGGCGGCCTCGAGGGCGTCCGCCATTTGGTCGACCAATTTCGCAAAGCGCTCGACCGCCCGGGTCTCGGCCGCCGCCCGGGCCCCTGTGGATAGCCACCGGCGAGCGGTGGCCAGCCGCTCGTCGAAATCGTGCTGGTCGGCTTGGAGCTGCACCAGGCAGCCGGGGCCCCAGGGCATGGCCCAGGACACAACCTCGCCTTCGGCCCGCGCGGGCGCCGCCCCTCCGGTCGTGTCGGTGAGCGGCCCGGCGTCTCGATCATCGTCGGCCGAGGGCGGGCTCAGGTAGTCGCGCTGCAGGCGCGTGATCATCTTCGCCAGGCAGAGGTCCTCGTAGCGCCTGCCCGGCCGGAGTTGGCGACGCGTTCCCACCGCCAGCGTCTCCCGCTTTCGCTCGAGGCTGAGGAAGACCCGTCGGCGGGCGACGTTCGAAGCCGGGGGCTCCTCCCGCGAGTCCCCTCCCGGACTCCACCCCTGGGTTTCCATGCGATGCGCGACCCGATTCACGATCAGCTTGCCTCCTCTGCCCTGCCGGCAGTCGGGCGACCGCCTCGCCCGATTCCCCGAGCGTCCGGCCCCCAGCCGGTCGCCCGATATGCACGCCGTCGGCTCGGCCGGCGGCTACTTGACTCTAGGAACGGGCTTCCCAGCCCTCAACCGGCCTACCTTCGCGTACCACGATTGCATGGTCGAAAGCAGGTATTTGCGGCGCAAACGCGGTAGCCGGCGCGTCACCTGGTAGCCCGAGCCCGCGAACCGTTACGCCGCACGCGAGCGGAAGTACGCCGCCGCGTCGATGCCGCGGTCGAAGCGCGACCAGGCCTCCCCGTCGGGCAGCGCCCGCTCGATCCGATCGAAGCTCCCGAGCTTGCCGCCCAGGTTGTCGATCGCGTGGACGAGCGTTGCCTCCCGGGTGGCGGGGGTCACCGGGGAGCCGTTCTCCAGCGTCCCGTGATGCGAGAGGATGATGTGAAGGATTGCCTGAGCGAGCTCGGCGTCGAAGGCCTCGATGCGCTCAATCTCGCGACGCACCAAGTAGTAGCCCAGCGGGATCTCGCCCTGGAGACGGCCGGCGTCGGTGAGGTCGATGGCCAGCGGGTCGTCGTTGTAGGCGACCGTCTTGCCGATGTCGTGAAGGAGGGCTCCGGTGACCGCGACGTCGCGGTCGATCCCCGGAAAGGACGAGGCGGCGGCGCTCACCGCCTGGGCGACCGAGACCGTGTGGTCGAGAAGACCGTGGCGGTAGGCCTGGTGGTAGTACTTGGCGGCCGGGGCGTCGCGGAAACGGGCCCACGCGCGCGAGCCGGGATCGAAGAAACGGGCCAAGAGCTCCCGCAGCAGCGGGTTTTGGACGGTTCCGAGAAGCTCCCGCAGCTCGGCCTCCAGGCGATCCACCGCGATCCGGGGGCCCTCGGCCAGGTCGCACGCCTCGAACTCCTCGGCGCGGGCCGGGCGAATGGCGTCGATGGTGATCTTGGGCCCGTACTGAGGATGGACCGCGAAGCGGCCACCGATGTGGACGGCGGACCCGGGCGCGGCTGCCTCGAAGGCCTCCTGTACCGCATCCCAGGCGACCGCCTCGACCGTCCCGGAGCTATCGCAGACGACCAACCTCAGCCAGGCCTCCCCGTTTCGGCGTTGGCGCAGCTCGCGCTCGCGCACGCCGAACACCGCCGCCACCATCTGGCCGTCGGCGAGGTCGCGGACCCAGACGCGGGCCGGGGGATCGTGGCCGTTGGGGGAGCTCTCCACCCCGGGGGGCTGATCGGTCAGCGAAGCCTGTTGACTCATAGCTCGCCAACGGTAGAGACGGTGGCGGACGCCGATTCGCCCCCTTTCCCTGCGCCAGCGCGGTTTTCCGCGGCGGCTGTCCGGGCGCAACCGAGCGCCGGGGACAGCCGGCGGCCTCAGGCCTCGTCGGGCTCCTCGCGCGGCTCGACCGCCAGGGTCCGCTCGGGCGGCACGCCGCTCTCCACCTCCCGACCGCGTTCGAGCTCGGCGTTTAACTCGGCGCCCAGCAGGACCGCCAGGTTCGAGATCCACAGCCAGATCAGGAACACGATCACCCCGGCGAGGCTACCGTACGTCTTGTTGTAGGAGCTGAAGTTGGCCACGTAGAAGGCGAAGCCCGCCGACGCCAGCAGCCACAGGATCACTCCCAGTACACCGCCCGGGGTGATCCACCGAAACCCCGGCTGGCGCACGTTCGGGGCGCCGTAGTACAGAACGGCGAGCGTCGTGATCACCGCGAGGCCGATCACCGGCCATTTGGCGATGTCCCAGATGGTCACCGCCGTGCTGCCCAGGCCGAACAGGTTCCCCACCTGCTCGGCCAGGGGACCCGTGATCGCCACCCCGATCGCGCACACGGCGACCAGGACGATCAGCAGCAACGAGATGGCGAGCTGCAGCGGCCGCAGCTTCCAGAACGGGCGGCCCTCCTCGATCTCGTAGATGGCATTCGAGGCGCGGGAGAACGCTCCCACGTAGCCGGATGCCGACCACAACGCGGCCGCCAAGCCGATGATCAAGGCGACCCCGGCGGCGCCCCGGCTCGACGAGACCTCCTTGATCGCCCCGCTCACGATGTCGGTGGCCGGACCGGGCCCCAGCTCGGCCAGGTTGTCCAGCAGCGACTGCGTCGCCGATTCGCCGGCCAGGCCAACGATGGACACGAGCACCACCAGCGCCGGGAAGATGGCCAGCACCGCGTAGTAGGTGAGCGCCGCGGCCCAGTCGGTGAGGTTGTCGTCGCGAAACTCGCTCACGGTGCGCTTCAGCACCCCCCACCACGAGCGGAGGCTGAGCTTGGTCGGATCGCTCGGCCCCGCCTGCGGCGCCCGGTGGGCGTTCGGCCCAGCCGCCTCGCTGTTCCGATCGGATCGACTAGGTTCGCTCATCCCGGCTCTCCCCGAGGGGGTGTGGAGTGACTGCCCGCTCGGTCACAGAATCAAACCCGGCGCGTCAGGCGCCGTGGAAGAATCAACGGAGACGATGGAGAAGGACGCCCCGCATGACGAGTCCGCCTCCGCTCTGATCGACCAGCGAATCGACGAGCTGAGCGACTGGCGCGGCGAAACGCTCGCCAAGGTGCGCCGGCTCGTCAAGGAAGCGGACCCCGAGATAGTCGAGGAGTGGAAGTGGAGGGGCACGCCCACCTGGTCCCACAACGGGATCGTCTGCACCGGAGAGACCTACAAGAGCGTCGTCAAGATGACCTTCGCAAAAGGGGCTTCGCTGGACGATCCCTCCGGGCTGTTCAACTCGAGCCTCGAGGGGAACGTCAGGCGTGCAATTGACATCCGCGAGGGCGACCAGATCGACGAGCCCGCCCTGAAGAGGCTGATCGGCGAGGCCGTGGCGCTCAACCTCAAGCGGAAGAAGAAGCGCTAGCGGGCCTCGGAGGCCGGGGGCCTCTTCGCCCATCGCGCCGTGGACGAGTTTCTGTCGCATACCGGCAGGAACCCGTCCATCCAAGAGCGCTAAGCGCTGATTCCCGCCGTTCGGTGCCGCGCGCCGCTCCGACGCTACCTGCGGCGTAGGCTCCCCGTCAGGGCACCCGATCCACAAAGGAGGCCGCGATGGCCGTTGCGGTATTGAACGAGGTCGACGGAGTCACCCCCGAGATCTACGACGCGGTGAACGCGAAGCTCGGCGACGAGATCCCCGACGGCGGAATCGTCCACACCGCGGGTTTCACCGGCGGGAAGATGATCGTCTTCGACGTCTGGGAGTCCCGCGAGCACTTCGAGCGATTCCAGGAGGAGCGCTTGCGGCCCGCGATCGCCGAGGTCGGGGGCGAGAACGCGCCCACGCCCACGCAGACCGTGTACGAGCTGCATCATTTCCAGTCTGCGGACTGAATCGCGCCGCTCCTAGAGGTCACTCCTGCCCCGAGTCAGGGTCGATGGCGAGGGGCAGAATCGAACTGCAGGCGAGCCATAGGAGGCAGTCTGCCCCGAGTCAGGGATGGCGAGGGGCAGAATCGAACTGCCGACACCACGATTTTCAGTCGTGTGCTCTACCAACTGAGCTACCTCGCCGGCGCGGTAAGGCTAGCGAGGGAGGCAGGGCCGTCGGCGAGCGGGAGCGCTACCCGGCTTTGCACGTAGGAGAACCGCGCTGGCGAACCGCAGCGACAAGGTCCCTCGCCCAGCCGGCAGCGCGACACGGAGCCGCGAAGACCCCGCGAATGTCGCGTTAGCCGCGTCATAGACGGTTTGCACGACAGTCGTGAGTCGGCGGCCAGCGGTTGTCGCGTTGGTGAAGACAAAGCGGCGTCCGTTCCGTCGACCGTCACGGCTATGGCCCTCCTCTGCGCCGCGCCAGCGTCCTAGTCCCGTCCCACCATCGCGAGCGCGCGCTCCACCGCCTCCGCGGGGTTGGCGGCGACCTCGATCCCGGGCCCGCCGCGCATCGCGCCGCCGCCGCTCACCTCCCAGCTCGACAGCGCTACCACCGGACGGCCGAGCTCGCGGGCGAAGGCGATCTCCGACAGCGTCCCCCACTCGCCGCCGATCGCGATCACCGCATCGCCCGAGGAGACCACCGCCAGGTTTCGGGCGTGTCCGATGCCGGTGGCGACCACATAGGTGCAGTGTGGGTTCGCGTCCTCGCGCGAGCTGGACGGGACGATGCCGATCACGATCCCGTCTGCCGACGCCGCGCCCCGAGCCACACCCTCCATCACCCCCGCGAGGCCCCCGCAGACGACGACGGCGCCGGCTTCGGCAAGCCGCCGCCCGACCTCCTCGGCCAGCGGAGCCAGCTCTTCGTCCGGAGTCCCCTTGCCGATCACCGCCACCTGACGGCTTCGCGCCATCAGGCGCGCTCCCGGTCCTGGGCGAGCATCGTCGTGATCAGCTCCAGCGCGCCCTGTTTGTGGAGGGGCTCGTTGAGGTTTCCGCACTTCGGGCTCTGCACGCAGGACGGGCAGCCGTCCGCGCACGGGCACTCGCCGATCAGCTTGGCGGCGTCGCTCACCAGGCGCTCGAAGCGCTCGAACCCGCGGCGTGCGATGCCCACGCCGCCGGGATACCCGTCGTAGATGAAGATCGTCGGCCTGCCGGTCTGGAAGTGCACGTTCGTCGACAGGCCGCCGATGTCCCAGCGATCGCACATCGCCAGCAGCGGAAGCACCGCGATCTGCCCGTGCTCGGTGGCGTGAAGGGCGCCCAGGAGGACCTCGGGGGGTAACGCCGAGGGGCCGGCCAGCCGCTCGGGCAGCACGTACCACAGCGCCTGGGTCGGGAAGTTCGTCTCCGGCAGGTCCAGGGCGACCATGTCGATCACCTCGTGGTCGGAAAGCCGCTTGCGCTGGAACGCCATCACCTGCTCGGTCACCGACACCTCCCCGAAGAACAGCTCGATGCCAGACCCTCGAACCAGGGGGTCCTCGCCCTTGTCGGCGATCCGCTCGACGTAGACCTCGGTCTCCTTCTTCGGTTGCGTGTACCAGTCGCCGTCGAACCGATCCACCACGGCGCGCCGAGCCTCGACGTCCAGCTCACGCACCTCATAAGAGCGGCCGAGGTGCAGGTACACGGCTCCCGGGTGGACGGTCGTGAACGCCCGCTCGGCCTCGACGGCTCCGAGGAGCTCGCCGGACGCCCGCTCGACCACCGCCACGGAGTCGGTCGACGCCGAGCGCAATGAGATGTCGCCCGCCGGAAAGCGGGGGCCGCGGGGCAGGTAGCGGCCCTCGCGCCCGCGTCGCAGCTCGCCGATCGTCACGAGCGCATCGGCTCGCTCGCGCCAGCGATCGCCGAACACGCTTGCGTCCGCGTCCGAGAGGGGAAGCTCGTAGGCGGCGGCGAGCACGTGCGCGAGCTGGATCCGCTCGTTCTCGTGATCGAGGATCGCCGCCTCCACCGGTCGCTTCAGGAACTCCTCGGGATGGCGGCAGAAGAACTGGTCCAGCGCATCCTGCCCGGCGACGTAGAGCGCCAAGCCCTCGCTTCGCCGGCCGGCCCGGCCCCACATCTGGCGCAGGCTGGCGACGGTCCCCGGAAACGTCACGCAGATCGCGGCGTCGAGCTCACCGATGTCGATGCCGAGCTCAAGCGCATCGGTGGCGACCACCGCCAGCAGCTCGCCCTCGGCAAGCCGCGCCTCGATCTCGCGGCGCTGCTGGGGCGTGTAGCCCGCCCGATAGGGAGCGATCCGCTCAGCCAGCGCCGGCCGTCCCAGCTCCTCCAGCCGCATGCGAGTGAAGCGCTGGATCAGCTCGATCCCGCGGCGGCTGCGCAGGAAGCAGATCGTTCGCGCCCCCTCGCTGACCAGGTCGGCGAGCAGCTCCGCCGCCTCGGAAAGGACCGACCGGCGCGTCATCGAGCTCTCATCGATCACGGGCGGGTTCCACATCCCGATGCGCCGGCCCGCCCGCGGGGCGCCATCTGCGTCCACCAGCCGAAACGGCTCGCCGACCAGGCGCTCGGCGAGCTCGACCGGGTTCGCGATGGTCGCCGACGCCATCACGAATCGTGGGTCGGCCCCGTAGAGCGCGGCGACGCGCCTCAGCCGGCGCAAAACGTTGGCAACGTGAGAGCCGAACACCCCGCGATAGGTGTGCGCCTCGTCGACGACCACCCACTCGAGCCCGGCCAGGAAGTCCCCCCAACTGCGGTGGTGGGGCAGGACCCCCACATGGAGCATGTCAGGGTTGGTGAGGACCAGGTTCGAGCGGCGCCGGATCTGGGGGCGGTCGTCGCGCGGCGTGTCGCCGTCGTAGATCGCGTGCCGGAGCTGTTCCAGACCGAGCGCCGAGAGCTTTCGCGCCTGGTCCTGCGCCAGGGCCTTGGTCGGATAGAGATACAGGGCGCGGGCGGCGCGATCGCCGACCAGCCGGTCGAGGACCGGCAGGTTGAACGAGAGGGACTTGCCCGAGGCCGTACCGCTGGTGATGATCACGTTGCCGGCCCCGGCGGCCTCGAGCGCCTGAACCTGGTGGGAGTAGAGAGCGCCGATGCCCGCCGCCGGTAGCGCTGCGGCAAGCTCCGGGGCCAGCGACCTGGGGATCTCGACCCGCTCGGCGTCCCGCGCTTCCTCGACTGCCTCGGCGACGAGCCGGCCGTCGAGGTGCCCGGGCTCGATCGCGCGCTCCCACCCCGCGGCTGCGGCGACGCTAGCCATCCGGCATCGAAATCCGGCCGGGCCGATCGCCACCCGTGGCCGCGCTTTTCACTGCCATGGAGCGAGAAGATCGCCCACTGTCCGGCGGGCTGCCATGGATGGCGGCCGCGGTGCGCAGTGCGTCGAGCGCGCTGCGGTCGTGCAGGCGAACGATCTCGGCACCCGCGGCCACGGCGAGCGCGGTGGCAGCCGCGGTCGCCCACTCCCGCTCGCCCGCCGGCACCCGGCTCTCCCACGAGCCCGCCAGCACCGCACCGAGGAAATCCTTGCGCGACAGCGCCACGAACAGCGGCCTGCCTAGATCGCGCAACTCGCCAAGCCGCCGCAGGATCTCGAGGTCGTCGGCGACCGACAGATCGAAGTCCAGGCCGGGGTCCAGCGCGATCTGCTCCTCGGACACGCCGCGGTCGAGCGCCAGCTCCATCCTCTCCTCCAGCCAGCGGCGCAGGTGCGCGACCGGGTCAGGGTGGCCCCGCGGAGCACGATCCACGCCTGGTGGCCCCTCGATGTGCATGAGCACGTAGCCGCATCCCCGGTCGGCTACCAGGTCCAGCATCTCGGGCTCGGCGCCCCCGGAGATGTCGTTGATCGCCACCGCCCCGACGTCGAGCGCCTGCTTTGCGACCTGGGCGCGGAAGGTGTCCGCGGTCACGGGCAACCTCGCGCGGCGCGCCAGTCCCTCGATGGCGGGGATCAGCCGCTCAGCCTCCTCGTGGACGGAGACGGAGCGACCGCCGCCTGCAGGAACCGCCCCCACGTCGAGCAGGTCGAAGCCCGCCTCGACCAGCGCCGTCCCGTCCGCTACGGCCTGCTCCGGGCTGCCGCTACGGGCCCCCTCGAAGAACGAGTCGTCGGTGACGTTCACGATTCCCGCCGCCATGGGCGGCGGGAACTCGAGCACACGATCAGCAAGTCGCCAGCGAGCCACCTCGCGCCTAACGTAGCGCGGCAGACCACCTGTACCGTTGCGCGCCGTGGCGCTTCGCTGCCTCTACATCGACCTCGACGGGACCCTGCTCGGCCACCACGGTGCGCTGTTTCGCGATGCCGAAGGCCGGTTCTCGCTGAAGCAGGCCCGAACCCTGGAGGCCTGCGACCGCGCGGGGGTGGAGATGGTGATCATGTCGGGTCGCCGCGAGGCGCAGGTGATGGCCATCGCTGGCCTGCTCAGCCAGACCTCCTACATCTACGAGGCCGGCTGCGGTGTGATGATCGACGGCGAGCGAACCCTGCTGACAGGGGACTGGATTCCGGACGACGACGGATCGCCGGCGGACAAGATGATGGCCGCGGGCGTGCCGGACCTCCTCTTCCAGCGGTTCCCCGGACGCCTGGAATGGCATCGCCCATGGCACCGCGAGCGCCAGCTCTCGCACCTCTTTCGCGGCGTCGTGGACGTCGCGGAGGCCAACTCGCTGCTGGCCGACCACGGGCACGGCGACCTCAGGTTCCTGGACAACGGAGCGATCGCACGGCAGATGGACGGGGTCGACGGGCCCGCCCACGCCTATCACCTGGTGCCGGGAGGCGCCAGCAAGGCGAAGGCGGTCGCGTTTCACATGCGCGCCCGCGGCTACAGCGCCGCGGAGTGCATCGCCGCGGGCGACTCGCTCGAAGACCTGGATGCCGCCGAGGCCGTAGGCCGTTTCTTCTTGGTGGCCAACGGCCCGGAGCGCGATTCCGCGCTGCGCGAGGCGATCACCGGAAGGCCGAACGTGACCATCACCGAGGGCCGAAACGGCGATGGCGTCTACGAGGCCGTGATCTCGACCCTCGCGGAGAGCCGCTAGTCTCGCCGGGGCGCCGCGGTCGCTCCCCTGATGCGGCGAAGGAGCGCGTCGGTGAGCCGTGGCGCGAGACCGTTCAACCCCAGGAGGCGTACGACGCCGGGAACGTAGACAGCCCGGGAGTCCGCCTCGACGCCGTTCAGCACCGCCCGTGCCACCGCGTCGGCAGGCAGCTCATTCTCGTTTCGGCGCCAGTCCGGCAGCAGGCTTCGCTCGTGTGCGTGCAGGTCGGTCTCGACCTCGCCCGGGAACACGGTGGTAACCGAGATGCCGGTGCCCGAGAGCTCGTGCCGCAGAGCCTCCGCGAACCCTCGGTCGGCCGCCTTCGTGGCCCCGTACACCGCGGCCGACGGAAACGCTCTGACCCCCGCCCCCGAGGACATGATCACGACGTGGCCGCGAGCCCGGTCGAGCAGGTGGGGAAGCGCGGCCCCCACCGTGTAGATCGCGCCGAGCACGTTCACGCGCACCATCTCCTCGGCCCGCTCGACATCCGCGTCGGCGAAGGGGCCGTAGTGCGCCACGCCGGCATTGGCGATCACCAGGTCGAGCCCCTCCGCTCGCTTCGCGAACCGATCGACGGCCCGAGTCACCTGCCCTCGTTTGGAGACGTCGGCCACCAGCGGCACGTGCGGCCCGCCGGGGCCCTCCGGGAGCTCCGCGGCGAGCTCCTCCAGCCGTTCCCTGCCGCGCGCCATCAGTCCCAGCCGAGCGCCGCGCGACGCCAACGCCCGGCACACCGCGCGGCCGATCCCGCGCGAGGCGCCGGTGACGAGTGCCCTCGTGCCGGGCTCGATCCGCACGGCGGCATCCTTTCATCTCGCGCCTCTGCCGATCTAGGCCGGCGACCCCCAACGACCTCTACCATCGAAGCGTGACCCAAGAGCACGCGACGGTCGCCGAGGAGGAGTACCTCCAGAGCATGTTCTGGCTCGAGGAAGCGGGGCTCCCGATCACCGGAGCGAACATCGCGCGGGCGATGCAGCTCTCGGCCCCCACCGTCCACGAGATGATCGGCCGGCTGGAGAGCGACGGGTACGTGGATCGCCGCGCCGACAAGTCGCTCGAGTTCACGGCCGACGGGCGGGCGCACGCCCAGGCGATCGTCCGCCGCCACCGCCTGATCGAGCGCTTCCTCACCGACGTCCTCGGGATCCCGTGGGACGAGGTCCACGAGGAAGCCGAGCGCCTGGAGCACGCGATGTCACCGGTGCTCGAGCAAAGGATGCTGGCGGCGATCGGCGACGCCAAGACCTGCCCCCACGGCCATCCGCTGGTGGAGGGCGCGCGCGAACGCGGGGTGCTGCTCGCCGACGTCGAGCCCGGCGCCAACGTGTACGTGCTCAGGTTCGAGAACGAGGCCGAGGAGCTCCTCCACTACCTGAAGCAGGCCGGCCTTTGCCCCGGGCTGGAGGGGACGCTCGAGAGCTCGGAGGACGACGAGGTGGTGCTGGCGTCCGAAGACGGCCGGCACGTGGTGTCGCGCAGCGTCGCCGAGACCGTCTCGGTGCGCGCCGACCCCTCCCCGCCTCCGCGGCCGCCGCTGCCGGACCAGCTAGAGCTCTCCAGCGACCGCTACGGCCGCTGACTCCCGGTCTTGGGCCACGCCGCAGTCGCCGGGGGCCCGCTGACTCAGAGCTCGCCGCAGATCTGGCGCAGGCGGCGGTAGAGGGCCTGGTCGGACGGACGCATGGTGAACTCGCGGCGGCGCACGGCCGCCTCGTGCTCCCGAACGGCCGACGCAAGGGCGGAGAAGCGCCTCTCCGCCACGTTGCGCTCGCTCACGGGATCGAGCTTCCGCGTTCCTTCGACCAACGTGATCGGGGTCATCTCGAATTCACCTCCTGTACTGGTCGGGTCATGTGGGCCGGCTGATGCCGGGATGCTGCGACCGTAGCGGCGCTTCCTAAGCGGCGTGTAACCGCGCGGTAAAAGTCGGGAGGGACTTGCCCGGCCTCCCGCTGCCGCAGGCTTGCGACTGATCGCTACGCCGGGCTAGCGGCCCGCAGGCCGTCCAGGGCGGTGGCGATGCGGCCCACTCCCTCCGGGATCCGGTCGGGTGGCACGCTCGCGAAGGACAGCCGCAGGCTCGACCTGCCGCCGTCGAGCATGAAATCGGTGCCGGAGATGAACGCGACCTTGGACTGCAGCGACGCGGCCAGGAGCTCGGCGCAGTCGATGTCGTCGTTCAGCGTCAGCCACAGGAAGTAGCCACCGCCGGGGACCACGAACCTGGACTCCGGCAGGCGCTCGCGAAGCGCCTCGATCAGGACGTCGCGGCGCTCCCTCAGGGCCCCCTTGACGAAGTCGATGTTGCGGTCGAGCGCACCCGAGCGGCACAGCTCCCAGACCACCGACTCGGCGAGCATGTTGGGCGAGATGTACAGCTCGTTGGCGTGCTTGGCGAGCCTCGCGATCTCCTCGCCCGGCCCGGCGAGGTATCCCACCCTGACGCCCGGGCTCACGGTCTTCGAGAACGAAGACGCGTGGATCACCCTGCCGGTGTCGTCGCCGGACAGCATGGTCGGCGGCGGCTCGCCCTCGAACGAGAGCTCCCGATAGGGGTCGTCCTCGAAGATCCAGAAGCCGTGCTCGGCGGCGAGCTCGAGCAGGCGCTCACGCTTGGCGGCCGAGAGCGTGCAGCCGGCCGGGTTGTGGAAGTTGGGGATCACGTGGACCAGCTTCACCCCGCCGCCCGCGAGGAGGCGCTCGAGTTGTTCCACGTCGACCCCGTCGTCCTCGAGGGGCACCCCGACGCGCTCGGCCCCGAGACGCTCGAGGAGCAGGAGGGTCCGGTCGTAGGAGGGCTGCTCCACGATCACCCGATCGCCGGGGCGAACCAGGTGCTGGAAAACCATCGCGCCGGCTTCCAGCGAACCGTTCGTGATCATCACCCGCGCGGGATCGTCGATTCCATGTCGCTCGGCGACCCACTCGCAGAGGCCGGGATGGCCGATCCCGGTGCCGTAGGAGAGCGCCCGCTCCCAGTCGTCGGCGAGCGCCGCCCGGGCCGCCTCGCGCACCGCCTCGACGGGCAGGATGTCCGCGCTCGGCGCCCCGCGAGCGAAGCTGATCAGCTCGGCGGCCATACGCGGTCGAGCCTAGCAACGGGCGCACCCACGTTCGCACCGGCGATCGAGGGCGCGAAGGGCCTCATATAGGTGGCGAAAGCCACATCCGATGCCCGGATGCGCCGGGGTCGAGCCGTGTGGGCTAGGCCCGGGCGCCGATCGCTTCCGCCGCGAGCTGGGCCGTTTCGGTGGGGGAGCGGCCGACGCGGACGCCGCGGGCCTCCAGGGCCTGCTTCTTGGCCTCGGCGGTGCCCGAGGAGCCGGAGATGATCGCCCCCGCGTGGCCCATCTGCTTGCCGGGGGGCGCGGTGAAGCCCGCGATGTAACCGACCACCGGCTTCGAGATCCGCTCGGCGATGAAGTCCGCCGCCCGCTCCTCGGCGTCGCCCCCGATCTCGCCGACCATCACGATCAGGTCTGTCTCGTCGTCGTTCTCGAACAGGGTCAAGACGTCGATGAAGTCCGAGCCCACGATCGGGTCTCCGCCGATGCCCACGATCGACGAGTTGCCGACTCCAGCCTGCTTGAGCTCGTTGCCGATCTGGTAGGTCAGGGTCCCCGACTTGGAGACCACGCCGATCCCCCCGGGGTCGAAGAACTGGGCCGGGATGATCCCGACGTTCGCCTTCCCCGGCGAGAGGACGCCCGGACAGTTGGGGCCGATCAGCCGAACCCCCGCCTCCTTCGCCTTCCAGTAGACCGCGAGCATGTCGAACACCGGGATCCCCTCGGTGATCGCGATCACCGTGTGGACGCCCGCCTCGATCGCCTCGCTGATCGCGGCGGCCGCGAACCTGGCCGGCACGAAGATCATCGAGGTGTTCGCTCCCCGCTCCTCGACCGCGTCCGCGATCTGATCGTAGACGGGGATGCCCTCGACCTCCTGCCCCCCCTTCCCCGGCGTGACCCCCGCGACCACGTCGGTTCCGTAGGAGCGGTTGCGAAGCCCGTGGAAGCTTCCCTCTCGGCCCGTTAACCCGCTGATCACGAGCTTCGTGTCCTCGTTGACGATGATCGCCATCAGCCGCTCGCGATCTCGACCACGCGCTCGGCGGCGCCAAGCATCGTCTTCTCCACGTGCAGGCGCGGGAGGTTCGCTTCGGCGAGCAGCCCCAGCCCCTCCTCGGAGTTGGTGCCGTCGAGCCTGACCACGAGCGGCAAGTCGATGTCGATCCGCTCCGACGCCTCGATGATGCCCCTGGCGATCTCGTCGCAGCGGGTGATGCCACCGAAGATGTTGAACAGGATCGCGTTCACGTTCTGGTCCGAGGTGATGACCTCGAGCGCCGCGACGATCGCATCGGCCTTCGACCCGCCGCCGGCGTCCAGGAAGTTGGCCGGCTTGCCGCCCGCCTGAGCGACGACGTCGAGCGTCGCCATGCAGAGCCCGGCGCCGTTGCCGAGGATGCCGATGTTGCCGCCGAGCTTCACGTAGGTCAGCCCGCGCTCCTTGGCCATCTCCTCCTGCGGGTCCTCGGCGGAGCGGTCGCGGTACTGAGCCAGCTCCTCGTGCCGGTACAGGGCGCTGTTGTCGATGGTGACCTTCGAGTCGAGGGCGACCACGGTTCGGTCCGAGGTGACGATCAGGGGGTTCACCTCGATCAGCGTCGCGTCCTCGGCGAGCGCCACCTCGTGAAGCTTCACGAGGAGCTCGGCCACCTCGTCGGTGACGTCGTCGTCGATCTCCGCGTCTATCGCGATCTCGCGGGCCAACTCCGCCGTGAACTCCTCCGCCGGCTCGAGGTGACGCCTGATCAGGGCGGACGGATCCGTTTCGGCGACCTCCTCCACATCCATGCCCCCCATGCGCGAGAGCATCGCCAGGAGCTTCTTCTCCGACCGGTCGAGGATGACCGACGCGTAGTACTCGGCGTCGATCTTCGAAGCGCGCTCCACCCACACCTCGTGGACGGTGAAGCCCCCGATCTCCATGCCAAGGATCGCCTCCGCGTGCTGGAGGGCCTCGCCCTCGTCGTTGGCGATCTTGATGCCGCCGGCCTTGCCGCGCTTGCCGATCCGCACCTGGGCCTTGATCACGCACGGATAGCCCAACTCCCGGGACGCGGCCACCGCGGCCGGGACCGTGTCCGCGTGGCGGCCCTCCGGGACCGCGACTCCGTGCTTGGCGAAGAGCTGCTTGCCCTGGTATTCGAGGAGATCCAAGGCGCGGGAGCCTATCCGACCCACCAGGGCAGCCGGAGACGGGGCGCTTGCCATAATCTCGCGCCCCGAGGCGGCGCCGACAAGAGCCATGCGACGAGCCGGCCGCACCTACGGGTAACCGATGCCATTACCGAAACTCAAGGACATCAAGTGGGTCACGACCGACTGCTACGGGACCCTGATCGACTGGGAGCGGGGGATCACGGAGGCCTTCACCGCCGAGGCCAAGCGCGACGGCTTCAGCTTCGACGAGGGCCCCTTCGTGGAGCGCTTCTTCGGGATCCAGGCCGAGATCATCCGCGGCTCCTACGAGCTCTACGCCGAGGTGCTGCGGCGCGCAGCGGTGCGGGCGGCGAACGAGATCGGCTGGGAGATCGAGCCCTCGCGGGCCCAGTTCCTGCCCGACAGCGTGGCGCGGTGGACGCCCTTCCGCGAGGCGAACGCCGCCACCGACAGGCTCGCGAAGCGCTACGAGGTCGGGATCGTCTCGAACATCGACGACAAGCTCCTGGGCGTCTCGCGCCGTCACCTGCGAACCGAGCTCAACCTGGTGGTCACCGCGCAGCAGGTGCGGAGCTACAAGCCGGACCCTGCCCACTTCAAGGAGTGCGCGCGGCGGATCGGGGGCAAGAAGGGCTGGGTCCACATCGCCAGCGGGTACGAGACCGACGTCGCGCCCCTGCTGAAGATGAACGTCCCGGTGATCTGGGTCAACCGCAGGGGCGAGAAGCTCGAGGGACGTAAGCCGCCGACCGCCACGGTGAAGAACCTTCGCGAGGCGGCGAAACGGCTCGGTGCCGGCTGAGGGCGGCGCGAAGCGCGACGCCGCGGACGAGGCGATGGTGGCGCGTGCCCACCGGCGCTTTGCCGCCGAGGGGCGCCGGGCTCGCCGTCTGCGCGAAGGACAGGGAGCGCTCCCGAACCTGGTCGTGATCGGCGGCCTGAAGTGCGGAACGACCAGCCTCCACCACTACCTCAACCTCCACCCCGAGGTGGAGATGTCGCGGCCCAAGGAGCTCAACTTCTTCGTCGAGGAGCTGAACTGGCCGCTGGGGGCGGGCTGGTACGCCAGCCACTTCAGCGAGTCCGCACCGATCCGCGGTGAGACCTCTCCCCACTACACCAACCGCCCCCGCTTCCAGGGAGTGGCCCAGCGGATGCGGTCGCTCGTCCCGGACGCCCGCCTCATCTACATGGTCCGCAACCCCATCGACCGCATGCTCTCCCACTACCTCCACAACGTGGGCGGCGGCTACGACGACCGCCCGCTGGCCGAGGCGCTCTCGGATCCCGACAGCGCCTACGTGACGCGCAGCCGTTACTTCATGCAGCTCGAGCCCTACCTTGACGCGTTCGGCTCAGAACGCGTCGAGATCGTCGCCCGCGAGGAGCTGAAGGGCGACCGGGCGACCACCATGCGGAGGGTGTTCGAGGTGCTGGGCGTGAACCCCGAGTTCAGCTCCGAGCAGTTCGAGCGTGAGTGGGAGACCGGCACCGCGAAGGCCCGGGGACGGTTTCGGGCCATGGACCGCGCCGTTCGCCTGCCCGGGCTGCGGGCGCTCGATCGCAACTTCGACCGTCTTCCCGAGTCGCTGCGCTGGCTCGTGGAGCGCCTGGTCCACGACCCGGAGGCCGGCGAGGCCCCCAAGCCCGCCGTGCCGCCGGAGCTTCGCGAGCGTCTGACCGAGCTGTTTCGGGAAGACGTCGAGCGTCTCGAGGCCGTGACGGGACGCGGCTTCAGCTGGCTTGCGTGAGCCGCCGCCCTTCGCCGGTGGCCGTGCTCCTAAGCTCTTAGAGGTGCGCGTTTCGGTGGCCGCAGACGAGCGGACGGGCGTAGCTGACGCAGTGGTCGAAGAGCTGCGCCGGCGGGGCCACGAGCCGATCCCGCACGGCGCCCTGGACGACAGCGAGCGCGACGACTGGGCCTGGGCCAGCGAAACCGCCGCGCGCGACGTCCGCGAGGGTCGATCGGAGCAGGCGATCGTCTGCTGCTGGACCGGCACGGGAGCCGCGATCGCGGCGAACAAGGTCCCCGGAATCCGCGCGGCCCTGTGCGGCGATGCTCAGACCGCCGCCGGCGCCCGCAGGTGGAACGACGCCAACGTCTTGGCGCTGAGCCTGCGCACGACCTCGGAGGCGGAGCTGGGCGAGATCCTCGACGCCTGGTTCCAGACCGAGCCGAGCGTCGAGGCGGACGACCGCGCGAACGTCGAGCATCTCGCCGAGATCGAGTCGTCGGACTAGCGTCCCGATAGCCTGCGCGGCGTGCGCCGCCTGATCCCGGACCCGGGCCCAACCAGCGTCGGCGACCAGCTCGACCAGCTCGACTTCAGCTCGCTGGCCCACGACGACCGGCCCTATGTGATCACCAACTTCGCGGTCACGCTCGACGGGCGGGCGACGCTTCACGGCCGCTCGGGACCGATCGGCAGCGCCACGGACACGCAGGTGCTCGTCGGCCTGCGCACGAAGGTCGACGCGGTGATGATCGGCGCCGGGACGATGCGCGTGGAGCGCTACGGCCGGGTGGTCTCGGATCCACAAAGACGCGCTCGCCGCGAGCGCCAAGGGCTTGCGCACGACCCCCTGGCCGTGATCGTCAGCGGCCGCTTGGACATCCCCTGGGATGCCGAGCTGTTCGCCGAGCGCGGAGGGCCGGTCCTGATCTTCACGGCGTCGGCGGTCGAGCCGCCGGACGTCCCCGCCTCGGTCACCATCGTGCGACACGAGGAACGCGTGGATCTTGCGACCGCCCTCTCCGTGCTGCGAAGGGAGCGCGGCGTGCGCTCGCTGCTGTGCGAGGGCGGGCCCCACATCCACGGCCAGCTCCTGGATGCCGGGCTGGTCGACGAGCTCTTCGTGACCCAGGCGGCGAAGCTCGCCGGCGGGCAGGGCCCGGGGCTCGCGGTCGGCCTGCCCGAGCTCGAGCGGCCGCTCGAGCTCGTCTGGCTGCTGGAGGAGGACGGCGAGCTGTTCGGCCGCTACCGCACAGTTCGCTGAGCCACCGACCACCGTGGCTGAGGTTTTCGCCGCTCTAGCGTGAACAAGTCGCCCAGCCGGGCGTGGGGCGCTACGTAGCGGCGTGCGGGACGGGCGTGATCGGGCCCGGCGGGATGCGGCCCGACGCCGCGACCCTCTCCTCGCCACGGCGCAGCATGCGCAGCGCCAGGATCGTGCCGGCGAGCGTCGCGGCCAGCCCGCAGCTCACCTGCACGCTGAGTACCCCCTCGCGGGTCCAGTACACGTCGCGGAGGTCGAGCAGGAGCGCGGCCTCGTCGAACGTGAGGCCGATTCCGGCGCCGAACGGCACCGCGAGCGTCTCCTCCACCCGCGAGTTGTCGGTCAGGAGCGCCACGGCGCCGGAGGTGAAGCCGAGCAGGATCCCGGGGACGAAGTGGTGGATGTGGCGGCCGCCGAGGCGGACGTTTCCGAACGGCCACCAGCCCGCCCGGATCCCTGACGTCGACAGCCTCATCAGGGCAAATCCGAACACGAATCCCGACAGCAGGTTGAAGAGCACGGTCTCGTGGCGGGGGGTGGCCTCGTAGCCCTCGATCGCGACCGCGACCGTGTCCTGCGTCGCCCGGCCGGCCGTCTCGAGCGCCTGCTCGGCGGTCCCCAGCACTCCCTCCGGCGGATGCGTGCGCGTCAGGCGTCGTCGCGCCAGCCGAGTGACCTCCGTCCCCAGGACCGTTCCCGCAGTGGTGATCGCGAGCCCGGCCAAGCCGACGGTCAGCCGGTCGGCGCGCCGGCGGTCCCCGCGGCGCACGATCCGCTGCAGCGCCCGGCTCACAACCGGACCAGGTTCTCCGCTCTGATCCCTCGGGTCACTCCGCGAAAGTCGAGCACCAGCGGCGCCTCCCGCACGACCCGCTCGTAGTCGACCTCCGGATGCGCGGTGACGATGCAGGCGATGTCGGCACGCCGAAGCTCCTCGTCGAGGTCGCCTGACGACAGCGCGAACTCGGTCAGCTCGGGCACGTGGGGGTCGTGATAAGCGAGCTCGGCGCCAAGCTCTCGCAGGCTCTTGATCATCTTCACCGCGGGCGACTCCCGCAGGTCACCGACGCCGGCCTTGTAGGCCACCCCGAGCAACAGGACCCGCGAACCGCGCACCGGTTTGGCGACGCCGTTGAGCGTCCGCTCGATCTTCTCCACGCAGAACTGGGGCTGCGCCTGGTTGAGCTTCCCCGCCAGCTCGATGAACTCGGTGTAGAAGTCGTGCTCGCGGGCCTTGAACGCCAGATAGAACGGGTCCACCGGCAGGCAGTGGCCCCCCATCCCCGGGCCAGGCTCGAACGGCATGAAGCCGAAGGGCTTGGTGGCCGCGGCGTCCACCACCTCCCAGACGTCGATGCCCATCCGGTCACAGAGCTGCGCCAGCTCGTTCACCAAGGCGATGTTGACCGACCGGAAGATGTTCTCGAGCAGCTTCGTGAGCTCGGCCACCTCCGGCGAGGACACTTCCACCACGTCGTCGCAGATCCGGCGGTAGAGGTTCGCCGCTCGACGGCAGCACTCCTCGGTGATCCCGCCCACGATCTTCGGCGTCGTGCGGATGGTGTGGTCGGTGCGGCCGGGATCGATCCGCTCGGGCGAGTAGGCGAGGTTGAACTCGCGTCCGGCCGCCAGGCCCGATTCCTCGAGGATCGGGAGCAGGCGCTCCCGCGTCGTGCCGGGGTATGTGGTCGACTCCAGCACGACCAGCCGCCCCTCGTGGAGCACGCGCGAGAGCTGGGTCGCCGCGTCCACCAGATAGCTCAGGTCGGGCTCGCGATGGTTCGCAAGGGGGGTAGGGACGCAGATCACGAGTGCCTCGCAGGCGGCGAGGCCGCGGTACTCGTCCGTGGCCGTGAAGCGCTCCGCGGCCGCCCGCAGGCGCTCTGAGGGCACATCCTCGACGTCCGACTCGGAGCGCCGCAGGCGCTCGACCCGCCGGGCGTCGGAGTCCACCCCGACCACCTCGCACCCCGATTCGGCGAAGGCGATCGCCAGCGGCAAGCCGACGTAGCCCAGCCCGATGATCCCGACCTTCATCGCGGTAAGTGTAGGTAGCGATCGCGATCGATCCGCGAGGCTCCGTGCCTACTCGCCGCCCGGGCGGCGAAGCCAGCCCGCGACCACGGAGGGCTCGGCGGGCAACGCGGCGTCGGCGAGCTGGGCGATCAAACGGGCGTTCAGCTCCGGGACGGGGGGCCCGGAAAGGTTTCCGACCGCGGCGACCGGGATCCCCGCCTTGGTCGCGACGATCACGGCAGCCAGGGCCACATTCGACGCCGAGCCCAACAGCAGCGCGTCCACGACCTCGTCGGCGAGCAGCCGCTCGAGTCCGATCAACGCGCCCGCGATCTCCCCGACCTCGCCGCCGGCCGTCCCGGGAAGGGCCTCCGCGGGGGGCCAGCGCGTTTCGAGCCCGTCCACCTGAAGCTCGCGGGCGAGCGCGTCGAGCGCGTTGCTCTCGTCGACGATCAGGACCTTCATCGCGAAACCCTTACCAGGCCGGGCGCCACGGCCGATCGCCACGCACTGACACCTAATACGGTTAGGGGTGGATGAAGCGCCTCTTGGCACCACTTTGCTTGGGCGTGGGTGCCACCCGTCACCTGATCTGGTACGTGAGCTACCAGATCACGCGTGAGACTCGCCGCGAGGGCGACGCCCTGCCGTCGAGGGGGACCTCCGGGGAGTAGCCTCGGGCGCGGCCGAGGAGGATTTCGATGGACGGGCTGATGATGAACCGCCCGCTGCTCGTCAAGCAGGTCGCCGAGCGGGCGGAGGCCACCTATCCCGACCGGGAGGTGGTGGCGCGGACGCAGGACGGCGTCGAGCGAAGCACCTACGGGAAGGTCGTCGAGCGGGCCAGGCGACTGGCGAGCGCCCTCGGGGAGCTGGGAGTTCGGCCCGGCGATCGGGTCGCCAGCTTCGCGTGGAACTCGCTTCGCCACCTCGAGCTCTACCTCGCCGTGCCCAGCGCGGGCGCGGTGCTCCACACGCTCAACATCCGCCTGTTCGAGGAGGACCTCCGCTATGTCGTCGAGCACGCGGGCGACCGCCTGGTGTTCCTCGATGCGTCGCTGGCCGAGGCGATGCCGCGCTTCGACGGCCCCGTCAGGGAGATCGTCATGCTGGACGGCCCGGGTGGCCGGCCCGGCGCCTTGGACTACGAGGAGCTCCTGGCCGCGGGCGATCCGGGGTACGAGTTCCCCGATCTCGACGAGAACGCGGCCGCGGCCATGTGCTACACGAGCGGGACCACGGGGCGGCCGAAGGGAGTCCTCTACTCGCACCGGTCGATCGTCCTGCACACCCTCGGAGCGGCCCTGCCGGACTCGATGGGGGTGCGCGAGGCCGACTCGGTGATGCCCGTGGTGCCCATGTTCCATGCCCTGGCGTGGGGCATCCCGTACGTCGCGGCGATGGTGGGAGCGCGGCAGGTCCTTCCCGGCCCCGACCTGACCCCGGCCGGGCTCGCCGAGCTGATCGCCTCCGAGGGGGTCACCTGGAGCGCCGGCGTCCCGACGATCTGGAACGGGTTCCTGGAGCTCGAGTCCCCGCCCGACCTCTCGAGCCTGCGCGAGCTCAAGGCGGGCGGATCCGCGGTGCCCGAACCCCTGATCCGTGCCTTCGACGAGCGCTTCGGGGTCCCGCTCGTCCAGGGCTGGGGCATGACCGAGACCAGTCCCCTGGCCGCCGTGTCCCGGCTGCCGACCGGGGTCGAGCTGACGGACGACGAGGCGTACGCGCTGCGAGCCGCGCAGGGCCGGATCCTGCCGTTGGTCGACTTCCGCATCGACGAGGCGTCGGGTGGAGAGCTCCAGGTCCGCGGCCCCTGGATCGCCCGCGCCTACTACGGCGAGCGCGAGGACGACGAGAAGTTCACCGAGGACGGCTGGCTGCGCACGGGTGACGTCGCCGAGCTGGACGCCCACGGGTTCATCAGGCTGGTCGACCGCACCAAGGACCTGGTCAAGTCGGGCGGCGAGTGGATCTCATCGGTGGAGCTCGAGAACGCCATCATGGCCCACCCCGGGGTGAGTGAGGCGGCCGTGATCGCCGTCGTCGACCAGCGCTGGGGCGAGCGCCCGTGCGCCTGCGTGGTTCGGCGCGAGCCCTCCGCGGTGGACGCGGAAGCGCTTCGAGACCACCTCGCCGGCAGGGTCGCGAAGTGGTGGATACCGGAGCGCTTCGAGTTCATAGACGAGGTCCCGAAAACCTCGGTTGGGAAGTTCGACAAGAAGGCGCTGCGGGCACGGTTTGCCCACTCACCTACCGAGCCCGTCGGGGCGCCTGCAGCGCCACCGCGCCCCTGATCAGCAGGCTTCCCATCGCCGAGGGTCAGTCGTCGAGGCCGCAGGCCAACCGGGCACTGGGCTGGCTGAGGTAGTTGTCGACTCGGTGCACCTTGCCCTCCCGCATCCCGATCACCTGCCAGTAGTCGAGCTCCATCGGGAAGCCGCTTCCGGCCCCACGGGCATGGAAGTGCATGGAGACGAGGATCTTCCCGTCCGGCGCCTCGACGAACTTCCGCGGCACCATCTCCCATTCCTCCCAGGCGGCGAAGAAGGAGCCCCAGAACTCCACGATCTTCTCCCTGCCCATGAGCGTCTCGGGCGCGTCAGGGCCCTGCCCCTCGACGAAGTGCCAGCTGATCTCCGGATGCAGGAACTCGTGGGAGCGGTCCCACTCGCCACGGTTCAGGGCGCCATACGCCTCGCGCAGCCGGTCGATCTCCCCGGACGCGGCCACTACAGCAGGCGGGAGATCCGCTCGGCGACGGAGGCGCCCAGCGAGAAGAGCTCGGACCTCGAGATCGAGCCGTCCTCCCGGAAGCTGAGCGGCGGCTGGGAGGGCCGGCGTAGGGCGAACAGGATGCGGTCGAGGACGCGGGCGGTGGAGAAGAGGGCCGGTTCGCGAAGTGGCCACACGTCGCAGCGGGGTTGGGTCGAGCCGGACCGCTCGAGGATCCCGTTGACGGCTCGGCGCGCGGCCTCGTTGGCCCCCTCCATCGTCGCCAGGTCGGTGTGCGTGCGAACGTAGTCGGACGCCAGCATCAGGTTCTCGATCGCCGTCGTCGCCTCCGGGCGGTTGTCCCAGGAGCCGGCGGTGTTGATCAGCAGCGGCTCGAGGTTGTGCGCGGCGGTCGGATTCGGGTAGGTGATTGCCGGATCGAGGAACGCCCGCAGCACGTTCGCGTCCTCGAGCACGTCGATGCCGGCGTCGTTCAGGCTTCCCTTGAGCTGCGTCCAGACCTCGCCGCAGACCTCCTCGCTCGAGCAGTACATCGCCTGCTTGCCGTTGATCCCCTGCGCCTCCCAGTCCGAGACGTCGACGGAAAGGATGCCCTCGACCCTGCCGTCGCCGAGCCGCCCGAAGTCGACCTCGGGCCAGAACTGCCGCTGGGAGATCGAGGTCAGCGCCCATGGGGAATCGACGTACAGGCTGTGTCCGTGGACCAGCGAGACGTCGCGGTCGAGGTAGAACATGACCCCGTTCATCCACCGCGTCCGCAGCGAGTTGAGCCCCGCGAGCCGCGGCTCGGCCTCCTTCACCTCGTCCGTGGCCAGCAGGCGCATCACCTCCACTGGGACGGCGGCGACGTAGAAGTCGGCGGCATCGTCGAACAAGCGGTCGTGGGCGACGACGCTGACATGGGTGACGCTGTCGCCGCTCACGTGTATGCCCTGGACCTGATGCTCGGTCATGTAGTCCACCCCCAGCGACCGCAGGTGGGCAAGCCACGGATCGATCCAGACGTCGTTGGTCGGGCCGTCCAGGACACGGTCCACCTGCTGCCCGGGCTGCGCCAGGTCGAAGAGGAGCTGCAACAGGATGGCGCCCCCGGTGCGGGCGCTCATCTCCCGCGCCTTGGCCGCGACCAGCGTGCGCGTCAGCCCGTCGGCGAGGAACTTCCCGTACTGCGGTGAGCGCCGCTCGGCTCCGGAGAAGTCCCACCAGCTCTGGTGCTCGAACTGCGCGAAGCGCCGCTCCTCGCAGCTCGTCAGGAGCAAGAGCAGCGCGTTTACGAATCGGGCCTGGTCCTGCGGCGGGATCCCGAGGCCTGCGGCGTGGCCGAGCAGCGATCGGAACCCCTGCTCGAGGTCGTCGGGCGAGGTCGGGAAGTGGGCCGGGGTGACGATCTCGGCCCGTCCCTCCAGAGCGAGCTGAACCCGGCTGGTGGAGACCAGGTTGCCAAGGACCCCGTCCTCCTGCCCTCGAAACGGGATCCGCTTCATCGTGTCGGGCAGGTGGCGATAGAAGCCGGGAAAGAAGCGGAACCCGTGCTCGGCTGGGAGATCTCGCCGGCCGTCGCGGCCTGAGCCCGGCACCGGCAGGCTCCGCGCCTTGCCGCCGGGGATCGGGCGGGTCTCGTAGACGACGACGTCCGCGTCGCGCAGGGCCAGCTCGTGGGCAGCGCTCATCCCGGCGACGCCTCCGCCCATCACGATGACCTTCATCGGTGCCTATTGTCGCCGCAATCGCGGTCCGCCGTCAGCCCCTCGCCTCCGAAAAACGGGACGAGTGAGCAACTATCGGCCCCCCGGAGCGTTGAAGCAACGGGGGACGACTTTGTAAGCGGGACAAAGCATGGGGTCGTCCCCCGCAATTTCCCCGTCGCGGTTAGGGTTGGTGGCGGATGGATACGCCCACCAACTCCACGGTCCTGGTCAGCGGCGGCTCGGGGTTTCTCGGCGGCTGGTGCGTGATCGAGCTCCTGCGCCGCGGGTACGCCGTCAAGACCACGGTTCGCGACCTCTCCCGCGAGCAACAGGTCCGTGCCGCGGTCGGCTCCGAGGCGGACCCGGGCGACCGGCTCGAGGTGCTCGCGGCCGACCTGACCCGCGACGACGGATGGGCCGAGGCGGTCGACGGCTGCGAGTACGTCCTGCACGTCGCCTCCCCGTTTCCACCCAAGCAGCCGAAGGACCCCGACGAGCTGATCGTTCCCGCTCGGGAGGGGACCCTGCGGGTGCTTCGCGCCGGCCTCGACGCCGGCGTGAAGCGGGTGGTCGTCACCTCGTCGGTGGCCGCGATCCGGTTGAGCGACGGGTCGAAGTCCGGGCCGCTGACCGAGGAGGACTGGACCGACCCGGACGCCCCCGGCCTGACCCCCTACGTCCGCTCGAAGACGATCGCGGAGCGCGCGGCGTGGGAGCTGGCGCGCCAGCGAGGGGACGTCGACCGCGTGGCGGTGGTCAATCCAGGCGCGATCATCGGGCCGGTCTTGAACGACGACCTCTCCTACTCGCTGCAGGCGGTTCAGCGACTGCTGGGCGGGACCCCCGGGGTGCCGCGCCTTGGGTTCAGCCTGGTCGACGTGCGGGACGTGGCCGATCTGGAGATCAAGGCGATGACCTCGCCGGAAGCGGGCGGTGAGCGGTTCATCGCGACCACCGAGTACCTGTGGATGGCGCAGATCGGGGAGATCCTGCGCGAGCGGCTGGGCCCGCGGGCCGCGAAGGTGCCGACCCGCACGATCCCCGATTTCCTGGTGCGGGGCATGGCGCTGTTCGATCCCGGCATCCGCTCGGTCGTCGGCGGGCTCGGGAAGCGGACCGACCTTTCATCGGAAAAGGCGAGGAGCCGCCTTGGCT
Source organism: Solirubrobacterales bacterium (assembly GCA_044871225.1). Classification (GTDB taxonomy): domain Bacteria; phylum Actinomycetota; class Thermoleophilia; order Solirubrobacterales; family 70-9; genus AC-56. The sequence continues at coordinate 75,123 of JBIOZP010000101.1, forward strand.
GGTCCCCTCGCCCGATCGAGGACACGGTCGCCGACACGGGCGACAGCCTGATCGCCCACGGCGTGGCGCAAGCCGCCTAGCCCGCGTCGCAACCATCCACTGGATACCGCGGCGGCTGCGACGCGCATAGTCTGTGCCGCGGGGATGGAGACTGCATGAGCGTTACGGAGTCGCAGCCGGCGGCATGCGGCAGCTGCGGAGCCTCGAACGCGGCCGGGTCGAGGTTCTGCGGCTCTTGCGGCACCAGCCTCGAGCGCGCGCATCCCTGTCCGGCCTGCGGCGCCGAGAACCCCGCCGGCCAACGCTTCTGCAACTCCTGCGGGAACGGGCTCGCGAAAGCCCCCTCGGCGGCGGCCCGAACAGAGGACGAAGCGCTGCCGCTGGACGGAGAGCGAAAGCAGGTGACGGTCCTGTTCGCCGACGTGATGGGCTCGATGGACATGGCCGAGCAGACCGACCCGGAGGAGTGGCGCCAGATCATGCAGCGCTTCTTCACGCTTCTCTCCGAGGGCGTACGGCGCTTCGAGGGCACCGTGGACAAGTTCACGGGGGACGGGATCATGGCTCTGTTCGGCGCTCCAATCGCGCACGAGGACCACGCCCCTCGTGCCTGCTTCGCGGCGCTTCACATCGGCGGCCTCGTCTCCGAGTACGCCGGTCAGCTTCGGCGCGCGAAGGGACTCAACTTCTCGGTCAGGATCGGGATCAACTCGGGCGAGGTGGTGGCGGGGGCGATGGGCGGCGACGACGAGCTGGAGTACACGGCCGTCGGCCACACGGTCGGCCTGGCACAGCGCATGGAGGCACTGGCGGAGCCCGGCAAGGCCTACCTCACCGAGCACGCCGCGAAGCTCGCCGCGGGCTACCTCGAGCTGAAGGGCCTCGGTGAGTTCGAGGTCAAGGGGGCGAGCCGTCCGATTGAGGTCTTCGAGCTGATCGGGGCGGGCGCGGCCAGATCTCGGCTGGACCTTTCGCGAGAGCGTGGGCTCACCCGGTTCGTCGGCAGAGCTGAGGAGATGGAGGTTCTCGAGGAGGCGCTAGAGCGGGCCGGAGAGGGGCGTGGGGGAGTGATCGGCGTAGTCGCCGACCCGGGCATCGGCAAGAGCCGCCTCTGTCACGAGTTCGCGGAGCGGTGCAGGGCGCGCGGGTTCGAGGTCTACGAGGCCCAGGGTCAGGCGCACGGCGAGGCGATCCCATTCCTGCCGGTGCTGCAGATGTTGCGTGGGTACTTCGGGATCGAGGATCGGGACTCTGAACGGGCCGCGCGCGAGAAGATCGCCGGCCGGCTGCTCCTCCTCGATCCCGACTTCGCCGCCGACCTGCCGCTCGTCTTCGACTTTCTCGCCGTACCGGATCCGGAACGTCCCGCGCCGCAGGTGAGCGCCGAGGCGCGACAGAGGCTCCTTCGCGGCGTGATCAGGCGTCTTTACCGGGTCCCAGGGCGAACAGAGGTGGTCGTCAACGTAATCGAGGACCTGCACTGGATGGACGAGGGGAGCGAGGCGTTCCTGGCCGAGATGATCGGTGCGGTGGAGGGGACCGCGACGCTGGCGGTGGTCAACTTCCGCCCCGAGTACGAAGCGGAGTGGACGGACTCGCCGGTGTACCGGCGCATTGCGCTGATGCCGCTCGGGCCGGACTCGACCCGGGAGCTCCTGGCGGACCTGGCCGGTGGCGATCCGTCGCTCGACGGCCTGGCCGAGCTGATCCACGAGCGAACCGGCGGCAACCCCTTCTTCATCGAAGAGGTCGTCCGGGAGCTGGTCGAGGCGGGCAACTTCGAGGGGGAGCGTGGCTCCTACCGGCTGACAAGGCCGGTGGAGGACACCGGGGTGCCCGCCACCGTCCAGGCGATTCTCGCGGCCCGAATCGACCGGCTTGCCGCGGCGAAGGCGCTGCTGCAGGCGGCAGCGGTGATCGGCAAGGAGGTGCCCGAGCCGGCGCTTCACATGGTCTCCGGACTCGACGATGAGGCGCTCGCCGTAGGCCTCAAGGAGCTGATCGCGGCCGGCTTCCTTTATGAGGCAGAGATCTACCCGGAGCGAGTGCTGGCCTTCAGCCACCCCCTGACCCGCGAGGTCGCATATGGCTCTCAGCTCGGGGAGCAGCGCGCGGTCGCGCATGCAGCCACGGCCCGGGCGTTGATCGAGCTGAATCCCGACCGCCACGACGAGCTGGCGGCGCTGATCGCCCAGCACTTGGAGGAAGGCGGCGAGACGCTGGAGGCCGCTCGCTGGAACGCTCGCGCCGCCCACTGGGCTGGCTACAGCCATCCGCGCGACGCAATGCGGCTGTGGGGACGGGTCACCGACCTCGCCTCTGAGCTGCCCGAGTCCGAGGAGACCTCGGCGCTCGGGGTCTCCTCGCGGCTGCTGCAGCTCGACTATGCGTGGAGGCTCGGCATGGAGAAGAAACGGGTCGACGCCCTGGTCGAGGAGGCCCGCGAGCTCGCCACCAGGAGCGGCGACCTCCGCGCGCTGACCTTGCTCCGCCTGCTCGAGTCGGCGCGCCCGGGCTTGGTCCAGCCCGCGGCGGACTGGACCCAGGCCAGCGACGAGGCGATCGCGCTCGCGGACGAGTCCGGCGACGACGGCCTTCGCGTGGCAATCCGGACCGCGGGCTCGTACGCGTACCTGGCATCCGGCGATTTCGACCGCCTGGAGCAGCTACTTGACGAAGCGCTCGAGATCGCCGAAGACGACCACAGCGTGGGGAACGGGATCGTGATTGGCTGCCCGTGCGCTTGGGCACTGATGGCAAAGGCCGTAATTCTGCGGGACTCCGGCGAGTTTGACGCCGGCGAGAAGCTGTCCGAGAAGGCGCTGCGGATCGCCAACGAGCAAGGCGACCCCGAGACCGCGAGCTGGACCCGCGGCAACCTCGCGGTGCTGCTGGCGATGCGGGGCGACCTCGACGCGGCCCTCGGACTCGCCCAGCGCAACTGCGAGCTGACGGAGCGCCTCGGCGACGTCTTCTCCAGGCACTGGGCGCTCTTCTACCTCGGCTTCGTACGGCTGGAGCGCGGGGACGCGGAGGGCGCCCTTGACTCCCTCGAGCGCAGCGATCGCCTCTACCGCGAGGCGATGGGTACGGGGGGTGAAGCCGAGGCCTGGCGAGACGCGCTGATCGCAGAGGCTCTGGTTGGCGTTGGCAGGGTGTCCGAGGGATTGGCGAGAGCCAAGCGGGCGGTCGCGGTGGTGCGCGACCGAGGCCTGTCTTGGGGCCTGCCGCGAGCCCTTCGCACTCTCGCCGAGGCGAAGGTCGCCGCCGGCGAACCCGGTGCCAGCGAGCTCCTCGACGAAGCGGAGGAGGTTGCAAAGGACAGTGGCCGTGTGATCGAAATGAAGGGAATCGAGCGGGCCCGCGAGTCGGCGGCAGCCGCTCGAGCCTGAACTCGAGCATGGCCCATCTCGTCCTCGGCCCGGTGCTGCGCTACGTCGGCGAGCGCGAAGCGACCGTCTGGATCGAGGCCGACGACCCGTGCGAGGTCGAGGTGCTGGGCCACCGCGCGCGCACCTTCCAGGTCCGGGGACACCATTACGCACTGGTCTGCATCGACGGCCTGGAGCCGGGCGAAAGCTACGAATACGAGGTGCTCCTGGATGGAGAGCGGCGCTGGCCGCTGCCCGATCACGGCGCGCCGGCGAGTCGAATCCGCACGATCGACCCGGAAGCCCCGATCAGGATCGCCTTCGGCTCGTGTCGGGTCTCCATGCCGCACGAGCCGCCGTACACGCTCAGCAAGAAGGAGGACGAGCGCGGCTTCGAGTTCGACGCCCTGTACGTCCTGGCGCGGGAGATGATCAGAGGAACCCGCGAGAACTGGCCCGACGTCTTGCTGCTGCTGGGCGACCAGGTGTACGTGGACGAGGGATCGCCTGTGGCTCGGGCGAAGATTCGCTGGGAGCGGGACACCACCCGGCCGCCATACGAGGAGACGGGGACGTTCGAGGAATACGCGTGGCTCTACCACGAGTCATGGGGTGACCCGCTGATCCGGTGGCTTCTGTCGACGGTCTCGTGCTCGATGATCTGGGACGACCACGACATGCACGACGACTGGAACATCTCCCGGTCCTGGGTCGAGGAGATGAACCGTCACGACTGGTGGCGCATGAGGGTGGTGGACGGGTCGATGAGCTACTGGGTCTACCAGCACCTCGGCAACCTCTCGCCCGGTGAGCTCGGCGAAAACGACGTGTGGCGCCGGATCCAGGGGGTCGACGACGCCACGGGCATCCTGCAGGACTTCGCCGAGAACGCCCAGCCGACCGGCGAGGGAACGCGTTGGAGCTACTGCCGCGACATCGGCCACACCCGCCTGATCGTCATGGACTCCCGCGCCGGGCGGGTGCTCGACGAGGGGCGGCGCTCGATCTTCGACGACGAGGAATGGGAGTGGATCAACGACCACGCGCGCGGCGGCTTCGACCACCTGCTGCTGGCGACCTCGGACCCGTTCCTCTTGGCCCCCGCGATGCACCACGTCGAGGCCTGGAACGAGCGGGTGTGCGACGGCGCCTGGGGACGGTTTGCCGCGCGACTGGGCGAGCGCTTGCGGCGGGGCTTGGACTTCGACCACTGGGGTGCATTCAGCCGCTCCTTCGAGCGACTGTCCGGGCTGCTGGAAGAGATCGGCTCCGGCAGGCGAGGTGAGGCGCCCGCCTCGATCGGGGTCCTCTCCGGAGACGTGCATCACGCGTACCTCGCCGAGGTTGGCTTTCGCCGCGAGGCGGGCGTGCGCAGCGCCGTCTACCAGGCGACCTGCTCGCCGTTTCGCAATCCGCTCGACGGCCGCGAGCAGGCAGTGGTCAAGGCCGCGACGAAGGGCCTCGTCGCGCGGCTCGCTCGATCGCTCGCCCGAAGCGCCGGAGCGCCGGAGCCCCGAATCCGGTGGCGCATCCGCGAGGGCCCCTACTTCGACAACCAGGTCGCCAGCCTCCTGATCGAGCGCCGCGAGGCGACTGTCAGGCTGGACAAGACGAAACCCGGCGCACACCACGAGAGAACCCTGGAGCGGACCTTCGAGCGCGCGCTCATCCGGGATGCCGCGACCAGCGCCGCCGAAGCGACCACCACGCCGACCATCGAGTAGGCGGGGGCGGGAAAACCCCGCGCCCCTGCATTGGCGGTTTTTCCCGCTCGCAGTCGCGGAAGGCGCGTTCGGGAGCCAGCGGCGTCGCACGGAAGCCGTTTCAGGCCAACCGGGCATGGGTAAGGGAAATGTCTGCGGCACCGAACCGCGGCGGGCCCTCATAGACCCGGCCAGGGTCCAGGCGGGCCCCGTGTCCCGGCGGTGCCCGAAGAACCACGAGCGGAGGAATTACCCATGACCAATTCAGATCAGGAGAAAGTCGCCGGCGGCGGCCTGGGGAAGGCGGTCGGCAAGGCGAAGGAGGTCGCCGGTGAGTTGACCGATGATCCCGAGCTCGCCCGAGAAGGCCGGCTGCAGCAGACTCAGGTCGATGCGGCACAGGAAGCCATGCGTGAGCAGCGGCAGGCCGAGCAGGCCGATCGCGAGGCCGAGCTCCAGCGCGAGAAGGCCGAGAACGAGGCCGAGCGTGCGCAGCTCGAGTCGCAAGTGGAGCAGCGTGCCCGCCAGGAGTCCGCGGAGGCAGAAGGAGCCGAGGCACAGCACCGCGCCGAGGCCAGGGCCGCAGCGAAGATGCGTGACGCCCACGCGGCCAAGGACAACGAGGAGGCGATTGCCGAGCACCGGGAAGAGCGCGCCGAGGACGAGGCCGAGCGCAAGGACACCGAGGCATCCCGGTTGGAGCAGGAAGCGCGGCGTGCCGAGGCCAAGGCTGCCGCCCTCGACGAAAAGGAGGACCGATGAGCCTGAGGTCGACAACGGTCGGCGGAGTGATCACCGCGGCGCGCCTCCCGGCGAGCACGGCGCTCTCCGTGCTGGGGCGCGGACGGATCGGCAGAAAGCTTCAGCTCGCGGTCGAGCGAACTGATGCGACCGCCCGCGGTGCTGCCGGCACGATCCTTCGCGATCAGACCCTGCGCGACGACGCCAAGCGGCGACACCACGCCGTGGACGAGCGCCAGCGCGCGTTCGACCTGCGAGCGCGGGCCGAGGATCTGCGCGCCGATGCCGGCTCCGAGGTCCGGGAGTCCAGGACGACCGCCGAGCGCCAGCGGGACGCGGCAGGGGATCGCTACGAGGAGCGGCAGGAGCGGATCCGCGACTCGGCGCGACAGACGAAGCAAGCGGCTTCGCGCGTGACCGAGACCCGCAAAGCGGTGGCGGAAAGAGACGCCGCGCGCAAGCGCCAGCACGCCCAGGAGCGCTCCGAGGAGGACCGGCTCGAAGCCGCCGAGAAGA
>JBIOZP010000102.1:0-21772 GCA_044871225.1 Solirubrobacterales bacterium
GCGGGCGTCTCGGCGGCCATCGCGGCATGCCACCACGGGAAGTTCAAGTGCACGGGCACGCTCGAGTCGGGGTCCTATAAGCGGCTCGTCGTTCCGGCAGGCGCAACCTGCGACGGGACCGAGGCCAAGATCGACGTCCACGGCGGCGTCCGCGTCCACGAGGGGGGCACCCTCATCCTCGGAAGCGAGGAGCTGGGAGCCGACACGGGCACGATCCGGGGCGGGCTCCGCGCCAAGGCTCCCGCGTCGCTGCAGGTGCACTTCGCCCACATCAAGGGCGGCCTCAGGATGCGCGGAGGCAACGGGTTCTTCTCGACCGTCGAGGACAGCGCCATCCGCGGGGGCGCGACGATCAAGGGGTATTCCGGGTTCTGGCTCGGATTCATCCGCAACACGGTCCACGGCAACGTGAGGCTGAGCAACAACGTGATGGATGATCCGGATGCGAACGAATACGTCACCAACGAGATCAAGGGCAATCTCATCTGCCGCCACAACTCGCCCGCGCCTCAAATCGGTGACTCGGAGGGCCAGCCGAACGTCGTCACGGGCCGGAAGATCGGCCAGTGCGCCAACCTGTGACGCGCGCTCCTAGTCCGCGACCGACGCGCCGCTAGCCCGCGACCGAGCGAACAGCGCGGTAGCCGGTCAGGCCGGCCAGCTGAAGCTGGCCAGGGTGCATGGACGACTTCGACCGTGCGGCCCGGAGTCGAACTCGAGGCCGCTCCAGGGCATCGGCGTAGGCACCGTGATAGCTGCTGCTCGGTGCGACATCACGGATGCCGTAGCCCTCTCGCATCGCCAGGCGCATAGTCGCCCTGAACTCGCGCCCGTGCCAGCGGCGGGTCCCCGGTGAGGCGCCGACGAACAAGTGCACCAGCTCGTGGACGAGCGTTTCCACGGCGTCGCCCGGCCGCTGGCCCGGAAACGCGGTGATCGAGATCCGCTGCTCGTCCGGAATCGCGAAACCAAGGCGGCTTCGAGGACGTCGCGATGCGCGACGGACGGTCAGCCTGGGTGGGTGCCGGGTGAGCGGCCCGTCAGGCCCGCCGAAGACGGGAAGTCGGCTCAGGCGCTCGATCTCGGCCTTCAGGTCCACGCCGGCGACCCGGTAGTAGCTCGCCGGGCGGGAGGTCTCCGATCGTCGCGGGTTGCGCCGTGGTGATCGCGGTGCCATCGGGCGGGAGATGTTCCCGTCCGGGGCGGATTGCTTGCCTTCGATCGAAGGCGATCAGGCGTGGCGCCCTGGAGTGCCTCCCGGGCGCCCGCCGATGCGGAGACCTGCGTCTAGGTTGCTTGGACGTCCGCGGCCCTGGGGCCCTTGTCGCCGGACTCGGCCTGATAGGTGACCTTGGCCCCCTCTTGAAGGGTGCGGAAGCCGTCGCCGACGATTGCACTCTGATGGACGAAGAGGTCCTTCGAGCCGTCATCAGGAGTGATGAAGCCGAATCCCTTCTCGTCGCTGAACCACTTCACGGTTCCAGTGGGCATGTATTTCTCCTCTGCGATATGTGCGAGCGGCACGCAGAGCTGCACCACGGCAACGACGGCGAGCGCGAACACGATTTGTCAGGCGTTGATGCCTGAACCAGCGGGATTACCGTAGCAGGGCAGCCCGGATGGTTCTGAGGACTTCGACGCTTCCGCCCAGACCCCCTCGGCGTCGGCGGTTTCCCTCAGGCTCGCTCGGCATTGGCGGCGATCAGGTCGATGAGCCTCGGCCAGACAGCGCGCGGCAGGTCGTGCCCCATCCCCTCGATCAGGACGAGCTCGGCGCCCGGGACGGCAGCGGCGGTCGCCTTTCCGCCCGAGACGTCGATCAATGGGTCATCGGTGCCGTGGACCACGACCGTCGGGATGCTGAGCTGGCGCAGGGCCTCGGTGCGGTCGCCCGAGGCCAGGATGGCCAGGAGCTGCCGCGCGGTCCCGCCGGAATGGATTCCGCGGTCCCAGCTCGCCCCGGCGCGGCGTCGAAGCGCGTCCTCGTCCGTCTCGAACCCCGGCGAGCCGATCACCCGAAAGGTCGAGATCGCGAAGTCGACGAATCCCTCGCGATCCGAAGAGGGGCTCGTCAGCAGGGCGGGGATGGCCTCGGGATGAGGCTGGCCCACCTGGCGATTCCCGGTGCTGGACATGATGGACACCAGCGATTTCGCCCGCTCCGCGAACCGCAGTGCCACCGTTTGGCCGATCATGCCGCCCAGGGAGACGCCGACGAGGTGCGCGGCCTCGACGCCGAGGTGATCAAGGAGGCCGGCGCAATCGCTCGCCATGTCGTCGAGCGTGTAGCTCGCCGAGCTGGCGTCCCCCGCGATCGCGGCCGCCAGATCGGGCAGAGGTCCGTCGTCGATCTTCGTCGAGCGCCCGACGTCGCGATTGTCGAAGCGGATCACCTGGAACCCGCGTCCGGCAAGCCGCTCGCAGAACTCGGCATCCCAACCGAGCATCTGCACCCCGAGGCCCATGATCAAGAGGACGGTCGGCCTCGCGGGATCTCCGAATCGCTCGTACACGATCTCGATCCCGTTGACGGGGGCCGTGCTCTCAGCCATGCGCCGAGACCTTACGGGCCGGGGGTTCCCGCCCCCCATCACCGAGCCGTGCCATCGTGAGCCGGCCGTAACGCGCTGGATCTTGGAGGGAGACGGATGAAGACCGAAAAGCTGCGCTCAGTTCAGGCGCCACTCAAGAGCCGCTACCGCGAGGACCCGGACAGTGCCCTGGTCACGCTGCGAGCGGACGGGGAACTCGACTCCGATGCCATCTCCTGCTCGGTGGACACCGGACGGGCGCTGGTGGCCGCGGGGCTTCACCCCGCGAGCGGCGGTGACGGCGCCCTCGCCTGCTCGGGCGACATGCTGTTGCAGGCACTGGTCGCGTGCGCCGGCGTGACGTTGCGTTCGGTCGCCGTCAACCGCGGGCTTCAGATCGATGGCGGACGGGTGAGGGCGGAGGGCGACCTCGACTTCCGCGGGACGATGGGCGTCCGCAGCGACGCGCCGGTGGGGTTCCGTTCCATCCGGCTACTTTTCGAGCTTCAGGGTGAGGTCAGCGATGAGGAACTGGACGCGCTGATCGAGGCCACCGAGCGATACTGCGTCGTCTACCAGACGCTGGCGAACGCGGTCCCGGTGACAAGCAGCCTCACGCTCGCCGGCGCCTGACCCCGCTCGCGGCGCCGCCGCTAACGCGTGCCGCGCCAGGTGAGCAAGGCGAACAGGCCCTGGACCGGCAGGCGCGCGTACAGGAGCGCTGGATTGATCCGCGGGAATTTCTCGGGCCGCAGCGCCATGTGGACGTTGGCCCAGTAGACCGCCAGGAGCGTCGCCAGCAGCCACCACCGGGCGATCGGGCGCGTGCGGTCGGGCAAGACGGCGAGCCCCCCGGCCAGCTCGGCTATCCCCGAGGCCACGTTCACCTCCCGCTTCCGTCTCTCGAACGGAGGCGGGACGATCGCCTCGTAGAACTTCGGGGCGCGAAAGTGGTTCAGCCCGTTCGCGATCCAGAATCCCGCCGCAGCGTATCTCCAGGCCCTCGCTTCGAAACCCACGGCTCCTCGATTACGACGCACTGGCCGTCGCGTCGGCGCCGGTAGCTGGAGGGTGGCCGGTGGCGAGAGCCTCCGGATGGCCCGGGGTCGCGGGCGGGGCCGGATCGAGGAGACGCGCCAGGACGATGCCGCCGAGCGCCGCCCCTCCGGCCAAGACGACCGTGCTCACCAGGGCGGCGCGGGGAATCTGCTCACGGGCCAGCAGGGCCGTCACGAGGTCCACCCCGTCCACCAGTGCTCCGGCTTCCAGCCAGCCGCGAACCGGCGCTCCGCGATCCAGCGCGATCACCGCCCCGAGCCCGAGGGCGACGTCTCGTGCCCCGAGCATCCTGGCGAACACGGGCGCGCCGCCGACGGCGCCGGCGGGTCCGAGCGCCGCTCGGCTCGCGAGCCTGGGGGCCGCGAGCGCGACGATGCCGATCGCTGACCTTCCTCGCGCGAGCGCGACCGCGGCCGCCTGGGCATCCATCGGCCGATCTTAGCCTCGGCGCCCCGAGCCGGAGACGGGAGCGTTTCGCAGCCGCGAGGCGCACGCTCGCACGAGGCGCATAGGATGATCCCTGGGCCGTCCCGGTAGTCCGGACTGCAAAGGAGACGCAGAAGATCAGAGCCCTGCGGCGACCAGTCGGATTCGCGACCATCGCAGTGGTAGCCATGGCCCTCGGCACCGCGGGCTGCGGGAGCGACGACACGGCGACGAGCGCCGAAGCCCCGAGCAACCTGATCCGGCCGAACCCTGCCAACGGGAAGACGACCGTCACGGTCGGCTCGAAGAACTTCACCGAGGAGTTCGTCCTCGGTCAGATCTACGCCCAAGCCTTGGAGGCCGCCGGCTACGACGTCAAGACCCGGCTGGACCTGGGCTCCGAGAAGGTCGCGCTGCAGGCAATCGAGGATGGCGAGATCACCGGATACCCGGAATACACCTCCACGGTGCTGGGCTCGTTCTTCGGGGTAGCCGCGGACGAGATTCCCTCCGATCCCGCCAAGGCATACGACGAGGCCAAGGCGAACCTGGCAAAGCGGGGCCTGGTGGCTTACCCGCCAACTCCCTTCGCGAACGCGAACGCGCTCGGCACCCTCACGGCCACCGCCGAGAGGCTCGGCCTGAAGGACGTCTCGGACCTCGCCGGCAAGTCCCAGGACCTGGTTCTCGCCGGCTCCCCGGAGTGCCGCACGCGGATCGATTGCCTCGCGGGCCTCGAGCGGAACTACGGCCTCCGGTTCAAGAGGTTCACGCCGGTGGCCATCGGCCGGCGCTACCAAGTGCTCGATCAGGGGTCCGCAGACCTCTCGATCCTGTTCACGAGCGACGCCGAGCTGGCCAGCTCGACCAGGTACACGGTGCTCAATGACGACAAGAAGCTAATTCCCGCGGGCAACGTGATCTTCATCGCCTCCAAGCAGGCCACCGAGAGGGCGGGGCCCGACTTCGGGGCCACGATCGAGAAGGTTCAGGGGAACCTGACGCTGCCGGTCGTGCAAGCCCTCAACTCGCGGGTTGACATCGAGAAGCAGGAACCCGCCGCCGTGGCCAGCCACTACCTGAGCTCGTTGGGATACGTTCGGTAGATGGAGCGGGGACCCGCACAGGGCGGAAGAGGACCTGCTCCGGCCGAGGACTCCAAGCGTGGAGCCGTTGGATCCGAGAAGACGACCAACCTGGCGGCCCGGATGGGGCGCTGGAGCGCCCAGCATCGCAAGACGGCGATCTGGGGCTGGATCGCCTTCGTGCTCATCGCCTTCATGATCGGCAACGCGGTCGGGCTGAGGACCGCTGACAGCGCCCATCTCGGGGTCGGGGAGTCAGGACGCGCGGCCCTCACTGCGGACGATGCGTTCCCGAAGAACGCGGACGAGATGGTGCTGGTGCAAAGCGACACCGCGAGCGTTGACAGCCTTCCCTTCCGCGCTGCGCTCGGCGACGTCGAGTTCCGCCTGTCGAAGGTCCCGTTCGTGTATGCGCTGGAGAGCCCCTACGAGCCCGCCAACCGGGGGCAGATCTCCGCGGATGGACGCTCGGCCCTGCTTCAGTTCAAGATCGCCGGCGACGAGAGCGAGGCCAGTGACCGCGCCGAGGCGGCATTGAAGACCGTCGAAGAGGCTCAGGCCGCCCATCCTCAGTTCACGATCGGCGAGTTCGGAGACGCGAGTGCCGACAACCAGGTGAGCACCGCGATCAGCGACGACTTCAAGACGGCATTGATCACCTCGCTGCCGGTCACCTTGCTGATCCTGCTGGTCGCCTTCGGCGCCCTGGTCGCCGCGGGCGTGCCGTTGCTGCTCGGGCTGACGGCGGTCCTCGCGACGATCGGGCTGATCGGCCCGATCAGCCAGATCGGCAACGGCGTGGACGAGTCCATCAGCGAGGTGATCCTCCTCATCGGCCTCGCTGTGGGAGTGGACTACTCGATGTTCTACCTTCGGCGCGAGCGCGAGGAGCGCGAGGCCGGCCGAAGCGAGGACGCCTCGCTCGCGGCCGCGGCGGCGACCTCGGGGCGGGCGGTGATGGTTTCCGGGTTCACGGTGATGATCGCCATGGCCGGCATGTACCTCGCCGGGGCATCGACTTTCCAGTCGTTCGCGACCGGCACCATCCTCGTGGTTGCGGTGGCCGTGGTCGGCTCGCTCACCGTCCTGCCAGCGGTGCTCGCCTGGCTGGGGGATCGGGTGGAGAAGGGGCGGATCCCGCTGCTCTCTCGGAGCCGGTGGAACGCCTCCGAGAGCGGCATCTGGTCGCGGATACTGAACCCGGCGCTTCGTCACCCGCTGATCTCCGTCCTTCTTGCGGGGGGATTGCTCGTGTTCCTGGCGATCCCGGCCTTTCGCATCCATACCGCGACGCCCGGCGTCGAGACACTCCCTCAGGACCTCGGTGTGATCAAGACGTACAACCGCATCCAGGCGGCCTTCCCGGGCGGGCCGATCCCGGCGCAGGTGGTGGTGAGCGCCGATGACGTGAAGTCACCGGAGGTGGTCGGCGCAATCAACGACCTGCGCGCTCGCGCGTCAGCCAGCTCCGCCTTCAAACAGCCGATCACCACGACCGTGAGCCCGGACCACACGGTCGCGCAGATCGACATCCCCGTTGCCGGTGACGGGACCGACTCCCAATCCAACGCGGCGCTCGCGAAGCTCCGCGACGACCTGATCCCGGCCACCTTCGGACGCGTTCCGGGCACGACCGCCGACGTCGCCGGCTACACGGCCGAGTCAGTGGACTTCAACGACACGATGAAGTCTCACGCGCCGATCGTCTTTGCCTTCGTCCTCTCGGCCGCCTTCCTGTTGCTGCTGTTCACCTTCCGCTCGATCGTGATCCCCTTCAAGGCGATCATCCTCAACCTGCTCTCGGTCGGAGCGGCGTACGGGGTGATGGTCTGGATCTTCCAGGAGGGGCACCTGGAGTCGGTGCTGGGCTTTCACTCGAACGGCGCGATCGTCTCGTGGATGCCGCTGTTTCTGTTCGTGGTCCTCTTCGGTCTCTCGATGGATTACCACGTGTTCATCCTCACCCGGATTCGCGAGGCCTTCGATCGCGGCAGGTCAACCGAGGACGCGGTCTCGCACGGGATCAAGACGACGGCGGGCGTCGTGACGAGCGCCGCGGTCGTGATGATCGCCGTGTTCGCGATCTTCGCCACCCTCTCGCTGCTGATCTTCAAGCAACTCGGCATCGGCCTCGGGGTGGCTGTCCTCATAGACGCGACGATCATTCGCGGAGTCCTCCTGCCGGCGACGATGAAGCTGCTGGGGGACTGGAACTGGTATCTGCCGAAGTGGCTGGAGTGGCTGCCGAGGGTGGGGCCGGCAGAAGGCTCGTACCCGCCGTCTTCCGGAGACGCCGAGGGCCTCGCGCCCGGCGCAGAGCACCCGCCGATACGCGCCTAGGGCGACGAACACAGCCCGCGCCCTGCTCTCCCGGCGCCGAGTGAGCGATTGACCACCGTATAGGTGGCGAAAGCCACAGTGGACCGGCGGCCGGGAGGGAGGTCGCGGCCTCGCCTTCTTGGTCGCCGACTGATCTACGCTGCCTCGCGTGGCGCTCCATCCTCTCGCGGCGCGGTTCGCCTCGGTCGCCGACGCCTACGAGCGCGGGCGCCCCGAGTACGCACCGGCCGTCGTCGGGGCCCTGGCGGCCGAGCTCGCGATCGCTCCGGGCGCGCCGGTGCTGGACCTGGCCGCCGGGACCGGCAAGCTGACCCGGCCGCTGGTGGCCGCCGGCTTCGACGTGGTGGCCGTCGAGCCGCAGGCCGAGATGCGAACGCGCCTGACCGCGAGCATCGGGGCCGAGCGCGTGCGCGATGGCGTCGCCGAGGCGATCCCCCTCGCGAACGGGTCCGTCGACGCGGTCACGGTGGCCGACGGCTTCCACTGGTTCGAGCAGGCGCGGGCCCTGACCGAGATCCGGCGGGTCCTGGCGCCGGGCGGCGGCCTGGCGGTGCTGTCTACCGCTCCGGACTGGAGCGGAGCCTCCTGGGCCCATGAGCTCGGCACGATGATCCAGCGCCTGCGGCCCGAGCACCCCTACTTCGACGGCCCACCGTGGCAGGAGGGTGTGCGCGCGGCCGGAGGGTGGACCTCCCCGCGCGAGGTCCGGGTGACCACGTCCCAGCCCACCGACCCGGACCAGATCGTCGCCTACGTCGCCTCGATGAGCTTCGTCGCCGCGCTCCCGAATGACGAGCGCGCGGACTGGCTGGCGCGCGTGGCGGAGCTGGTCGAGACAGGCGATACACCCGACGAGCTCCGCGTACAGGTGGTCATCGGGTTGACTAGCCTGGCCTGATCGACCCGATTCGCGACGACCTCGCCGAGCTGATTCGCCGCCGGGCCCTGACCGAGGACGCCGCTCGCCGGGACGCGGTCGAGCGCCGCCACGCGGCCGGGGGCCGGACAGCGCGCGAGAACCTCGCCGACCTGGTCGACCCGGACACGTTCGTGGAGTACGGGCGGTTCGCGATCGCGGCGCAGCGCCAGCGCCGCGACCTGTCGGAGCTGATCGAGCGCACTCCCGCCGACGGCCTCGTAGCGGGGACCGCGCGCATCAACGGCGACCTCTTCGATGGCGAACGAAGCGCCTGCGCGGTGCTCTCCTACGACTACACAGTCCTGGCCGGCACTCAGGGAGCCCTCGGCCATCGCAAGAAGGACCGGCTGTTCGAGCTGATCGAGCGAATGCGCCTGCCCACGGTGTTCTTTGCCGAGGGCGGCGGCGGGCGCCCGGGCGACACCGATTACCCGGTGGTCTCGGCGCTCGACGTGCGGGCGTTCGCGCTGTGGGCGGGGCTGTCCGGGCTGGTGCCCCGCATCGCGATCGTCCATGGCCGCTGCTTCGCGGGGAATGCCGTCATCGCCGGCAGCTCGGACCTCATCGTCGCCACCGAGGACGCCTCGATCGGCATGGGCGGGCCGGCGATGATCTCCGGCGGCGGGCTGGGGGAGGTCGAGCCCGATGCCGTGGGGCCCGTCGCGGTGCAGGCCCCGAACGGGGTGGTGGACCTGGTGGTCGGCGACGAGGGGCAGGCGGTGGTCGCGACCAAGCGCCTGCTGGCCTACTTCCAGGGAGCAACGCAGCCGGCCGCCGCCCCGGACCAATCGCGGATGCGCGAGCTGGTCCCGGAACGCGAGCGACGCGCGTACGACGTCGCGCCCATCGTCGAGACGCTGGCCGACGAGGGATCGGTGACCTTCCTCCGGGGGCGCTTCGCGCCCGAGATGGTGACCGCCCTGGCCCGGATCGAAGGGCGGCCGCTCGGAATCATCGCCAACAACACGGCCGTGATGGCGGGTGCGATCACGGCGGCGGGATCCGACAAGGCCGCCCGCTTCCTGCAGCTTTGCGACGCCTTCGACCTGCCGGTGGTCTCGCTCGTCGATACCCCCGGCTACATGGTCGGCCCGGACGCCGAGGCCGAGGCCCTCGTGCGCCGCGGTTCACGGCTCCTCGTTGCCGGCGCCGCGCTTCGGGTGCCGCTGGTCGCCGTGGTCCTGCGCCGCGGCTACGGGCTCGGCGCGCAGGCGATGGTGGGCGGCAGCCTCCACGAGCCGCTTTTGACGGTCGCCTGGCCCAGCGCCCACCTGGGACCGATGGGGCTCGAAGGGGCGGTACGGCTCGCCCTGCGAAAGGAGCTGGAGGCGATCCCCGATGACGAGGAGCGCGAGCAGCGGGTGCGCGACGTCACCGCGGCCGCCCGGGAGAACGCGAAGGCGCTTAACGCAGCACAACTGTTCGAGATCGACGGCGTCATCGACCCCGCCGAGACGCGCTCGCTGATCGCCGCGACGCTCGCCGCGGCGGGAGCCAGCCGCCGCGACCCCGGCCCGCCTCGCTTCGTGGATACCTGGTAGCCGCCGCTGCTCGGCCCGGCCGGATCGCGGCTCAGTCCGGCGGAGGGTGGGCGACCTTTTGCCCGCGGGCCGGAGAAAAGCCCAACCAGCGCTTCGATCTGGACCCTGCGCCTGAGTCGAACGACTCCTTGCCGAGCTGGGCTCCGCGTCCGCCGGCCCCTCGTAGGCGCGGATCGCTAGCGGACCGGCGGCGGCGCGCCCTGCGCGCTCGCGGCGAGCCTCGGGTCCCAGTCGCACGCCGCGCACGCGTGGTGGAAGGCCGAGCTCGCGAACTCGAGCGCCACCCCGAACGGGTCGGAGGCGGCGCGGACGTCGTCCCAGTCCAGGACGTACTCGCCGAGGTCGGAGTCCCAGCGCGCGGCGTCCGGGCTCAGCTCCGCCTCGGCGAACCCCTCCGGGGCCGGGTGGGCGTAGGCATAGAAGGCCGCCCGCCCGTAGCGCTGGTCCCCCGGCCACCAGCCGACCGCGATCTCCTGGGAGTCCATCGCGTTTCGCATGATGAAGTCGTCCGAGGGAGGCTCCGCAGGGCTCCCCGAGAACAGGTTCACGGCCAGGTCGAACGAGCCCCACCAGGCGTTGACCGGAGTCGAGCGCCCCCGGTACGGAGCCCGGAACGCCGCCAGGACCAGCGCCGCCTGGGTGGCGCCCTCGAAGTACCGCGCCACCTGCGCGGGGTGGTAGCTCGAATGCTCGAAGTCCTCGTCGAGCGGCACCTCCCATGGGACCTCCTGAGGCGCCGGGTCGATCTCGAGCTCGCCGGCCACGCGACGCGCGGCGTCGAGCACGTCGCGGGTTACCTCGGCCACGGGACGGTCAGGGGTCAACGGGATCCGAGCAACCTGGCCGTCGCTGTGCTGGACCACGGCCTCGTGGGCGTGAAGGTCGAGCGCCACCGCGAACGCCCCCGAACCGTCGGGCGCCGGGATGGGAAGCGTCTCCCACCCGCGCGCGGTCAGGCGCAGTGCGGCGTGCTGAAGCTGTGGCTCGGGGGGAGCGAGGGTCGCGGCCAGCTTGCCGAGCACCTGGGTGTGCGCGTGGAGCGTGTCGCACGTGTCACTCCAAGCCTCGTACGACAAATCCGGCCATGGGGACACGCCCCAAGCATCGCACGCCAGGGACAGCGGCTCAATCCACCCGGCGCCAGTCCAGCATCGCCTCCAGGCCCCGGGAGTTGACGACCTCGCCGGCGGTCGCCCCGCCACGACGCGCCGTTGCCACCGACAGCCCCATGTTCGCGAGCCCGCGCGGGGAGTGCGCGTCCGTGGAGCAGACGATCGCCACGCCGGCCCGCAGGGCCTCGCGAACGTGCTCGCCGCTGAGGTCCAAGCGGTCCGGGAGCCCGTTCACCTCGAGCGCGACCCGTTCCTCCAGCGCGACCTCGAACACCCGGTCCAGATCCAGCGCGTTCTCAGGCCTGCGGTTGATGTAGCGGCCCTTCGGGTGGCTGAGGCAGCACACGTGCGGATTGCGGATCGCCTCCACCACACGCTTGGTCATCTCACGCCGGGGCATCCGCTGGCCGCCGTGGACGCTCGCCTGGACCCACTCGAGCTCCGCCAGGGCATCGTCGGGCAGGTCGAGCCGCCCGTCGGGGAGGATGTCGCACTCGATCCCCCGTAGGAGGCGAAATGGCGCCAGAGCTTGGTTGGCGGCCGCGATCTCCTCAGCCTGGCGGCGCAGGTCGTCGGGCGTCAGACCGCGAACCGCGCCCACCGCCGGCGTGTGGTCGCAGATCGCCAGATAGTCGTAGCCGCGATCGCGCGCAGCCCGCCCCATCTCCTCGGCGCTCGCCTTGCCGTCTGACCAGGTGGTGTGGCTGTGGAGGTCGCCGCGGATGTCTCCCAGCTCGACCAGCTCCGGGGGCTCGCCTCGAAACGCCTCCTCCCGCAGCTCCGGCGGGCACCAGGGAATGCCGAGCGCGCGATAGACCTGCTCCTCGCGGGCAGCCTCCGGCAGCGGCTCCAGCGCCGCGACGTAGGCCGGAGAGCCGGTGGCCCGCACGAGGTCGGTGCCGAAGCGTCGCGGCTCGGCGACCAGGAGCTCGACCGGCACCCCCTCGACGGTGACCCCGACCGCGCGGCGCTCGTCCTCCTCGACCAGGGCGACGACCTGCGGCAGCTCGCCGAAGCGACGCAGCACGCGGGCCGGATCTCGTGTCGCGCACACGACCACGAGCTGCTCGCACGAGTCGCGCCACCGGCGCACGTCGCCGGCCGCATGGCCCTCCAGGGCGTCCGCGATGCCACCCACGAGCTCGCGAGCACGGTTCAGAAGGAGCCCCCGCGGCGCTCGGGCCTCACCGGCGTGCGCCAGGGCCTCGAGCAGCCGGGCCTCGGTTTTCGGGCCGATGCCCGGAACGCTTTGCAGGCGTCCCGCCTCGGCCGCATCCCGGAACTCCCGGGCCGTGCGAATCCCGAGCGCGCGGGCCACCTCGACCGAGCGCCGAGCACCCAGGCCCAGGTAGCGGCCGAGCCCGACGAGGTCCGGCGCCAGCTCGCGCTCCAGCTCGGCCAGCTCGGCGATCGTGCCGGTCTCCACCAGCTCGCGCAGGCGTGCCTCGATCCCCGGCCCGATCCCGCGGAGATCGCGCGCCCGCCCGGCTGCCACGAGGTCGGCCACAGGCGCCCGGGTCCCCCGAATGGTGTCAGCGGCGCGACGGTAGGCCCTGGCCGTGAACGGGTTTGCTTCCCCCAGCTCGAGCATCGACGCGAAGGCCTCGAGGCGATCGGCGATTTGCGAGTTGTCCATGACGACAGTCTCCGCTACGGGCCAGCCGCCCGTTTGACCCGAAGGGGGCCGGGAAGCAGAACTGTGCGGAGGCTGAACAGTCGACCCGAGGAGGATCGCCATGCCCAAGGGAAGCGACCACGGACCGAGCGTCAAGGACGACCGCCTCTACGAGGACCTTCGCGAGGAGGGCGCCAGCAAGGAGAAGGCGGCGCGGATCGCCAACGCGAAGGCGGCAGGTGAGGACGTCAGCCGCAAGGGCGGCGAGGCCGAGAACTACGAGGACCGGACCAAAGAGG
Organism: Solirubrobacterales bacterium; assembly: GCA_044871225.1. Classification (GTDB taxonomy): domain Bacteria; phylum Actinomycetota; class Thermoleophilia; order Solirubrobacterales; family 70-9; genus AC-56. The sequence goes on from JBIOZP010000102.1 coordinate 12,928, forward strand.
AGCTCGAGGAGCGCGCCGCGGAGATCGGGATCGAGGGGCGCTCGAAGATGAGCAAGGACGAGCTCATCGACGCGCTTCGAAACCACTAGCCCGCGGCGCCAGCCCCCCGGTCCAAATCCCGGATCAAGCCGGTAATTCGGCGCGCGATCTCGTCCCGAATATTGCGCACCTCGTCAACCGGACGATTGGACGGATCCGGGAGGTCCCAGTCCAGGTAGCGCTTACCTGGCACGTATGGACACTCGTCGCCGCAGCCCATCGTCACGACGACGTCCGCCCACTCGACGGCCTCGCGGCCGAGCTTCTTCGGGATGCGGCCTGAGAGATCGATTCCGGCCTCATGCATGACCTCCACGACCTGAGGATGCACCCGGTTGGCCGGACGGGTCCCGGCCGAGTCGCAGGAGTGACGCCCTCCCGCCGCCTTTTCAAACAAAGCGTGGCTCATCTGCGAGCGCCCCGCGTTCTGGTGACAGAGGAAGAGGACGTGCGCCATCAGACGGCGCTTGGGAAGTCGAGGCGAACCCGCATCACAGCGTTTCCAGTGGCACCCCGATCACGTCGAGCCGCCGGCGCAAGCCCGTCAGCGCGAAGTCTCGGACCTCGTCGGCATCGGTACCGATGGCCTCCAGATCCAGCCCAGAGGCGGAAGCCGAGGGCGTGAGTGATTCGGCCACCGATGGAAGCAGGGCTCGCAGCGTCGCCCGAATGACATCGCCGAGAGCTGGATCGGTGCCGACACTCTCCCGAAGGAACCAGACGCCGTAGCCGATGTGGCGGGTCTCGTCGTGGTGGATCCGCGAGTACCCGTCGACGAAGCCCGGCAGCAGGCCATTCCGAGTCAGGTAGTCGGTCGTGAACTTGAACGTGGTCAGTCCGAGGGTGGCCTCCAAGATCAGGTGGTAGAGCGTCACGAAGCCGACCTTGGCGGCCTGGCTTCGGGGCTCAGCGATCAATCGCTCGTGCGACTCGACCAAAGCTTCGTCGAAGAGCCGCCGAAAGGCCGGGGACACATGCTCGCGAGCATGACCGACGTGTGTGGCGATGAGGTCGGGCTGCGCGATCACCTCGTTGCGAATCCGGGCGTAGAACTGCATGTGGCGGGCTTCGTCAACCTGCTGGGTGGCGAGAAATGCGGCCTCCTCCTCGGAGCCGTAAGCACCGACCAAGCCCGAGAACTTGGTTGTGATCCGTTCCTCGGCCACCATCAGCGACGAGAGGACGAAGAGCACCAGTCCCCGGCCATCGCCGTCCAGGTCGTCCCATTGGTCCTGATCCACGCTGAGATCGACGTTGAATGGCGACCACTGCGACTCCTCCCATCGTCGATAGAGCGTTTGAGGGTCGTTGAGTTGGATGTCTTCGGTCACGCGGCGCATCCTATCTATTGACGTTTGTCACTTTAATTGATAGAAGTAGATAGATGCCTCTCGATCTGGACTTGTCGCCCAAGCAGAAGCGCCCCCCGGGCGAGCCCTGCTGCGAACCGGTTGCCTATCCCCGCATCGAGCGTGCCGAGGCTGAGCGGTTGGGGCGCGTGGCGAAGGCACTCGGGGACCCCGTCCGGATGCAGTTGGTCGATGTCCTTCGCCGCCACGCCGGCAAGGTATGCGTCTGCGAGCTGGTGCCGCTGTTCGACCTGTCTCAGCCCACCGTCTCCCATCACCTCAAGGTGCTGCGTGAGGCCGGAATCGTCGGCTCGGAGCGCCGGGGCCTCTGGGCCTACTACTACGTAAACCCCGATGCACTGAAGGAGCTTTCAACATGGCTGTCCTGAGACCCCATCTCGCCCTAACCGTCAGCGACGTGGAGAGGTCGATCCCCTTCTACGAGGCGCTGTTCGGCGTCGCGCCCTCCAAGGTCCGCCCCGGATATGCGAAGTTCGAGGTCACAGACCCGGCCCTCAACTTCACCCTGAACGAGGGCGAGCGGGGGGACTCGCTGGGCGCCTTCAACCACGCTGGAATCCAGGTCTCCTCGACCGAGGAGGTCTTGATGGCGCAATTGCGTCTTCAGAGCGCGGGTCTCGCCGTCTTCGACGAGATGCAGACCACGTGCTGCTACGCCAAGCAGGACAAGATCTGGGTCCAAGATCCCGACGGGACCCCCTGGGAGCTCTTCGTGACGCACGAAGACGTCGAGCCGGGGGAAACGCCCTCGCAAGTCGAGTCGGCTGCGTGTTGCTCGGATGAAGCGAACGCACCAGTCCCCGTGGCCAAGTCTTGAGAGTCACCAGGCGATAGGTTCCCCCCGTGCCCGGCAAGCTTTCGGATGCGCTCTGGGGGCCGCTGTTCGCCCGGTTCTACGACCGGTTGATGAAGGGGTCCGAGGACGCCGGCCTGCGCGACGAGCGGCAGGCGCTGCTGGCGCGGGCCAGGGGACGAACGCTCGAGATCGGGGCGGGGACCGGAATCAACCTGGAGCTCTACCCGGAGTCGGTCTCCCAGCTCGTGTTGACCGAGCCGGACGGGCACATGCGTCGCCAGCTCCAGAGGAAGGTCGCCCCACTCGATGCCGAGGTGATGGACGCGGGGGCTGAGCACCTGCCCTTCGCCGATGCCAGCTTCGACACCGTCGTCGCCACGCTGGTCCTCTGCACCATCCCCGATCCCCACGCGGCGCTGTCGGAGATCTCGCGCGTGCTGAAGCCGGGCGGGCGCCTCCTGTTCCTGGAGCACGTGCGGTCGAGCGATCCGAGCCGCGCCCGCTGGCAGGACCGCCTGGAGCGGCCATGGGGATGGTTCGGCCGCGGGTGCCATCCCAACCGCGACACCGTGGGAACGATCGAGGCGTCCAGGTTCGAGATCGTGGACGCGGAGCGGGGCAGCATGCCGAAGGCGCCGCCGATCGTGGAGCCCCTGGTCGCCGGGGAGGCTCGGCCCAGCGAGCTCGCCTGAATCGGCGAGCAGGCTTCCTGCTCAGCGCTCGGTCTGTACAGAAGGCTTCGTGGGAATCCGGTGCGCTTCTCACCCCAGGGGCGGTCGGGGGATCCGCGTTTGCCCCATCACCGCCGGGATCGCGAGCGCCTCTTCGTCCACGAAGCACCAGGACCATTCCTCGCCCGGCTGGAGGGAGCGGATGATCGGGTGCCCGCTGTCGCGGGCGTGAGCGCTCGCGTGCCGGTTCGGCGAGCTGTCGCAACACCCGACCTTGCCGCACTCGAGGCAGATGCGCAGGTGCACCCAGGGGTCGCCGGATGCCAGGCAGTCCTCACAGCCCTCCACCGACTCGGGGAGCTGCGTGACGTGGACGTGGTCTAGATGAGTGCAGGGGGCCATTCGTAAACCTCCTCGATATCAGATCTGCGGGGGTCGGTTTGCCCTTCTCCCATCGCGGTGCGCCTTATCGGACTGCGCCGCAACTTGGCCGGTCCGTCCGGTCACCGGCCTGCCCATTACCCACCAGAGGATTCGTACTCGCCGATCCGGGTAGCGATTGGATCGAGCATGGCGATCGAGGAGCGACAGGGCCAAGACCGCGACGAGGACCTCGTCCACCGCGAGGAGGAGGCGGCGGCCGCGGAGGCGGCCGCGATCGGTGGCCAGGGGTCCGACGAGGACCTCCCCGACGCGGAGCGCCCGCTTGCCGAAGCCGGCGAGGGATACGCCGAGGGGTTCGAGGAGAGCGAGCGCGAGCTGATCGAGAACGCCACCCACGACGCGGACGCCCCGGACCCCCGCGAGCTCGCCGGCGAGCCGGAGGCCGAGGACCCGGGGGCCACCTACGGCGAGCCTGACCACATCTCGTCGACCGAGCGGGACGAGGATTAGGGCCCGGCGCGCCGTCATCAGCGCAGCCCTGGGTGGCTAGCGCTTCTCCGACGCCGCCTCTAGGCCAGCTCGAGCGCCGAAGCGAGCTGGTCCAGAAGCCGCTCGGTCTCTCCCGCGTCGGCGGGTGGGATGTAGAAGACGCAGCGGTGGACCCCGGCCTCCTCGCCGCGAGCGATCAGGTCCAGGTCCGGTTTGGCACCCGAAAGCGTCACCGGGATCGCATCCCGCCCCGCGGCGGCCGCCAGCTCTTGGAGCCGTGCGATCCGCTCCCGCAGCCCGGAGGCCCGATTCGGCATCCACTCGTCGCCGAAGGCGGCCACCCGGTCCAGCACGCGGTCGCCGTTCCCTCCCACCAGGACCGGAGGATGGGGGTCCTGAAGCGGCTTGGGCCAGCACCAGATGCGATCGAAATCGACCTGGTCGCCGTGGTACGACGCCTCATCGTGGGTCCAGATCGCCTTCATGGCCTCGATTCGCTCGCGCATCAGCGAGAAGCGGCGCCGCGGATCGGTGCCGTGGTTCTCCATCTCCTCGAGGTTCCAGCCGGCGCCGACGCCGAACAGGAACCGCCCGCCGGACAGCCGGTCCACCGAGGCGACCTCCTTGGCGGTGATGATCGGATCCCGCTCGACCACCAGGCAGATCCCGGTCGCCAGCAGCAGCTTCTGAGTCGCGCACGCCGCCGCCATCAGCGCCACGAACGGGTCATAGGTGCGGCTGTACTCGGGCGGGAGCTCGCCACCTGCTGGATAGGGGGTCCTGCGCGACGCCGGGATGTGGGTGTGCTCGGGTAGGAACAGCGACTCGAACCCGCGCTCCTCGACCATTCGCCCGAGCGGCCCTGGAGGGACCGAGTCGCCCGTCGCGAACACCGCGATCCCGTACTTCATGCCCTGAGCCCCGAGCGCTCCGCGCGTTCGGCCCGGCCTAGGCGCTGCCCGCGGCCATGAGCACGAGATTGGTGAGCTTCACCGTCCCGTCGTCGCCGGCCTGCTGCCGGATCGCGTCGGTGATCGCCTGCCAGGTCTCGTCCTGGACCTCCTCGGGGTGGGGGTCGATGATCGCCCGGATCGGGGGGGCGATGTCCTTGACGAAGGTCGTGAACTCCTCGGGGGACTCCCATTCCATCGTGACCTGGACGTCCTCCGTCCGCACCTCCGAGAAGCCTCCACCCTCCAGCAGGCCTCCCAGGGCCTCGGGCGTGGGGCGCGAAAGCGGTCCGGGCGTTCCGGGGGGCGGCGGCGGGACGTTCAGACGCTGGATCGCGGTCGCCATCGGGATCGCTATGAACGGAACCTCCTCCGGCTGACCCCACGACGCGATCGCCATCCGTCCCCCCGGCTTCAGGAACGCACGAACTCGAGCCGCGGCGCCCTCGCCGTCAGGCTCGAAGATGATCCCGAATCGCGACAGCGCCGAGTCGAAGCTTCCCTCGGCGAAGTCCAGCCCGGCGGCGTCCGACTCGACGAACTCGATGTTGTCGAGTCCCGCCGCACTCGCGCGCTCGCGGCCGTACGCGAGCATCTCGGCGGAGATGTCGCTCGCCACCACGCTGCCCTCAGGGCCCGCGACGCGCGCTGCAGTCAACGACGGCTCGCCGTATCCCGCCGCCACGTCGAGGATCCGGCTGCCGGGCTCGACGCCCGCCAGCTCGACGAGGCGCTCGCTGACCGCGCTCGCAGAGCGATCGATCAGCTCCGACCACTTGCGCCAGCCGGTCGCGGCCTGGTTCCACTGCTTCCGCTGGCCGTCGCGAAACTCCGCCGGGTCAACCTGCTTCGGCTCCATGTCACTCCTTCAGCTCGTCCGCCCTGGCAGACGAAACCTATGCGATATAGCTGCACCCGTATCGGCCGGACCGGTATATGCTCCCGCCGAGCCGAGCCACCGAGCAGTGGCAGCCCCAGGCTGATGAGGAGGAAGTCTGATTTTCGGGGTCTTCAGGCGCTTGAGCACGACGGTCGTCGCAGCGGCGATTCTGCTCGCGATGCCAGGCGCGTCGGCGAGCGCGGCCCCAACTCCCTCTCCCTACCGGCATAACGACTTCGGCGGCTTTCGGAACATCCTGCCGCCGGCACAGGGGAAGAACGCAAACGCGTCGCAGGTCGCCGCCTTCCAGGCCAACGGGACCTACCCGCCCCACACCAGCGACCGCCAGCTCACGATGTACTCGAATCTGCTCTACGCGACGCCTGGGCTGACCGCCGCGCAGATTGGCGACTACTTCAAGGACGCGAGCTTCGGGGTGCACGCCACGAACGTCGAACGCACCTACAGCCCGCGCACGGACGTCACGATTCAGCGCGACCGCCTCGGCGTTCCCCACATCTACGGCGCGACCCGGCTGGGAACCATGTTCGGGGCCGGCTACGCGACCGCCGAGGACCGCCTGTTCATGATCGACGTCCTGCGCCACTCCGCCCGCGCGCAGCTCTCCTCGTTCGCCGGCGGGTCGAACGCCGCCATGGATGCCTCGGTGTGGGCGGACACCCCGTACCGCGAGGCCGAGCTACAGCGGCAGTACGACCGGGCGGACGAGCTCTACGGGCAGCAGGGCGTGATGATCCAGCGCGACGTCACCAACTACGTGGGCGGGGTCAACAAGTACATCACCGAGGCGTGCGCCAACCCCGCGAAGCTGCCGGGCGAGTACGGGCTGATCGACCCTTCGCAGAGCATCTGCAGGCCCGGTCACCAGTGGAAGGTGGCGGACGTGATCGCGATCGCCTCGCTGGTCGCCGGGATCTTCGGCAAGGGCGGCGGCGGCGAGCTCCCCGCGGCGCAGGCCCTGGTGACCGCCCGGCAGAGGTTCGGGGCCACCGAGGGCAAGAAGGTCTGGGCCGACTTCCAGGAGTTCAACGACCCGGAGGCCCCGACGACCGTCCACGGCAAGAGCTTTCCCTACGGCCAGCCCCCTGCTCAACCTGCCGGAGTGGCGCTTCCCGATCCGGGCAGCGTGCGGAGCGCGGACGCGACCCAATCGGCGAGCGGGAGCGCCGAGAGCTCGGCTCCGTCGTCCTCCGGCGGTGACCTCCCCGCTGGCATCCTGGAGCCCTTCCGCCAGGAGCACGACGCGTCCAACGCCCTGCTCGTCTCGGCCAGGGAGTCGGCCAATGGCCGCCCGGTCGCGGTGATGGGCCCGCAGGTCGGCTACTGGTCGCCCGAGATCCTGATGGAGGAAGACATCCACGCGCCGAAGACGGCCGCCGGGCCGGCGATCGATGCCCGCGGCGCCGCGTTCCCCGGGACCAACCTGTACGTGCAGCTCGGCCACGGCCGCGATTACGCCTGGAGCGCCACCTCGGCGGGGCAGGACATCATCGACACCTACGCCGTGAAGCTCTGTGAGCCAGGGGGCGGCCAGCCCACGATCGACTCCGACCATTACCTGTTCAGGGGCAGCTGCCTGCCGTTCGACGTCCTCACCCGCACCAACTCCTGGGTCCCCACCCCCGCGGACCAGACTCCGGCGGGCTCCCAGACCCTGACCACCCTGCGCACGCGTCTCGGCGTCGTGATCGGACGGGCCACGGTCGGCGGCCAGCCGTACGCGTTCACGAGGCTCCGCGTCACGTACAACCACGAGGTCGACCCCTCGGCGCTCGGGTTCGCCACCTTCAACGACCCCAACGCGATGCGCAGCCCCCAGGACTTCATGCGAGCCGCCAACAACATCGCCTACACGTTCAACTGGTTCTACGTCGACAACCGGCACATCGCCTACTTCAACTCCGGCGCCAACCCCGTCCGGCCCGCCAACGTCGATCCGAACCTCCCCACCTTCGGGCGCGACCCCTTCTTGTGGCGGAACTTCAACCCGGTGAACTCAACCGAGGACCTCCAGCCCCAGGGCGCGCACCCACAAGTCGTGGACCAGAGCTACCTGACGAGCTGGAACAACCGGCAGGCGCCCGACTACAACACCGGCTACTCCTCGCTCTACCGGTCGCAGCCACTGGACGATCGCATCAAGCGGGACATCGCGGGCGCCGGCAAGGTCACCCTGCAGCAGCTGATCAGCGACATGGAGGACGCGGGGACGGTCGACTTGCGAGGAGACAAGGTCCTGCCCTGGATCATGAGGGTGATCGACACCCAGCCGGTCACCAACCCGGCGCTGAGGCAGCCGCTCCAGGAGCTCCGTGCCTGGCGAGCGTCCGGCGCCCACCGCATCGACCGGAACAAGGACGGGGTCTACGAGCATGGCGGCGCCATCCGCACCATGGACGCCTGGTGGCCGCGCCTGGTAAAGGCCGAGTTCCAGCCCACCCTGGGACCGACCTTGTTCAATCAAACCCCGTTCGCGCACGACGCGCCCGGGCGGTTGGGCTCGTCGTTCAACAGCAGCTCCTACGGCTACGTCCACAAGGACCTGCGCGACCTGCTCGGCATGAACGTGCGCGGCCCCTACTCGCGCGTCTACTGCGGTCAGGGCAAGGTGGCCGCCTGCCGCACCGCGCTGCTGAGCGCGCTCACCGACGCGCTCCAGCACGACTCCAACGCCGAGCTGTACGGCGGCCAGACCCCGGTCGAGCACGACAAGATCGGCTTCCGGGCCGTCGGCGGCATCAGCCAGCCACTCATTCCCTGGGTCAACCGGCCGACCTTCCAGCAGGTCGTCCAGGTCCAGGGCCACAGGTAGGCCCGGGGGCCAAGCGACAGCAACCCGCGCTCGCCCCGCCTCAAGCACGCGGCCACGGAGCCGATTAAGTTGAGCGTATGGAGATGCGGGTCGAACGGGTGGTCCTCGAGACCGACCGCCACCGGATCGTCGGCGATTTGAGCCTGCCGCGCGAGGGGTACCGCAGCCGCCTGTCCGACTACCTGAACGGTGGCGACATGGACTTCATCCCGCTGGTCAACGCGCAGCTCGCCCCATTGCACGGCGGCTCCCCCGAGAGCCGATCATTCGTCGCCGTGGCCCGGACGCACGTGCGGCTCGCCTTCCCCGACGACCCGGAGATCTAGCCCCGACGAGCCCCGACGAGCCGCCCCCGGCGCACGATCGGGCGGGGTGACACCTCGAGAATGGCGGGGACGCGGGGGGCGTGCCCGACGCCTCTCCAGTTGTCCCG